>NZ_JAUYNW010000061.1 GCF_030698145.1 Phenylobacterium sp. | reverse complement strand
GACCAGCGCCATCTACGGCATGCCGATCCTCGACGTGGAAAAGGCCCGCACCGTGCTGTTCGTGAAGCGCGGCATGTCCTCGGGCTACGCCGGCGTCGAGAACGAACTGTTCTTCCGCGACAACACCATGATGCTGTTCGGAGACGCCAAGAAGATGGTCGAGGGCATCCTCAAGGGCCTCTGACCCGCGACTAGCGCCAATGAGTGCGTAGGGCGCCGGTCAGCCAGAGAATTATTTGATCGACCTCGGCCTTTGCGCGCCCTTTCCGCTCCGCTTTCGCGACGTAGTGCGGATAGACGCTAGCGAAGCTGGTTGTGTAGATTCGGTGCTTCGTCACCATGACCCGATGTGCTTGGATTTGGCGTGCTGGAGCACGGTAAACACCTTTCGTCCTCCAGCGCAGGCCGGGGCGATCATGGAGCAACCGACGCCCGGGCTCCGGCTCGGCGGGCGGGGTGGCTTGCGCGCGCTTGACGGGCTAACTCCCTCACATGGCAAGAACCAAGCAAAGCCCTGAATTTGAGATCGAGGTCGGTGGGGAGCCTTATGTCTGGCGCCTTCAACGACAGCCCCAGTGGTCCAGCGACGCCGCGGAGTGGCGCGGCAAGGCGATCGCCGTCCGACACAAGGAGGGGCAGCGCGAAGCTGTGCTGGAGTTTCCGGCGGGCCCGCAACCCAAGTTCGGCGCGCCGCTACTGAAGGCCTCGCAGATCGCGCCGGAACTCGTGGCGAAAGCCATCGCATCCGCCATCGCGGCGGGATGGGCGCCGCTGTCCCGGGGCAAGACGGTCGCCATCGTCGTGGATGCGACTGGTGGCTGACGCGGCGGATGGCGCGCCTTCAACCGGTACCTCTTGCGGAGTCCGCTTTTCGCCCGTGAGCTAAGGTCTGGAGATGGCGCAAGGCGGAAATGGTTGCCTGACCATCCCGAATTTAGAAGTTCCGTCGCGCTCTGCTTCCGTGGTGCGGCGGAGCGTGTCCGTTGAGAGTGGGGAGAGCCCATCGTCGCTCGGCTGGCGGCCCTGAACCTGTCGTACGGAATCTACGACCTCTCGATGTCGCCCTCCCAGCGACTGCGGCGGGATCAACGGCTGGGTCTGTCGACCCCGCATCTCGAGTGGATGATCGAGCAGTTCACGCCGTCGCTGTCGCCGGAGGATCGGCGGCGACCCGAGGTCTCGCCGTTGTTCGCCCACCTGGGCGGGCTTCCGCCGGCGCTCTTCATCGTGGGCTCGGCGGACATCCTGCTCGACGACACGCTCTTCCTGGCGGCACGCTGGGCGAGTTGCGGCAACGCCGCGGACCTCGAGGTCCATCCTGAGGCGCCCCACGGATTCAATGCGCTGCCCACGGCGATTGCGATGGCCGCCAATCGCCGGATCGAGGCCTTCCTGGCCGCGCATTGCGCCGTCGACGCTCCAGGTCCCGCGACATAGACTGACCCCAGTGTCCGTGTGAGCTGGGGCGAAATGACGAGAGCCGCAAAACCTGTCACGGCCGACCCGCCGGTTGATGTCGATCCCCTGCGGCTGGAGCTGCAGCTCTGCTTTTCGCTCTATACCGCCAGCAGCCTGATGACGCGGCTCTATCGGCCCTTGCTGCAGCCGCTGGGCCTCACCTATCCCCAATACCTCGCCCTGCTGGCCCTTTGGGAGCGCTCGCCGCTGTCCCAAGGCGAGGTCGGCAAGCGGCTTCGCCTGGATTCAGGGACCCTGACACCGCTCTTCAAGCGACTGGAACGCGCGGGCCTGGTCAGCCGCCGGCGAGACCCGGAGGACGAGCGGCGCCTGATGATCGACCTGACCCCCAAGGGGCTCAGCCTGCGTCAGCAGGCCCTGACCGTACCTGGGGAGGCCTATTGTCGGCTGCAGCCGCCCACGCACGACCTGGGCGCGCTCAAGGCACGGCTGGACCGACTAATCGAAAGCTTGGAAGGCGCGGGCCTTGGACCTGAGGGCGCCTAGATGCCGGCGTACCACTGATAGCCGCGATCTTCCCAGTACCCGCCCTTGCCGCGTCCGAGCGCCGCGAAGCTGTCGATGGCTTCAACCCGCATGACATACTTGGCCATCTTGTAGCCCAGCTGGCGCTCCAGCCGCAGACGCACGGGCGCGCCGTGGGCCACCGGCAGCGGGCCGTCGTTCATCTCGTAGGCGAGCAACGTCTGGGGGTGAAAGGCGTCGACGACGTCGATGGTCTCATAGTAGTCGCCGGAGCCGTCGAAGGTCAGTTCGAGCGTGTCGGCGCAGAAGAACGCAATGAATCGCGCCTCGGGCTTGAGCCCCGCCCGGTCGAGCAAGGGCCCCAGCCGGGCGCCGCGCCACTTGCCGATGCTGCTCCAGCCTTCCACGCAGTCGTGGCGAGTGATCTGGGTGCGCGAGGGCGCTGCGCGCAGCTCGGCGAGGGACAGGCTGAGCGGCCGCTCGACCAGGCCGCCGATCTCAAGTCGCCAGTCTTCGAAGCCCCCGGCCAGATGCTGTTGGTAGGCCTCGTTCTCCGGATTGGTCGTGCCGTTGGCTCGGAAGTCGGCCGAAATCGCGGTCTCGGGATACTCGCGAGCCAGGGCCGTCCGGCCGACGAGGCTGCGTTGCGCCCGACGAGTGATGATTTCCCCGACCTCGAGCGCGGTGTTGACGCGAGGCTCCGAGGTCAGCCGATCGCAACCGGCGAGCGTAAGGCCCGCGGCGCTGGAGAGGGCGCCCGTCAACCAGGCGCGACGATGGGGTTGGAAAATGCTCATCGCCGATCCTTCCTGCCGATCACAAACCAGCCGGTCAGGATCGAGCGTAGTTCGTTCAGCGGGCCTGCCGCCAACACCATGGCGATATGCAGCACGAAGAACACCACCAGGCTCAGGGCCGTGAGGAAATGCAACGAGCGCGCCGTCTGCCGCCCCCCGAGGATCTCACTCAGGAAGGGAAGGCGAGCGTCCATGGCTGGCGACATGGCCAGCCCCGTCATCACCATCAACGGCAGGAGGCCGAAGATCACAGCCACATAGGCCAGCTTCTGCAGCACATTATAGGCCCGAGCGTCCTCGCCATGCGCGAACCTCAGGCGCATGTGATCGCCAATGGCGCGCCCAACGCCCTTCAGTTCGGCGATCCGCGGCAGGAGCACCTTTTGGAACCGGCCGCTCACAAGGCCCGGGAGGCCATAGATCGCGCCGTTGGCGACGAGCAGCCAGGCCATGAAGAAGTGCCATTGCCGGCCGGCGCCCAGGTCGTGTTGGGCGGGCAGGGTCAGCCAGCCGGGGAAGGCGATGGGTTGCAGCGCGCCTGACGGGTCGCGCGATGCCCCGAGCAGGCCGGTGGTGTCGAATTCCATCCCGCCCACCTGAAGGCGGCCGTGCAAATCGCCGGCCGCGTCCGTGGTCTGGGTGATAGCTGCGAACGGCCGGTCGAAGCGCGACGCCTCGCCCCAATAGAGGGCGGGGTGGGCATTGAGGATCTGCAGACCACTCAACAGCAGGGCCAGCAGGCACACGGCGTTCACCGCGTGGCTGATCCGGACCAGCAGCGGATGGCGATAGATGGCCACCCGCCCGTCCGGCAGCGGTCGATCGGCCTTCGTCATCAGCCTGCTTCCCCTCCCGCGATCACATCGGAGGCCGGGAGCCGCTTTGGCCGATAGCCACTGAGCTGGTGATCAGGCCGCCACCGGCCTTGGGCGCCGCCACGATGAACACCGCCGAGCCACGCTTCAGCAGGCTGCGGTCGCCGCCCGAGATCTGGACGATCGGCACGTTGCGCGGGATGACCACTTTACGCTGACCACCCGGATAGGCGACCTCCAGCTCGCGGCCATTCTTGCTCACGGTGATGTTTCCAACGGTGCCGTTGGTCATCATCGAGCCCTTCTTCTTGTCCCATGCGTAGTGGCCCTCGCCCATCTTAACGCCGGGCGGAAAGACATGGACCTCAAGTGAGCGGCCGACGCCGTCGGAAACCGGCATTTCGGCTGTGCCGATGAAGCTGCCCGGCTTGATGTCGGCGACGCCGATCGGCTTGGTGACGGAGACCCGCCAATCCTTGGACAGGTCGACAACCACGGGCTTGCCCCCCTTGGAGGTCACCGTGATCCGGTCGGGCTGTATCTGCGAGACGACCCCTCGAACCATCTGGGCCTGCTGCGCGGCGGCCGGCAGGGCGGCGAACACGGCCACGGCCACGACGAGGGAGAGCGAAAGTCGCTTCATCGGAAACTCCTGAATGGAGGAAATCCAATCACACACAATCATACGGTACACAATCAAAAAAGCGATCCAGGCTTGCCGGCGCCGTGGTCGTGCCGACTGGCCTGCGGCGGCTTAGACCTGGCGGCGACTTGGCCGCCCGGACCCACGCCGAACGGCTGGCGCCAGCGACGCAATGCAGGATGGAGAAGCAGGGTCGCTCGCCACACTCCGCCAGCGCAGACGATAGAATTCCAGATCGTTTGCGAAATCGAAATTGCGCATGAGCACCTATTCGACGTTCGCATAGTGCGTTGATCGCGAACGCGGGTCTTGTCACGGGGCTCGGGGGAATGCGGCCTATTAGGCCGTGATTCAGACCCCCGAGCATGCCGCCCGAGTGCTGGTGGAACTACATCGCGGACTGGCGTCGCTACGTCGCCGGCTGGCGGAGCGGGATGCGCAGGACGCGCAGTCGGCGGCTGAAGCTTCCTGACTTCGGCGCGATGGACGTCAGGCCTTCAGGAGTGCCGGGTCGATTGGGAGTTCGCGCAGTCGGACCCCCGTCGCGGCGAAAATCGCATTGGTGAGCGCCGGAATCACTGGGGGCAGGGCGGGTTCTCCGAGACCCGTGGGCGGGTTGTCGCTCTTGAGGAAATGAACCTCGACAGGCGCCGACTCGGACATCCGCAACAGGGGGTAGGTATCGAAGTTGCCGACCGCCGCCGCTCCGTTCTCGATCGTGACCTTCTGGTAGAGCGCCACCGAAATCCCATCGAGGACGGCGCCTTGCACCTGGTTGATCGCGCCCATGGGGTTGATGATCTGCCTGCCGATATCGCCGGCCACCCAGACCTTATCGACCTTGGGCGTGCCGTCGGCCGCGACGGTGACCTGAACCACCTCGGCGAAGTAGCCCAGGTGGCTGTAGTGGAAGGCCACGCCCATGCCGGTGCGCGTGGGCAGCCTTGACCGCGTCGTCCAGCCGGACTTCTCAGCCACGAGCTGGAGCACGCCCTTCATGCGAGCCCCGTCATAGGCCTGCGGGCCATCGCCGACCCTTCCCACGTCGCCGAGCAGCTTCAGACGGAAGGCCACGGGATCTGCGCCGGCCGCATGGGCAAGCTCGTCGATGAACGACTGGACGACGAAGGCGACGGCGTTCGCGATCGGCGCACGAAGCGGCCCGACCGGAACGCCCAGCGGCATGGAAGAGGTATCGAGCCGGAAGTTCGGCACGAAGCGCGCGGGGAATTCCGTCGGGTACATGCCCGTCAGCGCTGCGTACTGTCCGATCGCATCGAAGGTGACGAAGTGATCCTGCCAGGCGAGCAGGCCGCCAGCAGCGTCGAGGCCGCCCTCCAGGAAGTGGAACCCGGCCGGCCGATAGAAGTCGTGCTGCAGGTCGTCCTCGCGGCTCCAGATCAGCTGGACGGGCGCACCGGCTTCGCGCGCGATCCAGGCGGCCTCGACCATGAAGTCGTTGATCGCCTTGCGTCCGAACCCGCCGCCCGCGCGCGTGATATGAACCGTCACGTCTTCGGGGTTCAGGCCCAGGGTCTTGGCGACCAGTTGTCGGCCCGGCTCGGGAAACTGGGTTGGAGCCCAGAGCTCGAGCTTGCCGCCCTCGAACCGCGCGGTGCAGTTCTCCGGCTCGAGCGCCGCATGGGCCACAAAGGGGTAACTATAGGCCGCCTTGATCTTCTTCGCGGCCGAGCTCAGAGCGGCCGCCGCATCGCCGTCATTGCGCATCGTGCGCTGCGGAGTTCCAGCGTTCAGCTCCACGGCCCGCTTGGCGAAGCCGGCCGTGTTCTGGGCGCCGGTGGGATGGTCGGCCCACTGGATCTGCAGGGCGGCGCGCGCCTTCGTCGCCGTCCACCAGCTGTCGGCTACGATCGCCACGCCGGGCGAGAGCGCTTCCAGTACGGGCCCGCCCTCGACAACGAAGGCCTTACGCACCCCCTTGATGGCGCGGGCGGGCGCCAGATCGACCTGCGCCACCTTCGCCCCGAAGACGGGGGCCTTGGCATAGGTGGCGAACAGCATGCCGGGCACTCGGACATCGATCCCGAAGAGCGGCTTGCCCGTGACAATCTTAGGCGTGTCGTACTGCGCCACACCCCGGCCAATGATGCGGTAGTCCTTCGCATCCTTCAGGGGCACGGACTTCAGGTCCGGCGCCGCCAGTTGCGCCGCCTTCAACGCCAGCGAGCCATAGGTTGCGGTCTGCTTCGAAGGCGCATGGGTCACGACGCCGGCGTGCGTCACGCACTCGGACGCCGGTACGCCCCAACCGCTGGCCGCGGCCTGGACGATCATTGCGCGAGCGGCGGCCCCGACGCGGCGCAACGCCTCCCAGTTCAGGGTCGCCGCCATGCTTCCGCCGGTGATCTGTTGTCCGAAAGCCCGGGGGTCGTTCCCAGCCTGTTCGATGCGCACGTCCTTCCACGCCACGTCCAGTTCCTCGGCGATCAGCATGGGCAGCATGGTGCTGGCGCCTTGACCGATCTCCGGGTTCTTTGCGGCGATGGTGACGATGCCGTCGGCGCCTATTTGCACGAAGGCGTTCAGGGGTCCGGCGGCCGCGCGCGCGACGGCGCCCTGGGCGGTCGCGAAGAACAGAGTCAGGCCGCCGGCGGCGGCCCCCTTGATGAGTTCGCGTCGAGACGCGGCAGGCGTCCGCATGCTCATGCCTCCTGCCCCGAGGCGCGCTTGATCGCGGCGCGGATGCGGATGTAGGTGGCGCAGCGGCAAATGTTCCCGCTCATGGCGGAGTCGATATCGGCGTCGGTCGGCTTGGGTGTCGTCGCCAGAAGGGCGGTCGCGGACATGATCTGGCCGGGCTGGCAGTAGCCGCACTGGGCCACGTCCAGCGCGCTCCAGGCGGCCTGCACCTTCTTGCCGACAGGGTCGGCGCCGATCCCCTCGATGGTGACCACCTTGCCGGCGCCCACGCTCTCGACGGGCAGCGAGCAGGAGCGCACCGGCGCGCCGTCCACGTGCACCGTGCAGGCGCCGCACTGGCCGATCCCGCAGCCGTACTTGGGGCCAAGGATGCCGAGCGAGTCGCGCAGCACCCAGAGCAGCGGCGTGTCCCCATCCACATCGGCGGAGAGCGACTTGCCGTTCACGTTGAGCTTGAAGGCCATCAAGCGCCCTCCCCTGTCTGTTGAAAGGAATCCTAGAGGGTCGCGCGCGCACCCCGCAAGCGGAGGAATTCTAAGGGCGCCGCGTCTTGCTCGCCCGCGAGACCTCAGCCACCGCCGCGACGATTGCGTCGGGCTGGTCGAAGATCATCATGTGCGAGGTCTTGACCACCAGCCGCTGGTCGCCCCGTGTCGAGCGCGCCGCCACCTCCTGATGCAGACCAGCCCAGAAGGCGGCCAGCGTCGCGCGATAGGCCTCGGGCGCACCGGCATAGGTCCCCTCGGCGGTGAGCACGATCAGCGGCAGGTCGCCCAGCGATGTCCGGCCCTCCGCCACCTGTCGCGAGGTCGACGCCCACAGGCTGTCGGCCTCCGAGATCTGGGTGCGCCAGGTCGCCGGGTTCACTGCCTGGGCCATGCGCGCGGCCGCGGCCTCCGGCGACTGCCCCTCGCGGGGCTGCGGCGTGCAGGAGGCCAGGGCCGGCTCTTCCGACGGCAGGGCCTTGGCCTCGGCGCCCGCCAGGCAGCGGACGGCCTTGGAACGGATGCCCGCCAGACTGGCCGCGCCGGCGCCGAAGGCGGTGTTGAAGCGCTGTTCCTGGAACTCCACGGACGTGTCGACCAGCACCATGCCCACCACGTCGGCCGGGCGGCGGTCGGCGAACAGGCGGGCATAGAGCCCGCCGGCCGAATGACCCACCACCACGAACGGTCCCTTGATCCGCACCGCCCGCAGAGCCTCGTCGAGGTCGCGCGCGGTCGCGGCGCCGTCGCGGGGCGCGGGGCCCTCGTCGCTGAAGCCGTAGCCGGCGCGGTCGTAGGAACAGACCCGGTTGGTCGCCGCGATCTTCGGCTGCACCTTCCACCAGGCCAAGGAGCCCGCGGCGAAGCCGCTCTCCAGCAGCACCGTGGGGGCGCCCTTTCCCGAGCATCGCAGGTTCAGCCGACGCCCGTCGGCCAGGCGCACAAGCTGGCCGGGATAGGCCTCCGGATCGCGGGCTGGCGAGGCGGCTCGGCAGCCCGTCACCGCCAGGCTGGCGAGGCCGGCGACGAGGGCGAGGATCAGGCCTGGGCGCATCGGGTCATCCGGCGACGGTCGGGATTTCCAGAAGCGCGCGAAGGCCCTCGGGCTCGTAGCGAGGCTCCACCTTGCCGCCCTGGTTGCGCAGGGCCGCCTGCATCAGCCGCGTGCCGAAGCCCGACTTGTTGACCGGACCGGGCGGCGGGCCGCCGGTCTCGCGCCATTCGACCTGGGCCAGGCCGTCGGTAAGCTCCAGCGCCGAAACCGCCACGCGGCCTTCCGGGCGGCTCAGGGCCCCGTACTTGACCGCATTGGTCGCCAGCTCATGCAGCAGAAGGGCGGCGCCGATGCCGATCTCCGAGCTGAGCTCGACATCTTCGAGCCGCGGATCGAGGTCGAACCGGGTCAGGATAAAGGGTTCCAGCACCTTGCGCAGCAGGTCGGCCAGACCCAGGCGCCCGCCGCCCGCCTGGGTGATCAGGTCCTGAGAATGGGACATGGCGGTCAGCCGCGAGGTGAGCAGCTCCTCGTACTCCACCACTGTGGTGACGCCCCGCGCTGTCTGCTGCGCCAGGGCCGTCACGATGGCCAGGCCGTTCTTGGCGCGGTGGGCCATTTCGCGGGTCAGCAGGGCCTGTCGATCCTCGGCCCCGCGGCGCTCGGTGACGTCCAGCGAGGTGCCGACCACCAGGGGCGACCCGCTCGTTCCGTAGACCACCCGGGCATGGGCCAGGATCCAGCGGATCTGCCCGTCGGGCGCGACGGCGCGGTACTCCATGGAGAAGTCGCCGCCCTCGGGCCGGTCGCGCGCCGTGCGGTAGGCCTGGCGGATATGCTCGCGGTCGTCCGGATGCACCGCGGCCATGTAGCGCGTGATGTCGATAGGCGCCTCGGATGGCAGGCCGAACAGCGCCTTGTTTCGATCCGACCAGATCAGCCGGTCGCCGCCGGGCTCCCACCGCCAGAAGCCGAGGCCGGTGGCCTCCACGGCCAGCGCCAGGTGGTTGCGCTGTTCCTCCAGCGCCAGTTCGCCGCGCTTGCGTTCGGTGATGTCGATCTGGATCCCGTCCCACAGGATCGAACCGTCCGGCCACGGAACAGCGCGGCGAGCGGACGCGATCCGGTTCCAGCGGGTCTCGCCATTGGCGAGGTTGAAGGCCAGCTCGACATCGAACGACCCGCCGGCCTGGGAGGCCTCGGTCTCGGCCTGGGTCAAGCGCTCCCGATACTCAGGCGCGATCAGGTTGTAGAGGGCTTTGGGATCGACCATGGCGTCGGCGGCGCTGACGCCGTTCAGGGCCTGGCAGCTCTCGGACACGAAGATGAAACGTCGGTTCGCGCCGCCCGGCGCCACCAGCACCTGGAACGCCATGCCCAACGACATGGTGTCGGCCAGCGCCCGGAACGGCGGATCGGCCATGACAGGCGAAGTCGCGGAAGTCCCCAACCCAAACACTCTCTCGACGCCCGCCCCCCGGGGCCTGGGCCAACCTTAGGCGCACAGCACCTCGCCGTAACAGCAATTGTGGCCGAATGGTTGCGCGCCCTTAACGCGAACCGGCGGCCATCATGATCTTGTCGGAGGATGGGCGGCCGGCCAGTCCTTCGGCGGGCGCCACAGTGATGCGCATCTCCGAACCGTGCAGCACGGCCGACGGCTTGCGCCCCTCCACCAGCTTCACCTTCGACAGCTTGGCGAGCAGGCCCCTGGCGTCGGGGCGGCGCGACATCCGCACGACGGCCTCGGCGGCCACCATGGCGGCGTCAGCCACCACGGCGGAGGACGCGGGCGAGGCGTCGGCCTCGAAGGGGATCAGCCGGCGCGCGGCGCGGGTGGCCTTGGCGCTGGCCTGGGCCAGGCGCTCGAGCAGGGCCTGCGGCCCCATCGACGGCAGGCGCAGGGTCGGGCCGCCGCCAGACAGCGCCGCGGGCGAACCGCCGGGCCGCTCGGGGGTGAAAATGGTCAGCCCGCCCAGACGCGTGGCGCGCAGCATCGGCTCGCCCAGGTCGTTCTTGTAGATCACGTCGCCGCGCGGCGCGGGCTGGGGATGCAGAGCCCAGACCTCGGGACTGTCGTCGAACTTCAGGAAGGCGCGGGGCTGGCTGCGGTCCAGGACGAAGCCGTCGCCGTCCTGGCTGACATAGCGCGCCACCGGCGGGCTCGTGCTGCGCCCCGGGGAAGGACGCGCGCCGAACAGGCCCTCGCGCAACACCTCGGGCCCGGCCAGTGCGGGTGAGGCGCACGCAAGACTTCCCGCCGCGGCGAGCGCCGCGACGAAGAAGGGCAGGTACGCATGCGCCGGTCGTTCGCTCGCCATCACCGGAAGCAGATGCTCCGCGACTGCGGCTCTTTTTGGACTAGGACCGCCAAGCTTTAGCCCGCCATGTACTGGCCGCCGTTGAGCGAGAGGGTCGAGCCGGTCACATAGCCCGCGTGCTCGCCGGCCAGGAAGGCCACCATGTCGGCGATCTCCTCGCCCTTGCCCAGGCGTCCCACCGGGATCTGGGCGATGATGCTGGCCAGCACGTTCTCGGGCACCGCCTGCACCATCTCGGTGTCGATATAGCCGGGCGCGATGCAGTTGACGGTGACGCCCTTGCGGGCGTTTTCCAGGGCCAGGGCCTTGGTGAAGCCGATGACGCCGGCTTTGGCGGCCGAGTAGTTGGTCTGGCCCATCTGGCCCTTCTGGCCGTTGATCGACGAGATGTTGATGATCCGGCCCCAGGAGCGCTCACGCATGCCCTCGATCACGTGCCGGGTCATGTTGAACACCGAGTCCATATTGACCCGGACCACATCGGACCACTGTTCGGGGGACATCTTGTGGAACACGCCGTCGCGAGTGATGCCGGCGTTGTTGACCAGGATGTCGATAGGGCCGAGTTCGGCCATCACCACGTTCACCGCGCGCTCGCAGTCCTCGAAGTTGCCGACATTGCCCTTCACCACCATGACGCCCAGTTCCTTGGCGCACGCGGCGGCGGCTTCCTCGTTGCCGGAATAGCCGGCGGCGACCTTCATGCCGTCGGCCTTGAGCCGTTCGCAGATCGCCCTGCCGATGCCGCGTGTTCCGCCCGTGACGAACGCCACTCTGGCCATAGTCGCCTCCCGCTTTCAAAAATCGACGTCGGTTGTCCGGGGCTCAGGTCAAATCGCTTCGACGCACATGGCCACGCCCATGCCACCGCCGACACACAACGTCGCCAGGCCCTTCTTGGCTCCCGAACGCTTCATCTCGTGGACCAGCGTGGTGAGGATGCGCGCGCCCGAGGCGCCGATGGGGTGGCCGATGGCGATGGCGCCGCCGTTCACGTTCACTTTCGCGGGATCGAGGCCCAGGTCGCGCACCACGCAGATCGACTGGGCGGCGAAGGCTTCGTTGGACTCGATGAGGTCCAGGTCGCCGATCGCCCAGCCCGCCTTTTCCAGCGCCTTGCGGCTGGCGGGGATGGGCCCGGTGCCCATGATCGCGGGATCGACCCCGGCCGAGGCCCAGGAGGCGATGCGGGCCAGCGGCGTCAGTCCGCGCTTCTTGGCCTCGTCGGCGCTCATCAGCACCAGGGCCGCGGCGCCGTCATTGAGACCCGAGGCGTTGGCCGCGGTGACGGAGCCTTCCTTGTTGAACGCCGGGCGCAGGCCCGAGACGCTGTCCAGGGTGGCGCCGTGGCGGATGTATTCGTCCTGGTCGACGACGGTGTCGCCCTTGCGGCCCTTGATGGTGACCGGCGCGATCTCGCCGGCGAACTTGCCGGCCTTCTGGGCGGCCTCGGCCTTGTTCTGGCTGGCGACCGCGAACTGGTCCTGGTCCTCGCGGGTGATCTGCCAGCGCGCGGCGATGTTCTCGGCCGTCTGACCCATGTGGTAGCCGTGGAAGGCGTCGATCAGCCCGTCCTTGGTCATGGTGTCGGTGAACGACATGTCGCCCATCTTGACGCCGTTGCGCAGGTGGGCGGCGTGCGGCGCCTGGCTCATGCTCTCCTGGCCGCCGGCGATCACGATGTCGACCGAGCCGTCGGCGATCTGCTGGGCGCCGAGCGCCACCGCGCGCAGGCCCGAGCCGCAGAGTTGGTTCAGGCTCCAGGCCGGGCTCTCGACCGGGATCCCGGCGTTGATCGCCGCCTGGCGGGCGGGGCCCTGGCCGGTGCCGGCCTGCAGCACCTGACCCATGATGACCTCGTCCACGTCGGCCGCCGCGACGCCGGCGCGGGCAAGCGCGGCCTGGATGGCGATCTTGCCGAGTTCATGGGCGGGCAGGCTGGAAAGCGCCCCATTGAACGATCCGACCGGCGTGCGGGCGGCCGAGACGATGACGACGTCGGTCATGGGGAGGCTCCTTCTGGATAAGCTGTTCTATCTATCGATAAACGCCGGATATTGGGCAAGGGGGTGAAATCGTTCGCCTGATTGGAGCGGCCGCTTTCCGAACGCCCTCGCATCCGCGATACTGCGGTGCAAGAGTGCGGCGCGCCTCGCGGGGAGGAAGCCCGGCAAAGGGTTTGATATGGTCGACACCCAAGGTGGGAAGGCCGACGACACACGCGTCGTCATCAAGAAATATGCGAACCGGCGGCTCTACAACACCGCCTCATCCTCGTACGTCACGCTCGACCACCTATCGGAGATGGTGAAGCAGGGCGTCGACTTCGCCGTCTTCGACGCCAAGACCGGCGAGGAGATCACCCGGACGGTCCTGACCCAGATCATCTTCGAGGAAGAGGGCCGCGACGGGCAGAACCTGTTGCCCATCCAGTTCCTCCGCCAGCTGATCGGGTTCTACGGCAACTCCATGCAGGCCTTCCTGCCGAGCTATCTGGAACTGTCCCTGGCCACCTTCGCCGAACAGCAGGAACGTTTGCGCACCCAGTTCTCGGCCCTGCCGATAGGCACGGGCATGGGCGCCTATGACGAGACCATCCGTCAGAACCTGGCCATGTTCGACCGCGCGATGAAGATGTTCTCGCCGTTCGCCTACGCCCGGGGCGACGAGCCGCCCGCCGCGGCGCCGTCCAAGGCCGACGCCCCGCCGCCGGCGGCCGACGAGACCCTGAACGTGCTGAAGAAGCAGATGGAAGAAATGCAGGCCCAGATCGAGAAGCTGGCAAAACGCTAGCTTAACCTGGACCCCCTAGACTTGCGGTCGTCATGAGCTCGCCGATCGATCCCATTCGCCGAAGCAACCTGGTGCGCCGCGCCCAGCGGCCGTACGCGGCCGACCGCGAGGAGGCCCAGGATGTCGAGGACCGCAGTGTCCCGGCCATCTACGATCCCGCCCCGACCTCGCCGCCCCGCGGGTCGGCCGAGGGGGCCTCGACCTTCAACGCCCATCTGATGGGCCAGGACGGCCAGAAGCGCGGCCTGCGCGGCGGCCCCGAGACCCTGGGCGCGGCCCGCAGCGTCTACACCAAGACCGAGTGGTCCGGCCCCGCCGACCGCCGCGCCCGCAAGGGCGGCGTGACCAAGACCGAGATCTGATAGGGTCCTTCCCATGAAGGGATTCGTCGCCGTCTGACGCCGCGCCTAGCGGACGTCGCCTGACAGGGTCGAAGCGAGCCGGACCTCGTCCGCCCGCGCAAGACGCTCGACCTGCGCGAACTCTGAGGACTCCATCATGAATCTTGTCATTCGGCAGGCCGAACGGCCCGCCGACGCCTACATGCCCATCTGGGCGCCGCTCCTCGCCTTCAACCAGAAGACCGTGGGCGACGCAGAGGGCGAACCCTTCGCCCTGACCATCACCGCGCACGGCGACGACGCCGTGCTGGGCGGCCTCTGGGGCCTCTCGCTCTGGGGGTCGTTCTACATTGGCCTAGTCGTCGCGCCCGAGGGCGCGCGCGGCCAAGGCCTCGGTACCGACCTGATGATCCTGGCGGAAGCCGAGGCGGCCCGCCGCGGATGCCGCCACATGTGGCTGGACACCTACGCCTTCCAGGCGCGGCCGTTCTACGAACGACTGGGCTTTGCGGTGTTCGGCCAGATCGACGGCCCGGCGCCGATGTTCCCGCGCGTCTTCATGGGCAAGGACCTGCCCGTCTAGCGCCCCTTCAGCCGGGCCAGCTCCGCCTCCAGGCTCGCGACCCGCTTCTCCAGGGCTGCGAGCCGTCCGGCCAGGTCCTCCTGGCCGGGCACCGGGGTGGAGACCCCCGCGTTGAGGGCCACCTCGGCCGCCGGGACGCCCAGCAGGTCGGCGAAAATGCCCACCTCCTCGGCGGAAAGTTCCCTCTGGTCCTTGAAGGCGAGCGCCAGGTCGGCCTCGCTCATGCCGGTGGCGGCGGCCATGACCCGCCGCGTCAGGCCGCGCTCCGCCAGTTTCGCCTCGAACCAGGCGGCGTCGAAGAACAGCGCCATCAGCCCCGCCCGTCCTGGCGCCGGTCTTGCTTAACCACAGGTGAATCCCGCCTGGACCGGACGTTTCATGCTCGCGCTCGCCATCCGCTTCCTCGACGTCGCCGTGGTCACCCTGATCTTCTCGGCGCTCACCTAGAGCAAAATCCGATCCGATTGGATCGGATTTTGCTCAGGCCTCTTTGAATTTAGACCATTTTCTTCGCCGAACCGGCGGCCACTTCGGCGGAAAATGGTCTAGTCCTGATCGACGCCGAAGCCGACGTCGCGGCGGGCGGTGACGATGGTGACGATGAAGCCAGCCAGCACGTCGAGCAGCACCATCAGGGTCAGCAGGAAGAAGGTCGAGGTCGCGAAGGCCGGGGCCAGCAGGAACTCCACCAGGCAGCCCACGAACAGCAGCATCGACAGGGCGTGGTTGACGATCGCCGTCCGCCGGCTGGTGGTGGATTTCAGCAGTTCGATGAACAGCACGATCAGGCCCGACGCCATCAGGATGTCGCCGAGGTTCACAGGCCACTCGACCTTGGAGGTCATGGCGATGCCGAACAGCGGCTCGGCCATGCGGATGTCGGCCTCGACCGACGAGAACCCGCCGGGCAACATCAGTGCGATCAGATTGTAGGCGAGCACCGGCAGCACCAGCAGCGGCAAGGCGGCGAACATCGGTCATCCCTCCCCGATTGGGACAGATGTGAAATTCCGCTGTTTCGCCCGGCGCGGCAAGCCGGCGCTAGAGCTCTTCCACCACTCCGGGCAGGCGGGCCCGCGACTGCAGCCACATGACGCCCAGCAGGTCCGACAGCGAGGCCCAGAGCCTGCCCAGATTGGTGTATTTCGACACCCCCGTCTGGCGGTGGCGGTGGTTCACCGGCCGGAAGTCCACCTGGTAGCCCTCGCGCATCATCAGGGCGGGCAGGTAGCGGTGGATGTGGTCGAAATAGGGAAGCCGCAGGAAGGCCTCGCGGCGGAAGGCCTTGAGCCCGCAGCCGGTGTCGTTGGCGGTGTCCTTCAGGAGCCGCTTGCGCACCCCGTTGCCGAACTTCGAGGCGAGCTTCTTGGCCTGGCTGTCCTGGCGCTTGACCCGCTCGCCGCCCACCAGGACCAGATCGGCCGGTCCGGACATCAAGGCGTCGACCAGCTGCGGACCATCGGCAGGGTCGTTCTGGCCGTCGCCGTCCAGGGTGACCACGATGTCGCCGCGGGCCGCCAGGATCCCGGTGCGGATCGACCGGCTCTGACCGGAATTGGACGTGTGGGTCAGGACCCGAAGCTGCGGGATCGAGGGCTTGAGCGCCAGCAGCGCCGCGCGGGTGGCGTCGCGGCTGCGGTCGTCGACGAAGACGATCTCGAAGCTGCGGCCGGCGAAGGCGGCGGCGATCTCGCGGGCGAGTTCCGGGGCCGCGCCCTCCTCGTCGAAGACGGGGACGACGACGGAGATATCGGGCTTGGTGTCGACCATGTCTCTCCATAGCGGAAAAGTCGGCGCGCGAAAGGATCGTGCTATCAACGCGGGCATGAGTCTCGAAGCCTTTCTTCAGCGGTATGGCGCCGGCTGGCGGGGTCCGGCCCTCGCGGCCCTGATCGCCCTGCTGGCGGGCCTGCCCGGCGTCTTCGCCATGCCGCCGCTGGATCGCGACGAGAGCCGCTTCGCCCAGGCCACCGCCCAGATGCTGGAGACCGGCGACTTCGTGGTGATCCGCTTCCAGGACCAGCCGCGCTTCAAGAAGCCGGTGGGCATCCATTGGCTGCAGGCTGGCAGCGTGGCCCTGTTCTCCCAGGCCGAGGCGCGCGACATCTGGGCCTACCGCCTGCCCTCGCTGCTGGGCGCCATGCTGGCGGCGGCGGCCTGCGCCTGGGGGGCGGGCGTCTTCTTCGGGGGACCGACGGGCCTGCTGGCGGGCGCGATCCTGGGCTCGACCTTCCTGCTCTCCACCGAGGCCTTCATCGCCAAGACCGACGCGGTGCTGGCCGGAACCACGACGCTCGCCATGGCGGCCCTGGCGCGGATCTACGCGGCCAGCCGTGAGGGCGGAAAAGCCGGGCGCCTGACCCGTCTGCTGTTCTGGCTGGGCCTCTCAGGCTCGATCCTGGTCAAGGGACCGGTCGGGCTGATGGTGGTGATCCTGACCGCGATCTCGCTCAGCCTGTGGGACCGAAAATGGCGGTGGCTGCGCGACCTGGGCTGGGTCTGGGGCCTGATCATCCTGGCCGCCGTCGTCGGGCCCTGGGCCGGGGCGGTGACCGTGGCCACCGACGGGACCTTCTGGACCACCGCCTTCGGGGCCGACCTCGCGCCCAAGCTGGTGGGCGGCCAGGAGAGCCACGGCGCGCCGCCCGGCTACCACACGCTGCTGACGCCGCTGCTGATCTTTCCGGGCGCCCTGCTGCTGCCGGCCGCGCTGGCGCTCGGCTGGCGCCATCGCGACGAGCCCGGCGTGCGCTTCGCGCTCTGCTGGCTGGTCCCGGCCTGGATCGTGTTCGAGGCCACCCCCACCAAGCTGGTGCACTACACCCTGCCGACCTATGGGGCCCTGGCCTGGCTGATGGCCGCCGCCGTGCTGCGCGCGCCGCTGGGCGCGGTGGTCCGCTGGACCGGGATCGGGTTGTCGCTGTTCGCGGGCGGCGTGCTGGCGGCCGGCGTGCTCTATCTGCTGAGCCTCTATGGGGACCGGTCCGACCTGATCGCCGCCTTCCTCACCGCCCTGCTGCTAGCCGGCGCCGGGTGCGTCGGCGCCTATCTGCTGTGGCGCGGCCAGGCCCTGAAGGGGCTCGCCGCGGCCCTGGTGCTGACCATCCTCGGCCACGCGGCCTTCGCCGCGGCCTTCGCCCCTCGCCTGGAGCCGCTCTGGCTGTCGCAGCGCACCGAGCGGGCCCTGTCCCGGGCCAGGCTCGCCCCCCGCCAGGGCTTCGCGCCCGCGCCGGTGGCCGTGGCCGGCTACGCCGAGCCCAGCCTGGTCTTCGCGCTCGGCACCCCCACTGACCTCGGCGGCGTCGAGGACGCGGTGGACGCGCTGGAGGAACGTCGCCCCGCGGTGATCGAGGGCCGCGAACAGGCCGCCTTCGAGGCCGCCATGAAAGCCCGCGGGGTCAAGGCCCGGGAAATCGGCAAGATCGAGGGCCTGGACTATTCCAACGGCGACGAGACGTCTTTACGGCTCTATGCCCCGACCCCATCTGAGATCCCATGAGCCGCTTTATCGAGATCGTCGAGGTTGGCCCGCGCGACGGGCTGCAGAACGAGTCCACGGTGCTCGACACCGACCAGAAGCTCGACTTCATCGCCCGCCTAGACGCCGCCGGCGCCAAGCGGATGGAGGTGGTGTCCTTCGTCAATGCCAAGCGCGTGCCGCAGATGGCCGGCGCCGAGGAGGTCATGGCCGGGATGGCCGCCGAACCCGCCCTCTCGCGCATCGGCCTGGTGCTGAACATGCGCGGCTGGGAGCGTGCGGTGGCCGCCGCCTGCGACGAGGCCAATGTGGTGGTCTGCTGCTCAGACGGCTTCGGCATCCGCAACCAGGGCGCCTCGGTGGCCGAGCAGATCGCCGCCATGCACGCGATCGCTCAGCGCAAGGCCGCCGAGGGCGGCCCGCCGATCTCGGTCACCTTCTCCACCGCCTTCGGCTGCCCGTTCGACGGGGAGGTGCCGCAGGACCAGGTGGTGGCCCTGGCCGCCGAGGCCGCCGCCGCCAAGGTCGACGAGATCGCGCTCGCCGACACCATCGGCGTGGCCGACCCCTGGATGGTCCGCGCCCGGGTCGAGGCGGTGCGCAAGGTCACCGGCGACATCCCGCTGCGCCTGCATTTCCACGACACCCGCAACACGGGCCTGGCCAACGCCTATGCCGGCGTCGAGGCCGGGGTGACCATCCTGGACGCCAGTTGCGGCGGCCTCGGCGGCTGCCCCTTCGCCCCGGAAGCCACCGGCAATATCGGCACCGAGGACCTGGTCTACATGCTGGAGCGGGCGGGGTTCGAGACCACCTACGACCTCGGCAAGCTGATCGAAACCGCCAAGTGGATGTCGGGGATCCTGGGCAAGCCGCCTGCCGCGTCCGTCAGCCGCGCGGGCGTGTTCCCGCAGTAGCCGACGCTGGTTAGGCCGCCCGCCCCCGGAAGCGCCACATCACCGGCCGGACCACCGCCGTGCAGACGATCAGCGGCGAGAGCGCCCAGGCCGTCAGCTGCTCGGTGATCCCCTCCGCGCGCTTGCGGAAATAGCGGGCCAGGCCGACGCCCTTGTGGAACTCCACCTTCAGCGGGCTGGCGTGGCTGGTGTGGCCCAGGTGGATCACCTCGGCCTTGGGCTGGAACAGCACCTCGCCGCCCGCCTGGCGGACCCGCCAGCACAGGTCGACGTCCTCGACGTGCAGGAAATAACCCTCGTCGAAGCCCTTCAGGGCGACGAAGTCCTCGCGGCGCATGCAGAAGCATGCGCCAGAAATGGTCGGCACCGCGGCCACGGCGTCCGGCGCGGCCTCGTTTTCCCAGTGCACCTCGTAGCGGCGCCAGGCCGGCACGTGCTGGGCGAGGTGGGAGAGGCTGAGCAGCGCGCTGGTCAGGGTGATGTCGCCGCGCCGCGCGCCGCGCTGTTCGGTGCGGTCGGCGTTCAGCACCCGGCCGCCGACGATGCAGGGCGCCTTGCGGCCCTCCACGGCGCGCACCAGCTCGGCGATGGCGCCGGGCTGCAGGAAGGCGTCGGGATTGAGGAACACCAGCACATCGCCGTGCGCCTTCGTGGCTCCCAGGTTGGCGCCGCGGGCGAAGCCGACATTGCCGTGACCGGCCACCAGATGGACCCGGCCGTCGCGTTCGGCCAGACCCTTGAGGCGCGCGGCCTCAATGCGGGTCGAGCCGTTGTCGACGACCACCAGCTCATCGACCAGCGGGTCGGCCAGGACGCAATGCAGGCTCTGCTCCAGGGCCTCGCCGGTCATGAAGACGACCATCACGACCGACACCTTGCGGCGGGGCTTCAGGAAGTCCTGCGTCGGCGAGGGTTCGTAGGCGACGATCGGTGCGGCGATGCCGTTCATCCAGCCTCCCTGGCCCCGACCGCGCCGCGAGCCGCAGCGGTCTGGCCCATGGCGTACCGAGCAACATCAGGCGCGTCGGCTTCCATGGCAAGCGTCTTCACGGCCTGCGCCAGGTCCAGAATCTGCTGCCCATCCGATCCCAGGCGCCGCAATGCCACCTTGCCCTCCTCGGCCTCGCGCCGCCCGACGACGGCTATCACCGGCGTCTTCGCAAGGCTATGCTCACGCACCTTGTAGTTGATCTTTTCGTTCCGCAGGTCGGTTTCCACGCGCAGCCCCGCGGCGCTCAATTCTTGAGCCACCTGCATGGCATAATCATTGGCGTCTGACGTAATTGTGGCGACGACCACCTGGGTGGGTGCCAGCCACAGCGGGAACGATCCCGCATAGTTCTCGATCACCACGCCCATGAACCGCTCCATGGACCCGCAGATCGCCCGGTGCAGCATCACTGGCCGTTGCTTGGAGCCGTCCTCCGCGATGTATTCGGCCTCCAACCGCTCGGGCAGCACGAAGTCGAGCTGCAGCGTGCCGCACTGCCAGGTCCGGCCAATGGCGTCGCGCAGGTGGAACTCCAGCTTCGGGCCGTAGAAGGCGCCTTCGCCGGGCAGGCGTTCGATCGGCATGTTGATCGCATGGCGCGCAGCGCGGTCCAGCTTCTCTTCGGCGATGTCCCAGACCTCGTCGGAGCCGGCGCGCAGGTCGGGCCGCAGGGCCAGCTTCACGCTGTGCAGCTCCAGGCCGAAGTCGGCGTAGACCGAGTTCAGCAGGCGGACGAACTTCGTCGTCTCCTCCTCGATCTGCTCCTCGCGGCAGAAGATGTGGGCGTCGTCCTGGGTGAAGGCGCGCAGGCGCATGATCCCGTGCAGGGCCCCGGAGGGCTCGTAGCGGTGGCACGCGCCGAACTCCGCCATCCGCAGCGGTAGGTCGCGATAGGATTTCTGGCCGAAGTTGAAAATCTGCACGTGTCCCGGACAGTTCATCGGTTTAACGGCCAGCTCTTCGCCTTCCGTCGTTTCACACGTGAACATCGCCGCGCCGAACTTCTCCCAGTGGCCGGACTTCTCCCACAGGCCGCGGTCCATGATCTGGGGGGCCTTGACCTCCACATAGCCGTCGGCGTCCAGGCGGCGGCGCATATAGGCCTCCACCGTGCGGTAGAAGGTCCAGCCCTTGGGGTGCCAGAAGATCATCCCCTTGGCCTCTTCCTGCAGGTGGAAGAGGTCCATGGCCCGGCCGATCTTGCGGTGATCGCGCTTCTCGGCCTCCTCCAGGCGATGGAGATAGGCCTCCAGGTCGGCCTCGCTGGCCCAGGCCGTGCCGTAGATCCGCTGGAGCTGGGCGTTGCGGTGGTCGCCGCGCCAATAGGCGCCGGCCAGCTTGGTCAGCTTGAAGGCCTTGCCCACGTGCTTCGTCGAGGGCAGGTGCGGGCCCAGGCACAGGTCCTTCCACTGGCCCTGCCGATAGACGCTGATCTCCTCGCCGGCCGGCAGGTCGGAGATGATCTCGGCCTTGTAGGCCTCGCCGATCTCCTTGAAGTGCTTGATGGCCTCGTCGCGGTCCCAGACCTCGCGCACGATCTTCTCGTCGCGGTCGACGATC
>NZ_JAUYNW010000059.1 GCF_030698145.1 Phenylobacterium sp. | reverse complement strand
GGCCAGGCCGCGGTGGAGGTACTTGCGCTGGTCGTCGTTGGCGGCCTTGCGGCCCTGGACGGTCAGGAGGTTTTCCTTGACCTCGATGTTCAGTTCTTCCGGACGGAAGCCGGCGACCGCGATCTCGACGCGGTAGGCGTTCTCGTCCGTGCGCTCGATATTGTAGGGCGGATAGCCGGCGGCGGCGTCGACGCGGGCGGTTTCCAGCAGGTCGGCCAAGCGATCGAAGCCGACGACCGAACGATAGAGCGGGGAGAAGTCGATGGTGCGCATGTTGAGCCTTCTTCAATAAGCAAGGTTGCGATGTGTCGGACGTCGCGCGAGCCGATCTGGCCTCGCCCAGTGTCCGGAAGGCCCGGATGTCCAGCGCCTTCGAGGTCTTAGGTGGGACCGCAGTTTTCAGGTTCAAGGGGTGTCGCAAGACGCCTTGTCAGGATCGCGCCGCGCTCTAGGCTCGCGCCCAATCCGAAACCAGCCGAGGCTCTCCCCAGATGTCCACCCGTCGATTTGTCCTGCTCGCCGCCGGCGCGCTGATCGTTCTCGCCCAGCCCGCCGCGGCGGCGGAAGACAAGGCGCTGCGGGCCGCCGTCGCCGGCGCCCAGCGCGGCGAGGCCCACGTGGCCCGAGACACCGCGCGCCATCCCTACGAGACCCTCGCCTTCTGGGGCGTGAAGCCCAAGCAGACCATCATCGAGGTCTCCCCGGGCTCCGGCTACTGGACCGAGATCCTCGGCCCCTACGCCAAGGCCACGGGCGGCGCCTACATCGCCACCGCCGCCGATCTGGCCAATCCGAAGATGACGGACGCCGGCCGCAAGAACCGCGCCGACTTCGAGGCCAAGTACGCCGACGAGGCGAAGTTCGGGAAGATCTCCTACGTCGGGTTCGGCCAGGTGTCGGGACCGCTCGGCGCGCCGGGCTCGGCCGACATGGTCATCACCGCCCGTAACATCCACAACTGGATGTGGACCGAGGGCGTTCTGGACAAGTCGATGAAGGACTTCGCGACGGTCCTCAAGAAGGGCGGGGTCCTGGCCGTCGAGGAGCACCGCGCCGATCCGACCCGCGACCAGATCGCCGACGCCCGCGACGGCTATGTGGGCACCGCCAACGTCATCGCCGCCGCCGAGAAGGCCGGCTTCAAGCTGGCCGCCAAGTCCGAGGTCAACGCCAATCCCAAGGACACCAAGGACCATCCCTTCGGCGTCTGGACCCTGCCGCCGTCGCGCTGGACCGTAGCGGGCGGGCGCAGCCAGGACCCGGCCTTCGACCGGGCCAAGTACGACGCCATCGGCGAGAGCGACCGCATGACCCTGCGTTTCGTCAAGCGCTAGGGCTGGAGCCACGCTTTGACCACCGTTCCGGGTCAGGATACTCGGGACGGTGGTTCCAGGCTGCGGGAAGGCTTCTCCCTTTGAATTCACAGGCTTTGCTTTCGCGCCGCGGCGCCTTGCTGAGCGCGTTCGCGCTGGCGGCCTGCGGTCGCAATGCCGAGGCCCCGCCGGGCGCTCCGCCCGAGGCGGCCATGACCCTCCAAGCCGCGGTGGCCGGAAGCTGGCGCTCGGCGGCCGACAAGGCCCGCGACCCCTGGCGCCATCCGGTGGAGAGCCTTGAGTTCTGGGGCCTGAAGCCTGGCCTGACCGTGGTGGAGTTCTGGCCCGGGGCGGGCTGGTACACCGACATCGTGGCGCCCTACCTGGCCGCCAACGGCGGCAAGCTCATCGCCGCCAATCTCGAGCCCACCGATCCGGCCTCGACCGAGATCGTGGAAGCCTTCCGCCACAAGCTGGAGGCCAACCGCAGGCTCTACGGCAAGGTCGAGATCGCCGCCTTCGGCGCCACCAGCGGCCCGGTGACGGCGCCGGCCACCGCCGACCTCGTGCTGTTCCTGCGCAACCTGCACAACTGGATGGCCGCCGGCGTCGTGGAGAAGGCCTTCCGCGACGCCTTCGCCGCCCTGAAGCCCGGCGGCGTCCTGGGAGTCGAGGAGCACCGCGCCGCGCCGGGCGGCGTGCAGGACGCCCTGGCCGCAGACGGCTATGTGGACCAGGCCTACGCCGTGCGCCTGGCGCAGGAGGCGGGGTTCGTGCTGGACAAGGCCAGCGAGATCAACGCCAACCCCAAGGACACGCGCAACCATCCCTTCGGGGTCTGGACCCTGCCGCCCGTGCGGCTCACCGCCCCGCGCGGCGAGCCTGAGGATCCGAGCTTCGACCGCGCCAAATACGACGAGATCGGCGAGAGCGACCGGATGACCCTGCGGTTCGTCAAGCCGGGCTAGCCCTCAGAGCTGGGTCTTGTAGCTCTCGATGATCACCTCGTCGCTAACTGGCGGCTTACCCATGTTGAGCTGGTCCATGACCATCTCGGCGCCGGAGGGCAGGACGCTGCGCTCGACCTGGGCCTCGGGGTCCCAAAGCCGGCCGCGCATGATCGCCTTGGGGCAGTGGAAGAAGGCCTCCTCGACGGCGATGGCGATCACCAGGCGGGGGATCTTGCCGAACTCCACGAACTCCCCGAGCAGTTCCGGCTCGTCGGTGGCGCTGGCGGCGCCATTGACCCGGAACACGTCGTCGAAGCCCGGGATCATGAACATCACCCCGATCCGCCCCGGTCCGGCCAGCAGGTTGCGCAGGGTGTCGAGCCGGTTGTTGCCCGGCCGGTCGGGCAGGTAGAGCGTCCGCCCATCCTCGCTGACATGGACGAAACCAGGCTCGCCGCCGCGCGGCGAGACGTCGATGGAGCCGTCGGGGCCCGCGGAACTGACAACACAGAACGGCGATAGGGCGATGAAGCTCTTCCCGTGCTTCTCCACGTGGGGCAGGGCCTTTTCGAGCACGAGCTTGCCGGGTGGCCGATAGATCCGGTCGAGGTCGGCGAGGTCCAGGGTCTTCACGGCGGCTCTCCAGTTGCGACGCGTTCGCAACTATGCGCTTGCAACCGGGCCTTGTCACCCTAGATGAACGGGGGCTCGCCCTAGGCGTCAGAAATGAGCCATCTTGTCCGCGCTAGAACGTCCGCGTCGCTTCACGCTAAAGGCTAGGCATGTTCCGCACGACCCTTTTCGCCGTCTTCGCGCTCGGCGCCTGCGCTGTCCCCGCCTTCGCCCAGGACGGCGCTATCCTGCCGGGCTACTGGGAGGTGACCAACAAGGTCACCGCCCTGGTCAGCCAGACCAAGACCGAGACCCGCTGCATCACCCCGCCGGAGGTGGCGAAGTTCATGCTGGGTCCGTCGAACCGGCACTACAAATGCGACTACCCCACGCGGATCTTCAAGAACGGCAAGATCACGCTCAAGGGCAAGTGCGCCACCAAGAACGGCCACACCGCGATGCTGGAGGCGACCGGCGCCTATTCGCCCACAACCTTCAAGATGGTGGCCGAGATCGACACCTCCTACGGCGCCCTGCCGATCAGCGGCAAGGCGACCACCGAGGCCAGGCGGATATCCGACACTTGTCCCACCCCGCCGCCGCCCAAGGCCGGTTGATCGGCGGGCGCCGTCCGGGTTTCGGAGCCGCAACCGGAGCGGCGCCGTTTACTTGACTCGCACGAGGGGCGAAGGTGCCGCTCCCTTGGGCGCGAGAGACGATCCCCGCATGGCCACCCTTCAAGACCTTACGCAGCGCGTGAAGAACGCCGTCGGCGAGGACGCCGGCCTGGGCAAGAGCTTCAAGATCGACCTGCGCGGCGAAGGCTTCATCCATATCGACGGCGGTGCGGTCACCAATGACGACAAGCCGGCCGACCTGGTCGTCTCCATCAAGCACGCCGACCTCGAGGCCCTGGGCCGCCGTCAGCTCGATCCGATGACCGCGGTCATGACCGGCCGGATGAAGCTCTCGGACATGGGGCTGGCCATGTCGCTGCAGCCCCAGATGCAAGCGCTGTTCGCCAAGCTGGGATGAGGCGACCGTGACCGCTCCCCTGATCTCCACGCCCGCCGCCCCGGTTCCAGCCGGCGGCGAGGCCGACTGGTTCAGCGGCGCCGGCGGCGCGCGCCTGCGCGCGGCCCTGTTCCCGGCCAAGGGCGCGGCCCGGGGCTCGGTGGTGTTGAGCGGCGGGCGCACCGAACCGATCGAGAAGTATTTCGAGGTCGTCGACGATCTGACGGCCAGGGGTTTCGTGGTGCTGGTCCATGACTGGCGCGGCCAGGGGTTGTCGCACCGGGACCTGGGCGATCGCCTGGCCGGAAACGCCGACGGCTACAAGGCCTTCCTGCACGACTACGAGGCCTTGCTGGCGGCCTACGGCCCGCGCCTGCCCAAGCCCTGGTACGCCGTCGGCCACTCCATGGGCGGCTGCCTGACCCTGCTGGCCCTCGCCCACGGACAGGCCCGCCATTTCGAGGGCGCGGCGCTCTCGGCGCCGATGCTGGGCATCCGCACCGGTGGTGTTCCGCTCGCCATCGCGCGCGCCCTGGCCGGCTTCAACGTGCTGCTGGGCCGCGCCGGGCGCTACGCCCGGCCGCCGTCGAACGCGCCGGAGACCTTCGAGACCAACGTGCTCACCCACGACCGTGTCCGCTGGTCGCGCAGCCAGGCCCAGGTCGCGGCCCATCCGGACTTGGCGCTGGGCGGCCCAACCTGGGGCTGGCTCGACTTCGCGTTCCGGGCTACCGGGTTCCTGGCGCAAGCAGGGAACTTGAAAAGCGTGACGATTCCGGTCGTCATCTGCTCGGCGGAACAAGACAAGCTTGTCGACAACAATGCGCAAAGGGCCGTGGCCGCGAAACTGCCGAAGGGCGAGTTCCTCGACGTGCCGGGCGCCTACCACGAAATCCTGATGGAGACGGACACCATGCGGAACATCTTCTTGCGAGCATTCGACGCTCTGACGGGGAAGTCGGCGACGCCGGCTCCCGCCGCCGCCGCCGCGCCCGCGCCGGCCGCCGTGGCTCCGACCCCGGCTCCGACACCCGCACCCGTTCCGGCGGCGGCGGCCGCGCCGGCTCCGGCCCCCGCGGCCGCGCCGAAGGCGGCCGCCAAGGCTCCGGCCAAGAAGGCGCCCGCCAAGGCCGCCGCGCCGAAGCCAGCGGCGAAACCAGCCGCGGCCAAGGCCGCTCCGTCCAAGGCGCCCGTCAAGGCGGCAGCCCCCCCGAAGGCGGCTCCGGCCAAGGCCGCGGCGAAGCCTGCCGCCAAGGCCGTGGCCAAGAAGACGCCGGCGCCCAAGGCGGCTGCGAAACCCGCCGCCAAGGTCGCCGCGAAGCCCGCCGCCGCCAAGGCCGTGCCCAAAGCAGCCGCGGCCAAGAAGCCGGCTGCGAAACCCGCTACGGCCACTGCCGCGAAGCCTGCCGCGGCGAAGAAGCCCGCGGCGGCCAAGAAGCCAGCCGCCAAGAAGTAGCTATTTGGCCGAACGGCGCAGGGCGACCAGGGCCTCGTCGAGGCAGGCCCGGTCGCCGGCGATGACGATCTGGCCGCCGTGCTGGCCGACGGGCTGTCCGCGCCAGTCGGTGACCAGGCCCCCGGCCCCCTCGATCAGGGGGATGGCGCTCTCGATGTCCCAGGATTTCAGGCCGGCCTCGATGACCATGTCCATCGTGCCCGCCGCGACCATGGCGTAGGCATAGGCGTCGCAGCCCAGCCGCGCGAGCCGGGCGGCGGCGCGGACCTGGGTCCAGGCGCCGAGTTCAGGCCCGTCGAAGCAGCCTTCCGGATCGGTCGTGGCGATGATGGCGTCGGTGAGCTTGGGGCAGGGCCGCACCTTGAGCGGCCGGGTGGTCCCCCGCGACATCAGCCGCGAGCCGCCGGCGTGGCCGATGTAAAGCTCGCCGAGATAGGGCTGGCCGATGGAGCCGAGGACGGGCTTTCCGTGGTGACGCAGGCCGATCAGCGTGCACCACAGGGGCAGGCCGGCGATGAAGGCCCGCGTGCCGTCGACGGGGTCCAGCACCCAGACGAACTCCGCGTCGGGGCGATCCTCGCCATACTCCTCGCCGATCACCCCGTGTTCGGGATAGCGGGCGGAGATCAGTTGTCGAATGGCGACCTCGGCGCCCTTGTCGGCGGCGGTGACGGGGTCGAAGCCCTTGGGCCCGCCCTTGTCCTCCAGGCCGTGGTCGGCGCGATAGAGCGGCAGGATGGCCGCGGACGACGCGGCGTTGAGCTCGATCAGGAAGCTGTCCAGCTCGGAAAGACGGCCGGCGGCGAGGATGGAGTCGGGCATGGCTCCCGCTTTACCTCGCCGCCGGTCCCCGCGAAATCCCCCCAGATCCGCGGGTCGCCAATGTCGCGTTGGGCTCAGGCGACGGGATGATCGCCATTGAGCGACTTGGCGAGGTCAAGGAGACGGCGGCGCGGACGCTCGCCGAGTTGGTAATAGGCGCGGATCAGGTCGAGGGTTTCCTTGCGGGCGAACATCTCGCCGCCGCCTTCGCCCTCGCCCGAGGTCTCACGCTGCGCGGCCTCGGCGAACCCGTCGTAGAAGTAGCCGACCGGAACCTCGAGGGCCTCGGAGAGCTGCCACAGGCGGGCCGCGGAGATGCGGTTGGCGCCGCACTCGTACTTCTGGATCTGCTGGAACCGTACGCCGCAGGCGCCGGCCAGTTGCTGCTGGGTCAGGCCCAGCAGCCGGCGACGCCGGCGGAGACGCTTACCCAGGTGAACGTCGATGTTGTTGCCCATGGGCTCCATCGCCCCCTCGCATCTGCTGCGCCGTCCCAAAACGAAACGGCTTGGGCTGAAATGCGCAAATCGCGCGCCAAGCGAGCGGGGTTCGCGTTGCGCGGAAGCGAAGGAGGCGACTACTACTGGGCATGACGCACGCTGCGCCCTCGCGAACGCAGGATATTCTCTGGCGCCTGGAGGCCGTCGCCTTCGACGTGGTGATCGCGTTCGCCCGCATCCTGCCCGTCGACGCCGTCTCGGACTTCGGGGCCTGGCTTTTCAAGGCCTTAGGTCCGGTGACCAGCGCGCACCGGGTGGCCGAGACCAATCTGCGGATCGTCTTTCCGCAGGCCTCCGACGCTGAGATCGGCCGCCTGCTGCGCGACCAGTGGGACAATGCCGGGCGCACCTTCCTGGAACTGCTGATCATGGACCGGATCATCAGCGATCCTGACCGGGTCGAGGTGGTGGGCGGCGCCCGTCTGCAGGAGATCGCGGCCCGGAAGGAGCCCGTTGTGTTCGTTTCGGGCCACTTCTCAAATTTCGAGGTGATGCCGGCGGTGATCGTGAATTCGCCGGTTGTCAGCCAGATCACCTATCGGGCGATGAACAATCCGCATGTGGAGGAACGGGTTCGCGACTACCGGTTCCGCTACGGGGTGCGGTATTTCGCGCCCAAGGGCGGCGACGGCGCGCGCGAACTCTTGGCGGCGCTGGGCCGCGGCGAGTCCGTGGCGCTGATGAACGACCAGAAGTTCAACGGCGGGGTGGCCGCGCCGTTCTTCGGACAGACCGTCCACACCGCCCCTGGCCCCTCCCGCCTGGCGCTGCGGTTCGGCACGGTGTTCCAGCCCATGTCGGTGCAGCGCAAACACAAGGCCCGCTTCCGCGTGGTCGTCCATGCGCCCATCGTCCTGGAGAGGACCGGCGACATGACCGCCGACATCGAGGCCGGGGTGCGCAAGGTCAACGCCTTCATCGAGGCCCAGGTCCTGGCGCGGCCAGCCGAGTGGTTCTGGACCCACAAGCGCTGGCCCAACGAGACCTACAAGCGGGTCCGCTGAGAGTGTCCGGACAGACAAGCCGCCCGTCCGGACGCGACGTCGATTGAAGCGCCGGCCAGCGGCGTCGAAGACCGGGCGAGGCTTCCTTCCGCGAGGCCTCGCCGGAACCCATCCATGACCAGCGCCGCCCCAGACCTGAGCCCGACCCGTTCCGCGACTGCGGAGGTCGTCGACACCATCAAGACCGTCGCCTACGCGCTGCTGATCGCCCTGGTGCTGCGAGTGATCCTGTTCTAGCCCTTCACGATCCCCACGGCCTCGATGGAGCCGGCCCTGCTGGTCGGCGACTACATCGTCGTCTCGAAGTTCGACTACGGCTGGAGCCGGCACTCGATCCCGTTCAGCCCTCCGCTCCCCTCCGGCCGCCTGGTTGGCAGGACGCCGGATCGCGGCGACGTGGTGGTCTTCCAACTGCCGCGGGACGAGAGCGTCGCCTACATCAAGCGGGTCATCGGCCTGCCCGGCGACCGGGTGCAGGTGATCGGCGGCACGGTCTTCGTCAACGGCCAGCCCATCAGGCGTGCGCCCTTCGGCGCCATCCAGGACCCGGGCAGCCCGGAGGTCACGGTGATGCGGGAGCACGAGACCAAGCCGAACGGCCAGACCTACACGACCTTCGACCGCTCGCCTGACCACGAGGGCGACGACACCCAGGTCTATGTGGTCCCGGCCGACCACTATTTCGTCATGGGCGACAATCGCGACAACTCGCTGGACAGTCGCTGGCCGCGCGAGGTCGGGGTCGGCTTCGTCCCCGCCGACAACCTGGTGGGCAAGGCGCGGTGCATCCTGTTGTCCTGGCGCGCGGGGGTGTCGATCTTCAAGCCGTGGACCTGGGTGACCCATTTCCAGCCGGATCGGAATTTCGTTCCGCTTCCGTAGGGCGCGGCGCCTATCGGCCGATGAGGCCGCCCGCGTCGCGGCTGCGTTGGTATTCGTCGAGGCTGAGCGCGCCGTCGCCGTTGAGGTCCATCCGCGTGAACTCGGCCTGGGCGTTCGGCCGGGCCAAGGAGGGCAGGGCCACGGCGCCGACGGCGGTGGCGATCAGGGCGCCGGCGACCAGATGGCGGCGCTTCCGGGCGCGGCGGGCGGCGGCCTTGGTCTTGTCGTCGAGATGGCCGTCGATGAAGCCGCGCAGGATGTCGCTCGCCGAGCGCCCGTCGTCCCGACACCGGGCCATGAAGGCCTCCTTGGTCGGATAGGGAATGCGGATCTCGAGAGACTCGCTTTTCTTCAGCTTCCTGGGTTCGACCATCGTTCAGCGCCAAGGGATGCGCGGCGCGACGCCGCGGAGAGGGTAGCCAAACCCAAATGACGCCGCGACGACAGCAAAATAGTGTCCGGACGCCGCGGGGCCGCCTCAAGCCGGCGCCCGCGCCCCCACCATCAGCATCGGGTTCATGTGCCGGCCGCGCCAGGTCATGCGCCAGCAGAGGTGCGGGCCGGTCGCGCGGCCCGTGGCCCCGACCGCGCCGATCAGTTCGCCCTGGCGCACGACCTGGCCGCGCAGGACGTTGATGCGCGACAGGTGCAGATAGGCGCTGACGAGGCCCTGGCCGTGGTCGATGGTGATCAGGCCGCCTTCGTAGAGCAGGTCGTTCTCGGCCAGGGTCACGATTCCGCCGGCCGGGGCGTAGACCGCCGTCCCGCGCGGGGCGGCCATGTCGAGGCCGTAGTGCGGCGGGCGCGGGACGCCGCCGAATATCCGCTGGCCGCCGAAGCGTCCGGAGATGCGGGTGTAAGCGACGGGCATGACGAAGCCCGCGGTGAAGTCCTCGCGCTCGGCCAGGCTGGCGAAGGCCGCCTGCTTGCGCCGTCTTTCCCACGCGATGCGCGCTTCCAGCTCCGGGCTGGCCTTTGCGGTGCTGCGTCCGCCCAGGCCGTGGATGTGCTGGACATCGTAGTCGCCGGCGACGATCTGAAGGGTCTGGACGCTTTCGCCGCCGGGGGCGACCGCCCGGACCACGGCGTTCGGGCCCGCGTCGCGGTCGAAGCCGACGACGAAGGCGCCGGTGGCCGAGGCCCGCGTCACCTCCTGGCCGTCGAGGAAGATCAGGGCGCCGGGCGCGGTGCGGCCGAGCGCGAAACCGCCCTGCTCGTAGCGGCCCGAGAGCTCCAGCCCGGGCGGGGCGCTGTAGGCCGGCCCGACCAGGGCGAAGGCGCCAAGCCCCGTCAGCGCCGCTCGGCGGTTCAGGGGTTCAGTTCCTTCCAGCGGGCCGTGGCCTCCACCGGACTGGCATAGGCCTCCTGTAGCGCGGGGCTCCAGTAGCGTAGGGCCTCCACCGGGATCTTCACCCTTGTAACGGCGCACAGGACGAAGCGGCCGGGCTTGAGGACGACGAATTCGCCGTCGCCATAGTGCAGGACGGCGAGGTCGGCCGGCTGGCCGGCAAGGTCACGATCGTGGGCGTTCATGAGCGGCATTCTAGCGCCTGGAGGCGGCCTAGAACAGATCGCCCTGCGCCGAGGGCGTGGCGGAGGTCCTGGCGGGCTTGGCCGCCTTCGGCGCGGGGGCGGCCAAGGTGGGGGTCCCGTCGATCGTCGCATCGCGGGCCTGGTCGGCGAACACCAGGCGCACGCCCTCGCCGCTGACCAGCGATGCGCCCTCGCGGACCAACGATCCGTCGGGGCGCTCGACGCGGGCGAAGCCGCGCTTCAGCGGGGCGTCGGGGTTCACCGAGGCGTAGAGCTTGGCGAGGCTGGTCAGCCGCTCTCCGGCCCGCTCCAGGCCGCGGTCCATGGCCGGGCGAAGGCGCAGGCTCAAGCGGGCCAGCCGGTCGGCGCGCACCTCCTGGGGGCGCAGCAGCAGGCCGGGCGACAGACGCGCGGAGACCTGCACGAGCTGGGTGTGATGGGCCGCGACGTTGCGCGACAGGCCCGCGCCCAGCCGGCTGGCGGCCAGGTTGAACCGCTGGGCGGCCATCTCCACCAGGTCGGGCACGCGGGCGAGCGCGCGGCCGGCGTTGTCGACCCGGCCGCGGCGGTCCTCCACAGCCCGGCCGCCGCCTCGGTGCAGGCGGGCCGAGAGGTCGGCGATGCCGGCGCGCAGCTCGGCCAGCACCGGCGTGGCCATTTCCGCGGCCGCCGTGGGCGTGGGCGCGCGGCGGTCGGAGACGAAGTCGATCAGCGTGGTGTCGGTCTCGTGCCCGACGGCCGAGATCAGCGGGATGGTGCCGGCGGCGACCGTGCGGGCCAGGGTCTCGTCGTTGAAGGCCCAGAGGTCCTCCACCGAGCCGCCGCCCCGGGCGACGATGATGATGTCCGGGCGCGGCACCGGGCCGCCGGGTTCGAGGGCGTTGAACCGGGCGATGGCGTTTCCGACCTGGGCCGCGGCGGCCTCGCCCTGGACCACCACCGGCCAGACGATCACCCGGCAGGGCCAGCGGTCGCGGATGCGGTGCAGGATGTCGCGGATCACCGCCCCGGTCGGGCTGGTGATCACGCCGACCACAGCGGGGAGCGCGGGGAGGGGCTGCTTGCGCCCCGGCTCGAACAGGCCCTCGGCCGCGAGCTTGGCCTTCAGCCGCTCGAGCTGGGCCAGCAAGGCGCCGACCCCGGCGGCCTCCATGGTCTCGATGACGATCTGGTAGCGGGAGCCGGCGGGATAGGTGGTGATCTTGCCGGTGACGATCACCTCCAGGCCCTGTTCGGGTCGGACGGAGAGGTTGCGGACCGAACCCTTCCAGACCACGCCGTCGATGGCCGCGCGCTCGTCCTTGAGCGTCAGATAGACGTGGCCGTTGGAGTGGTGGGTGACCTTGCTGAGCTCGGCGCGCAGGCGCACGAAGCCGTAGGCGTCCTCCAGGGTGCGCTTGAGCGCGAAAGCCAGCTCCGAGACGGAATAGGCCTGGGCGTTGGAGTCGGTGGCGACGTCGGTCATCGGAGGGGAAGGTAGCGGGGTCGGGCGCAAACCCAACCCCCTAGCTTGGCGGAGGCCTCAAAATAGGCGGGGCGCGTTCGACGACGATACGCATCGCCCTTCAGTGTGAACGCGCCCGCGACCCACCCCCCCGGAACGGAACTCTCAAGCGTGACAGCCGAAAGTGGATGCCGGTTTCGGCGGCCGTCACGCGTACTTTAGATGCCTAGATGTAGCGGCGCAGCGAGCGGGCCAGTTCGTTGGCGCCCGAGCGCTTCTTGGTCTGGGCCGGCTGATAGGCCACCCGCGCATGCTCCATGCAGTAGGGGCCGTCATCCTGACGGCGGCCGCAGAAGGTGAAGCCGTCGCTGGACGGATCGCCGATCGGCCACTTGCACATGTGGGCGCCCAGGGTCAGCACCGTGGCGGTGCCGGGAGCTTCCTCGACATAGCGGACGGGCGAGGGGACCGGCATGTTGTTCTGCGCGGTCGCCGGCTCGGCGAGGCGGCGCGGCGCGGCGGGCTGGACCGCCGGACGGGCGGGACGCGGCGCCTTGAACACCGGACGGGCGGGCTTGGACGGCGTGGCGCGACCCGAGAGCCCCAGGCGGTGGACCTTGCCGATGACGGCGTTGCGGGTCACCCCGCCAAGCTGTTTCGCGATCTGACTGGCCGAAAGGCCGTCCTGCCAGAGCTTCTTAAGATTCTCGACGCGTTCGTCGGTCCAACCCATGTCTGGCCTCCACCGTTTGGCAACGTCCCGGCGCCGCCCCCGCGGTGGTCTCCGGGATCAACATCTTGTGGCAGCACGCTTTCGCGGGCTCCATCAACTACTAGATATCGTAACTAAATCCCTAGCGGCCACAATAGGCGCCATGCGCTTAGTCCACAGGAACAAGATGTAGCGTCGTCACGCCGCACCCTTGCGAACCGCGCCAAGGGAGCGCACATCCGCGGGCATGAAGGATATTGCCGACGCTCCCGCGATCATTCCGCCGCTGCCGCGCGACTATCACGGCTTCAACTGGGCAGGGTTCTCGACCCTCTACCTGCGCGAGATCCGCCGGTTCTGGAAGGTGGGGATGCAGACCCTGGCCGCCCCGGTGGTCACGGCGCTGCTCTATATGATGGTCTTCGTGGTGGCCGTGCGCGGCGCGGCCCCGCCGATCCACGGCACGCCCTTCGCGACCTTCGTGGCGCCCGGCCTGATCATGATGCAGATCCTCAACAACGCCTTCGCCAACTCGTCCTCGTCCCTGCTGCAGGCCAAGTTCAATGGCCTGATCGGCGACTTCATGACCCCGCCGCTGACGCCGCTGGAACAGGTCGGCGCCTTCGCCCTGGGCGCGGCGACCCGCGGCGTGGTGGTGGGCGCGGTCACCTGGCTGGCGGTGCTGCCGTTCGCGCACCTGCCGATCGTCCACCTGTGGGCGATCCTCTATTACGGGATCGGCGCGGCGCTGATCCTGGGCTTCCTGGGCATCATGGCGGGCCTGTGGGCCGAGAAGTTCGACCACATGGCGGTGGTGACCAACTTCGTGATCATGCCGCTCACCTTCCTGTCGGGGACCTTCTATCTGGTCGACAAGCTGCCCGAACCGTTCCGCACGGCCAGCCACTTCAACCCGTTCTTCTATCTGATCGACGGCTTCCGCTACGGCTTCATCGGCCACGCCGAGGGCTCGCTGATCGCGGGCATGGGCATGACCGCGGGCCTGGTCATGGCGTTCGCCTTCACCTGCCTGTGGATGTTCGAGACCGGCTACAAGCTGAAGACTTGAGGCCCTAGGCCGGCTGGGAGGCCCAGGCCAGGGCCGCCTCGGCCTCGGCGGCGTCGAACGCGCGCGCCTCGATCACCGGGAAGATCGTCGCCGCGATCTTGGTCATGCCGCGCATCCACGCATTGTCGGAGACCAGTGCGGCGCGATGATAGCGCTCAAGCTGGCCGAGCTTGGTGAGGGCATAGTGCAGGTCATGCGCCAGGGCCTCCAAGGTCAGGCCCGTGAAGGCGGTCATGTCGGCATAGACGCCGATCTTGGCGTGGCGCCGCAGCTTGTCCTCGAGAGCCGCGATCACCCGGTCGTAATCCTCGGCCGTGAGCGTGCCCGAATACCGGTAAGCCAGGACGTGATCCGGCGCGGCGACGATCTCGATCATCTCCAGAGCTCCTGCGATGCGTAGGATCCGCAGTCTGAGGCCGGCGCGCGACCGAACATTGACATTCCTCAGTTCGAAGCCGAAAACGCCAGGCCTTCCGGTCCCCGTCGCTCAAGCGGCGGGGATGCTTCCGTTTTGGAGGGTTATCCCGTGTCCGAAAAGACCGCGCCTCAAGCCGCGACCGTTCCCAACGACCACATCATGGGCGTCTACAACCGCGCCCCGCTGGCGTTCGAACGAGGCGTGGGCGCGCGCCTCTACACCACGGACGGGGAAGAATACCTCGACTGCATGGCCGGCATCGCGACCACGGGTCTGGGTCATGCCCATCCCAAGCTGGTTCAGGCCGTGAAGGATCAGGCCGAGAAGCTCTGGCACGTCTCCAACGTGTTCACGATCCCGGGCCAGGAGAAGCTCGCCAAGCTGCTGACCGAGGCCACCGGCCTGGACGTGGCCTTCTTCACCAACTCGGGCGCCGAGGCCATCGAGTGCGCGATCAAGACCGCGCGCAAGTATCACTGGTCCAAGGGCCACCCCGAGCGCATCGACATCATCGGCTTCGACGGCAGCTTCCACGGCCGCACCCTGGCGGCGGTGAACGCCTCGGGCAACGCCGGCTATCTCGAGGGCTTCGGGCCGCGGATGCCGGGCTTCGTCCAGCTGCCCTTCGACGACTTCGACGCCCTGAAGGAGGCCGTCGGCCCGACCACGGCGGCGATCATCATCGAGCCCGTCCAGGGCGAGGGCGGCGCGCGCTCGCTGTCGGAACAGAGCCTGCAGGCCCTGCGCCGGCTCTGCGACGAGACCGGGACTCTGCTGATCCTCGACGAGATCCAGTGCGGCCTGGGCCGCACCGGCAAGCTCTTCGCCCACGAGTGGGCCGAGAACGCCCGACCCGACATCATGGCGGTGGCCAAGGCGCTCGGCGGCGGCTTCCCGGTCGGCGCCTGCCTGGCCACGGCCGAGGCCGCCAGCGGCATGAGCGTCGGCTCGCACGGCTCGACCTACGGCGGCAACCCGCTGGCCATGGCCGTGGCCCTGGCCTCGATGGAAGAGCTGAACTCGCCGGAGCTGCTGGCCAACGTCAATGAGGTGGCCGGCTACTTCAACCAGCAGTTCACCGGCCTGAAGGACCGCTATCCGGACGTCATCGTCGACATCCGCGGCAAGGGCCTGCTGATCGGTCTGAAGCTGGCCACGCCCAACCGCGAGTTCATGCAGCACGCCCGCGACGAGCACCTGCTGATCGCCGGCGGCGGCGACAACTGCGTGCGCCTGCTGCCGCCGCTGAACCTGACCCTCGACGAGGCCCGCGAGGCGGTCGAGCGTCTGGAACGCGCCTGCGACGCCGCCCGCGCCAAGGCCAAGGCCGCGGCCTGAGACCCACGCATCCCGCCCCGGCGGGGCTCACCGAAACGCCGTCCGTTCCCCCGACCTCCGGGGCGCGGGCGGTTTGGGAGGGATCTGATGACCCAACCCGTTAGACACTTCGTCGACCTTTGGCGGCTTTCCGGCGCCGACCTGCGCCTCATCCTCGACGACGCCCTGGCCCGCAAGGCCGCCCGCCAAGGCTGGACCCAGGGCCGCGTCGACCCCGATGCACCAGCGTCCGAGCGGACCCTGGCGATGATCTTCCAGAAGAACTCGACCCGCACACGCTTCTCGTTCGACGCCGCGATGCGCCAACTGGGCGGCGACGTGATCATCTCGACGGCGAGCGACATGCAGCTCGGCCGCGGCGAGAGCATCGAGGACACCGCCAAGGTGCTTTCGCGGATGGTCGACGCCATCATGATCCGCGCCAACAGCCACGAGGACGTGGAGCGGCTTGCCTATGCCGCGACCATTCCGGTGATCAACGGCCTGTCGGACAAGGGCCATCCCTGCCAGATCATCGCCGACCTGATGACCTTCGAGGAGCATCGCGGGCCGGTGAAGGGCAAGACGTTCGCCTGGATCGGCGATGGCAACAATGTCTGCGCCAGCTTCATCCACGCCGCGCCCAAGCTGGGCTACCGCCTGAACATCGCCAGTCCGGCCATCTATCACCCGGACCTGATGGACCTGGCCCGCGCCGAGAGCGAGCAGGGCCAGGTCATGGCCACCGACGACCCGCGCGCCGCGGTCGAGGGCGCCGACTGCGTGATCACCGACACCTGGGTCTCCATGGGCGACACTGACCATGACGAACGCCTCGAGGCGCTGGAGCCCTACCAGGTCGACGAGGCGCTGATGTCGCTGGCCGCGCCCGAGGGGGTGTTCCTGCACTGCCTGCCGGCCCACCGCGGCGAGGAGGTGACGGACGCTGTCATCGACGGCCCGCGCAGCCTGATCTGGGACGAGGCGGAAAACCGCATCCACGCCCAGAAGGCGATCCTGGCCTGGTGCTTCGGGAAGATCGGGTAGGCCGGCGCGACAAGGGTCACGCTCGCAACTTGGCCCCTGTCGCCCTATATCCCCGCACCATGCCGAACATGCCGCTCCCCATCGCCCCAGACGACCTCGTCGCGCCGTTCCAGATCGAGGGCGAGACCGTGCGCGGCCGCTTGGTTCGGCTGGGCGCGGCGGTCGATACGATCCTCAAGGCTCACGCCTATCCGGAGGCGGTCGCCAATCTGCTGGGCGAGGCCTGCGCCCTGGCAGGCCTGGTGGGCTCCAGCCTGAAGTTCGAGGGCCGGTTGATCATCCAGGCCCAGGGCGACGGGCCCGTGCGCTACGTGGTGGCCGACTACGACACCACCGGCGCCCTGCGCGGCTATTGCCGGTTCGATCCCGATGCGATCGCCGAGGCGACCAAGGGCTTCGTGCGCCCGGGCGCCAAGACCCTGCTGGGCGGCGGGGTGTTCATCATGACCGTCGACCAGGGCGCGGACATGGACCGCTACCAGGGTGTCACCTCGATCGAAGGCGAGACCCTGGCGCTCTGCGCCGAGCAGTATTTCGCCCAGTCCGAGCAGACCCCGACGCGGGTGCGCCTGGCGGTGGGCCAGGCCGACACGGGCGAGGGCCCGACCTGGCGGGCCGGCGGCATGCTGATCCAGAACATCGCCGAGGACGAGGCGCGCGGCTCCCACGCCGAGGCCTGGCGGCGCACCCAGGCCTTCTTCGAGACCATCGGCGAGGACGAGCTGCTGGACCCCACCATCTCGGCCGAGACCCTGCTGTTCCGGCTGTTCCACGAGGACGGGGTGCGGGTGTTCGAAGCCCAGCCCCTGCAGGCCTTCTGCCGGTGCTCCCAGACCCGGATCGAGGGCGTGCTGCGCTCGTTCGGGGCCGATGAGCGCGCCGACATGGTGGAGGACGACGGCAAGATCCGGGTGACCTGCGAATATTGCTCCACCGTCTATGTGGTCGAGCCTGAGGCTATCGTCGCGGCCTAGGAGCGGAGCTTAGAGGGGTGGGTATTGGATCAGGCCCGCCACGGCCGCAGGCGCGGGATCCAGCGCGGCACGTTGCGGACATACGGTCCGTACTGTTCCGGGAAGCTGCGCCTTAAGGTCGGTTCCTCGTACGTCAGAATGAAGGCGTGGAAGGTGGCCCACATGACCGCGCCATAGGCCAGGGTCCAGGGGCTGGCGAAGACCAGGGCCTGGCCGAGGATCAGGGCCGTCACCGCCACATACATCGGGTTGCGCACGTGCCTGTAGAGGCCGGTGACCACCAGAACCTCCGGCGGCGCGATGGGAGCCGGGGTGCCGCGGCCCTGCCAGGCGAAGCGCACGAAACAGGCGATCAGTCCCGCCAGGCCAGCCAGGCAGACGAGGGCGCCCGCCAGCAATGGCAGGGGTCCTTCCAAAAGCGGCGAGGGGGGCGACCATCGCCGCACCAGCCAGGGCAGCAGCCCCGCGATCGTGCCAGGCGCGAGGATCAGGAAGGCTGCGGATCCGAAGAGTGACTCAGTGCGGGACATGGGCCGACCTCGCGCGATGCGTGGATCATGCCATGATAAGCTTCATGAGTGAAGCTTACAGATCGGCGTCCAATATGGCCTTCAACGACAGGGCGAACGCCTCGACCTGGGCCTCGCCGCCCAGGGCCTCGGTGAGGGCGGCGTTGAGTTCGTCCAGCGGCGCGCGGAAGCCGGCCAGGGCCGCCTCGCCTGCCGGGGTCAGGTTCAGCGCCCAGGCGCGGCGGTCGACGTCGCTGGGGGTGCGGACCAGCAGGCCGGCCTCGGCGAGGCGCGCGGCCATGGCGGTGATCGCCGACTCCTGCTGCTTGAGCTGCTCGGCCACCACCCGCTGGGTGGCGCCGGGCGAGCGAGAGAGTACGTGCAGGACGGCGGCCTGGGCGGCGGTGACCCCGGCCTTGGCCAGGGAGTTGCGGTCGGCGTGGGTCTTCACCCGGTGGGCCGTCAGTTGCAGCAGATGAAAGACGCGGTGGTCGCTGGCGGCGCTCATGGTCCGACCCTAGCTTGCGTTGACAAGGCGGCTCAATGCTCCGATATGCTTCACTAGTGAAGCAATGAAAGGAGCCGCGCCATGGGCGCTGTCGACGTCTGGGCCCAGAGGCCCACGCTACGGTGCGCCAACGAACCCTGGCTCGCGACCCAGCTGCGCTGGACCGGCAAGACCGGCGAACCGATGGCCACCACCACGGCCCAGACCCTGGCGGCCATGGACGCGGGCGGCGTCGAGATCGCCCTGCTGTCGGCCTGGCATGGGCCCAAGGGCGACCTGATCTCCAACGCCGAGGTCGCCGCCATGATCGACCAGGCGCCCGACCGCTTCCGCGGCCTGGTCAGCGTCGACCTCAACGATCCCATGGGCGCGGTCCGCGCCATCCGCGAGCACACGGCCGGCGGCAAGTTCGTGGGGGTGCGCGTGGTCCCCTGGCTTTGGGACCTGCCGCCCAACGACCGCCGCTACTATCCGGTCTATGTGGCCTGCGTGGAGGCGGGCGTGCCGTTCTGCACCCAGATCGGCCACACCGGCCCGCTCTGCCGCTCCGAGCCCGGCCGGCCGATCCCCTATCTGGACGAGGTGCTGCTGGACTTCCCCGAGCTCAAGGTGATCGGCGGCCATGTGGGCTATCCCTGGATCGAGGAGGTCTTGTCCCTGGCCCGCAAGTATCCGAACTTCCACGTCGACACCTCGGCCTACAGCGTCCACCGCCTGCCCGCCGCCCTGGTGGAGTTCATGCGCGGCCAGGGGCGCACCCGGGTGATGTTCGGCACCAACTGGCCGATGCTTTCGCCGAAGCGCTGCCTGGAACGCCTCGACGAACTCGGCCTCGACGACCAGGCGCGGGAACTGTTCCTCGGGGGCAATGCGCGCCGGGTGTTCAGCCTGCCAGCCTAGCAGAACGAGAAGGTTGCGGATGGGCCCGCGACCGATCATTCCTGGCGCATGAGCAAGCTCGACGAGAACAGCCGGTTGTCGGACCAGTTCGCGTTCTCCTCCTACGATTCTCTGGAGGGCGTGCCGGTCCTGGCGCCCGGCGAGGCCTCCGGCCCGGTCGGGACGCGGCTTCTGGTGGCCGTTCGACGGCTGTCGCCGGGCCTCTCCATCGCCGTGCTGGTGGCGCTGTCGGCCTCGTGGCTGGCCGACCACTACGGCGCGCCCGTCATGCTGTTCGCCCTGCTGCTGGGCATGGCGGTCAACTTCGTTGGCCAGGACGTCCGCTGCCGGCCGGGCATCGACTTCGCCTCGCGCCAGATCTTGCGCATCGGGGTCGCCCTGCTGGGTGCGCGGATCACCCTCGACCAGGTGCAGGCCTTGGGCGGTCAGACCCTGCTGATCGCCGCGGGCGGGGTGGTCGTGACCATCCTGGCTGGCTGGGGCTTGGCGAGGGTCCTGAGACTGAAGGCCGATTTCGGTGTGCTGACCGGGGGCTCGGTGGCGATCTGCGGCGCCTCGGCGGCGCTCGCCCTCTCCTCGGTGCTGCCGCCCTCGCCGACGCGGGAACGCGACACCCTGTTGACCGTGGTGGGGGTGACCACGCTCTCGACCGTCGCCATGGTGGTCTATCCGCTGATCGCCGGGGCCGTGGGCCTGAGCGACAGCCAGGCCGGCGTCTTCCTGGGCGCCACCATCCATGACGTGGCCCAGGTGGTGGGCGCCGGCTACGGCGTCTCCAAGGTCGCCGGCGACACGGCCACCATCGTCAAGCTGTTCCGGGTCGCCCTGCTGCTGCCGACCATCCTGATCGTCGCCTTCATCTTCCACAACCGCGGGGCCGCTACCCCGGGCGTCAAGCGGCCGCCCCTGGTCCCGATGTTCCTGGTGGGGTTTGCGGCCCTGGTGGCGGTGAACTCCACCGGCCTGACGCCGCCGGCCCTGATGGAGGCCGCGGGCTCGACCTCGCGCTGGTTCCTGATCACCGCCATCGCCGCGGTCGGCGCCAAGACCTCGCTCGGCGAACTGGCCCATGTGGGCTGGAAGCCGGTGCTGCTGATCGTGCTGGAGACCGTGGTGGTGCTGGCCTGGGTGCTGGCCCTGCTGGCGCTTGGCTGACGGGCGCCTCACCAGCGGGCGCCACACACCTCTGAAACCCTTTTCCGACAAAGTGTCATTGCGCTGCAGCAAAACTCGGCTACACGCGTTTTGCAGTTGCACAGTCGCGTAGCCCGGGCACGGGTCAGAATGAGGCAGTTCCGATGATCATGACGTCCATGCGAGTTTTCCCCAGCCTGTTCGTGGGGCGTCGTGAAGTGGTCATGGCGACCGAAACCCCGCATGTCTTCGGCGAGGGCGAGCCCGGAACCGCCTTCGTCTGCGGCGCCTGCGAGGAAGTGGTCCTGACCAGCCGCGAACGGTCCGACATCGCCGACGTGGTCGTGAAGTGCCGTTGCGGCGAGTACAACCAGCTCTAGATCAGGTCGCGACGATCCAGCCGGACGTCAGGGACGACATCTGTACGCCGACCAGGATCATCTGCGAGCCGCCGCCCATGTCGATCACCACGTCGGACTCCGACTGGCTGACCGTATAGGTCGAGCCCTCGCTCACCAGCACGCTGTCGCCCTGGGCGCGGTTGAAGTCCATGATCCGGTCGATGCCGGCGTCGCGCCAGGTGTGGAAGGTGTCGGCGCCCGCGCCGCCCCAGATGCTGTCGGAGCCGCGGTCGCCGGAGAGCCAGTCGTCGCCGATCCCGCCTTCCATGATGTCGTTATCCTGGCCGCCGCGGATCAGGTCGGCGCCGTCGCCGCCGTAGCAGGTGTCGTCGGCCATATTGCCGTAGATGACGTCCGAGCCGGCCTCGCCGTAGAGCAGGTCGACATCCTTGCCGCCGACCACCCAGTCGTCGCCGTCGCCGCCGTAACCGGTGTCGGTCCCCATGTTGCCGTGGATGTCGTCGAAGGCCGCGCCGCCGATCAGCAGGTCGGCGCCTTCCTCGCCACGCAGGAAGTCGAGACCGCCGCCGCCCTGCAGAGTGTCGTCGCCGGCCCCGGCCCAGACGTCGTCGTCGTTCGCGCCGCCGTCGATCAGGTTCGAGGCCGCATTGCCGGTGACGGTGTCGGCGCCGCCGCCGCCGATGGCGTTCTCGATGGTCACGCCGGCCGCCACGGCCACATTGCCGGTCAGCCCGCCGACATTGGAGAAGTTGCCGGCCCGCAGGTCGATGGTCTGGGCGCTGGAATAGCCGGAGAAGTCGAAGGTGTCGGTCCCGCCGGCGTCCCAGACCGCGAAGATCATTCGCGAGGCGCTGGAGAAGGCTTCGAACCAGGGCCGTCCGGCGTTGGACTGGAAGCCGTAGACGGTGTCGCCCGTTCGGGTCGACATGTTGGCCCCGTACTCCTGCTGGATGGCGGAGATGTCGTCCAGCAGCGGGGCGGCGGAGTAGCGGCCGCCATAGCTGGCGCCGGTGTTGGCCTCGCTGAAGTAGCTCATCACCGTGAACTGGCGGGAGTCTTCGTAATAGATCGCATCGTCGGCGTAGCTGGGCGAGTCCTCGGAATCGTAGTCCGCGGGATGGGCCAGGCCGATGGCGTGGCCGATCTCATGGGCCAGGACCATGCCGCCATAGTTGCCGACGGTGGGCGTGGCGTTGCTGCCCCGGGTAATGTTCACCCAGACGTCGCCGGCGCGCGAGCTGGCGCTGGTGGAGCCTGGGTAATAGGCGAAGGCGCTGGCCGAATCCTGGCCGGCGGAATAGTTGGCGAACAGGATTGTGGCGCTGTCCGAATAGGCGGCCTCCCCGTCGGTCCCGAAGCCCGAGCGGACGAAGGTGATGTTGCCGGCGTCCGACCAGCCGGCCAAGGCCAGCTCCGCCTGGCTGATCTGGGCGACGTTAAAGCGTTCGAACCCGGTGGTGTCGTCGGGCATCGTTATGGGGGCGTTCGATCGGAAGGCGTAGGTGACCGTGACGCTCGCGCCTAGCACTCCGCCCCAGCCCGCGTCGCCGCGGATCAGCTGGTTTCCCGCCTCGGCGATCGTATAGCTTTCCTTGGCGCCGATCGTGGAGCCGCGCTCGTCGGCGCTCGTGAAGCCCTGGGACTGGCCGCCGTCGGTGAGGGACTCAGACAACATTGACGCCTACCTTGGCCCCCCGGCCAACGGAATCCATACGGCGATCGCGTTCGCCGAACAATGCAAAATCTGGCCTTGCGGCGATTTCGCGCACAGTCATCTTGTTGGGATTACAAGACAATTTCATCAGGCGACCGCGACGCCCCACTCATTCCATCCGGCGATCCTGGGCGTCTTGGGTAGATAAAAGGTTTCCACCGATCGAATGGTGAAACCCGCGCCCGCGATGGCGGCCGTCACCGGCCGCGTCAGGTGGCATCCGCCGGCCAGGCGCTTCCAGATCGGCTCCACCCTGCGCTGCCACTTGGCGACATCGGGGTCGGGGGCCAGGCCATGCTCGCAGAACAGGAAGCGGCCCCCGGGCTTCAGCACCCGGCGCGCCTCGGCCAGGGCCTTCTGAGGCGTGTGGACCGAGCAGAGGGTGAAGGTGCAGACGACGCAGTCGAAGCTGGCGTCCGCGAAGGGCAGCGCTTCGGCGGTTCCATCGGTTACGGTGACGGCCAGGCGCGGATCGCGCGGGGCGGCCTGCGCAAGGGAGCGTAGTTCCGCCGCCGGGTCGACGCCTGCGACGCTCTCCACCTTGTCGGCGTCGTAGAGGGCGAGGTTGAGGCCCATGCCGATCCCCAGCTCCAGCACCCGGCCCGAGGCCAGCGGCACGATCTTGGCCCGCTGCCTCATGATCGGCGACGAGGCGCAGGCGCAGGCCAGCAGCTTGGGAAGGATGCGGCGTTCGTAGAAGGATGACATCGGCCGGCGGGTCCCCGAGAGGCGGCGACGATGACTCAAGCCGTAGTCCGCGCCTAGCGCTAAGCGGCGACGGCCGCGCCTCCGCCGAGGTTTTCCTGCAGGGCGCGTAGCAGGTTCTCGGGCTTCATGGGCTTTTCGACCACGCCGTTCATCCCGGCCTTGAGATAGCCTGCGGCGTCTTCCGGATCGGCGTTGGCGGTCAGGGCGATGATCGGCACCCGGCCCGCGGCGCCGGAGAAGCCGCGGATCTCGCGGGTGGCGGAGACCCCGTCCATGCGCGGCATCTTGATGTCCATCAGGATCAGGTCGAAGCGGCCGGTGCGCGCGGCCTCCACGGCCTCCATGCCGTCGACGGCGGATTCCGAGGTGCAGTCGAACATCTCGCAGAGGGTCTCGGCGACCATGCGGTTGGTGGCGTTGTCGTCGACCACCAGGATGTGGGCGGCGCGGTCCGGCTGGATCAGGGTCTCGGACGCCACGACCTCGTCGGGCGCGCGATCGGCGACGATGTGGAAAGTGAGGGTTTCCCCGGCCCCGACATTGGATTCGACGCGGACGTCGCCCTGCATGGCCTGGACGATCTGGCGTCCCAGAGCCACGCCCAGCGCGGTCTCCAGCCCGAACAGGGCCTCGATCTCCTGGATGTCCAGCGCGCGGCCGCCCATTGGACGGTCGGAGCCGCCGCGGACGCTGCCCTCCAGCCGGACCTGGTCGCCTTGCGCGACGGCGCGCAGGGTGGCTTCCACCGCCCCGCGGCGCACACCGGCCAGGGCCTGTGCGATGAAGGCGTCGAACACCTGGCCCACCCGTTCGGCGTCGATCAGCACGACCGTGTCGGGATCGCCGTCATATGAGAACAGCAGCGTCACGCCGCCGGCCTGGGCCCGATCCTGCCAGCGACCATGGATCTCGTCGGCCAGGTCGGCCAGGCGCTGCGGTTCCAGGGTGAAGGTCAGGCCGTCGGTGGCCGCGGTCTTGAGGTCGGTCGAGGAAGCGAGGATCTGGCGCACGGTCCGCGCGGCCTCGGCCACGCCGGCCACGCAGGCCTGGGCGTCGGCGCCCATCGGCTGGCGCGAAAGTCTCTCGGCAAGCGCCAGCACGCCCTCCATCTGTTGATGGATTTCGCTGGTCACGCGCTCGAAAAAGAACTCAGGCAAGGACATAGAAGTCGGGCGTCCTGGGGGTAACTTGTGCTCAGGATGGACGTAAGCGCTTGCGGAGACGTTAAATTCCACCTGCCGCTTCAGCGGCGCATCGACACACGGATAGCGACGAAAAGGGCGGCGGGATTGCTCCCGCCGCCCTTCGCGTCGTGCCGGAACAGGCTCGCTTAGAAGCGGTACTGCAACTCCAGGCCGTAGGTCCGGGGCTGGATCAGGCCGCGCGAGATCGCGGTGCGGGTCTGACGCAGGGTTCCGGCCGCGGCGCTGCCCGGGTTGGGCAGGTCGAAGATCGCGTTCGGATTGGTCGAGCTCGTGGAGTTGAAGCCCTCCTCGTCGAAGGCGTTCTTGACGAAGCCGATCAAGGTGTAGCGGTCTTCGGCGTCGTTCCAGAGCACGCGGAAATCCGAGACGCCGTAGGACGGCACCACCAGGTCGCGGCTCTTGAAGGGCTGGTAGATGGTCTCGTCGGTCCAGGTGTAGGTGGCCGAGAGGATCAGCGAGCCGGGGGCGAAGTCGAAGGTGTAGTTGCCGTTGAACGCGAACTTGTTCTCCGGCGACTGGTAGAGGTTCGAGCCTTCCAGGGTCTGGAACACCAGGCGGGTTCCGTTGCTGAGGGCCGATCCGCCGCTCGGCGTGGCCGCCGGGTCCAGGGCGCCCGGATCCGCCGGGTCGTAGAAGCAGCAGCCGCGGGTGATCTCGGTGTTGAGATAGCCGTAGCTAGCCGAGAGCTGCAGGGGCTGGATCGGTTGCCAAATGGCTTCCAGTTCCAGGCCGTAGGCGTCGGCGTCGACATTGACGAAGTTGTTGGCCGCCGCCGTGCCCGCCGCGTTGAGCTGCGACAGATTGAGTTGCAGGTCTTTGTAATCGTTGAAGAAGGCCGAGGCGTTCAGGATCAGGCGACCGCCGAAGGTCTTCTTCATGCCCAGCTCGTAGGCGTTGACCGACTCTTCCTTGGCCGCGGGCTGGGCCGAGAGCGTGCCCAGCAGGAAGCCGCCCGACTTATAGCCGCGGCTGTACTTGGCGTAGACCAGGGTGTCGTCGTCCGGGGTCCAGTCCAGGTTCACCACGCCGGTGACCGCGTCCCAGCTTCCCGAGAGGTTGCGGAAATTCTGCACGCCTGGGGTCAGCGGGTCGGTGTCGGTGGAGACGTCAAAGGACGCCGCGCCCGAGGCGATGCCCGGCGACAGGATGATCAGGCGCTGGCTCTCGAAGCCGTCCTTCTCGTCCTTGGTGTAGCGCAGGCCGCCGGTGATGGCCCACTGCTCGTTGAACTCATAGGTGGCTTGGCCGAACACGGCGAAGGCCTTGGAGCTCAGGCTCGCCTGGGTGTCGACGTAGTTGCGCAGCGGGTTGGGCGCCGCCAGCGTGCCTAGCAGGGTGAGCGGCTGGGAGAGCTGGGCCTGGTTCGGGTTCCGGAGCTGGATGCGTTGCTTGTACTCTTCCTCATAGAGGTAGACGCCCATGATCCAGTTCAGCGGGCCGTCCGAGTTCGAGGTGAGGTTCACCTCGTGGCTGTAGTAGCGCTTGTTTTCGTCGAAGTCGGTGGTCAGCGTCGGGAAGTAGGGGACCGCCATGCCCGGGATCGCGATCGCCGCGGTGCGGCTGGTGGCGTCGTTGTCGCCGCCGGTCTGGTAGTTGTACTGCTGGAAGCCGCCGATGTACTTCAGGTCCGCCCAGCCCAGGTCATAGGTGACGTTGGTGAGCAGGACGTGGTTGCCGCGCAGCTGGCCGTAGCCGTCGGTGTTGGTGTTCTGGGTGTATGGGTCGGTGACGCCCGGATTGGCCGTCGTGTAACCGTACTGGGCGTTCGGCATCAGCTGGCCGATGGGGCCGAACGGGTTGGTGGTGTCATACGGGGTGATCAGGTTGGCCAGGCGGTCGCCCACGCCGTTGGAGTCATCCCAGTTCGAGCGGTTGTAGCGCACATAGACGTCGAGGTTCTCGCCGAGCTCGGCTTCCACCTGGGCCTCGAAATACGTGCGCTTGATCATCGCGCCGTCGTTGCCGGAGCCGATGTTCTTGATGAAGCCCTCGCGCTGCCAGTCCTGGCTGCCGCCGATCTTGAAGCGCAGATTGTCGGCCACCGGGATGGAGACGACGCCCTCGATGCGGGTGCGCTCGTAGTTGCCCACCGCGGCGCGGATTTCGCCGCCGAACTCCTGCGACGGACGCTTGGAGATCTGGTTGATGGCGCCGCCGATGGCGTTACGGCCGTACAGCGTGCCCTGGGGTCCGCGCAGGATCTCGGTGCGCTCGATGAACAGCGGGGTCTTGAACAGCTCCGAGGACGAGGCCGAGTAGAAGCCGTCGGTGTAGGAGGCCACGCCCGGGTCGTTGCCGACATAGAAGGTGTTGCGCCCGGCGCCGCGCAGCGAGACGCGGTCGGTGCCGGAATAGTTCATGCCGGGGGTGAAGTTCACGAAGTCCTGGATGCCGGTGATGCCGGCGACGTCGCGCTGTTCGGAGGTGAAGGCCGAGACGGCGACAGGCACGTCCTGCAGGGCCTGTTCCCGCTTTTCGGCGGTGATCACCAGTTCCTCGATCTCGAAGCCGTCGTCGGCCGCGGCGGCGTCCTGGGCGAAGGCGGGGACCGCGACGGCCGACAGCGTCATGACCGACGCGCTCATGGCGAGCAGGGTCCGCAGGCGCGGAGCTTTATAAGACATCAGTATCCTCCCAGGGCGGCGAGGACGGGGGATCGTCCAGGTAGCCGCCCGCGTGATGCGCATGAATTGAGTGTCCGGCGCGGGGAGGCGCCGGGCGGCGGAACCTCTGTCCCGCGGCCCGCGGCGTCAATGTAAAGGCCGATCACCTAGGGCGTTTCGGCAGACCTTTCGGAAAGCTGTGGCCGAAATACCGCGTTTTCGAACTGGGTGTACAAAAACGACCTGCGTTCTTTGACGAATTCGTGAATCAAAAGGAAACAGAGGCCTTGAAAAGCCGGCCGCCGCGCACATTTTTCATACCGCTTTTAGGAATCGGCGTTCTGCGAGTCGGGTCACGCGGGGCCTGCGCGCAAAGAAAAGGCCGCCGCCCCGAGGGGGCGGCGGCCTGGCCGGACGGCTTCCGCCGTCCGGCGATCAGAAGCGCTTCTGCAGCGAGACGCCGTAGGTCCGCGGCTCGGTGTAGAAGGCGTTGCGGAACAGGCCCGAGGAGTCGTCGGTCAGATAGAAGTCGGTGATCGCCTCCTCGTCGGTGGCGTTCTTGACGAAGGCGCCGAGTTCCCAGCCGTTCCCGGGATTGGAGACGGTGAGCGTCAGGTTGACGTTCTGCCAGTCGTCGATCCGGTCCGGCGCGCTGTTGTAGATCCGGGCGAAGGTCTCGGTCTGCTTGTAGTAGTCGCCGCGCACGGTGACGTTCCAGCCGTTGCCGAACTCCCAGTCGTATTGGGCGCCCAGCGAGACGGTCCAGTGCGGGGCGTTGGGCAGTTCCTTGCCCTCGAGGTTGACCGCCACGCCGTCGGAGGCCGGCCCGTAACCGCCGCTGCAGAGCGAGCTCGGCAGTCCGGGGATTCCCAGGTCGAGCACCAGGCTGAGCGGGGTTCCGATCGCGTTCGAAAGCCCGAGCGCCGCCTGGGCGGACGCCAGCGACACGACGCAGTTGGAGGCGGCGCCCGACTTCACCACGATCAGCGCCGGGTTTCCCTGGGTCCGGTTGAAGGTGTCGACCGACGTGCCGGACTGGATCTCGGTGTCGAGCCAGCCGATCGCCGCGTTGAGGCGCAGGCCTTCCAGCGGTTGCCAGACCGACTCGAACTCCAGACCGCGGTTCTTGGCGTCGATGTTCTCGTTGGTCGAGGCGCGGTTGACGATCTTGGAGACCTGGTAGCCTTCGTAGTCATAGTTGAAGAACGTCAGGTTGAGGGTCATCGTGCCGTCGAGCAGGGTGTTCTTGGCCCCGAACTCGATCGACTTGATGAACTCGGGCTCGAAGGTCGGCGGACCGCAGATCACGCCGGCGCCGCCGCTGCAGGGGGAGTTGAGACCGCCCGCCTTATAGCCGCGCGCGAAGAAGCCGTAGATCAGGGTCTCGTCGGTGAAGCCGAGGTCCGGTTTCCAGTCGAAGCCGATGCGCCCGGTGGTTTCCTTGAACTCGACCTTCAGGATGGCCGGCGTGCCCGGAAGCGGCGCTCCGATGCCCGTGCCCGGCGTGCCCAGGGTGACCTGGTGGTTCTCGACCTCCTTGTCGTCCTTGGTGTAGCGCAGACCGGCGGTCAGTTTGAAATTGTCGGTCATCTGGTAGTAGACTTCGCCGAAGAAGGCGTGTGAACGCAGGTCATAGGGACCGTAGGCGTCGTAATAGTTGTGGCCGCTGCGGTTCGGTTCCTTGCCGGGATCCACGGACACGCAAGGCGACGGGCCGTTACAGTTCGCGTTACCTGTGTTGAGCAGGTTGTTGATCTGATAGAAGCCGGTCCCGGTGTTGAACATCACATAGTAGTCGCCGGTGGCCTGGTAGCGCACCATGATCCCGCCGACGTTGAAGTTGAACGGGCCGTCATAGTCCGATTGCAGTCGCACCTCGTGGCTCCACTGCTCGGTATAGGCCGAGGAGATGTCGCTGGTGGTGAAGCGGTTGAACGCGCCGTTCTGCGGGTCGTTGACCACGCCTCCAGGGAAGAGGGCGCCGTAGATGCCGCCATAGCCGCCGGGCACGGCCGCCAGGGCCGCGGCGAAGGCGTTCACCGGGTTGGGCGTGGTGTTGAAACTCGTGCTCGGGACATAGCGGTTGTAGTCCTGGCGCGTGTAGAGGTCGAACTTGGTGAAGGCCGCCAGCCAGGTGAGCTTCAGTTCCTCGGTCACGTCCCAGTCGACGTTGAACATGTAGATGTCGGTCTTCGACTGGTAGATCGGATCGAAGGTGGACTCGATGTCGCGCACGTCGCTGGTCTGCATCTTGCCGGCATAGGCGTCGCCGGTCTGGAAGCCGCCCAGCACGCCGAACAGACCGCCTAGGGTGGACTGCGAATTGACCGTGCCCAGCACGCCTGGCGAATAGAGCGACGTGGCCTGGCAGCCCTGGCTGAAGAAGCCGCGCTGGATCTGCGCCACGACCGGATTGGCCGAGTAGCCGACGCCGCCGACATTGGCCGGGCCCAGGTCCTTGGTGCAGAACTGCTTGCCGATCCGCGAGCGGTTATCCTCCTCGTCGAAGTGGTCAAGCATGAGATAGGCGCGGAAATTGTCGGTCGGCGTGAAGGCCAGCGTCGCGCGGCCGCCCCACAGGTCGCGATCGTCGGCGTCGTTGCCGGTGACCAGGTTCTTCCCGAAACCGTCGCGCTTCAGGTAGGACCCGGCCAGGCGCAGGGCGAAGGTGTCGCCCAGCGGCACGTTGATCATGCCGCGCACCTTGCGGGTGGCGTAGTTGCCGATCTCGCCGCGGATCAGCGCCTGGAAGTCGTCGGTCGGCTTGGCGGTGATCAGGTTGACCACGCCGCCGGTGGCGTTGCGTCCGTAGAGAGTGCCCTGCGGGCCGCGCAGCACCTCGACACGTTCCACGTCGTAGAACTCGGTCTCGAACAGGTTGTTGGAGATCAGCGGGGCGTTGTTCAGGTGGATGCCGGTGCCGGCGTCGCCCGAGCCGGCCACCAGCTTGGAGCCGATGCCGCGGATCTGGAAGTTGTAGCCGGTGAAGTTCCCCTTGGAGAAGTTCACGTTCGGCACGGCCAGCACCAGGTTGGGGCCGCCGTCGATCTTGGCCTTTTCAAGCGCGTCCTGATTGAAGGCCGACACGGCGATCGGAACGTCCTGGAGGGCTTCCTCGCGCTTCTGGGCGGTGACGACCAGTTCTTCGATGACGTTCTGCGACCAGGCCGGCGATGCGACCGCGCCGATCGCCATGGCCGAGACGCCGACGATCAGCAGTCTCCGCAAGTGCAGAGTGTTGGACATTGAAGATTCCTCCCATGACGCCCAGAGCTCTCTACAAGCCGGCCCGGTCCGTCAGCATCGCCGCTCGAGATATCGACTGGGGGCAGGCGGCCCATCCCCCAATGCCCAAAGCTCCGGGGTTGCCCCGGAGTCGTCAACATGACGCTGATAAGTGATCACTGATAAGGTAGAAACTTTCAGTCCGCTGTGGCGCAAATACCAAGCCCCTGAAGACTTTGACGCAACGTAAGCTTTGCGCAAACCTGGACCTCAAACACTGATTTCGCGCCTGCGAATAGCGATTTCGCGATCGCGAAAACTGCCAGGGCGAACGACGTTCGACGGGGTGGTATGGCGCGGGTCGGGCGCCGCGCCGCGCCGGGCTTCCGGTTTGGCGTCCGCGCGCGCATATGGAGATCGATGAGCCGACCTCCTTTACCGTCCCACGACCCGGGCCGCGCCCTCGTGCTGTTCTCCGGCGGACAGGATTCCAGCGTCTGCCTGGCCTGGGCGCTGGCGCGCCACGCCCAAGTGGAGACCGTGGGATTCGACTACGGCCAACGCCATGCCGTGGAAATGGAACAACGTCAGGTCGTTAGGCGCGAGATCGCGGCGCGGTTCCCGCAATGGGCGGACCGTCTGGGCGACGACCACATCCTCGACCTGACGGGTTTCGGCGCGGTCGGCGAATCCGCGATGACGGAGGACCGGGCCTTCGAGATCAACGAGAAGGGTCTGCCCAATACCTTCGTGCCCGGCCGCAACCTGGTGTTCCTGACCTATGCGGCGGCGCTGGCCGATCGGCGCAAATTGAAATTTCTAGTAGGCGGAATGTGCGAGACCGACTTCTCGGGCTATCCGGACTGCCGGCGCGACACCCTGGACGCCCTTGAGACGGCGCTGAATCTGGGCATGGCGCAGGACTTCGTCGTCGAGACCCCGCTGATGACCCTGACCAAGGCCGAAACCTGGAGTCTGGCCAAGGCCCTGGGCGGAGAGGCCCTGGTCGACCTGATTCTGGAGGACAGCCACACCTGCTACCGCGGGACCCGCGGCGAGCGCCATGCCTGGGGTCACGGCTGCGGCGATTGCCCGGCCTGCGAGCTGCGCGCCAGGGGGTGGAGCCAGTGGGTCGCCGCCGGCCGCCCGGAGCTGGCGATGTGAGCTACGCGGTCAAGGAGATCTTCCTGACCCTGCAGGGGGAGGGCGGCCAGGCGGGCCAGGCGGCGGTGTTCTGCCGCTTCGCCGGCTGCAACCTGTGGACCGGCCGCGAGCAGGATCGGGCCCAGGCCGTCTGCACCTTCTGCGACACCGACTTCGTGGGCATGGACGGCCCGGGCGGCGGGCGCTTCACCGACGCCTCGTCCCTGGCCGACGCCGTCGAGGCTGCCTGGACCGGCGGCCCGGACAACCGCCTGGTGGTCTGCACGGGCGGCGAGCCGCTGCTGCAGCTCGACGCCGCCGCGCTCGAGGCCTTGCACGGGCGCGGCTTCCGGATCGCAGTGGAGACCAACGGCACCCTGGCGGCGCCCCCGGGCATCGACTGGGTCTGCGTCAGCCCCAAGGCCCAGGCCAAGGTGATCCAGAGCCGGGGACAGGAACTGAAGCTGGTCTACCCCCAGCCAGGCGTCGATCCGGCGTCCTTCGAGCACCTGGAATTCGAGCGTTTCCTGCTGCAGCCGATGGACAACGATGACCGCGTCCAGAACACGCAGGCGGCGATCGCCTATTGCCTCGCCCACCCTCGCTGGCGTTTAAGCGTGCAAGCACACAAATACCTCGGCATCCCCTAGACGGGACGCCTCAGAAAACTCCCCGATGAGCCAACCAGTCTTCGAGATCACCAAGGCCGCGACCTTCGACGCGGCGCATTTCTTCGCCGAGGGGCCGCAACACCGGCCCTATGCGAACATGCACGGCCATTCCTTCAGGGTGGAGGCGACCGTGCGAGGTCCCGCCCAGGAGCCCGTGGGCTGGGTCGCCGACCTCGCCGACCTGGACGCGGAGCTGAAGGCGGTGGCCGGCGGGCTCGACCATGGCCTGCTGAACGAGAAGCCGGGGTTGGAGCGCCCGACCCTCGAGCACCTCTGCCTCTATTTCGCCGAGCGGCTGAAGCCGCGCTTTCCAGGTTTGTCGAAGATCGTGGTCTCGCGCCCGACCATCGGCGAGAGCTGCGCGATGGCGGTGGCTTAGTCGTCCCGGCCGCGCTCTCGCTTCCGCTCTCTCTTGCGTTCCTTGTCGTCGTCGTCCTCGTCGTCACCGCCGGGGATGATCGCGCCGGCGGCCATGCCGACGCCCTTGGCGGTGACGCCGACCGCGGCGCTGGTTACCCCGACCGCCGTGCCGACCACGGCCCCGGCGGCCATGGCTAGGCAACCCGAGAGCGGGACGCAGAGGGCGGCTAGGGCGGCGAGGCGCAGGATCAGACGGGCTGGGGACATGGCGCCTGCCTAACCGGCAATCATCGCCAAAACGTGACGCGCCTCAGCGCTTGACCAGCCGCACCTGCGGGCCGTCGGCGGCCCGCCGCATAGGCCCCTCGTAGCGCGGGTCGCTCCGCCGGCGCCGGTCGGGTCCGAAATAGTCGTCGGTGCGCACGAACGGCCGGGCGTGGTCGATGATCTGGTGGATGCGCTCGATCACGCCACGGGCGGTGATGGGCTTGGCCAGGAACTCGTTCACCCCGGCGTCGCGGGCCTCGCGGATGCGGGCGACGGTGAAGTGGCCGGTGATCATGATGATCGGCGCCAGCTGGTTGGGGCTGTCGGGGGCGTTGCGCAGCAACCGCGCGAAGTCGATCCCGTCGAGGGGCTCCATGGCCAGGTCAGTCAGGATGATGTCGATGGGATGGGTGCGCATCATCGCCAACCCCTCGGCCCCGTCGCTCGCCTCGTAGATGTGATTGATCCCGATGGCGCGCAGGATTTCCGACAGCAGCACCCGCATGTGCCGGTTGTCTTCAACGACTAGTATCTTCAGAAGATCGAAGCGCACTTTGACCAGGTTATCGTTGAAGGCTCGCCCAATATCTCGTCACGGTTGCAGCGAATCAGGAGCCGGCGCGCCGTGCGAGCGGGTCATTACCTGTCTGAAACAAATAACGTCAACCCGCAAAACGATGTTCGCCGAAATCAATTCGGAATCGGCTTGTCGGTGTTAAGAATAGTTAAGCCGGCGCCACCGGATTCCTTGGCCAGGATGACCTATCTGCGCTTGGGATCGCCCGGCGAGAACGCGCCGCCGCCGGTCTGCGCGCGATGGCGCAGGAAGGCGTCGGCCAGCACGCAGGCGGTCATGGCCTCCACCACCGGGACCGCGCGCAGACCCACGCAGGGATCGTGGCGGCCCTTCGTGCGCAGGTCGATCTCCTGGCCCGTCTCGTCGATCGAGCGACGCAGGCTGAGGATGGAGGAGGTGGGCTTGAACGCCACCCGCGCCACCACCGGCTGGCCGCTGGATATGCCGCCGAGGATGCCGCCGGCGCTGTTGGACAGGAACAGAGGGCCGTCGTTGCCCATGCGCATCTCGTCGGCGTTCTCCTCGCCGGAGAAGGCGGCCGAGGCGAAGCCCGCGCCGATCTCCACGCCCTTGGACGCATTGATCGACATCAGGGCTCCGGCCAGCTCGGCGTCCAGCTTGCCATAGACCGGCGCGCCCCAGCCGGCAGGCACGCCCAGCGCCTCGACCTCGACGATGGCGCCGGTGGAGGATCCGGCCTTGCGCACGGTCTCCAGGTGCTCTTCCCAGATGGGGACCATGGCCGCATCCGGACACCAGAAGGGGTTCTGCGTGCGTTGGTCCCAGTCGAAGCGCTCGCGGTCGACGGCGTGCGGGCCGATCTGGACCACCGCGCCGCGGATGACGACGCCGGCCAGGATCTTGCGCGCCACCGCCCCGGCCGCCACGCGCGCCGCCGTCTCGCGTGCCGAGGCCCGGCCGCCGCCGCGATAGTCACGCACGCCGTATTTGGCGAAATAGGTGTAGTCGGCGTGGCCCGGCCGGAACTGGGTGGCGATCTCGCCATAATCGCGGCTGCGCTGGTCGACATTCTCGATGACCATGGAGATCGGCGTGCCGGTGGTGACCTGGCCCCCAAATTCCTTGGTGGTCTTCTCGTCCTGAAAGACACCGGACAGGATCTTCACCGCGTCCGGCTCCTGGCGCTGGGTGACGAACTTGCCCTGGCCGGGCCGGCGCTGGTCCAGCCAGACCTGCACGTCCTCGGCGGTCAGGGGGATGCCGGGCGGGCAGCCGTCGACCACGCAGCCCAGGGCCGGCCCGTGGCTCTCGCCCCAGGTGGTGACTCTGAACAGGTGGCCGAAGCTGTTGTGCGACATGGCCGCGCTTTTAGCCGGTTTTTGACCACGCGGGAAAGCCGCTGCGCCGCATGATCCAGTGTGGGACGGCGTGCGCCGTTACGGCCCCCGCGTCGATCCGGAAGGCGAAACGCTCGTAGAAGGCGATGGCCCGCCAATTGCGCCGGATCACGTTCAGCCAGATTGGCCGGTCGCGCCCCAGCCAATCGAGACCCGCCTCCATCAGTACGCGCGCCAGTCCAGACCCATGGTGGGCGGGGTCCACCATAAGCCAGTCGAGTTCCAGACCGCCCGCCGCAAGGCCAAGCCTGAGCCTACCTAGGCGGCCCAGGCCGCGGCGAACCGTTGCCGCAGTGTCTGCGCTGCAGTGTCCGTCTTCCGGGTCTGCAGGGTCAGGCGCAGGAACAGGTGGCCCTGGCGGTGGCGTCCGCGGGCGGGCAGGCCCTGGCCGACCAGGCGCACCAGGCCGCGCTCGCCGGCCTTCCTGGTGATCCAGACCACCCGGCGGCCCAGCGGGGTCTCGAGCGCGATGCGGCCGCCCTCGGCCAGCAGGCGCGGATCCAGCGGCACGGTGATCCACAGGTCGTCGCCACGCACCAGCATCTGGCCGTCGCCGCGCAGGGCGACCTCGAACTCGGCCTCCCCGGCGCGGACCTTGTCGCCGGCGCGCAGTCCGGGCGGCAGGTTGAGCTTGATGCGCCGTCCGTCGGTCGAGAGGTGCTCCATCGGCCCGCCGGTCATGGCCAGCAGCGGCGGGACGGGCAGGATCTTGCCCTCCGAGGCGCGGGCGGGACGCGCCACCGTGGCCGGCGGCTGGACGATGCGGTCGGCGGGTCTGGCGTCGTGCAGCAGGTGATAGGCCTCGACCACCTCGCGGAAGCGGGCGGCGTCGCCGCCCTTGCGATCGGGGTGGGCCAGCTTGGCGGCCTCGCGGAAGGCGCGTCGCAGCTCGGCGGGCGTCGCCTGGGCGGTCGCGTCCAGCACCTCGCGGGCGCGTTTCAGGCTCATCATGGAGGTATTGGGGCCGGCCATCGCCCAGAGTCTCGCCCGCGTCGGGTCAATGCGGCGTTAAACGCTGACGCGATCCCTGCCGCGCGCTATATCGCGGCCATGAGCAAAGCCGACATTCCCGCCTCCCCCAGCGAGGACGACTACGTCCGTCAGGTGACGAACGCCGAACCGCCGCCGCTGCTCAGCGCCCAGGACCCCTTCGCCCTCTTCGCCGAGTGGATGAAGGAGGCCGTGGCCAAGGAGCCCAACGACGCCAACGGCATGGCCCTGGCCACCGTCGATGAGGCGGGCATGCCCGACCTACGCATGGTGCTGCTGAAGGACGCCGGCCCCGACGGCTTCGTCTTCTATTCCAATCTCGGCAGCGCCAAGGGCCGCCAGCTCGCGGCCAATCCCAAGGCGGCCCTACTGTTCCACTGGAAGTCCCTGCGCCGCCAGGTGCGCCTGCGCGGGACCGTGACGCCGGTGACGCCGGAAGAGGCTGACGCCTATTTCGCCACCCGCGCCCGTCCGGCCCAGATCGGCGCCTGGGCCTCGGACCAGTCGCAGGTCCTGCCCAACCGCCTGGCCCTGGAAAAGCGGATCGCCGAGATCGGCCTGAAGTTCGGCCTGGGCAAGGTCACCCGGCCGCCGCATTGGTCGGGCTGGCGGGTCCGCCCCGACGCCATCGAGTTCTGGCGCGACCGCCCGTTCCGTCTGCATGAGCGCCTGGTGTTCGTGCGGTCCGGCGAGGGCTGGACCACCCAACGGCTCTACCCATGAACGACCTGGAAGAAGCCGAGGTCGCCGCCTGGTTCGGCGAGGCCGCCGATAAGGGCATCGAGACCGCCTGCGCCCGGGTCTTCCTGGCCGGCGAGACCGCCTACAAGGTCAAGCGCCGGGTCGATCTCGGCTACCTGGACTATTCCAGCCTGGAGCTGCGGCTCTGGGCCCTGGAGCGCGAGCTCCGCTTCAACCGCGCCGCCTCGTCCGACATCTACCGCGCCGTGCGCAAGGTCACCCGCGCCGACAGCGGCGGGCTGGAGTTGGACGGCCCGGGCCCGGTGGTCGAGCATGTGCTGGAGATGCGCCGCTTCGACGAGGACGCCGTGCTGTCGGCCCAGCCCTGGGCGGTCACCGGCCAGCTCGCCGACGCGCTCGGCCGCGTGGTGGCCGGCGCCCATGCCGCCGCCACGATCCGGCCCCAGGGCGGAGGCGGCAAGGCGCTGAAATACACCATCGATTCCAACGCCAAGCTGCTGCGCGAGATGACCGGTCGCCTGGGCGAGGTGCGGGTCGAGGCGGTGGTCGCCGCCACCGACGCCGAGTATTTCCGCCGCGAGGCCCTGCTGGACGCGCGCCGCGCGGCTGGCCTGGCCCGCCACTGCCACGCTGACCTGCACCTGGGGAACATCCTGCTGGAGGGCGGCCATCCAGTCCTCTTCGACTGCATCGAGTTCAACGACGTGCTGTCGGACATCGACATCCAGTACGACCTCGCCTTCCTGCTGATGGACCTCGACTTCCGCCGCCGCCGCGACGCCGCGGTGCGGGTGCTGTCGGCCTATCTGGACGAGGCGGGCCGCCACTTCGGCCCCGAGATCCTGGACGGGCTGGCGACCCTGCCGCTGATGCTGGCGGTCCGCGCTGGGGTGCGCGCCCACGTCCAGGCCCACAGCGGCGACGACGCTGCGGCCATCGCCTATCTCGACGCGGCGCTCGCCCACCTCTCGCCGCCGCCGCCCAGGCTGACGGCGGTGGGCGGGCTGTCGGGCTCGGGCAAGTCGACCTTCGCCCGGCTGATCGCGCCGGGCCTGGGCGCCTCGCCAGGCGCGGTGGTGCTGCGCACCGACGAGATCCGCAAGCGGCTGCTGAAGGTGGCGCCGGACGCCCGCATGCCGGCCAGCGTCTATTCGCCCGCCTTCTACGCCGAGGTCTACGACACCCTGTTCGCTGAGGCGCGGCGCCTGCTGGCCGCCGGCCGCGCCGTGGTGGTGGACGCCACCTTCATCGCCCCCGAACTGCGCGCCCGGGCCGAGGAGATCGCCATCCTGGACGGCGTGCCCTTCCACGGGGTCTGGCTGGAAGCCTCGGCCGAGGAGCTGGCCGCGCGCATCGAGGGCCGCGAGAGCGACGCCTCGGACGCCACGGTCGCCACCCTGCAGATGCAGCTCGACCGTGATGTCGGCGAGATCGGCTGGGTGAGGGTCGACGCCTCCGGCCCCGCCCAGGACGCCGCGGAGGCATGGTCGGCGACCTATGCGAGCCCATGAGCGACGTCGCGATCGTTGGCGGCGGACCCGCGGGCCTGATGGCGGCGGAGGTGCTCAGCGCGGCCGGCCGGTCGGTCACGGTCTACGACCGCATGCCGAGCCTGGGGCGCAAGTTCCTGATGGCCGGACGCGGCGGCCTGAACCTCACCCACTCTGAAGACCTGGACGCCTTCATCGGGCGTTACGGATCGCGGTCGGAGACGCTGGCGCCCTGGATCGAAGCCTTTTCGCCCATCGACCTGATCGTCTGGGCCGAGGGCCTGGGCCAGGAGACCTTCATCGGCTCCAGCGGCCGGGTGTTTCCAAAGGCCCTCAAGGCCTCGCCGCTTTTGCGCGCCTGGCTGGCGCGGCTGGCGGGGCGGGGGGTCGAGTTCCGCCTGCGCCAGGAATGGACGGGCTGGAACGTGGACGGCGACCTGACCTTCAAGAGCGGCGAGACCGTCCGCGCGAAGGCGACGATCCTGGCGCTCGGCGGGGCGAGCTGGCCCAAGCTCGGCTCGGACGGCGCCTGGACGGCGCTGCTGCCGCAGGTCGCGCCGCTCGCGCCGGCCAATTGCGGTTTCCAGGTCGCCTGGAGCGAGGTGTTCCGCGACCGTTTCGCCGGGACGCCGCTCAAGGCCCTGGCGCTCGGCTTCGGCGGCCGCACGGTGCGCGGCGAGATCATGCTGACGGCGAGCGGGATCGAGGGCGGCGGGGTCTACGCCCTGTCGTCGGCCCTGCGCGAGGCGATCGCGGCGTCCGGCCCGGCCAAGCTGGAGATCGACCTGCGGCCGGATGTCTCCACGGGACGTCTCCAAGCCAAGCTCGCGGCCTCCGGTCTCGGCCAATCCCAGGCCAACGTCCTGCGCAAGGCGGGCCTGAACGCCGCCGAGATCGGCCTGCTGCGCGAAGCGGGCCATGTGCCGAAGGAGCCGGCGAGCCTCGCCCGCCGCATCAAGTCCGTCCCGGTCCAGTTGATCGCGCCCCAGCCCCTGGACCGCGCCATCTCCACGGCCGGCGGCGTGACGTTCGCCTCGCTCGACGCCGACCTGATGCTGCGCGAACGGCCGGGCGTCTTCGTGGCGGGCGAGATGCTGGACTGGGAGGCGCCGACCGGCGGCTACCTGCTCCAGGCCTGTTTCGCCACCGGGGTGGCCGCGGCCAAGGGCGTGCTGAAGCGGCTTTCCTAGATGCTCCCTCTCTGGGGGAACTGCCAGCGAAGCTGACTGAGGGGGACTTTGACTCTCGTTTGTGGGCTTGAGCCCCCTCCGTCACGTCGCCGAAGTGGGCGACGCGCCCCCTCCCCCAGAAGGGGAGGATTTGAAGAACCCTAAACAGCCTGACCAGCCACCCATCCCGACGACCAGGCCCACTGGAAATTGTAGCCGCCCAGCCAGCCGGTGACGTCCACCACCTCGCCGATGAAGTAGAGGCCGGGGACCTCGCGCGCCGCCAGGGTCTTGGAGTCCAGGTCGCGGGTGTCGACCCCGCCCAGGGTGACCTCGGCGGTCCGGTAGCCTTCCGAGCCCACCGGCTTCACCCGCCAGGCGTTCACCGCCGCGTCGAGCCGGCCGATGGCCTTGTCCGACAGGTCGCCGACATTGGCGGTGGCGCCGACCTCCTCGGCGATCAGCTGAGCCAGGCGCCGCGGCAGGTGTTCGGCCAGCACGGTGACCACGGCCTGCTTGCCGCGCCCTGAGCGCGCCGCCTTCAGGGTCTGGGCGATGTCGACGCCCGGCGCCATGTCGATCACCACCTCCTCGCCCTCGCGCCAGAAGGACGAGATCTGCAGGATGACGGGGCCGCTCAGGCCGCGATGGGTGAACAGCATGGCCTCGGCGAAGCGGGTCTTGCCGTGGGCGGCGACGGCGTCGACCGCCACCCCGGCCAGGGGCTTGAGGCGTTCGAGCAGGCCGATCTCGAAGGTGAGCGGGACCAGGGCCGGCCGCGTCTCGACGATCCCCAGCCCGAACTGCCGGGCGATGTCGTAGCCCCATCCGGTGGCGCCCATCTTGGGGATCGACTTGCCGCCGCTGGCGACCACCAGGGCCTCGCAGGCGATCTTGCGTCCGTCGGCGGTGACGAGCTGGAACCCCGCCTCGGTCCGCTCGACCTGCGCCACGGCGGTCCGCAGCCGCAGCGTCACACCCGCGTCCCGCATGGCGTCCAGCAGCATGGCGATGATCTCCTTGGCCGAGCCGTCGCAGAACAGCTGGCCGAGGGTCTTCTCGTGATGGGCGACGCCCGAGCGCTCCACCCAGGAGACGAAGTCCTTGGCCGTGTAGCGGCGCAGGGCCGAGATGGCGAAGTGCGGATTGGCCGACAGGAAGTTGGCCGGGCCGGCGTTGATGTTGGTGAAGTTGCAGCGCCCGCCGCCGGAGATGCGGATCTTCTCGCCGGCCGCCGCGGCGTGGTCGATGACCAGCACCTTGCGCCCGCGCCGGCCCGCCTCGATGGCGCACATCATGCCCGCCGCGCCGGCCCCGACCACCACGACGTCGAAGAATTCCAAGGTCTCGTCTCTCCACGGCGCTCCGAGGGCCGTTTCGATAGCGAGCGGCGAGGGAAGTCAATCACGCCTTGCGCCCGCGCGCCGTCCGGGCGAACGGAAGCCATGGCTCTTGAGACCCCGCCAGGCCCCCGTCCTTCGCTCGTCGCCCGGCGACCGCGCCTGACCCTGGCGATCGCCCTGCTGCTGGGCGCGGCGATGTCGTTCTATCTGCAGAACCGCCCGCCGCCCTGGCGCGCGCTGACCCTGACGCCGGTGGTCGCCGCCGTGCTGAAGGACGACGGCGGACCCAGGATCGGTCCCGACGACGCCGACGTCGTCGTGGTGGTCTTCACCGACTACCAGTGCCCGGTCTGCAAACGGACCGACGCGGCGCTGGAGCGGGTCGCGGCCAATGATGGTCGGGTCCGGGTGGTCTACAAGGACTGGCCGATCCTGGGCGAGGCCTCGGTCCTGGCGGCGCGGGCCGCCCTGGCCGCCGACGCCCAGGGCAAGTACGCCGACGTCCACCGCGCCCTGATGGCCAGTCGATCCAAGCTGGACGCCGAGCGGATCCGAGACATCGCCATCGAGGCCGGCGCCGACTGGCCGAGGCTCCAGGCCGACCAGGCCGCGCGCGCCGGCGAGATCGAGGCGCGGCTGAACCGCCAGGCCGGCCAGGCCTGGTCGCTGGGCGTGGAAGGAACGCCCGCCTATCTCGTCGGGCCCTATCTGGTGAAGGGCGGTCTCGACGACCGCGATCTCGCCCGCGCCGTCGCCGCCGCGCGCAAGGCCGGCCCGCCGCGCTAGGCCGGCTGGAACAGCTCCACCACATTCCCGGACGGATCTTCGCAGAGGATCTGGCGGCCGCCAGGCCCGACAACGATCTCGTTGCGAAAGGTCGCGCCGTGGGCCTTGAGCGCCGCGACGGTGGCCTCGATGTCGTCCACCGGCAGGACGAAGCGGTTCCAGCCGCCGGGTTCGGGCCGCCGTCCGTCGGGCATGGGACGAGCGGCCGAGGCCTGGGGTCCCGCAACCCACAATGTCAGGTCGTCGCGTTTCACGATGGCCATGGCCGGGCCGAACTGCTGGACCACCTCGAAACCGAGACCGTCGACATAGAAGGCCACTGAGGCCGCCACGTCGTTCACCAGGTAGCGGACAGTCGCCATCGGCGCCTCCTCTGAGCGACCCAGCATGCCAGGGCCCGGCGCGGCCCGCCAGACCGTCCTCGCGTCAAACGGGCGCCGCGTTGCGAAATCTAACGGCGATCTTTAGCTTAACGCCGCGCCCGAGGGGCCGGTGTCGGGAGGAGACCATATGCAAGGTTTGATGCAGGACTGGCCGCTGACGGTCGACAAGATCATCGACCACGCCAAGACCTGGCACGGCGCCCGCGAAGTGGTCAGCCGCTCGGTCGAAGGGCCGATCGTGCGCACGACCTATGCGCAGATCCACGCCCGCGCCCAGCGGGTGTCCAACGCCCTGCTGGCGCTCGGCGTCCAACCCGGCGACCGGGTCGCGACGCTCGCCTGGAACACCGCCCGCCACATCGAGGCCTGGTACGGGATCATGGGGATCGGTGCGGTCTGCCACACCCTCAACCCGCGCCTGTTCGCCGAGCAGCTCTGCTACATCGTCAACCACGCCGAAGATAAGCTCATCTTCACCGACCTGACCTTCCTGCCGGTGCTGCTCGAGAACCGGGCGAAGATGCCGACGGTGCAGCACATCGTGGTCCTGACCGATCCCGACCGCCTGCCCAAGGACTTCCCGGGCGCGCTCTGTTTCGAGACCCTGGTCGAGCAGGCCTCGCCCGACTGCGCCTGGGGCGGGTTCGACGAGAACACCGCCGCGGGCCTCTGCTACACCTCCGGGACCACCGGCAATCCGAAGGGCGTGCTCTATTCGCACCGCTCGAACTTCCTCCACACCCTGGTCACCATGGGCTCGGACGTGCTGGGCATCAAAGCCGCCGACACCGTGCTGCCGGTCGTGCCGATGTTCCACGCCAACGCCTGGGGCCTGGCCTTCTCGGCGCCGGCGGTGGGGGCCAAGCTGGTCATGCCGGGCGCCAAGCTGGACGGGGCCTCGGTCCATGAGCTGCTGGAGACCGAGGGCGTCACCTATTCGGCCGCGGTGCCGACGGTCTGGCAGATGCTGCTGACCCACCTGCGCGCCACCAATGGCAAGATCACCACCCTGAAACGCGTGGTCATCGGCGGCTCGGCGGTGCCCGAGGCCATCGTCCGCGGCTTCCGCGACGAGTACGGCGTCGATGTCACCCACGCCTGGGGCATGACGGAGACCTCGCCGCTGGGCACCCAGGCCACGCCGAACCACCTGATCGCGGCCATGGACCCCGAGCAGCAGCTGCAGTTCAAGCTGAAGCAGGGGCGCGCGCCGCTGGGCATCCAGCTCAAGCTGGTGGACGACGACGACAAGGAGCTGCCGCACGACGGGACCACCTTCGGGCGACTGAAGGTCTCTGGGCCCTTCGTGGTCGGCGAGTACTTCAAGGGCGAGGGCGGCAAGATCCTCGACGCCGAGGGCTATTTCGACACTGGCGACGTGGCCACCGTCGACGAGCACGGGTTCATGCAGATCACCGACCGCGCCAAGGACGTCATCAAGTCCGGCGGCGAGTGGATCTCCTCCATCGAGATCGAGAACATCGCCGCGGGCCATCCCAAGGCCGAACTGGCCGCCGTGATCGGCGTGGCCCACCCCAAGTGGGACGAACGCCCGCTGCTGCTGGTCAAGCTCAATGCCGGCGAGAGCTCGACGCCCAAGGAGTTTCTCGACTTCCTGGAGGGCAAGATCGCCAAGTGGTGGACCCCCGATGACGTGGTGTTCGTCGATGACATCCCGCTGGGCGCCACGGGCAAGATCGACAAGAAGCTGATCCGCGACCGGATGAAGGACTACGTCCTGCCGGCCGCGGCCGCGGCCGCCGCGCCGGCGGTGGCGCTCGCCGCCACGCCCGAGCCGAAGATCTACGCGCCACAGCCGGAGCCTCCGAACCTGGAGGCCGCGAGCCTGGAGTGGACGCCGAACGCCGCCCAGCGGATCGAGCCCAAGCCCGAGCCGGTGGTGGCGGCCTTCCCGGCCGCTTCGGAAGCCAAGGCCGGGGAGGCCCCGGCGGACGCCGACGTCCCTTTTCCCGCTGAGCCGGCGACCCACGCCGGCCCGGGGCTGCCGCCCGCCGAGAGCGTCATAGCCCAGCCGATGTTCGCGCCGGCGGCGCCCGCCAAACGGGTTTCGCCGGGCCGCGCGCGGTTCGCCGACCTCTATCTGAAGCTGGCCGCCATCGTGGCGATCACCCCGGCCGCCATGGTGGCGGTCGCCTTCTTGGGCGTGCAGCTCAACCTGATGGACCGCGCGGCCTTCGTGCGGCTGGCGCTCGACCTGGCGCCGCAGGTGGCGCTGATCAGCGTGGCCACCGGCGTGGTCGGGCTGGGCGTCGCCCTGCTGGCGGGGTTCAACCGCTTTTGGCTGCGCGGGCTGATGGTGCTGGCGATCAGCGCCGCGACCCTGGGAGCCTACGTGGTGGCCCGCAACGCCGGGGCCCAGGCGCCGCCGGCCGCGGCGGCTCAGCCCGCCAGTCGGTAGTCGCTGTCGAGCCCGGCCTCACCGTCGGTGGTCACCAGGCCGCGGCGGACCAGGTCGATCATGTGGCCCAGCACCGAGCGCGAGGCCGCCGGCCACAGGCGCTTGTCCACCGCGGCGTAGAGCACCGGCACCATGTCCTTGATCCGCCCATGGCCCTGGGCGACGGCGTCCAGCACCTGGGCCTCTCGCGCCCGGCGGTGGGCGATATAGGCCTCGATGAACGGCGTCACCTCGGTGACCGGCGGGCCGTGGGTGGGCCATAGCGTCGAGAACCCCCGCGCCTTCACCAGCTCCAGGCTGTCCATGTAGTCGGTCATGTCGCCGTCCGGCGGCGTGATCACCGTGGTCGACCAGCCCATGATGTGGTCGCCGGAGAACAGGGCGTTCTCCTCGATCAGGGCGAAGCAGATGTGGTTCGACGTGTGGCCTGGAGTGGCGATCGCCTCCAGGGTCCAGCCGGGCCCCTTCAGCACCGTCCCGCCGCCGCAGAGGCTGATGTCGGGCGCGAAGCCGAAGTCCGAGCCGGCCTCGGTCTTGATGGTCGACTCCTCGGCCTGGGCGCCCACCGCGCAGCCGTAGATCGGCGCGCCGGTCTTTTCCTGCAGCGGCCTGGCCAGGGGGGAGTGGTCGGAGTGGTGGTGGGTCACCAGGATGTGGCTGACCCGCTCGCCGGGTTCCAGCGCCGCCAGGATCGCCTCAAGGTGCTCGGGCAGGTCGGGGCCGGGATCGATCACCGCCACCTCGCCGCGGCCGACGATATAGGTGCCGGTGCCGAGAAAGGTGAAGGGGCCGGGATTGTTGGCCACCACCCGTCGGATCAGCGGCGAGACCTGGTCGCAGGCGCCGTAGTCGAATTTGATGTCGCGAACATAGGGGATCATCGGTCAGCTCCGGCGCCGGTCTTGCCTCGACATCCCTGTAACCCGTCCAGTGGGGATGTCATGGCGGCTGACGCGGCGATCTTTGTTTCAAAACGGCTTCAGCGCGCGGCCTTCGCCCTGTTGTGTATCCTTGCGGCGCATATGGTCCTGGCCATGGCGCGCGGCGAGCCCGAGCCCGGCGAAAAGCGCACGGCCGGCGTCCAGCTCCGCCTCTAGCGCGGGAAAGCGCCCGACAGGTCGTAGCCGGCCTGGCTTCCCAGCTCGACCAGTTCGTCGCGGGTCCGGGCGTCGGCGTGGAACTCGCCCAGCGACCAGGTGACGATCGACCGCGTGCCTGAGCGGCAGAAGGCCAGCACCGGGCCGCCGGCCGATTCCACCGCGGCGTGATTGGCCTCCACCTGGTCGGGGGTCGGCCCCCCTCGCACCGGGATGTGCACATAGTCCAGGCCTGCGGCCCGGGCGGCGGCCTCGACCTGGGCGCTCGTCGGCTGGGCGGGATCCTCCCCGTCGGGGCGGTTGTTGATCACCAGCTTGAACCCCTGCGCCGCGGCGGTCGCGAGGTCCTCCAGCCCGATCTGGGGGCTGACGGACAGGGTGTCGGTCACACGTCGGAATTCGGTCATTTGCGGCGCCAGGCATGAGGAGGAGGGCGGTTCGTTGACATCATCGGGGGCCGGTGGAAGTTTCGCAACGCCCGGCCGTCAAAAGGCCCCACCTCGAGCCCTCCGAAGATGTTGCGTTTCATAGGCCGTCGGCTGCTCGTGGCCATCCCGACGCTGTTCCTCGTCGTCACCGTCGCCTTCTTCATGATGCGCGCGGCGCCGGGCAGCCCCTTCGACATGGATCGCAAGCTCTCCCCCGAGATCGAGCGTAACGTCATGGCCAAGTACGGCATGGATAAGCCGATCTCCGAGCAATATTTCAACTATATCAAGGATGTGGCGCGCGGCGACTTCGGCCCGTCCCTGAAATACAAGGACAAGAGCGTCCTGCAGATCCTCAAGGAGAACTACAAGGTCAGCCTGATCCTGGGCCTGTCGGCCATCACCATCGCCGGCGTGGTGGGCGTGACCCTGGGCGTGCTGGCGGCGCTTCGGCAGAACGGGACCATCGACTACGGCGTCATGGCGGTGGCCATCGTCGGCGTCTGCATCCCGACCTTCGTCACCGCGCCGCTGCTGGTGCTGCTGTTCGGGTCCAAGCTGCAGATCCTTCCCTCAGGCGGATGGAACGGCGGGGCCCTGGCCAATCTGATCCTGCCGATCACGGTCCTGGCCCTGCCGCAGATCGCCATCATCTCGCGGCTGACCCGGGCCGGGATGATCGAGGTGCTGCATTCCAACTACGTGCGCACGGCCCGCGCCAAGGGCCTGCCCGAGCACCGCATCGTCATGAAGCACGCCCTGCGCGCGGCGATCCTGCCCCTGGTCAGCTATCTGGGCCCGGCCTGCGCGGGCCTGCTGACCGGATCGCTGGTGGTGGAGAAGATCTTCAACCTGCCGGGCCTGGGGAAGTTCTTCGTCATCTCGGCCCTGCAGAGGGACTACACCGTGGTCATGGGCATGGTGATCTTCTACGCCGCCCTGATCCTGGTGCTGAACCTGATCGCCGACCTGCTCTACGCCCTGCTCGATCCGCGGGTGCGCCTGTCATGACCGGACCGATCCTGGCGCCCGGCTCGCGGGCCGGCGCGGACCTGATGGAGAAGGCGGTCAAGGGTCGCAGCCTCTGGGACGACGCCCGCCGCCGCCTGCTGCGCAACGGCGCGGCGGTCACCGGCGTCGTGGTCCTGCTGGCCCTGGTGGCGATCGCCCTGGCCGGCCCGGCCTTGGTCCCGTTCAGCTACGACCAGATCAACAAGAACGACGTCTGGGCGCCGCCGCTCACCGCCGGCCACCTGCTGGGCGCCGACTCGCTCGGCCGCGACCTGCTGGCCCGGCTGCTGATGGGCCTGAGGGTCTCCCTGGCCATCGGCCTGGTGGCCACCGCGGTCTCGCTGGTGATCGGCATCGCCTGGGGCGCGGTGGCGGGCTTCGTCGGCGGGCCGCTGGACGAGCTGATGATGCGCGTCGTCGATATCCTCTATTCGCTGCCCTTCATCTTCTTCGTGATCCTGCTGATGGTCACCTTCGGCTCGAACATCATCTTGATCTTCGTGGCCATCGGGGCGGTGGAGTGGCTGACCATGAGCCGCATCGTGCGCGGCCAGACGCTGGGCTTGAAGCACAAGGAATTCGTCGAGGCCGCCCGCGCGGCGGGCCTGACGCAAGGCGCGATCATCGCCAAGCACATCGTGCCCAACCTGCTGGGGCCGGTGGTGGTCTATGTGACGCTCACCATCCCGGCGGTGATCCTGGCCGAGAGCTTCCTGTCGTTCCTGGGCCTGGGCGTGCAGCCGCCCATGGCCTCGCTGGGCACCCTGATCGCCGGGGGCGCCCAGGACATGGAGCTGGCGCCCTGGCTGCTGATCTTCCCGTCCCTGACCATGGTCCTGACCCTGATGAGCTTCAATTTCATCGGCGACGGCCTGCGCGACGCCATCGACCCCAAGGACCGCTGAGTAGACCGGAAATTCGAACAATTGTTCGAATCGACTTGCCTCTCGTCACGGAATGGACCGACCCTGCGCGCCAACAAAAAGCACACAGTGGAGGACACCGAATGGCTATCGATTTCGACATTCCCGAAGACGCCAAGGCGATCCGCCTCAAGGTCCGTCAATGGGTCGAGGACGAGTGCATTCCCGCCGAGAAGAAGCTGGTCGATAAGGAAAGCTTCAAGACCGTGCTGGACGAACTGCGGGTCAAGGCTCGGGCCGCGGGCCTGTGGCTTCCCTTCATCCCCAAGGAATACGGCGGCATGGGCCTGGGCCCCCTGGCCAACGCCCTGGTCCAGATGGAGTTGGGACGCAGCCACCTGGGCGCGCTGTCGATGAACAGCCAGGGCCCGGACGACGCCACCATGCTGACCCTGCTGGCGCACGGCACCGAGTACCAGAAGGAGAAGTTCCTCAAGCCGCTCTTGGCCGGCGACAAGCGCGTCTGCTACTCCATGACAGAGAAGGCCGCCGGCGCCGACGCCACCGGCATGCGGACGACCGCGGTCAAGGACGGCAACGAGAACTACGTCCTCAACGGCGAGAAGTGGTTCTCATCGGCCGCCAGCGCCGCCGACATGGCCCTGGTCATGGCCCGCACCGACCCGGACGCTCCACGCCACCAGCAGTTCTCCACCTTCATCGTCGAGCTGCCGAACCCCGGCTACAACATCAAGCGCGACATCAAGACCATGGCCGTGGAAGGCGAGCTCAGCCACATCATGGGCGGCGGCCACTCCGAGATCGAGATCAAGGACTTGGTGGTCCCGGCCGAGAACCTGCTGGGCGGTGAGGGGCAGGGCTTCAACATGGGCCAGCACCGCCTGGCTTACGGCCGCCTGCGCCACGGCATGCACAATGTGGCCATGGCTCAGCGGGCGCTGGACATGGCCGCGGCCCACGTCACCAAGCGCGAGACCTTCGGCAAGCCGCTGCACGAGCGCCAGGGCGTCCAGTTCATGTTGGCCGAGTGCGCCAGCGAACTCTACATGGCCCGCCTGATGCTGCTGCACATCGCCTACAAGGCCGAGAAGGGCCTGGACATGCGCCAGGAGAACTCCATCGCCAAGGTGTTCCTGGCCCACATGGTGCACAAGGTGGTCGACACCGCCATCCAGCTGCACGGGGCCCTGGGCTACAGCCAGGACACCCCGCTGGCCTCCTGGTACACCCACATCCGGTCGCAACGCCTGGTCGACGGCCCCGACGAGGTCCACCGCTGGACGGTCGGCCGCAACGTGATCAAGGCCTACCAGCAGCACGGCACGACGGCCTCGGCGGCCGGCGGGGATCTGCTGTAGGGACTTTTCCTCCCCCATGACCAACGGGAATGGGGGAGGGGGACCGCGCCGCAGGCGTGGTGGAGGGGGCGAGACTGGGCTCTGAGGTTGAGGCCGCCCCCTCCACCGCTTCGCGGTCCCCCTCCCCCGTAAACGGGGGAGGAAGAAGGCCCTACTTCACCCGCCGGGCGCGGACCGCGCGCTGGCCGTCGGAGTTGAGGAAGTAGGAGCCCATGGCGGCCTTGCGGACCTCCACCTTCGACCCCTTGCCGGGCCGGCGGCCGAGCGTTTCGGAGTCGGTCTGGGCCCAGACTGCGCCGCCTTCCAGCTCGAACACCCACTTGCCGTCGCCGCCGCGATAGGCCTCGGCGACCTGACCGGTCATGCGGTCGATCTCCTCCGGCTTCTCGGTGCGCTCGAACATGGCCAGGCTGGGAAGGTTGAAGCCGAAGGCCTGGCGGCGGACCGCCTTGGCCTGCTCGCGGTCGACCACCACGATGTCGCCCTTCTGCTCGGCGCCGGCCAGGGCGCCGACGGCCGCGTCGTAGCAGGCCAGGCGCTCGGCGGAATCGGTCTTGACCTTGCAGTCCAGCAGGCCCTGGAACTGGGCGGCGCGGCCCTCGATCTTGGGCTCGGCGGCGGTCGCCGGCCCCGCCAGGGCCAGGCCCGCCAGGGCCAGGGCGGCCAGCTTTGTGCGTGTGGAAAAGTATGTCATCCGTGACCCATGAGTTCGACGTCCCGCATTGATAGGGCGCTCCCCGCGCTGGGCAAGATGCTGATGGCGGCGGTGGCGGTCTTTTCGCTCGCCGCCTGCTCCCCCAAGGGCCCTTCCAGGCCGCCCTGTCCGCAGGGCGCGGTGTGCATCGAGGCCGGAAACGTATCCGAGCCGGCGACCCTGGACCCGCACAAGTCCACCGGCACCTGGGAAGAGCGGATCATCTCCAGCCTGATCGTCGGGCTCACTGACGCCGACCCCAACGGGAAGGCCGTCCCCGGCATGGCCGAGCGCTGGGAGACCAGCGCCGACGGCCTGACCTGGACCTTCTATCTGCGCGATGCGACTTGGTCTGACGGCGTGCCGGTCACCGCCCATGACTTCGTCTTCTCCCTGCGCCGCATACTCGATCCGAAGACGGCGTCGGAATACGCCTCGCTGCTCTACCTCATCAAGAACGCCCAGCCGGTGAACGAGGGTAAGGCGGAGCCGAGCGCCCTGGGCGTGCGCGCGGTCTCGCCCAAGGTGCTGGAGATCGTGCTGGAGCACCCGGCGCCCTACCTGCCGCAGCTCGCCAAGCACTACACCATGTTCCCGGTGCCGCGGCATGTGGTGGAGAAGCTGGGGGACGCCTGGATCAAGCCGGGGAACTATGTGTCCAACGGACCCTATGTGGTCACCGACTGGAAGCTGGGCGACTATGTCCAGCTTAGGAAGAACCCGCGGTTCTACGAGGCCGACAAGGTCTGCGTGGACCAGATCCGCTTCTATCCGACCCCCGACGCCACCATGGCCGAGCGCCGCGTGCTGCGTGGGGAACTCGACATGAACGCCGACATGCAGTCGAACCGCATCTCCTTCCTGCGGGAGAAGGCGCCGGACTATGTGCGCACCCACACCTATCTCGGCGTGACCTACCTGGCCTTCAACGCCGCCGAGCCGGCGTTCAAGGACCGGCGCGTGCGCCTGGCCCTGACCATGGCCATCGACCGCGAGTTCATCGTCAGCAAGCTGTTCCGCGGCGGACAGACGGCCGCCTACACCTTCGTGCCGCCCGGCGTGGCCGGCTACGAACAGGCAAAGGCGCCGGCCTGGGCCGCCTGGCCGCTGGAGAAGCGCCAGGCCGAGGCTCGGCGCCTGCTGGCGGCGGCGGGCTATGGCCCCAAGCGTCCGCTGAAGGTGGAGATCAAGCACCGCAACACGCCCGACCCCTCGCTCTACCTACCCGCGGTCCAGGCCGACTGGAAGGCGATCGGCGTCGACGCCCGCCTGGTGCAGAATGAGGTCCAGATCGCCTACGCGGCCTATCGCGCCCGCGACTTCCAGGTGGCCGACGCCGCCTGGATCGCCGACTACAACGACGCCATGAGCTTCCTCTACCTGCAACAGTCGTCCACCGGGCCGCAGAACTATGGCGACTACGCCAACCCGGCCTATGACGCCCTGCTGGCCAAGGCCGACGCCGAACCCGACGCCAAGGTCCGGGCCGGCTACCTGGCGCAGGCCGAGGCGATCATGCTGGCCGACGCGCCCGTCGCGCCGATCTACTTCTACGTGAACAAGAACCTGGTGGCCCCGAAGGTCACCGGCTTCGTCGACAACATCGTCGATCAGCACCGCGCCCGTTACTGGTGCGTCACGGCCACAAGGCCCGCTCCGCCCGCGAAGGGTGTCCCACAAGGGTAAATTCGTGCGCGCATCTCAGCGCCCCGCACATTCTGTGACCAGAATGCGACAGGTTGTCGTCCTTAACATTGCTGACACGTAATGGGCGTTGACCCCCTGCGTGTATGACTCGTAACTCCTACGTAACCGGGCTCTTCGAGTCTGGGACCGTACCTTTTGTGGGGAGCAGGTGCTGCGGGTCGTAACGACCGGCGGACCGCTGGAGGATCTAGACCTTGAAAATCAAAACCATGCGGGAACGCCTGTTGGCGTCTTCCATGATCTGCGGCGTGGCCATGGCGGCCTTTTCCGCGACGGCCGCCTACGCGCAGACCGAAGAAGAAGTCGCTGAAGTCGTCGTCACCGGTTCGCGCATCCAGGTGCCCGGCCTGCAATCGGCCAGCCCGATCACGACCGTCGGCGCTGACGAAATTCGCCTCCAGCAGGCTTCGGAAATCGAGCAGGTCATCCGCTTCCTGCCGGCCTCGGTCCCGGGCGACAACCCGGCCCGTAACAACGGCACCGCCGGCGTCTCCACGGTCAACCTGCGCGGCATGGGTCCGCAGCGGAACCTGATCATGGTCGACGGCAAGCGCGTCACCCCCTACGACGTCAACGGTCGCGTCGACGTGTCGGTCATCCCGACCGCCATGCTCGACCGCGTCGACGTGATCACCGGCGGCGCCTCGGCCGTGTACGGTTCGGACGCCATCTCCGGGATGATCAACTTCATCCTCAAGAAGGACTTCGAAGGCGTCGAGTTCGACACCGGCTACACCCAGACCGGCGAAGGCGACGGCAAGACCTATCGCGCCGCCCTGACCGTGGGCGCCAACGTGGCCGACGGCCGCGGCAACGTCGCCCTGAACATGGGCTACTCCAAGCGTGAACCCGTCCTGCTGGGCGATCGCCCGTTCGGTCAGGTCGGCGTCGTCACCGCCACCGGCGGCGGCCTCGGCGTCACGGCTCCCCCGGCGCCCACCAACTGCGGCGGCCCCGGCTCGGTGCCCACCACGTTCGGCGGCTCCACCACCACCGTCCCGACCCGTCTCGCCATCGCCGGCGGCCCGGGCCTCGGCCAGATCCGCGACGACGGCACCCTGGGCGCCAACTGCTCGGTGTTCAACTTCAACCCGTTCAACTATTACCAGACCCCGTCGGAGCGCTACAGCGCCACCGCCGTCGGTCACTATGAGATCACCGACAACGTCGAGGCCTATGCCCGGGCGATGTTCACGCACACCAACGTCGTCCAACAGGTCGCGCCTTCCGGCGTGTTCGGCAGCTCGTTCTTCGTGCCTCTGTCCAATCCGTTCCTTTACAACGGCAACCCGCTCAACAACGCTCGGGACAGCATCATCGCCGCAGCTGAAACTGGCCGCCTCGCGGGCACCGTCAGGAAAGCTGGCCCCGGCACCGTCAACTGGCGCGACCTCAACGGCAACAACGTGGTCGACGCCGCCGATGATCTGAACCTGACCATCCGTCGCCGCACCGGCGAGCTGGGTCCGCGTTCGACCGCCTACGAGAACACCAACTACCAGATGCTGTTCGGCCTGCGCGGCGACAACGCCTTCGGCATCGAAGACTGGTCCTGGGACGCCTCGTTCCAGCGCGGCGAGTCGACCCGCACCAGCACCTCGGCCGGCTACACCAACCTGGCGAACTTCCAGAACGCGGTGAACACCGTTGACGGTGTGACCTGCCGGACCGGCGGCGACGCCTGCGTGCCGATCGACATCTTCGGCGCCTATGGCCGCGCCTCGGCGGCGGCTATCGCCTACGCCAGCGCCACGGCCCTGCAGCACGACACCTATGTGCAGCAGATCTTCTCGGCCACGGTCGGTGGCCCCGTCGAGATGATCAAGAGCCCCTGGGCGACCATCCCGCTGGCGGTCAACTTCGGTACGGAATACCGCGAAGAAACCGGTGAGTCCGAGCCCGACGAATGCCTGAAGCTGGCCCCGGCCAGCTGCCTCGGCGGCGCCGGCGGCAACACCCTGCCGATCAAGGGCGGCTACAGCGTCAAGGAAGTGTTCGGCGAAGCCATCGTGCCGATCTTCGCCGACCAGCCCTTCGCCAAGTCCTTCGACCTGGAACTCGGCTACCGCTACTCCGACTACGATCCGTCGGGCGTCAACAAGACTTGGAAGTACGGCTTCAACTGGGAAGTGGTCGACGGCTTCCGCGTCCGCGTGATGCAACAACGCGCGGCTCGCGCCCCGAACGTCGGCGAACTGGCGGCTCCGCTGGTCACCGGCCTGCGGAACGCGAACTTCGACCCCTGCTCGGTCGGCAATCCCGCCCCGATCTCGGCCGCTCTCGCCGCGCTCTGCATCTCGACGGGCATGACGTCGGGTGAGGTCGGCACGGTCCAGGACATCGTCTCGGGTCAGGTCGGCACGTTCGAAGGCACCAACCTGTCGCGCCTGCCGGAACCGGAAACCGCCGACACGACCACCGTCGGCTTCGTCTGGCAACCGTCGTTCCTGCCGGCCCTGCGTAGCCCCTCGATCTCGATGGACTACTACAAGATCGACATCCAGGACGTGATCGGCATCTTCGCGCCCCAGGAAATCCTGGACGCCTGCTACGTGCGTGCGGAAGCCCTGGCTTGCGCCGACATCGTCCGTGTCAACGGCGACATCGCCTCGCCGGCCTCCGGCATCCGGCTCTTCACGACCAACCTGAAGGACCAGACCGCTGAAGGCGTCGAGATGAACGTCGCGTTCGGTCTGGACATGACGACCCTCGGCTTCGACGAGAGCCTGGGCAGCCTGACCTTCCAGTTCAACGCCAACTACTACCTGAAGAACGAGAGCCAGAGCAGCGAGGCCACCCCGGTTCTCGATTGCCTGGGCGTCTACGGCACGAGCTGCGGCTCCCCGACCCACGAGTTCCGCTTCATTCAGCGGACCAGCTGGACCGTCGGCGACCTGCAGCTGTCCTACCTGTGGCGTTATGTCGATGAAGTGGCGATCGAAGAGGTCCAACTCCCGACCACCTTCGCGCCCTTCCAGAAGATCGAGGCCTATCACTGGCTCGACCTGACCGCGAGCTACACCCTGAACGACGCGGTGCGTATCACCGCCGGCGTCCAGAACGTGTTCGAGAAGGAAGCTCCGATCGTCGGCAACGAAGCGGGCACCACCTCGGCCAACTCCGGCAACACCTTCCCGGGCGACTACGACACCCTGGGCCGCGTGTTCACGCTGGGTCTGAACCTGCGGTTCTAAACACCGACGGAAACGAACGGGGAAACGGCGGGCGAAAGCCCGCCGTTTTCTTTTTGTGCGCAGGGCTTGGCGCCGGGCCCGATGAGAGGGATTGAGACCTCATGAACGACCAGGTGAACGCCCTCGTCCAGGCCGCCGGCCAGGCCGCCAATTCCGGCCGCTGGCAGGACGCCGAGCGCCTGTGGGGACAGGTCCGCGCGCTCGCCCCCGACCATCCGCAGGCGCTCTACAGCCTGGGCGTCCACGCCTTCCAGCGCCGCGACCTGATGGGCGCGCTGGAGCTGCTGCAGGCCGCCCACGCCGCCGCGCCCCGCGATCCGCTGATCCTGATGACCACCGGCGTGGTGCTGCGCGAGCGCGGCGACGTGCAGGGCGAGTGGGAGGCGATCAACGCGGCCCTGACCGCCGACCCCTATTTCCTGCCCGGCCTGATCTCCAAGGCGGGTTTCCTGGAGCGCCAGGGCCGGGCCAAGGCCGCCGCCGGCGTCTATCGCGACGTGCTGAAGGTGGCCCCGCCGCAGCCGCACTGGCCCGACTCGCTAAGGCCCCAACTGCTCCACGCCGCCAAGATGGTCGAGGACCACACCGAGGCCTTCGCCGCCTATCTTGAAGCGGCCCTGGCCGGCCCCCGCACCGCGATCGAAACCGCTGCCGCCGGGCGATGGGCGGAGGCGGCCTCGATCATGAGCGGTCGATCCAAGCCATATCTATCTGATTCTAATCAACTTTATGTTCCACGCCTGCCCGCGATCCCGTTCCACGACCGCGCGCAGTTCACCTGGGTCGAGGCCCTGGAAGCCCAGACCGACCTGATCCGCGAGGAGCTGCAAGCCGCCCTCGCCGACCAGCAGGGCGAGTTCTCACCCTACATCGCCTACAACCCCGGTGAGCCGGTCAACCAATGGGCCGAGCTCAATCATTCCAACCGCTGGAGCACCTATCCGCTCTGGCGCGGCGGGACCCCGGTGCAGGAGCATCTGGACCGCTGTCCAAAGACCGCCCAGGCCCTGCGCGACGTCGAGATGGCCGAGATCGGCGGCCTCTGCCCCAACGCCATGTTCTCGGCGCTCGCGCCCCACACCCAGATCCCACCGCACCATGGCGAGACCAATGCGCGCCTGGTGGTTCATCTGCCCTTGGTGGTGCCGCCCAACTGCACCTACCGCGTCGGGTTCGAGCGCACCGGCTGGACCGTGGGCGAGGTGCTGATCTTCGACGACACCATCGAGCACGAGGCCCGCAACGACAGCGACGAGCTGCGCGTGGTGCTGATCTTCGACGTCTGGAACCCGCTGCTCTCCAAGGCCGAACGCGAGATGGTCCAGGCGATGACCGAGGCGGCGCGGGCGTTCAACGCCGAGGGCTGAGGCCGCCCTTTCGGCTTACCTTCCAATCCGGCGTAGCATGACGGAATCAGGGAGGTTCGCGCATGGATGAGCTGTGGAGCCGGCGGCGCGCCGCGACCGTGATCTGCTCGGGCCTGGCCCTGGCCGGCTGCGCGACCCTGGCGGCGCCGACCCAGCCCAAGGTGCTGGTCAACCTGGCCGACCTCGGGGCCGACCCGCAGGATCCCGAGGCCGATCTCACACAACTGGCCGCGGCGCGCGACACCGCCCACCGGGTGACCGCGCCGGTGATGATCAACAGCCAGGGCCCCTATGAGTTTGTCATCGACACGGGCGCCAACCGCACGGTGATCGCCACCGAGCTCGCCCAGACCCTGGCCCTGCCCACCTCGGGTCGCGCCGAAGTCCACGGGATCGCCGGGATCGAGGCCTCGACCACCGCCCTGATCGACCGGCTGGACGTCGGGCGGGTCAATTCCCGGCGCCTGCATGCACCGCTGCTGACCCGCGCGCGGCTGGGGGCCGACGGGCTGATGGGCGTCGACGTGTTGAAGAACCGTCGGCTTAATATCGATTTCCGCCGCAACGTCATCACCATCCATCGCGCCAACGACAACAGCATCCAGTTCCGTCAGGGGGTCATGGACACCCGGGTCGGCGCCTCGGGCCGCGCGCCTGACGGGTCGGACTATACGGTGGTGCCGGCGCGGATGCGGTTCGGGCAGCTGATCGTCATCGACGCCGATCTGGGCGGAATACCGGTGGTGGCTTTCCTGGACTCCGGCTCTCAGAACACCGTCGGCAATCTGAAGCTCTACGCCAAGCTCAAGCTGAGGCCCGAACTGCTGTCGCCGCGTCCCCTGGTGGTGCAACTGATCAGCGCCACCGGCCAGACCGCGCGGGGCGAGTTTTCCAGCGTGCCGCCGCTGCGGCTGGGGGGGCTGGGGATCGCCAACCTCTCGGCGGTGTTCGCCGACCTGCACATCTTCCGGCTCTGGGAGCTGATCGACCGGCCCGCGATCCTGGTGGGGATCGACGTGATGCGCCATTTCGAGGGCATCGACCTGGACTTCGGCGCCCGCCGTGTCACCTTCCGAACGCCGCCCGGCGCCATGCGACCCATGCGCTAATTCACTGGCGTCGGCGCCAGGACCATCGCGCCGGAGCCGCGCAGGCGTTCGGCCGCCATCTCGTCCAGCAGGCCCTTGGCCCGCGGATCGCCGAGGATCCAGGCCGCGGCGGCCAGGGTGCGGATCGAGGTCGCCGAAACACCCAGCGCGCTCTCCAGGGCCTCGAAGGGCGAGACCGTGGCGGTCATGCGCTTCAGGCGCACGTGGCCCTTCAGCCCGGCGAGGCCCTTGGCCTTTTCCACCGCCTGGTAGAATCCGCCGACCTCGTCGACCAGACCGATCTCGCTCGCCTGGGCGCCGGTCCAGACGCGGCCCTTGGCGATCTCGCCCACCCGTTCGGGGCTGAGCTTACGGCCGTCGGCCACCCGGGCGATGAAGTTGGCATAGATGCGGTCCATCCAGCCGGCGAAGGCCGCGCGCTGAGCCGGAGTGAATTCAGAGCCCAGGCCGAAAGCCCCGGCATAGTCGCCGCCGACCCCGATCTGGCGCACGTCGACGCCGAACCGTCCCAGGGCCTCGCCCACGGCGAACTTGCCGCCGAACACGCCGATGGAGCCGGTGAGGGTGGTGGGTTGCGCCACGATGGCCGAGGCCTGGCTGGAGACCCAGTAGCCGCCCGAGGCCGCATAGGTGCCCATCGAGACCACCACCGGCTTCTTGGCCGCCTTGGCCGCGCGCACTGCGGCGAGGATCTGTTCGGAGGCGGTGTCAGAGCCGCCGGGGGAGGAGACCCGGAAGACGATCGCCTTGACGTCCTTGTCCTCGATGGCGTCGTACAGCGCCTCGGAGATATCGTCGGAATGCATGGACGAGCCGCCCTGGAACGGGTTGGCGGTTCCGTCGTGGCCGGTGACGATGGGACCCTCGCCCTCGATGACGGCGATCGCCGGGCCTGTCCCGTCTTCGTCGTCATTGCCGCGCATGTACTTCTCGAAGTCGACCAGCTTGCCGTTCTTGCCGGCCTTGGCCAGGGCGGCGGTCTGGGCCTCCTTCACCTGGCCGACCTTGTCGATCAGCCGCAGCTTGACGGCTTCCTCGGCGAGATAGGGGCCGGCCTCGAGGGTCTTGCGCAGGCTGGCGGCGTCGATCTTGCGGTCGAGGGCGGCCGTCGACACCGCGCTGGAATAGACAGAGCCCATCCAGGAGAGCGTGCTCGCCCGATGGGGGCCGGTGTAGTCGGTGAAGAGGTAGGGATTGACGGCGTTCTTGTACTCGTAGCGCTGCTCGTACTGGGCCTTCACGCCGTACTTGTCGAAGGCGCGCTTGAAGAAGATGTCCTCTCCGGCCAGGCCCGTGACCTGGAAGGAGGCGCCCGGCTGCATCCACAGTTCGCCGGCCGCCGCGCCCAGCATATAGGTCGAGGAGATGACGCCGGAGGGATAGAGCCCCTGGCTGTGGGCGATCACCGACTTGCCGGTGGCATGGAACTTCCGGATCGCCAGGCGGATCTCGTCGGCGGCGGCCGGCTCCATGCCGCCCTCGGGCAGCCGGACCAGCAGGCCCTTGACCTTGCCGTCCTTGCCCGCCCGGTCGAGGGTCTCGATCACTGACATCACCGACATTGAGCGGCGCCCGAAGCTGGCGAAGGGGTTGACCGGATCCTGGTCGGTCAGGGGATCGCGCAGGTCCAGCTGCAGGACCGCCTGGTCGGGGGTCGGGGAGGGTTTGGCGGCCCCGGCCGCCATGACGATCAGCAGGAACGGAACGCCCACCAGGAATAGCACCAGGCCCGCGAAGACGCCGGCCGTGGTGATGAGGAATTGCTTCATTTGATTCCGCGCTATGGACGTTCGTGCCGCTGGTTATATCGGAGCGGCCGGCGTCCGAAAGAAGACCTTGTGGCGCAACGACCGTTTCGGGGCTCAGCGACGCGCCCACGATCGGCGAACGGCGTGCGCCCGAAAACGGGCGAAAGCGGCCCGAACTGAGGCTTTCAGAGCCCATATCCACACTGAACATGTTCAATTCACCCGTCCCCGGGTTCCTGAACGTCGATTAGTGTGAATTCATCCGCCCGACGGTTGTGGCGGGGGTTGGATGTGAGAGTGGGCGAACGAGGGCGGCCGGCGGCCGCCGGGTGGGTCGCGATCGGCCTTCTGAGCGTCGCGAGCGCGGCCGTCGCGGCCGAGCCTGTCACCGCCATCGTGGGCGCCACGGTGTTCGACGCGACGGGCGCGCCGCCGCGGGTCGCCACGGTGATCATCCGCGAGGGCCGTGTCGCCCAGGTCGGGGCCAAGGTCCGCGTCCCGAGGGGCGCCAAGGTGATCGACGCCAAGGGCAAGGCCCTGCTGCCCGGCTTCTTCGACGTGCACACCCATTGGACCCCCGGTGGCGATCCCCGGGTGACCCCGGCCATCGCCAACGCCTACATCGCCGCGGGCGTCACCACGGTGAACGACTTCCACCAGCAGCCGGAATCCTTCGCGCCGCGCCGCCGGTGGCTGGGTTCGCTTGCCGCGCCGCACGTGAACTTCGTGGCCCGGATGAGCACGCCGGGAGGCCACGGCGCCGATTGGGCCGACGAGGCGACCACCAAGTGGCTGAGTAGCCCGCAGGACGCGCGCACCGAGGTCAAGGCGCTGGTCCCCTACAAGCCCGACTTCATCAAGGCTTTCACCGACGGCTGGCGCTACGGCGTCTCGGCCGACAATACCAGCATGGACCAGGGCACGCTCTCGGCCCTGGTGGACGAGGCCCACAAGAACGATATCCGGGTCCTGACCCATACCGTGACCATCGAGCGGGGCGCGATCGCGGCCCGCGCCAAGGTCGACATCATCGCCCACAGCCTGCAGGACCGGCTGATCGACGCCGAGACCGTGGCGCTGATCAAGGCGGCCGGCGCCGCCTACGCGCCGACGCTGGCCGTCTACGATCCCGACAAGTCCGGCCGCGAGCAGCCCGACACCCCGGCGCGCCGCCACTCGATCACCAAGTTCGGCTATGCGCTTGGCAACGTGAAGGCGCTCAGCGACGCGGGCGTGAATGTGGTGCTGGGCACCGACGCTGGCATGCCGGGCACGCCGCACGGGGTCTCGACCCTGCGCGAGATGGAGCTGTTGGTGAAGGCGGGCCTGACCCCGACCCAGGCCCTGATGGCGGGCACCTCCAACAGCGCCCGGGCGCTGGGCGAGATCGCCGACCGGGGGACAATCGAGGCCGGCAAGCGCGCCGACCTTGTGCTGATCTCAGGCGCGCCCTGGAACGACATCGCCGACGTGCGCAAGATCGAGCGGGTGTTCGTCGACGGCGCGCCCGTCCACGGCGCGCGCTTCAAGGCGCCGGCCGCCAACAGCGCCACGGCCATGCCGGCGATCAAGGTCGCAGCGCTCATCGACGACTTCGAGCGGGCCGACGGCCGCTCCAGCCTCGACACCCTTAGGCTCAATGACATGGACGGCGGCATCGACCGCACGCTGCAGGTGGCGCAGGTCATCGACCGCGCCGGGGCCGGCCACGCGCTCAGCCTGGCCGCGCGCATGGCCGCCAAGGACGATCCGTCCGCCGGTGTGATCATCCCGCTGAGCCGCGGCTCTGTGGAACCGGTGGACGCGCGGGCCTTCAGGGGTGTGCGTTTCGAGGTGCGCGGAGCCGGGACCTACGACTTCGACATCAACACGACCAACAGCAAGTGGCGCGCCGAGGTCACCGCCGGCGGCGACTGGCGCGCGGTCGAGGTTCCGTTCGGTGCGTTGAGGCGCGCGGCGGGCCGCGGGCAGGCGACCGGACCCTGGACGGGCGACGACCTGCTGGAGGTCGAGTTCGCCGGCAGCCGCGGGCCCGGCGAGAAGCTGTGGCTAGAAGTGGACAACGTGACCTTTTACTGACCCGGGACCGCGCGTCTCGGAGTGATTTAAGTGGGGATAAGTTCTATGAAATCAGCTATTTCGTGGCGTCGTGCCATGCTCGCCACCACGGCCCTGGCCGCTCTTTCGTTCGCGGGTCAGGCCCTGGCCCAGACCGATGAGAACGAGGTCGAGGAACTGGTGGTCGTCGGCTCGCAGATCGCCGGCGCCAAGGTGACGGCCGCCGTGCCGGTCACCGTCGTCGGCGAGGAGCAGTTGGACGCCATCGCCGCCACCTCGGGCGATGACCTGTTCCGCTCCATCCCGCAGATGGGCGATGTCAGCTTCAACTCCAGCTTCCTGCCCAATTCCAGCAACAGCGCCCGCGGCGATGTGGGCTCGGTCAATCTGCGCAACCTGGGAGTCGGCAACACCGCCTCGACGGCACGATCAACTTCACCGACTCGGTGACCGGCCAGGCCTTCATCGGCGACCTGATCGGCTCCAGCCCGTCGCCCGACACCAAGGGCTCGCGCACGGTGACCTCGGCCTTCGCCGAACTGGCGATCCCGATCGTCTCGCCGGAGATGGAGATCCCGTTCGCCCGCAACATCGAGATGCAGCTTGCCGGCCGCTACGAGAGCTTCAGCGACGCCGGCGAGGTGGCCAAGCCGAAGGTGGCCATCGCCTGGGACATCATCGAGGGCCTGCGCATCCGCGGCTCCTGGGCCCAGGGCTTCAAGGCCCCGAACCTGGAGCAGGTGAACGCCACCCTGGTCACCCGCGCCAACACCCGCTCCGACTGGGTGCGCTGCGAGGCCGACCTGCGGGCCGGCCGGATCGCCAGCTTCTCCGCCTGCGCGCGTTCGAGCGCCACCACCGCCCAGCGGGCCGGCAATCCTGACCTGCAGCCGGAAGAGTCGGAGACCTGGGGCGCGGGCGTGGTCTTCCAGCCTGCCTTCGTGCCGCCTGAGTTCGGCGACTTCACCTTCACCGTCGACACCTGGCGTGTGAAGCAGGAGGGCATTGTCGGCCTGTTCGGCGAGGGCAACGCCCTGATCGCCGACTACCTGGCGCGCGTCAGCGGCGGCACGAACCCGGACGTGGTCCGCGCCGCGCCCACGGCCGACGACATCGCCGCCTTCGCCGGCACCGGCCTCGCGCCGGTCGGACAGGTCCTGTTCGTGAAGGACCAGTACCGCAACCTGCTGCCGCAGGAGGCGCGGGGTGTCGACCTGGGGCTGATCTGGAACCTGCGCACCGACACCTGGGGCGATTTCAACGTCAACATCAACGCCGCCAAGCTGGTGAAGTTCTACCGCTCGCCGTCGCCTGAGATCGCCGCCCTGCTGGCGGCGCGGGCCGCCGGCCAGATCAACGCCGGCACCACCATCACCGGCGGCGGCGACCTGATCCGCCAGAACGGCCGTCCGGAGTGGAAGTGGTCGGCCACGGCCACCTGGAGCTACGAGCAGTTCCAGGTCGGAGCCTTCACCCAGTTCATCGACAACGTGCTGGACACCGATCTGCTCGACGCCACCGGCGAGGCCTGGGTGGTCGAGAGCCAGATGACCGCCAACCTCTACGGCCAGTACGAGTTCACCGACGGCCTGGCGGCCAACACCCGCCTGCGTCTCGGCGTGCGGAACATCACCAACGAGAAGCCGCCGCTGGAGTCGGGCGACGGCTTCCTGGGGGCCCTCTACCAGCCCCATAGCCGCTATTGGTACGTCAGCGTCCGCAAGTCGTTCTAAGCTCCAGCCGGAGGGGCGGCGACGGCGCGCCGCCCCTCCGCGCTCATTTCGATCACGCCGGAATTCCTGGGAGACGCGGCACATGCGGCGACAGATGATCGGTATCGGACTGGGGCTGGCCCTCGTGGGGGGCATGGCCCAGGCCGCGGAGCTCACCGCGGCGGAACGCCAGGCGATCCTGGGGTCGCTGGACAAGAGCGCGCCGCGCACCGCTGAGGTCGCCAAGCAGATCTGGGGTTTCGCCGAGGTCGGCTACCAGGAGACCCGCAGCTCGACCCTGCTGCAGGGCGAACTCAAGAAGTCGGGCTTCAAGGTCGAGGCCGGCGTGGCCGGCATGCCCACCGCCTTCGTCGCCAGCTTCAAGACCGGCCCGGGCCCGGTGATCGCCATCCTGGCTGAGTTCGACGCCCTGCCGGGCATGGCCCAGACCGCCGATCCCAGCCGCTCGCCGATCGCCGGCCAGGAGGCGGGTCACGCCTGCGGCCACCACATCTTCGGCGCCGCCTCGGTGGCCGCCGCCCAGAGCCTCAAGGAATGGATGGTCGCCAACAAGATCTCCGGCGAGATCCGGGTCTATGGCTCACCGGCCGAAGAGGGCGGGTCGGGCAAGGTCTATATGGTCCGCGCCGGCCTGTTCAAGGACGTGACCGCCACCCTCCACTGGCACCCCTCCAGCGAGAACAGCGCCGCCCAGAGCGTGTCGCTGGCCAATGTCAGCGGCAAATTCCGCTTTACCGGCGCCTCGGCCCACGCCTCCGCAGCCCCTTCGCGCGGCCGCTCGGCCTTGGACGGAGTCGAGGTGATGAACGTGGCGGTGAACTACATGCGCGAGCACGTGCCGGACGGTACGCGTATCCACTATGTGGTCACCGATGGGGGCAAGGCGCCCAATGTCGTGCCGGACAAGGCCGAGGTCTATTATTACGTCCGCCACACCGATCCGCAGATCGTGCGCGACGTGGTCGGCCGCATCCAGAAGGCCGCAGAGGGCGCGGCCATGGCCACCGAGACCAAGGTCGCCTTCGAGCAGACCGGCGGCGTCTACAATATGCTGCCCAACGACACCCTGGGATGGGTGATGGACGGCGCTCTGCGCCAGGTCGGCGGGATCACCTGGGACGCCAAGGAACAGGCCTTCGGCGAGGCCATGGCCAAGCAGCTTCCGGCCAACAAGGCGACCCTGGCCAGCGTCGGCGTCATCCAGCCCTATCGGATCGGCGATGGCGGCGGCGGCTCCACCGACGTGGCCGATGTGAGCTGGGTCACCCCCACCGCCGGCATGGGCGCGGCGACCTGGGTGCCGGGCACGCCGGCCCATAGCTGGCAGGCGGTGGCCGCCGGTGGCACCAGCATCGCGTCCAAGGGCGGGGTCGTGGCGTCCAAGACCCTGGCGCTGGCCGCGGCCACCCTGTTCCGCGAGCCGGAGTTGCTGGCCAAGGCCCAGGCCGAGCTCGAGACCAAGCGCGGGGCGGACTTCAGCTACAAGGCCATGGTCGGCGACCGGCCTCCGCCGCTGGATTACCGCCGCAACCCGTCAGGCGCGGAGTAGGGCGCGCTCAGGCCGCCACGCGCGACGAGGCGGCGATGGGGCTGGCGTCGGCGATCATCGCGTCCAGCCGGGCGGCCAGATCGCGCCCGGCGGGGGTAAGCTCGGCCGCGGTGATCGACCCCATCTTCCAGCGCCTGACCTGAACCAGGTCCTCGCCGGCCAGGGCCCGGACATTGCGCCAGGCCTGGACGGCGCTCATCTCCGCGCGTCGCTGCAGGTCGAGCAGGGGCAGAGCCTCGTCCTCGTCGGCCACGTAGAGGAAGACCATGATCTGGGCGAGCGACAGGGTCGGCGCGCGCTCGCGCAGCAGTTCCAATGCTTCCAGGACAGCGCTTCTGCGGCGCATATCCGCTCCCTGACGACACAACGCTATTGGGGACTCATGCACCGGTTCCGGCGCGCGCGGCGTGCGAACTGCGGGCGTGAATGTCCGCCGCGCCGCGTCGCACCGCGCAGGAACGCTCCAAAAATGCATACGTCGGCGACTACGCTTAGCAACCATCGCGTAATCGGATTGGAGGGCCTCATGAAGCTCTGGGGACAGATTTCAGTCGAGCTGAACGTCGAGGATTTCGTCGAGGCCGCCGACCACCAGAAGCGGCTGGAAGACATGCTGCGCGTCGTCCGCGCCGCCTACCCCGAGGCGACCCTGGCCATGCGCGAGCGCCGCCAGCGCAGTCCCACGCCCGTGGTCCGCGCCCGTCCGCCGGGCCTGGGCACCGGTCGCCTGAACGAATACGCCGAAGGCTGAGCCGATGCGGCCGCGCGACTCCCTGCTCGAGGCGCTGTCGCTGTTCAAGACTCTCAATCCGACCATCACGGTCAACGAGATCATCAGCTTCCTCTACACCTGCGAGAACGAGGGCCTGAGCGTCCAGGAGCTGGCCTATGTCAGCCGGATGACCGAGCCGACCGCCTCGCGCAGCATCCGCTCCTTCGGTCCCCCAGGGTCGGAGTGGGCGCGGCCTCCCGCCTGCGGGTTGGTGGAGGCCTTCCTCAATCCCAATGACGGCCGTGGACGGGTGCTGCACCTCACGGCCGAGGGCCGCGCCCTGCGCGCGCGCCTCGACGACATCATCGGCCAGGCCATCGCCATCACACGCTGAACGCGGCTCGATGTCCAACGGACATCGCTTCCGCGTGCCGATGTAATTGCATCTATGAAATCAATATAGTTATAATAATAAAAACGGCAAAATGTTGCAAACTCGCGACAAAGATAAGTATATCGACCGATTCGACTCCGTATTTGTTGACCAAATTTTCCCTTACCGCGTAACTCACCCGTAACCGGACCTAACTGTGTTCGGCAATTTTTGCGGGGTGCGGATGTCGCCTTCGACCTTCTTGGGTCGGGCGGGCCGTTGGAGGATTCAGACTTGAAAATCAAAACCATGCGGGAGCGCTTGCTGGCGTCTTCCATGATCTGTGGCGCGGCCTTTGCGGCCATCGCCACGAGCCCGGCCTACGCCCAGGAGGACGAGGTCGCCGAGGTGGTGGTCACCGGCTCGCGCATCGTCCGCCAGGACTTCGTGGCGTCCAGCCCGATCACCACCGTCACCGGCGAGCAGGCGACGGCCAACGCCGATATCACCCTCGACACCTATCTGAACACCCTGCCGCAGGTGAGCCCGGCCGGCACGACCACCTCCAACAACCCCGGCAACGCCGGCCAGGCCAATGTCGACCTGCGCGGCCTGGGCGCCAACCGAAACCTGGTGCTGGTGGACGGACGCCGTCCGATGATCTCGGCCAACACCGTGACCGTCGACATCAACACCATCCCGCAGGCGATGATCGGCAATATCGAGGTCATCTCCGGCGGCGCGGGCGCGACCTACGGCGCCGACGCCGTGGCCGGCGTCGTGAACCTGAAGCTGAAGGAGAACTTCGAGGGCCTCGACTTCCGCGCGGGCTACACCGACTCCACCGACTACCAGGACGCCAAGGAGTTCCAGTTCTCCGCCGTGCTCGGCGGCAACTTCTCCGACGGCAAGGGCAACGCGATCTTCGGCTTCGACCGCAGCTACCGCGAGCCGGTGACCAAGGGCCAGCGCGCCTTCTCGGCGCTCGCCACCTCCACCACCGGCACGCCGCCGGCCGGGGTGGTTCGCTACAACTCCGGCAACGCCATCCCCCTGTCGGCGGTGCAGGCGCTGTTCGCCACCTATGGCGTCGCGCCGACCGCCGTGGGTAACGGCTCGGGTTCGCTGGGTTTCAACCTGGACGGCACCCTGTTCTACGGCGGGGTGGGCAACAATCCGACGCTGAACGTCCAGAACTTCCGCTATCCGGTCGACGTCAACGTCAACACGCGGTTCTACCCGGACTTCTACAGCTACAACTTCGACGCTCCGAACCTGCTGACCCTGCCGCTTGATCGCTACTCGTTCATGACGAAGCTGAAGTACGAGTTTGACAACGAGGTGGAGGTCTTCGCCCAGTCCGGTTGGACCGAATACACGGCCAACCAGGCCCTGGCCCCGACCCCCGTGCCGACCGTCACCACCGCCGCGGTGGGCACGGCCACCAACCTGCAGGTCGCCTCGTCCCTGGTCACGCCGGGCCAGAGCATCGGCGCCAACCTGGTGGTGCCGGCCACCAACCCGTTCATCCCCAACGATCTGCGCACCCTGCTGAACGCGCGCACCGGGGACGACCCGTTGCTGGTGGGCGCGGGCGCGACCGAGCCCTTCCTGTTCGCCTTCCGGCCGCTGGGCTTCGGCGCGCGGATCTCCCAGTTCCAGAACACCGTCGTCCAGTACATGGCCGGCGTGAAGTTCCCGATCGGCGAGAACTTCAAGGGCGAGGCCTATGTCAGCCAGGGCCGCACGGAGATCGACCGGACCCAGTTTGGCAACATCAACACCCAGCTCCTGACGGACATCCTGGCTCACCCGACCCAGAACCCCGCGGGTTCGGGCGGCGCCTGCCAGAACCAGAACTTCTTCGGTGACCGGCCGCTGGCCAGCGCCTGCCGCGCGATCCTCGAATCGCCGGTCACCAGGCGCGAGCAGTACGAGCAGACCATCGGCCAGTTCTTCATCAGCGGCGACCTGTTCGAACTGCCCGCCGGCGCGGTCCCGATCGTGCTGGGCGCCGAGCACCGCGGCCTGGAATACAACCTGCGCTTCCTGTCCAACCCGGGCCCGTTCTCGGGCTTCACCGTCGGCCTTCCGGAAGCGGGCAGCAGCGCCTTCAACGACCTGTTCGCCGAAACCCTGATCCCGATCGTCAAGGACATGCCTTTCGTCGAGAGCCTCGAGGTCGGCCTGGGCTTCCGCTATTCCTGGGCTCAGTTCGAAGACCTGCTGACCGGCCGGCGCAGCGACTCGCGCGGTTCGGCCACCTACAAGGCCGAGCTGAACTGGAAGGCCAACGACTGGGCCCGGATCCGCGCCTCCTATCAGCGCGCCGTCCGTGAGCCGAACTTCCAGGAACTGTTCGTCGGCACCGCCTCGGCGCCGCAGATCTTCGATCCCTGCTCGGCCTTCACCAAAGCGTGGCAGGCCTCGGGGACGGGGCCCGGCACCCTGCGCGCCCTCTGCGCGGCCCAGGGCGTTCCGGCCACTGGCGCGACCACGGCGCCGGGCTCGCAGGCCAATATCAACCTGTCGGGCAGCCTCGACCTCGATCCGGAGAAGGCCGACACCTACACCGTCGGCATCGCGCTCTCCTCGCCCTGGGAGAGCCAGTGGCTGAGCCGCCTGCGCGGCACGGTCGACTACTACAACATCGAGATCGCCGACCCGATCATCGTGTTCGACACCAACACCGCGATCTCGTCGTGCTTCAACTATAATGGCGCCAACCCGACCTATTCGAACACCAACCTCTACTGCGCCGGCATCGCGCGGACCGGCGGCAACCTTACAAACTCGACGATCCGCAATCCGCAGCTGCCCGGCAACAGCCCGTGGCCGTTCGAGAACGGCGGGATCATCAAGACCTCCGGCCTCGATTTCCAGCTCGACTACGGGTTCGACTGGGAACGGCTGGGCGCCCCGCAATGGATGGGTTCGATGCAGGCCAACCTGCTGGTGACCCACGTCCTCGAGTACAAGCAGGCCGACCGGACGGGCCTGACCCCTGTCGACTACACCGGCACCATCTCGTATTTCGGAGCCGGCCTGGGTACGAGCTTCCCGGAGTGGAAGGCGACCCTCAATACCCGCTGGGACCTCGGCCAGATCGGGTTGATGGGCTACGAGACCGATGCGGTCAGCCTCGGCGCCCGGGTCCGCTACATCGACGCGATGGAGAACCGCCAGTTCCGGCAGTACACGGGGGAGACCTTCCTCGGCGCCGCCGGCGTCGCCGCCAACGTCCCGGCGACCTACTACATCGATGTCGACGCCACCTGGGGCGTCACCGACAACGTCGAGATCAAGCTGGGCGTGAACAACGTGGCCGACCAGCAGCCGCGCCTCTACGCCCCGAACGTCCAGTCCGGCACCGACCCGTCCACCTATGACGTGATCGGCCGCCGCGCCTTCGGGCAGATCAAACTCCGCTTCTAACGCGCGGAGACATCACGGGAGGGGCGGCGAAGTCATTCGCCGCCCTTTTCGCGTGTGCAGATCATTACAGAAAAGAAAGGAACGATGTCACGAATGTAACAGAACACCCAAAGAGAGGACGCGTATCGCGATACGTTACATGAGTAACCGTCGAAACATTTCGAGAAATTAATTGGCGAAGAAGCGGCGAACCGGGTCACCTATCAGCGTTCAGGGAGCGCGTAGACATGACCATGACAATCGCCTTGGCGACGATGCCGACGACGGTCATGGGGCGGAGCCCTGGATGACTCCGCACCTTGATAGGTTGGATCTTCAGATCCTGTCGGAGCTCCAGGACTCCAACCAGATGACGGCGCACGACCTGGCCGACCGGGTGCCTCTGTCGGCCTCGGCGATCCAGCGGCGCATCCGCAACTACCGCAACAGCGGCGTGATCACCGCCGACGTCTCGGTGGTGAACCCCAAGGTGGCCGGCGAGCAGCTCTCCGTGGTGCTGCTCATCCAGCTCGCCCAGCAACGCCCGCAGTCGGTGGCGGAGTTCCGCGCCTTCCTTGGCAAGTCGCCCCACGTCCAGGTGATCATGGAGATCGCCGGGACCTACGAGCTGATGTGCATCGGCATGTTCGACGGCATCGAGAGCTTCAACGCCTTCGCCGACGCCCATATCGGCGACCATCCGTCGGTCAGCCGCTACGAGACCATCTTCGTGCGTCGCCGGGTGAAGTTCGGCACCAAGATCCCGCTCTAACACCCGGTCACACCGGCGCCTGTTTTCCAGGCGCCTATGTGATGCTTTCGTGCTCAATGCAGAAACGGGTTGCTTGCGCCCTGTCGCTGACCGCCGGGTGGGCGTGCATGAAGGTTATCATCATCGATCCGGACGAGGCGCGGGCCGCCCTGGTCGCCGAAGGGCTGGCGGACGTGCGCCCGCTCGAGGTGCGCCGCGCGTCCAGCTTCGAGGCCATCGAGGGCGAGCTTCCGTCCTTCGCCCCGGACGTGATCGTCATCGCCTGCGACAGCCCCGACCGCGACACCCTGGAAAGCCTGCGTGAAGCGACCTCCGACAATCCGCGCCCGGTGGTGATGTTCGTCGACCGCTCCTCGCCGGGCCTGGCGGAGGCGGCGGTGGAGGCGGGGGTGGCGGCCTATGTGGTCGACGGACTGTCGGCCGGGCGGGTGCGCTCGGTGCTGGAGGTGGCCATGAGCCGCTTCGAGCTGATGCAGAAGCTGCGCGCCGACCTCGACAAGGCCAAGTCCGACCTCGCCTCGCGCAAGTCCGTGGAGCGCGCCAAGGGCCTGCTGATGAAGGAGCGCGGCATCGACGAGGACCAGGCCTATGCGCTGCTGCGCAAGCTCGCCATGGACACCGGCCGGTCGATCGGGGCCGTGGCCACCGACCTGCTCACCTTCGCGGGCGTCTTGAAGGGGGACCGATCATGAGCCTGGAGCGGACGCAGCTTCGGCTGGGCTTCATCGCGCTGAACGACTGCGCGCCGCTGGTGGTGGCTCGCGAGAAGGGGTTCTTCGAGGCCGAGGGCTTGTCGGTCGACCTGTCGCGTGAGGCGTCCTGGGCCAATATCCGCGACAAGGTGGCGATGGGAGCCCTGGACGGCGCCCACATGCTGGCGCCCATGCCTCTGGCCGTGCGGCTCGGGGTCTGCGGCGAGCCGGCGCGGATGATCGCCCCCATGTCGCTAAATCTGAACGGCAGCGCGATCACGGTCTCGACGGCCCTGGCCGATGCGATGCGCATAGCCGATGCGCAGGGCATGACCGTCCGGCCCCGCACCGCCCGGCCACTGACCAAGGTCGTCGCCGAGCGCAAGGCGCAGGGCCTGCCCTTGTTGACCTTCGCCGTGGTGTTCCCGTTCTCGGTGCACAATTACGAACTGCGCTACTGGTTGGCGGAAGCCGGCCTCGATCCGGACCGGGACCTGCGCATCGTCGTGACCCCGCCCGCGCGCATGGCCGCGCGCCTGGCCGCCGGCGACATCGACGGCTTCTGCGTCGGCGCCCCCTGGAACGCCCTGGCCGTCGCCGACGGCTATGGCGAGATCATGGTCTATGCCGCCGAGCTGTGGGGCGTGGGCCCCGACAAGGTGTTCGGCCTGACAGAGGGGTTCGCCGAGCGCCACCCGCTGACCGTGAGCGCGACCCTGCGCGCCCTGATCCGCGCCGCGGCCTGGTCCGACGAACCGGGCAACCGGGCCGAGTTGGCCGCCATCCTGGCTCATAGCCGCTATGTGGACGCACCGGAGGAGGTGATCGCCCGCTCGCTGACCGGTGCGCCGCCCTACGCCCTGGGCGAGCCTGGGCCCGACCATCAGGACTACATCATCTACCACCGCTACGCCGCGAGCTTTCCGTGGCGCAGCCATGCGGTCTGGTTCATGACCCAGATGCTGCGCTGGGGTCAGATCGGTCCGGAGGCCGACATCGCCGGGACGGCGGAGGCGGTCTATCGCCCCGACCTGTTCCGCGCCGCCGCCGCCGAGCTGGGGGCGCCCGCGCCGCTGGTGGACGAGAAGGTCGAGGGCCTGCACGCCTCGCCCTGGACCCTGGACGAGGCCACAGCGCCGATCCCCATGGCGCCGGACCTGTTTTTCGACGGCGGTCGGTTCGACGCCGCCCAGCCCGAGCGCTACGCGGCTGGCTTCGCCATCGGCCGAATGCGCTCCTGAGTCGGTCAGCCGACGCCCAATCCTTGTGCGCTGCACTGCACAATGGCGCCCATCCTTGATGCAAAACACGTCTGGACGATGAGGGAACGGCAATATTCGCCATTTCGCAGTTGCGAGGGTGCGGCGCCCGTGGCGGCCTGATCACGACATCGCGGGACAATGGCGTCCCGCAGCAGGTCCGAAAGGACCGCCGATACCGCACGGTTTCGGACTGGAAGGACAACGACGTCCGCGCGGGGCTCCCACCCCGGCGGACGTCTTTTTTTTGGCCTCGGGGGATAGGGCGATGAACATGAGGAACGGTGTCCTGGCGCCTGCGGTGATCGCCGCGGCGCTGGTTACAGCAACAGGGGCGGCGGCCCAGGCCCCGCCCACGGCGGCGGTCGAGGAGGCCCCGGCCGTCGCGGCCGAAGAGCCGACCGAGGCCGTCGTGGAGCCCGAGCCCGAACCGGCGCCGGAACCGCCTCCGCCTCCGCCTCCGCCTGCGCCGCCGACCATCAGCGAAGCCATCGCGGGCGGCAAGCTGCTCCTGGAGGCTAGGCTCCGCTATGAGGGCGTCGACCAGACCCGGACAGCGACCCTGCGCGACGAAGGCGAGGCCCTGACCCTGCGCACCCGGCTCGGCTGGGAGACCGCCGATTGGAACGGCCTGCGGGGCCTGGTGGAGTTCGAGGATGTCCGCCAGGTCGGCTCGGAGCGGTTCGCGGTCAATGTGCCTGGCGCGGCGACGCCGCCGTTGAACGGCGCCGACAAGGCGCGCTTCCCGATCATCAACGATCCGGACGTCACCGAGCTCAACCGCCTGCAGCTCACCTGGACCCCCAGCGCCGCGGCCATCTTCACCCTAGGCCGCCAGCGGATCCTGATCGACGACCAGCGCTTCGTCGGCAATGTCGGCTGGCGCCAGGACGAACAGACCTTCGACGCGGTGCGCGCCGACCTGGCGCTGGGCCGTTTCAAGGCGACCTATGCCTATGTGACCCATATCAACCGCATCCTTGGCGAGTTGCGCGACTGGGATAGCGACAGCCACCTGCTGAACGCCACCTGGTCGCCGGCCGAGGCCCTGCGCCTCCAGGGCTTCGTCTACGCCCTCGACTTCCAGAACTCGGCGCCGAACTCCTCGGTGACCAAGGGGGTCAAGGCTTCGGGCAAGACCTGGGTCGGCCTGTTCCAGGTGGCCTACAACGCCACCTACGCGACCCAGAGCGACTACAACGGCAACACCGCGGCCTACGATCTCGACTATGTGGGCGCCGATGTCGCGGGGACCTTCGACATCTACACGGCCAAGCTCTCCTGGGAGTCGCTGGAGGGGAACGGAACCCGCGGCTTCACCACGCCGCTGGCCACCGTCCACGCCTTCCAGGGCTGGTCGGACGCCTTCGTCCAGCCGCTGGGCGGGAACAAGGGCTTCGTCGACGGGATCGAGGACCTGAACGTCAGCCTCAACGTCAAGCCGCGGTTCCGGCGGACCTACCTCTTCAACACCGACATCATCGTCCGCTACCACGACTTCGACGCCCAGCGGACGGGCGCGGATCTCGGCCGGGAATGGAACGTCCAGGTCCAGGCGGCGGTCACGCCCAAGCTCTCGGTGGCGCTGAAATACGCCGACTTCAAGCGCGAGGCCTTCGTCCCCGTGGGCGGGGCTGCCCCTCCGCCCTCCCGCACCAAGGTGTGGTTCACCCTCGAATACAAGCTGTGACGGATTCCATGACCGACAAGAACCTGACCCGCCGTGGGGCCCTGACCGCCGCGGCCGCCACCCTCCTCGCCGCCAAGACCGCGTTCCCGTCAGGAGCCCACGCCGCCGGCGCGGGTCCCGAGGTCGCCAAAGCCAGGCTGGGCTTCATCGCCCTGACCGACGCCTCGCCCCTGATCATCGCCAAGGAGCGGGGCCTGTTCGCCAAGTACGGCATGCCCGACGTCGAGGTGCTGAAGCAGGCCTCTTGGGGCGGCACTAGGGACAACCTAGTCCTGGGCTCCGGGGGCGGCGGCATCGACGGCGCGCACATCCTGTCGCCCATGCCCTACCAGTTCACGACCGGCGTCGCGACAGGCGGCCGGCCCCTGCCGATGAACATCCTGGCGCGGCTAAACACCAACGGCCAGGGGATCTCGGTCGGCAACGACCTGAAGGCGGTGAAGGTGGGCCTCAACAGCGCCGGCGCCAAGGCCAAGTTCGCCCAGATGAAGGCGGCTGGCAACATCGCCAAGGTCGCGATGACCTTCCGGGGCGGGACCCACGACCTGTGGCTCCGCTATTGGCTGGCGGCGGGCGGCATCAATCCCGAGACCGAGGTCTCGACCATCGTGATCCCGCCGCCGCAGATGGTGGCCAATATGAAGGCCGGCACCCAGGACGCCTTCTGCGTGGGCGAACCCTGGAACGGCCAGCTCGTGAACCAGAAGGTCGGCTACACCGCCTGCCTGACCTCCGAGATTTGGATGAACCACCCGGAGAAGGCGCTGGGGATGCGGGCCGACTGGGTGGCGAAGTATCCGCGCGCGGCCTTGGCGCTGACCATGGCCGTCATGGAGGCCCAGATGTGGTGCGACAAGGCGGCCAACAAGGCGGCCATGTGCTCCATCGTCTCGGGCCGCCAGTACATCAACGTGCCGATGGGCGACATCCTGCCGAGGCTGCAGGGAACTATCAACTACGGCGACGGCCGCTCGGTGAAGGGCTCAAGCCACTTCATGAAGTTCTGGGCCGACAACGCCTCCTTCCCGTTCAAATCGCACGACCTCTGGTTCGTGACCGAGAACCAGCGCTGGGGCGTCATACCCAAGAACACCAACGCCGCGGCCCTGGTGGCGAAGGTTAACCGCGCCGACATCTGGCGGGCGGCGGCCAAGTCGCTCGGGGCCGCGGCGCCGGCTTCCGACAGCCGCGGCATCGAGCGGTTCTTCGACGGCAAGGTCTTCGATCCTGCGAACCCGGCCGCCTACCTGGCCAGCCAGCCGATCAAGAAGCTGGTCTGACCCCTTCCATGGCTAGGAGCTTCCCATGAGCCTGCCCGCGCAAAAGTTCGAGATCGCCGGCGAAGTCGAGCCGCCGGCGAGCCTCGCGCCCGCGATGATCACCCGGCTCCCCACGCCGGGACCGTCGCGGGCGACCCGCGCCCTGAGCGCCGCCAAGGCGGTCGCGGCGGGGGTCCTGCCGCCGGTCGTCATGCTGCTGATCCTGCTCGGCCTCTGGCAGTTCCTGGCCGGGGACGGCGCCGGCCTGCCGGCGCCCAGCATGATCTGGCTGGAATCCAAGGATCTGATCCTCGACCCCTTCTTCGACAATGGCGGGGTCGACAAGGGCCTGTTCTGGCACGTCTTCACCAGCCTCAGCCGGGTGGGGGTGGGCTTCGGCCTGGCCGCCGTGGTCGGCATCGCGCTGGGCGTTCTGGTGGGGGCCAATGTGTGGGCCCATCGCGGACTCGACCCGCTGTTCCAGGTGCTGCGCACCGTGCCGCCCCTGGCCTGGCTGCCGATCTCGCTGGCCGCGTTCCGCGAAGCTCAGCCCTCGGCGCTGTTCGTGATCTTCATCACCTCGATCTGGCCGATCATCATCAATACCGCGGTCGGGGTGCGGAACATCCCGACCGACTATGTGAATGTCAGCCGGACGCTCAGCCTCTCGCCGCTGGAGCACTTCTGGAAGATCCTGCTGCCGGCCACCACGCCCTACATCTTCACGGGCCTGCGCATCGGGGTCGGCATGAGCTGGCTGGCCATCGTCGCCTCCGAGATGCTGCTTGGCGGGGTCGGCGTCGGCTTCTTCATCTGGGACCAGTACAACTCGTCTCGCATCTCCGACATCGTCGTCGCCCTGATCTGGGTCGGCCTGGTGGGCTTCGCGCTGGACCGCGCCGTGGCCCTGCTGGGACGCATCGTCAGCCGCGGCTCGGCGCTCTCCTAGAAGGAACAGGACATGCCCAAGGCCTTCCTCTCCATCGAGGCGCTCGGCGTCTCATTCCCCGGCCGCACCGGCGCCAACGAGGTGCTGCGCGATGTGAACCTGCAGATCGACGAGGGCGAGTTCGTCTCGATCATCGGCCACTCCGGCTGCGGGAAGTCGACCTTGCTGAACGTGGTGGCCGGTCTCGTGCCCATCACCACCGGAGCGGTGATCCTCGACCACTCGGCGGTTGAGGCGCCGGGTCCCGACCGGGCGGTGGTGTTCCAGAACCACTCTCTGCTGCCATGGCTTTCGGTCTACGAGAACGTCCGGCTGGCGGTGGACAAGGTGTTCCGCGGCAAGAAGAACGGCCGCGAGCGGCACGCCTGGGCGATGGAGAACCTGGCGCTCGTCCAGATGACCCACGCTGCCGACAAGCGCCCCTCGGAGATTTCCGGCGGCATGAAGCAGCGGGTCGGCATCGCCCGGGCGCTGGCCATCCAGCCCAAGGTGCTGCTGCTGGACGAGCCCTTCGGCGCCCTGGACGCGCTCACCCGTGCCCACCTGCAGGACAGCGTCATGGAGATCCATGCCAAGCTGAAGAACACGGTGCTGATGATCACCCACGACGTCGATGAGGCGGCCCTGCTGTCGGACCGCATCGTGATGATGACCAACGGCCCGGCTGCGACGATCGGCGAGGTGCTGAGCGTGGGCTTGGCAAGGCCGCGCCAGCGGCTGGAGCTGGCCACCGACCTCGATTACCTGCGCGCCCGCAAGTCGGTGCTGGAGTTCCTCTACGCCCGCCACGCAGTGGCAGCCTAGGGTCTGGCGAGGGAGATCAGCAGCAGCACCAGCAGAACAAGGGCGGCGACCTGCCAGAAGCGCAGCGGGTCGCGGTCGTAGAGCGAGGGGCGCGTCCGGCGGGCCGGCGCGCCCCTTATCGCGCCGTTCTCCAGCTCGAAGGCCAGTTCGAACCCGTCCTGGAACCGCTCAGCCGGATCGACCGCCACGGCGCGGGCCAGCACCGTCTCCACCCAGGCCGGAAGGTCGGGCCGCCAGGCCGAGAGCGGGGTCGGCCGGCGATGGCGCGGGGTCGTGAAGGGTTCGATCTCGCCGTAGGGATACCGGCCGGCCGAGAACATCGCATAGAGCGTCACGCCCAGCGCGAAGATGTCGGACCGTTCGTCGCCGCCGACGCCGGCGAACAGCTCCGGCGCCATGTAGCTCGGCGTGCCGGGGATGTCCGGGGGCGGGGAGGCCTCCAGGTTCGGCAGGCGCGCCACCCCCAGGTCGATCAGTTTCAGGCCGCCGCCCGGCTCCAGGATCACGTTCTCGGGCTTGATGTCGCGATGGATGACGCCGGCCCGATGAAGCGAGGCGATGGCCTTGGTCAGCTTGATTGCGATGTCGAGGCCCTGGTCGAGGCTGACCGGCGGAGACCGCGACAGCCGCCGCTCAAGGGTTTCGCCCGCGTAGAACGGCTGGACGAGGTAGAGGCTGGTGCGCCGGCCCAGGGGCAGGTCGAGCACGGCGCCGACGAAGGGGTTCTGCACCCGGCTCGCCACCCAGGACTCGCGCAGGAAGGCCGCCCGGGCCGAGGCCTCGGCTCCCAGCGCCTGGGGCTTGGGAAACTTGACCAGGACGGTGGCGGCGGTCTCGCTGTCCAAGGCCCGGAACACGCGGCTGTAGCGGCCGTCGGCCACCAGGGCCTGAAGCTCGAACCCATCGACCCGCTCGCCGACTGCGGGCGGCGCGCGCATGGGCAGGGCCTCGACCTCCTGGGTCAGGCCCGCCACGTCGGCGGCCGGCAGTTCCAGGACGTCCACCACCAGGGCGGTGACATTGTCATCGGATCCGGCCTCCAGCGCGGCCTGCACCAGGCGCCGGGCGGTCTCGTCAGGGCCGGCGCGCTCGGCCAACAGCTCCTCGATCCGGCGGTCGGGCAGGACCCCGTGGACCCCGTCGCTGACGAGCAGCAGCCGGTCGTGCGGCGCCAGATCCTCGCTGGCGTAGTCGATGCGCAGGCTTTCCTGGAGGCCGACGGCGCGGGTCAGGACATTGGTCGTGCCCTCCAGCCGATGATCGGCCGTGAGCCGCGCCATCCGTCCGTCGCGCAGCCGGTAGAGCCGGGTGTCGCCCACGTGCAGCACATGCAGCCGCCGCCCGCGCAGGATCGCCGCCGTCAGTGTGCAGCCCATGCCAGCCAGATTGGCGTCGGTTCGTCCCTGCGCGTGGACCCAACGGTTGATGCAGTCGACGGCGTGGGCGGCGGTGCGCCGGACGCTGCGGGTCTCGCTGGCCCCGAGATAGCCGTCCAGCATGGCGCGGACGCTGAGCTCGGCCGCCACTCGCCCGCCCTTCGCCCCGCCCATTCCGTCGGCGATGGCGCAGGCGACGCCGGTCATCCGCCCCGGCGGCTCCAGCACCGCAGCGGCGAAATCCTCATTGCGCTCACGCCGGCCGGTCTCGCTAGCGAGGCCGGTCAGGACGCGCAGGCTGGTCGCGTGGGTTTCCATCCCTGTCGCTGAGCCGTCATCGCAAGGCGGCTGTCCAGCCCCGGCGCCCATTTTTGTGCAAGTGCGAAGGTATGGCGCCGCATCTTTGCGCAAATCCGCATCGAATCTCCGGCCAAGCTAGGGGAAGGCGCCACAGGAGCGGGCGCCGGGGCGTAGATGGCGCCTATTCGGCGAGCCGTTTCGCCCACGCCAACGGCGGCGTGGGTCTCCAGGACGCTCTGGACGATCCGCCAACACCGCAACCCAGCGCCGCCTCCCCGGCGCGAGATCCAGAGCGTGCGATGATCGGCAAGGACTTCTTGAAGGCGGGCCACACGCCCACCCTGGCCTCGGCCTTCTTCTATTTCGACATGAGCTTCATGGTCTGGGTCCTGTTGGGCTCGCTGGGCGTGCAGATCGCCAAGGACCTGGACCTCAACGCCGCCGAGAAGGGCCTGATGGTCGCCCTGCCGGTGCTGGCCGGAGCGGTGCTGCGCATCGTCAACGGCGTGCTGGTGGACCGCATCGGCCCAAAGTTGGCGGGCACCCTGTGCCAGATCGTCGTCATCGCTGGACTGCTGATCGCCTGGATGCTCAAGGTCGACACCTATGCCGGGGTCCTGGCGGTCGGCCTGGTCCTGGGCGTGGCGGGCTCGTCCTTCGCCATCGCCCTGCCGCTGGCTTCGCGCTGGTATCCGCCGCAGTACCAGGGCGTGGCCCTGGGCATCGCCGGGGCCGGCAATTCGGGGACGGTCTTCGCCTCCCTGTTCGCTCCGGGCCTGGCCAATCTGGTCGGCTGGCAGAACGTGCTCGGCCTGGCGACCATCCCGCTGATCGTCGCCTTCCTGGTCTATCTGGTGTTCGCCAAGGACAGCCCTGACCAGCCCGCGCCCAAGCCGCTCTCCGAGTACCTGTCGGTGCTGAAGATCGGCGACGCCTGGTGGTTCATGCTGTTCTACGGCGTGACGTTCGGCGGCTTCGTGGGCCTCTCCTCGTCCCTGACCATCTACTTCAACACCCAATACGGCCTGGCGCCGGTGATGGCGGGCTTCTTCACGGCGGCCTGCGTGTTCGCCGGCTCCATGGTGCGGCCGATCGGCGGCGCCCTGGCCGACCGCATCGGCGGCATCCGGACCCTCTCGATCATGTACGTGGTCGCTGCCGCGGCCCTGACGGTCATGAGCTTCGGCCTGGCCGATGTGCGCATGACCTTGGGCGTGGTGATCTTCGGCATGGCGGCGCTCGGCATGGGCAACGGCGCGGTGTTCCAGCTCGTCCCGCAGCGGTTCCGCAACGAGATCGGGGTGATGACCGGCCTGGTCGGCATGACTGGCGGCATCGGCGGCTTCTACCTGGCCTCCAGCCTGGGCCTGGCCAAGCAACTCACCGGCTCCTACCAGGCGGGCTTCCTCGGCTTCGCGGCCCTGGCCGTCGTCGCCCTGGTGGGCCTGACCACCGTCAAGAAGCAGTGGCGCACCACCTGGGGCGCGGCCTCGGCCACCGTGGCGCGGGTCTGAGGGCGCCCAGCTCTTAGGCGCCGGCCGCCTGAGGCGCCCAATTATCCAGCGGATGGCCGCCGTACACCCGACCCGGCCTCTCCTCATGCCGCATCGCAGCAATCCTTGCGGTACAACGGAGAGGCGCGAAACAACGAGGTTTCGCCACCCGGCTCTTGCGAGCCGAGGCCCGGTCGGGCCAGTCCGGGCAAAGGCGTCCATCCGAACAGTTTGTCGCTCCGCGCATCGTGGAGCCCAAGACGGAGAGGGCGATGTCCCAGCCTAAGCAACGTCTGGTCGTTATCGGCAACGGGATGGCCGGGTGCCGCGCCATCGAAGAGGTGCTGAAGCGCGATCCGACGCGCTACGACATCACCGTCTTCGGCGCCGAGCCCCGGGTGAACTACAACCGCATCATGCTCTCGCCGGTCCTGGCTGGGGAGAAGACCTTCGACGAGATCGTCATCAACGATCTGGCCTGGTACGCCGACAACGCCATCACCCTGCATTCCGGCCGCAAGGTCACCAGCATCGACCCAACCGCCAAGGTCGTCGAGGCCGAGGGCGGGCTGAGCGTCGCCTATGACCGGCTGATCCTGGCCTGCGGTTCCGATCCGGTCCGCTTGCCCCTGCCGGGCGCGGACCTGCAAGGCGTCGTCACCTTCCGCGACCTGGACGACGTGGAGGCCATGGTCGCCGCCGCCGAGAAGGGCGGCCGCGCCATCGTCATCGGCGGCGGCCTGCTGGGCCTGGAGGCCGCCTATGGCCTGGTCCGCCGCGGCATGGCCGCGACCGTCATCCACCTGATGGATGTGCTGATGGAGCGCCAGCTCGACGAATCGGCGAGCTTCCTGCTGCGCGAAGCCCTGGCCGAGCGCGGCGTCGAGACGGTGCTGGGCGCCCATTCCGAAGCGATCCTGGAGAAGGACGGCCGGGTCGCCGGCCTGAAACTGAAGGACGGTACGGTCATCCCCGGCGACATCCTGGTCATGGCGGTCGGCATTCGGCCGGCTACGGGCCTGGCCGCCGCCGCCGGGATCACCTGCGGCCGGGGCGTGGTGGTCGACGACCAGATGCGCACCTCCGATCCCGCCATCTTCGCCATCGGCGAGTGCGCCGAGCATCGCGGGGTCGCCTATGGCCTGGTGGCGCCCATCTGGGACATGTGCCGCACGCTGGGCGAGGTGCTGACGGGATCGGACGCGACCTATGAGGGCTCGCTGCTGCAGACCCGGCTGAAGGTCTCCGGCGTCGACGTGTTCTCGGCCGGCAAGTTTGGCGGCGGGGAGGGCTGCGAGGACGTGGTGTTCCGCGACGCCGGGCGAGGCGTCTACAAGCGCGTGGTCATCGAGGACGGCAAGGTGGCCGGGGCGGTGCTGTTCGGCGACGCCGCCGACGGCGGCTGGTACTTCGACCTGATGCGCAGCGGGGCCGATGTGGCCGATGTGCGCGACACCCTGATCTTCGGCCAGGCGATCACGGAGGCCCTTCGGGGGGTGGACCCTAGGTCGGCCGTTGCGGCGATGCCGGACTCGCAAGAGGTCTGCGGCTGCAACGGCGTCTGCAAGGGCGCGATCACCGGCGCCATCGCCGAGCTGAGCCTCACCACCCTCGACGGCGTGCGCGCCCACACCAAGGCCTCGGCCTCCTGCGGCTCCTGCACGCCGCTGGTCGAGCAACTGCTGCAGCTCACCCTGGGTGACGGCTTCGAGGCCCAGACGGGTCCCAAGCCGGTCTGCGGCTGCACCCAGCACGGCCACGACGAGGTGCGCAAACGCATCCTGGCCGAGAGCCTGAAGTCCACGCCGGCGGTCATGCAGGCGCTGGAGTGGCATACGCCCGACGGCTGCTCGTCCTGCCGACCGGCGCTCAACTACTACCTGCTCTGCGCCTGGCCTGGCGACTATCGCGACGACAAGCAGAGTCGCTTCATCAACGAGCGGGTCCACGCCAACATCCAGAAGGACGGGACCTATTCCGTCGTGCCGCGCATGTGGGGCGGCGTGACCACCCCCAACGAACTGCGCGCCATCGCCGACGTGGCCGACAAGTTCCAGATCCCCACCGTCAAGGTGACCGGCGGCCAGCGCATCGACCTGCTGGGCGTCAAGAAGGACGACCTGCCCGCCGTCTGGGCCGACCTCAACGCCGCGGGCATGGTCTCCGGCCACGCCTACGCCAAGGGCCTGCGCACGGTGAAGACCTGCGTCGGCTCGGAGTGGTGCCGGTTCGGGACCCAGGACTCCACCGGCCTCGGCGTGCGGCTGGAGAAGTTCATGTGGGGGTCCTGGACCCCGGCCAAGGTCAAGCTCGGCGTCTCCGGCTGCCCGCGCAACTGCGCCGAGGCGACCTGCAAGGACATCGGCGTGATCTGCGTCGACAGCGGCTACGAAATCCACATCGGCGGCGCCGCCGGCCTGCACATCCGCGGCACAGAGATCCTCACCAAGGTCGCCACCGAAGAGGAGGCGATCTGGACCATCTGCGCCGTCACCCAGCTCTACCGTGAGCGTGGCTGGTACCTGGAGCGGATCTACAAGTGGATGGACCGGGTCGGTCTGGCCTCGATCCAGGCCGAGATCGAGGACCCGGAGAACCGCCGCGCCCTCTACGACCGCTTTGCCTATTCGCAGCGCTTTTCCCGCATCGACCCCTGGGCCGAGCGGGTGGCCGGCCGGCATGCCGAAGAGTTCAACCCGCTCAGCCGCCGTCTGGAGTTCGCCCCCGCATGAACGCCCTCGTGAAGGACCCCATGACCTGGACCGACGTCGGCGACGTGACGGACATCCCCCTGCGGGGTGCGCGCCGGGTGCCCAGCGCCAAGGGCGACATCGCCATCTTCCGCACCGGGGACGGGCGGATCTTCGCCCTGATGGACAAGTGCCCCCACAAGGGCGGGCCGCTCAGCCAGGGAATCGTCCACGGCCACGCCGTCGCCTGTCCGCTGCACAATTGGTCGATCGAGCTGGCCACCGGCGAGCCTCTGGGCGCCGACCGCGGCAAGGGCTGCGCGCCGGTGGTGCCGCTGCAGGTGCGCGACGGCCGCATCCTGATCGGGCGCGGTGATGGCTGACGGCGGCCTGCCCAGCCCGGTCAAGACCACCTGCCCCTATTGCGGGGTCGGCTGCGGCGTCGCGGGCCAGGCGGGCGAAGCGCGCGGACTCTCCGTCAAAGGCGACCAGGCTCACCCGGCCAATTTTGGGCGGCTCTGCTCCAAGGGCACGGCGCTGGGCTCGACGGTCCACCTTCAGGGCCGGCTGCTGCACCCGATGATCGGCGATCGCGCGGTCGGCTGGGACGAAGCCACCGCGAGCGTGGCTGACGCCTTCTCGCGGACCATCGCCGAGCACGGACCGGATTCGGTGGCCTTCTATGTCTCGGGCCAGCTGCTGACCGAGGACTACTACGCGGCCAACAAGCTGATGAAGGGCTTCATCGGCTCGGGGAATATCGACACCAATTCACGGCTCTGCATGGCCTCGGCGGTCGCCGCCCATGGCCAGGCCTTCGGCGCCGACCTGGTGCCCGGCTGCTACGAGGACCTCGACCTCGCCGACCTGGTGGTGTTTTCCGGCCACAACGCGGCCTGGACCCATCCGGTGCTGTTCCGCCGCATGGAGCAGGCCCGCGCGCGGGGGCAGCGCTGGATCGTCATCGACCCGCGCCGCACCGACACCGCCGAGGGCGCCGACCTCTTCCTACCGCTCGCGCCCCAGACCGACGTGCGCCTGTGGAACGGCCTGCTGGCCTGGATGGATAGGAATGGTGGGATCGACCGCGCCTATGTCGCGGCCCATCTGAACGGCTTCGGCGACCTGCGCCGCGTGCTCGCCGCCGACGACCAGAGCCTGCAGGCCATCGCCCAGGACTGCGGCCTGACGTCCGATTCCGTGCTCGCCTTCTACGCCGCCTTCGCCGAGACGCAGAAGACGGTGACCCTGTTCAGCATGGGCGCCAACCAGTCGGCCCAGGGTGTCTCCAAGGGCCTGGCGATCCTCAACGCCCACCTGGCCACCGGCAAGATCGGCAAGCCGGGCGCCGCGCCGTTCTCGATCACCGGCCAGCCCAACGCCATGGGCGGGCGCGAAACCGGCGGCATGGCCACGACGCTCGCGGCCCACATGGGTTTCAGCCGGGCCGACCGCGAGCGGGTCGCCGCCTTCTGGAAGACGCCCCAGGTGGCGCCCACGCCGGGCCTCAAGGCCGTCGAGATGTTCGAGGCGGTGCGTGACGGGCGGATCAAGGCGATCTGGATCATGGCCACCAATCCGGTGGTCAGCCTGCCGGCCGCATCGCGGGTGCGTGAGGCTCTGGCGGCCTGTCCCTTCGTCGCCGTCTCCGACGTCATGGCCGACACCGACACCCTCGCGTTCGCCCATGTGAAGCTGCCCGCCCTGGCCTGGGGCGAGAAGGACGGCACGGTCACCAATTCCGAGCGCCGCATCTCGCGCCAGCGGCCGCTGTTCGCCGCCCCCGGCGAGGCCCGCGCCGACTGGCGGATCGTCGCTGACGTGGCCAAGGCCATGGGTTACCGCGAGGGGTTTGGCTGGCGCCGGCCCGCCGACGTGTTCCGCGAATACGCCGCGCTCACCCGCTTCGAGAACGACGGCGCGCGGATCCTCAACCTGGGACCGCTGAGCGAACTTTCGGACGCTGGTTACGAGGGCTTGGAGCCGGTTCAATGGCCGGTCGGTCCTGATGGGGGGACGGCGCGGCTGTTCACGGAGGGCGGCTTCCAGACGCCCGACGGCCGGGCGAACCTCAAGCCCGTCAAACCGCAAGGCCCGGCGCGGCCGGTGGACGCCGACTATCCGCTGGCCCTCAACACCGGCCGGATGCGCGACCACTGGCACACCATGACCCGCACGGGCCTGGCGCCGGAACTGTGCCGCCATTCGCCGGAGCCGATGGTCGAGATCCATCCCGCCGACGCCGCCCGCTTCGGGATCGCCGACGGCGAGCTGGCCCGGATCGAGACCCGCGTCGGCCACGCCGTGGTCACCGCCAAGCTCACCGACCGCCAGCGGCCGGGCGGGATCTTCCTGCCCATGCACTGGACCAACGCCTTCGCCCCGTCCGGCCGCTGCAACCCGCTGGTGGAGCCGTTCGTCGACCCCACCTCGGGCCAGCCGGAGTTCAAGCACACCCCCGCTCGGGTCGGCCCCTATGGCGAGGCCTGGCGCGGCTTCCTGGTGACCCGCGAGCCTCAGTCGCCGCCCGACGGCCTGGACCTGGTCTGGCGCCGCACCCCCTATGATGGCTGCCATGTCCACGAATTCGCGGGGCTCGGCGGTCTCGGGGAGCGCGAGGCAGCCGCCGCGGCCCTGATGCCCGACGGGGAGGGCGAGGCCCTGGCCATGGACGATCCGGCGCGCGGAACCGTGCGCCGCGCCCTCCTGCGCGACGGCCGGCCCGAGCGGGTCCTGGTGGTCACCGAGATGGGCGGCCTGCCGGTGCGCGGCTGGATCGCCGACCGCTTCCTGGACGAGGCCCTGTCGATGACCGACCGCGCCGCTCTGCTGGCCGGCCGCGCCGTCGGGGCCCGCGACGAAGGGGCCATCGTCTGCGCCTGTTTCAAGGTCGGAACCCACAAGCTCACCGCCGCCGTCGCCGGCGGCGCGGGCACCATCGAGGCCCTGGGCGCCGCCACTGGGGCCGGGACCAACTGCGGATCCTGCCGTCCGGAACTCGCTCGCATGCTGCGCACGCAATCCAAGGAGGAGGCCCGTCATGCCGCTTGAAATGGGCAAGGTCCGCCTGGTGGGCGCCGGTCCCGGCACCGTCGACCTGATGACCGTGCGCGCCCTGCGGGCCGTCGAGACCGCCCAGGCGTTGCTATATGACGCCCTCGTCGCCGACGAGATCCTGGCCCTGGCCCCGGCCGGCTGCGTGCGCATCCAGACCGGCAAGCGGGCCGGGAAGACCAGCATGAAGCAGGAGACCATCAATCGGCTGATGCTGCGCCTCGCGCGCCGAGGCCTGAACGTGGTCCGCCTGAAGGGCGGCGATCCCTCGGTGTTCGGGCGCTCGGGCGAGGAGCGCGCCTTCTTGGAGGCCCACGGCGTCGAGGTCGATGTCGTGCCCGGGGTCACCGCCGCCAGCGCCGCGGCGGCCCAGTTCGCCTTCCCGCTGAGCCATCGCGGCGAGGCCCGCCGCATCGCCTTCGCCACAGCCCGGGTACAGGACGGCTCGGTCGTGGAGGGCGGCTGGAGCGGCCTGGCCGACGCCGAGACCACGTTGATCCTCTATATGGCCCGCGACGCAGCCCGTGCCGCCGCCGCCCGCCTGATGGCCGAAGGCCGCGCTCCTGGCACGCCCGCCTTGGCGGTGGAGAACGCCGGACGCGAGGACGCACGCATCCTTTCGACCACCCTGAGCATGTTGGGCGAAGATGTGGAAAACGCGGCGTTTTCGGGTCCTGTCCTGCTGGTGGTCGGCGAGGTCGCCAGCCAGGCCCGCGCCGCCTACGCCCCTAGCCTTCGCGCGGCCTCGGCGAGGTCCTGAGGGGTGTTGATGTTCAGGAAGCCGGCGGCCTCCGCATAGTCGACGAAGCCGCAGTCGTGGTCTTCCAGGAACCCGTGGACCGGCGGATGGTGGCCGTCGGCCAGGGCCGCCTCGAGGTCGCCGATCAGCCCGATGCTCCAGGCGGCGCACAGTGACTGCACCCCGTCCGGCGTCCGCGCCACGGCGCATGAGAGACCGGACGCCGCCGCGATCAGCCGCGCGACCAGATCGTCCGGCAGCAGCGGCGTGTCGCAGGGCAGGGTGATCAACAGGCCTGCGCCCTGAGTCGCCGTCCATCTGAGGCCGGCGAGCACGCCGCCGAGCGGGCCGGGCGCGAGGCCCGGCGGATCATCCAGCACAACGAGGCCCAGCCGCTCCGCCTCGGCCGCGCCGACCCCGCCCGGCCGGACATTGACCGCCACCGCCGTGCATCCCCGCGCCAGCCGCGCGCAGGCTCGCGCCAGCAGCGACTGTCCCGCCAGCAGCGCGACGGCTTTCTCGCCGCCGAACCGCTGCGAGCGCCCGCCGGCGATCACCAGGCCGACCGGAGCGTCTGAACTGCTTCCCATGATCCTGAAGGTCTCAGAGATTGCGCCTCACGGGAAGCACGCCCATTGCCCCGGCCCGCGCGACGCGCTCTTTTGCGCGCTGCAAAATTACAGCGTGCGACGGGAGATACGACATGGCGAACGACAATCAGGAAACGGGCCTACAACTGCGCTCGCTGGTCAAGGCGAGCGGCGAGCTCGAACTGTCGCTGGCGCGGGTCGCCATTCCGGAGCCCGCCGCCGACGAGGTGCTGGTCCGTGTCGAGGCCTCGCCGATCAACCCGTCCGACCTCGGCCTGCTGCTGGGCGCGGCCGACATGTCCACCGCGGCCCTGACGGGAACTCCCGATAACCCGGTGGTCACCGCCAAGATCCCCGAGGCCTACATGCGCGCCATGGCCGCGCGGCTCGACGAGTCGATGCCGGTGGGCAACGAGGGCGCGGGTGTCGTGATCAAGGCTGGGGCCGACGCCCAGCACCTGGTCGGCAAGACCGTGGCCATGCTGGGCGGGGCGATGTACGCCCAGTACCGCTGCCTAAAGGCCGCCGACCTCCTGGTCCTGCCGGAGGGGGCCAGCGCCGCCGACGGCGCCTCCTGCTTCGTCAATCCGCTCACCGCGCTCGGCATGGTCGAGACCATGCGCCGCGAGGGCCACACCGCCCTGGTGCACACGGCCGCAGCCTCCAACCTGGGCCAGATGCTGAACAAACTCTGCCTCGCCGAGGGCGTGGGCCTGGTCAATATCGTCCGCAGCCCCGGGCAGGCGGCGATCCTGCAGGGCGTCGGCGCCAAGCATGTGGTGGATTCCAGCGCGCCCGGCTTCATGGAAGACCTGATCAAGGCCCTGGTGGCCACCGGCGCGACCCTGGCCTTCGACGCCATCGGCGGCGGCAAACTGGCCGGCCAGATCCTCAGCGGCATGGAGGCGGCCGCCAACCAGACCGCCACCAGCTACAGCCGCTACGGCTCGTCGGTGCACAAGCAGGTCTATATCTATGGCGGCCTCGACACCCGGCCCACCGAGCTCAACCGCGGCTTCGGCATGGCCTGGGGCCTGGGCGGCTGGCTCCTGACTCCGTTCCTGATGAAGATCGGCCCGGAGGCGGCCCAGAAGCTGCGCGAGCGTGTCGCCGCCGAGTTGAAGACCACCTTCGCCAGCCACTATTCGCACGAGGTGTCGCTGGCCCAGGCCCTGCAGCCCGACATCATCGCCGCTTACAACCGTCGCGCCACCGGCGAGAAGTACCTGATCAATCCCAGCAAGTAGCCGCCCCCGAGAGGGCGGCCCCCCAGGCTCGGCGGCGGCTCAGTCGCTGCGGGCCAGGTTGCCGGTGTTGACCATCCAGTCGCCGAACTGGGTGGTGTCCCAGAAGGCGCAGTTGTGTTTCTCGCCGAAGGCGGTGGACGACATCGGCTTGTCGCCCTCCGGCGTGAGGATGACCGTCTCGCCGGTCTTGCTGAACGCCGGCCAGTCGCCGGGCGCGCGGCCCCAGACGAAGTCGCCCCAGGCTTTCAGCATGCGTTCGGACAGCGCCGCCTGGGCCGGCGAGAACGCCGGCGGGGTGCGGTGGAGCTCGCTGGGATAGCTGGTCTGGAACACATAGGGGATCTCGGCGGTGTGCAGCGCCCCGCCGGGAGCGCCCGGGAAGGCGAACAGGGTGGGCGGCGCCTGGCGGTCGGCGAACTCATAGGCGTGGACGCTGGCCAGCCGGCTGTAGATCGCGTTCATCTTGCGGGCGCCGCAAGCCCACTGGTCGCTCACCGCCACGGCGAAGGTCTCGTCCGGGGCGCCATGCTTCAGCGGCGGGTAGGCGGCCAGGATCTGGGCTCCGAAGGGCGCGGCGGAGACGTTCTTGGCGTAGTCGGCCTCGGTCCATCCCGCGCCCGGCCGCAGCCGCCGGCCGACGGTGAAGAAGCCGCCCTCGTTCTCTGTGGTCCCGGAGAGGACCGGCATCTGGGCGACCTTGCCGTTCTCGCGCAGCGTCCTGGGCTGCTCGGGCAGCACGTAGCCGTCGAGGATGATCGTCCAGCCGGCCCAGCCGCCGGGCTTGGCCGCAGCGGCGACCAGCTTGGCGGCCGGCACGGCGCGTAGGCACGCCAGCAGCGCCGGGCCCTTTTCGCAGCCGAACTCGGTGGCGAGCTTGGATGAGGGCCCGCGCGCCTGTTCCACTGAGCGTTCGACCATCGGCAAGCCGTCGCCGAACGACGAATTGACCCCGGACATCGTGATGGCGCGCTGGAAGAGGCCGCGCGCGTGGGGCGAGGCGATGTGGCTCCAGATGCTGAACGACCCGGCGGACTCGCCGACCGCCGTCACCCGGCGGGGATCGCCGCCGAACGCCTTGATGTTCTCGGCCACCCAGCGCAGTGCGGCCTGCTGGTCCAGCAGGGCGTAGTTTCCCGAACTGTTCGTGCCGCTCTCGGCGTCGAGCTCGGCCAGGGAGGCGAAGCCGAGCGCGCCCAGGCGGTAGTTCACCGTGACCACGATCGCGCCGGTCTTCTCGGCGAACCGCGACGGGTCGACGTCCTGGGAGGCGCCGGCCGTGAAGCCGCCGCCATGGAACCAGACCGCCACCGGACGGGATTTCGCCGCGCCCTTTGGGACATAGACATTAAGGAAGAGGCAGTCCTCGTCGCCGGCCATTCCGCGCTGCGGGCCCCAACTCGGGCTCGGGCACTTGGCGCCGAAGGCGACGGCGGGCCGCACGCCGGTCCAGGCCTTGGCGGGCGCGGGCTTGGCCCAGCGCAGGTCCCCAACCGGCGGGGCCGCGTAGGGGACGCCGAGGAAGGCGCGGGTCTGGCTGACCTCGACGCCGGCCACTGCGCCTTGGCGGGTGGTGACCTGAAGGGGGTTCGGCGCGGCCTGGCTGGCGGCGGGGAGCGCGAGCAGGAGGCCAAGCGCGATCCCTAGGCGCGACCGGCGCTGGGATCTCGTCTGAAGAGCGGAATCGGATTGAGCGGGAGCCATGGAGATCGCCTTGGATGAAGGTGCGGTCGCGCCCCGCGCCGCATCGGGCGGCGCGGGGCGTCGGTGACTAGAAGCGCCGGGAGACGCGCACGCCGAACTGCCGCGGCGCGCCGTAAAACTGGTTATCGCCGAATGCGCTCTGGCCAGAGATGTAGCGCTTGTCGGCCACGTTGGTCGCGTAGCCCTGCACGGTCCAATCGTCCCGCTCGTAGGTGAGCTGCATGTTGACCACCGTCCTCGCGGCCAGATAGTCGCGCGGCGCCTGGAAGAAGCTCGTCCACTGCGATCCGATATAGGCCACGTCGACCCGGGGGGTCAGCGTGCCGCCGCCCAGGTCGAAGGCGTATTGCATGCCGACATTGCCCGTCCATTCCGGCGCATAGGGATTGGCCGCGCCCTCGATGGTCACCGTGAACGGCTGGTAATTGAAGCACAGAGGCGGGTTGGACGGGACGCCGGCGGGGCACTGCACCCCAAGGCCGGTCGCCGATCCGCCTGGCAGCAGCCGGGTGTTGACCAGGGTCAGCGTGCCCATCTCCGAGTTCACATAGGCCAGGCTGGCGTCGGCGCCGAAGCGGCCGAACTGGAGCTGGGCCTGGGCTTCGAAGCCCTTGATCGTCGAGGCCGTGGCGTTGGTGGTGGCGGTGCGGGTCGTGGTCGGGTCGTAGGTCACCGCCTGGAAGCCGTCGTACTTCATGTAGAAGGCGCCGAGCTGGGTGCGCAGACGCCCGTCCAGCAGGGTCGACTTCCAGCCGATCTCGTAGTCCTGCACGGTCTCGGGATCGAAGGGGACGCCGTTGGTGTTGGCGCCGCCCGACTTGTAGCCCTTGGCCCAGAACCCATAGATCAGGTTGTCGGAATTCGGCTTCCAGTTCAGGGCGACCTTGCCGGTCCACTGGTCGCCGTCGCCCGATGCGTTGGCGGGCAGGGTGGGACCGGGGGTGATGCGGGTGAAGCCCTGGAACTTCATCTCGTCGGCGCTGTAGCGCGCGCCCACCTGCAGTTCGAGGGTCGGCGTCAGGTTATAGGTCGCCGCGCCGAACACCCCATAAGAGCTCTTGGGCAGGTAGATGTAGATCCGCACGCGGTTGACCGGCGTGTAGATCGTGCTGTCGACATAGTCGGTGTATTTGAAATAGGTCGCGCCAACGACCCAGCGCAGCGCCGCGTCGTCCGGCGAGATCAGGCTGATGTCCTGGGTGGCGATGCGCTCGATATAGTCCTGGGTCTGGAACAGGACCGGCGCGGCGGTGGCGTCGGTATCGTAGACGATCCGCTCGTCATTGTACTGCAGGCCGGTGTTCGACCGCAGCTTCACCCCGTTGGCGAAGGTGTAGTCCACCTGCAGCGACGAGCGGACATAGAGTGCGTCGTTGCGCAGGTCCTGGCGATCGAAGTTGATCGTGAAGGGGTCGGCGGGCGCCAGGGCCGCGAAGGCCGTGCCGGGGATAGGTTTGTAGGCGTAACCGTCGGTTGAGCTCTTGTTGTACTGGGTCTTGAAGAGAACGCTCAGCGACTCGTTCGGCGTCCACAGCAGGCCCAGCCGCAGGTTGGCCATGTTGACCTTGCCGGGCTCGACCGTGGACGAGCCGAGATTGTCGTAGAAGCTGTCCTTCTGCTCGGCGTTGAAGGCCACCCGCGCGGCGAGCGTGTCGCTGATCGGCAGGTTGACCGCGCCACGCAGCGAGACGTTCTGGTAGTTGCCCAGGCCCAGCGAGACGTCGCCGTTCACCCCGTCGCCGATCGTCGGCGACTTGGAGTTGATGAAGATGCCCCCGCCGGTGGAGTTCTGGCCGACGAAGGTGCCCTGCGGCCCGCGCAGCACCTCGACGCTCTGGATGTCGAAGAAGGGCTCGCCGTAGGTGGTCTGGGTCGGCAGGAAGACGCCGTCGCGATAGGTGGCGACGCCCGGGACGACGGCGGGGGAGACCACCGCCAGGCCGATCCCGCGGATGTTGAGGCTCTTGTTGAAGCCTTGCTCGATGATGCTCAGCGACGGCGTGGCGCGCTGCAGGTCCGAGACGTTCTCGACCGACTTCTTCTCCAGGTCCGCGCTGCTCAGGGCCGAGGCCGCGATGCTGGTCTGTTGGAGGCTGACGGTTCGCCGTTCGGCGGTCACCACCAGCTCCTCGAGCACGGCGTCGGAGGCGTCGGCGGACGCCTGGGCCAAGGCGACGGAGGGCGACAGCACCAGACCCGCGGCGACCGCCAGGGTGGAGGCTGACGCCAGCAGACGAAGCGACCGGCCAAGGTCGGCGGACTTAGGCATGATGCTCATAGGATCCCCCTCTCCGGAATCGCATTTTCGGCGATCCAGTATTTTAAGACTAAACAATTTATGCATGAAATAACTGCTGATAATGAGTTCCTGTCAAGAGGGTGAAAATCGTCTGCATTTCGACGATGGATCGCCAACATCTTTTTAAAAAAGAAAATGTGGCCGCGAAGGGCGGTGGCTCGACCCACCGGGTGCGGCGGCTCTGGCTCGTCCGACCGAGCCGATCCGGTCAGGCTATAGTCAAAATATTCTATGAGTAGGTATGCAAAGACGATCAACCCTCGCCGGCGGATGGGCGAGGGGCGGCGGACAAATCCGAACAGTCGCTTGCTAAAGGTAACGTTGTCAGAATGACCGGCTACAGGTAGCGTCGTCAATCAACCGGGACGCGCGCTCCCGGCACATCAACGCTCACATGCCAGGCTTGATTGACAACGTTATCATTCGTCACCGATAGTGAGGCCGCGCCACACGAAACTCAATCGGGCGCGCACATCCAGGCCGGGGGAGGGCCGCGACATGGACAGGTTTCGACGGAATCTCTGCGCTGCGGCGGGGGCTGTCCTGGCGACGATCGCGGGCTTTGAGGTGTCGGCCCAGGAGGCGCGGCCGTGGAGCGACACGTCGCTGACCCCCGACCGCCGGGCGGATTTGTTGATCCAGGCCATGGGCCTGGATGAGAAGCTTCAGCTCGTGCGCGGGCATTTCGGCGCCACGATGAAAGGCCTGCCGCCGCCGTTGAACGCCCCGCCGCCGCCGGGCGCGATCGGCGGAGCCGGCTATGAGGCCGGTGTCGAGCGTCTGGGGATCCCGGCCTTGCAGGAGTCCGACGCCGGTCTGGGTGTGGCCAACGGCGGCCACCTGCGCCCCGGCGACCAGGCGACGCCGCTGCCGTCCGGCCTGGCGCAGGCCTCGAGCTGGAACCCCGAAATCGCCTATGCAGGCGGCGCCATGATCGGCCGCGAGGCGGCGTCGAAGGGCTTCAACGTCCTGCTGGCGGGGGCGGTCAACCTGGCGCGCGACCCGCGCAACGGGCGAAACTTCGAATATGCCGGCGAAGACCCGCTGCTGGCCGGGGTGCTGGTCGGCCAGGCGATCAAGGGCATCCAGGACCAGGGCGTCGTCTCGACCATCAAGCACTTCGCGGCCAACGACCAGGAGACCGGCCGGATGGTGCTGAACGCCCAGATCGACGAGGCGGCGCTCCGCGAAACCGACCTGCTCGCCTTCCAGATCGCCATCGAGGCCGGAGAGCCGGGCGCGGTGATGTGCGCCTACAACCGCATCAACGGCGACTATGCCTGTGAGCACGATTTCCTGCTCAACAAGGTGCTCAAGGGCGACTGGGGCTATCGCGGCTGGGTGATGTCGGACTGGGGCGGGGTGCATTCGACCGTCAAGGCCGCCAACGGCGGACTCGACCAGCAGTCGGCCCACAGCTTCGATCGCGAGGACTATTTCGGGGCGCCCCTGAAGGCGGCCGTGATGAGCGGCGAGGTTCCGCCGGCGCGGCTCGACGACATGGCGCGGCGCATCCTGCGCAGCATGTTCGCCGTGGGCCTGACCGAGGCCAAGCCGCGGCTCCCCATCGACCAGGCCGCGAACGCCGCCGTCGCCCAGCGCGCCGCCGAGGAGGGGATCGTCCTCCTGAAGAACCAGGGCGACCTGCTGCCCATGGCCTCGCGGCTGAAGCGGATCGCCGTGATCGGCGGGCATGCCGATGTGGGCGTGCTGTCGGGCGCGGGGTCCTCGCAGGTGATCGCCTTCGGAGGCTCGGCGCTGGAGCTTCCGGCCAAGGGCGGCCCGGCCGCCGCGCTCTTCAAGATGGTCTATCACCCGTCGTCGCCGCTGCTGGCGATCCGGGCCGCGGCGCCGGGGGCCAAGGTCACCTTCACGACCGGCGACGACCTCGCCGCGGCCGTCGCCGCGGCGCGGGAGGCCGAGATCGTCATCGTCTTCGCCGAACAGTGGCAGACCGAGATCCAGGACGCGCCCAGCCTGAACCTGCCCGACGGCCAGGACGCCTTGATCGCCGCCGTGGCCGGCGCCAATCCGCGCACCGTCGTGGTGCTGGAGACCGGCAATCCCGTGACCATGCCCTGGCTGGACAAGACCCCCGCGGTCCTGGCCGCCTGGTACCCCGGCGCACGCGGCGGCCAGGCGATCGCCAACATCCTGTTCGGCAAGGTCAGCCCCTCGGGCAAGCTGCCGATCACCTTCCCCGCCAGCGAGGCCCAGCTTCCTCGCCCTGTCGTGCCGGGATCGGAATTGACCTTCACCCTGTTCGGGGGAAACGATCCGCCTTTCGACGTGCCTTATCCGGAGGGTTCGGCGATGGGTTACAAGTGGTTCGAATCCAAGAGCCTCAAGCCGCTGTTCGCCTTCGGCCACGGGCTCACCTACACCCGCTTCGCCTATGACGGCCTGGAGGCGCGGGGCGGCCAGACGATTTCCGTCACCTTCACCGTCAGGAACACCGGCGCGCGCGCGGCCGCCGAGATCGCCCAGGTTTACGCCACGCCGCCCTCTGGCGGCCTGCGCCGGCTGATCGGGTGGCGGAAGGTGACGCTGGCGCCGGGTGAATCCCGACGCCTGGACGTGGTGGCCGACCCGCGGCTGCTGGCGGCGTTCGACACAGCCGCGCCCGGCTGGCGGGTCGCGAAGGGCGCCTATTCGATCTCGGTCGGCGCGAGCTCGACCGACACGCGGCTCAGCGGATCGGTCGAGATCGCGGCGCAGACACTGAAGCCCTGAGCGGACGACGCGGCCTTGAAGAGGATGGATATCGTGAAGACATTGAGCATCGCCGGCGTCGCCCTGGCTCTCCTGGCGGGCGCGGCCCAGGCCGAGACCGCCCGAGTGACCGTCGCCTCCGGCGCCCTCCAAGGCGTCGTGGAGGGCGAGGTGGTCGCCTTCAAGGGCGTTCCGTTCGCGGCTCCGCCGGTCGGCGACCTGCGCTGGCGGCCGCCGCAGCCCGCGGCGTCCTGGAGCGGCGTGCGCCCGGCCGCGGCTTACGGCGCCGACTGCATGCAGAAACCCTTCCCCAGCGACGCCGCGCCATTGGGCACGACGCCGGCCGAAGACTGCCTGGTCCTCAATGTCTGGCGTCCGGTCAAGGCCTCCGCCGCCAAGCTGCCGGTGATGGTCTGGATCTATGGCGGCGGCTTCGTGAACGGCGGCTCCTCGCCGGCCGTCTACGCCGGGACCGAGTTCGCGAAAAACGGCGTGGTGTTCGTCAGCTTCAACTATCGCCTGGGCCGGTTCGGCTTCTTCGGGCATCCGGCCCTGACCAGGGAGAGCCCGGACGGGCCTCTCGGCAACTACGGCTTCATGGACCAGGTCGCGGCCCTGCAATGGGTCCGGCACAACATCGAGGCCTTCGGCGGCGATCCGGGCAACGTGACGATATTCGGCGAGTCCGCGGGCGGCTTCTCGGTGCACACCCTGGCGACCTCGCCGGCCGCGCAGGGACTGTTCCACAAGGCCATCGTCCAGTCCGGCGGGGGGCGCGGGAGCCTTTCGCCCGGACGCCGGGTGACCGGCGGGGCCCCGGGAGGGCCGCCGTCGGGCGAAGCCGTCGGCCTGGCCTTCGCCAAGCGCATCGGGATCGAGGGCGAAGACGCCGCGGCGCTCGCGGCCCTGCGCGAGGCGCCCGCCGAGACGATCCTGTCGGGCCTCGACATGATGACCATGTTCGATCCCACCTACAGCGGCCCGATGATCGACGGGAAGATCGCCGTCGGCGAGCCCGGCGCCATCTACAAGGCCGGCGGCGGGGCGAAGATCCCGATGATCCTCGGGGCCAACAGCATGGATATCGGCTTCTCCCAGGCGCGGACCATCGACGAGGTCTTCGCACCCTTTGGCGCGGCCAACCGCGCCAAGGCCCAGGCCGCCTACGATCCCGCCAATAGCGGGAACCTGCGGATGGTTGGGATGACGGTCGCCAGCGACCAGATGATGGTCGAGCCGGCGCGCTACGTCGCCAGGACCTTCGCCGCCCAGAGCCGTCCGGCCTACGCCTACCGCTTCTCCTACGTGGCCGAGTCCATGCGCAAGGAATGGCCCGGCGCGCCCCACGCCACCGACATTCCATTCGTCCTCAACACCGTGAAGGCTAAGTATGGCGCGGCGCTTACGGCTTCGGACGCCAAGGCGGCCGAGGCGGCCAGCGCCTACTGGATCGCCTTCGCCAAGACCGGCGACCCGAACGGGCCCGGACGTCCGAAATGGCCCGCCTACGAGCCGGCCAGCGACCAGATCCTGGACTTCACTAATGACGGCCCGGTCGCCAAGGCCGACCCGTGGAAGGTGCGCCTGGACCTAGCCGAGAGCGTGAACGACAAGGCGGTCCACTAGGTCGCCGACCGACCGAGCGGCGGCGGGTCGCCAAGGGATTTCCGCGCTATAGTGGCTGCGGAGAACGTTGGGCGACTCGCGCCGACGACCAAGAGGCCGGCGTTTTGGCGACGACGATCAGGGACGTAGCCGCCCAGGCGGGGGTGTCCATCATGACGGTCTCCCGCGTGATGAACGGGGAGCGGCACGTCAGCGCCGCCGCCCGCGAGCGGGTCCTGAAGGCTGTCGAGGCGCTGGACTACCGGCCCAACATCTTCGCCCGCGGCCTGCCGGGAAACCGCTCGTTCCTGATCTGCCTGCTCGTTCCGGAGGTCATCCCGGGCTATGTGGCGGAGTTCCAGCTGGGCGCGATCGGGCGATGCCGCGCCTCGGGCTATCACCTGGTGGCCCAACCCTATGACAGCCGCCAGCCGCGCTTCGCCGAAGCCGTCGAGGACGCCATCGCCGCGCTGCGCCCGGACGGGTTCATCGTCACCCCGCCGATCTCCGACGATCTCGGCGTGCTGGACGTCCTGGAGGCGTCGAACACCCCCTATGTGCGTCTCTCGCCCGGCCTCTCTGCCGAACGGGGCGCATCGATCTCGATTGATGAGATCGCCGCGGCCCAGGCCATGACCGAACTGCTGATCGAGACCGGCCACAGACGGATCGGGTTCGTCCGCGGCCATCCCGACCACGTGGCCGCCTCCTGGCGCTTCGACGGCTATCGCCGCGCCCTGGAGGCGCACGGCATCGCCTTCGACGAAGCGCTGGTCGCCCAGGGGGATTTCGACTTCTCCGGCGGCGAGGCCTGCGGCGCCCAGCTCCTGTCGGCGCCCGCGCGGCCGACCGCGATCTTCGCGAGCAACGACGACACCGCCCTCGGCGTCATGGCGGCGGCCAACCGGCTTGGCTTGCGCGTGCCGCAGGATGTGTCGGTGGCGGGTTTCGACGATAGCGAGCTCGCCCTTCGCGCCTGGCCGCCCCTGACGACCGTGCGTCAGCCGATCCGCGAGATGGCCGCCGCCGCGGCGGAGATGCTGATCAACGCCGGCGCCGAGACCGAACAGCGCCGGTCCGATTTCGAGATCGTCCGCCGCGAGAGCGTCGCGCCACCGCCCTAGCGCGGGCCGATGGACGCCCGCTCGATCAGCTCCGTCGACAACGACATCGACCGGAAGGCCGCGGGGGCGCCCGAGGCCGCGGCGATCAGCATGTCCGCGGCGGCGGCGCACATGTCGGCGATGGGCTGGCGGACCGTCGCCAGCGGGGGCCAGCTCATCCGCGCCGAGCGGGTGTCGTCGAAGCCGGCAACCGAGAGGTCGCCCGGGATGTCGAGCCCCGCGCGCCGCGCCGCTGCCATGACGCCGAACGCCATTTCGTCATTGCTGGCGAACACCGCGGTGGGTCGCTCAGCGAGCGCGATCAGTTGCTCGCCGGCCGCCTCACCCGACTCGAAGGTGAAGCCGCCCTGGACAATGAGGTTCGCGTCCGGCTCGCGGCCCCCCTGGCGCATGGCCTCGAGATAGCCCCTGAGCCGCAGGTGCGAAGCGCCGTGATCCTGCGGGCCCTGCACGAAGGCGATCCGTTCGTGGCCCAGTTCCAGCAGGCGCGAGGTCAGGGCGCTGGCTCCGTGGGCGTCGTCGACCACGATGCTGGCCGAGCCGGCCGCGACGTCCCACGGCGCGATGCGGACATAGCGGACGCCAAGCCGTTCGATGGCGGCGATCGCGACGGCGTTGTCGGAGATCGGCGGCGTGAGGATCAGGCCGTCGACCCTGAGGCTTGAAAGAATCTGCTCGATCTGGCGGCCGACGTCGCCCTGGCTGTCGATGGGCTCGACCGCCACATAGTAGCCGGCGCGCCGGCAGCGGATCAGGGCGCCCAGTTCGGCCTCGGCGACATAGCCGAAGTTCGGATTGTCATAGAGGAATGCGATCAGCCGAGAGGGCGCGCCGATCAGGCCGCGGGCCGCGACGCTGGGCCGGTAGCCGAGCTCTGCGACGGCGGCGGTGATCTTCTCGCGCAGCTCCTGACGGACATGGGGTTCGCCGTTCAGGACGCGTGACACCGTCTTGAAGGACACGCCGGCCCTCGCGGCTACATCCTTGATCGTCGGTTGCCGCGCCAAAGGGACTCCGTGGCTCGCCTGGCCCCGGCCGCCGCAGCGACCACCCTGTTCCTCGCAAACTCCCGGAGTCGATGCAATCGGGAAGCGCCGCCATGATAAGGGCGCCACATTGTGATTGACAACGTTATCAATCGGCTTTTCTGTCGATCCAAACAGACCGCGCGCCGCGCGGCAGCAGCCCGTAGGGAGGGCCTCTTGATCGCGTCCGAGACCTTTGTCCTGGCGGCCGACATCGGCGGCACGAACGCTCGCCTGGCGCTCGCCGAGGTGGGCGCCGGCCAACCGGACCTGCTGTACGCGCAGGACTTCCGCTGCCGCGACTTCCCGAACCTGCGCGCGGTCGTGGGCGAGTTCCTCAGCGGAGCCGGCCGGGTGAGCGCGCGGATGCGTCCGCAGGCCGCGGCCTTCGCGGTCGCGGGGCCTGTCGGACCCGCCGGCGCGGACCTGCCCAACGCACCCTGGAACGTGCGGCTCGATGACCTGGGCGACCTCGGCCTCGGCCCGGTGCGGCTGCTCAACGACTTCGAGGCCCTGGCCATCGGGGTCGCAGCGCTCGCCGAGCATGACACCCCGCCGATCGGCCCCGCCATGACAGGCGTTGCGGGGGCGCCGCGCATCGTCCTCGGCGCCGGAACCGGCTTCGGCCTGGCCGCGATGCTGGGCGGCGTCGATGCGCCGACGCAGGTGATCGCCGGGGAGGGCGGCCACGTGTCTTTCGCCCCGACAGACGACATGGAGATCGAGATCCTTCGGCGGTTTCGCCGTTGGTACGGCCGGGTCTCCGTCGAGCGCCTGGTGTCGGGGCCCGGACTGCGGATCCTCTACTTGACCCTCGGCCAGATCAGCGGCGTCTACGCCGATCCCGACCTGACGCCGGAGGACATCGCCACGCTCGGCATGCGCGGCCGCGATGACCTCTGCGCCCAGACCCTGGCGCGGTTCTGCGCCATCTTCGGTTCGGTGGCGGGCGACGCGGCCCTCACCTTTGGAGCCCAAGGCGGCGTGTTCATCGCCGGCGGACTCGCCAACAGCATCGCAGCCTTCCTGGAGGCGAGCGCGTTCCGCGAACGGTTCGAGGCCAAGGGCCGCCTGCAGGCCTATGCCGCCGCCATTCCCACGCGCCGGGTGGCCCAGGCCCACACCGCCGTCCTGGGCGCCGCGAGGTTCGCCGCCGCCGCCATGCCTGAAAAGGAGCGCTCTGTATTGACAACGTTACCGGAGACTGGCTTTCTTCGTGCGCGAAGCGTTTCCCCATGACGCTGACTGGCGGGTGGTCGAGGCCTCCTCGATCGCCCGCCGCTTTCTCGGGGGAGAAGCGCCGAAACAGGGGGCGGAAGATGTTTGACCGGGTCTGCTGGGCCGTTGGGCTCTTACTCGTCGCGCAGGCGGCGAGCGCCGCGCCGCAGCCGCGGCTCGGAGTCCGCGGCGCTCCTATCATCTCCGTCGACGGCCTCAACTTCAAGGACCTGAACCGAAGCGGCGGCCTGGATCCCTACGAGGACTGGCGCGCGTCTCCGGCTGTCCGCGCCGCCGATCTCGTCCAGCGCATGACGCTCGAGGAGAAGGCCGGCGTGCTGATGCACGGGACCTTGCCGGCTCCCGCCAGCCCCATGGGTATGGGCGAGCGCTACGACGTCGAGGGCGCCGCGGCGCTCATCGCCGAGCGGCGGGTGAACAGCTTCATCAGCCGCCTGAGCGGCGGCGGCGCGGCCCTGGCCGAGGAGAACAACCGGCTCCAGGCCCTGGCCGAGCAGACCCGCCTGGGCGTCCCGCTAACCATCAGCACCGATCCCCGCAACCACTTCCAGCATGTCGCGGGCGCCGGCGTCGCCTCGGGCGGGTTCTCGAAGTGGCCCGAGGCCCTGGGCCTGGCGGCGATCGGCGACGAGCGCCTGACCCGCCGGTTCGGCGAGGTGGCGCGGCAGGAATACCGCGCCGTCGGTTTCCACATGGCGCTCTCGCCGCAGGCCGACCTCGCCACCGAGCCGCGCTGGTCGCGGGCCACGGGCACCTTCGGCGAGGACGCCGACCTCGTCGGGCGGATGGTGCGGGCCTATGTGGCCGGCTTCCAGGACGGCGAGGACGGCCTGGGCCCTGACAGCGTCGTCGCGGTGGTCAAACACTGGGTGGGCTATGGCGCGGCGAAGGAGGGCTGGGACAGCCACAGCATCTATGGCCGCTTCGCGAGCTTCCCCGGCGGGGCGTTCGCCCAGCATGTGAAGCCCTTCGAAGGCGCGTTCCAGGCCCAGGCCGGTGGCGTCATGCCGACCTATTCCATCCTCCAGGACCTGAAGATCAACGGCCGGCCCGTCGAGCAGGTGGGGGCGGGTTTCAACAAGTTCCTGCTGACCGACCTGTTGCGAGGGACCTACGGGTTCAAGGGCGTGGTGGTCTCCGACTGGCTGATCACCAACGACTGTCCGGCCGCCTGCCGAGGCGACTGGAAGGCCGGAGACCGTCCGCTCCTGGGCATGCCCTGGGGCGTGGAGGATCTCTCCGAGATCGGCCGGTTCGCCAAGGCGCTCGACGCGGGCGTGGACCAGTTCGGCGGCACGGAGCGCACGGACCTGCTGGTCGAGATCGTTCGGTCCGGCCAGGCGACCGAGGCGCGGCTGGAGCAGTCGGCCCGCCGCGTCCTGCAACAGAAGTTCGAGCTCGGCCTGTTTGAGGACCCCTATGTCGACCCGGCCGCCGCCGCCCGCATTGTCGGGTCCGCGGCCTTCCAGGCCGAGGCCGAGGCGGCCCAGAGCCGATCCCTGGTGCTGCTGGAGAACCGGCGCGCGACCCTGCCCCTGGCGGCGGGGAAGAAGGTGTTCCTGCGCGGCGTCTCGCCGGCCGCGGCGACAGCGCGGGGCCTGATCGCGGTCGACTCGCCCGAGGCGGCCGACGTGGCGATCATCCGCACCCAGGCGCCCCATCAGCTCCTGCACCCGAACTACCTGTTCGGCCTGATGCAGCATGAGGGCGATCTCGACTTCAAGGACGGCGCGCCGGATTACGAGGCCATCAAGGCCGCGGCAGCCAAGGTCCCGACCATCGTTAGCGTCTTCCTCGACCGGCCGGCGATCCTCACCAACGTCAAGGACCACGCCAGCGCCCTGATCGGCGACTTTGGCGCCAGCGACGAGGCCTTGCTGGACGTGGTCGTGGGCAAGGCGAAGCCGGAAGGCCGCCTGCCGTTCGAGCTGCCGTCGTCGATGGACGCTGTCCGGGCCCAGGCGCCGGACCGGCCCCACGACAGCGCTGCCCCGCTCTATCCCTTCGGCTACGCGCTGCGCCGATGATCCCGCACAGTCCGATCACGCGACAGGAGGCCTGACCGTGGAAGCCCCGATCCAACTCAATCGCGCGCCGGCGGCGGCGGCGCCGGCCTCGGCCTCCAAGGTCGTGCCGCTGGTGGTCATGCTGTTCTTCGCCTGGGGCTTCGCGACCGTCCTGATCGACACCCTGATCCCCAAGCTCAAGGGGTTCTTCCAGCTCAACTACACCGAGGCGATGCTGACCCAGTTCGCCTTCTTTCTCGGCTATCTGGTGTTCTCGATCCCGGCGAGCTTCCTGCTGGCGCGGATCGGTTACTTCCGGCAGATCGTCGTCGGCCTGGTGATCATGGCGGGTGGCTGCCTGCTGTTCGCGCCGGCCGCTCAGCTCGGGGTCTATCCGGCCTTCCTGTTCGCCCTGTTCGTGATGGCAGCGGGGATCACCACCCTGCAGGTGGCGGCCAATCCCCTGATCGCGCTGCTGGGATCGGCGGCGACCTCGCACTCCCGATTGAACCTGGCCCAGGCCTTCAACTCGCTCGGCACGACGATCGGCCCGCTGGTCGGCGCCGCCCTGATCCTCCAGGGCGGAGTGACGGCGCCCGACGCGGCCAAGGTCGCGCCGGAGGTGCTGGAAACCTTCCGCCGGGCGGAGGCCGACGCCGTCCAGGCGCCGTTCTTGGGCATCGCCGCCATCCTCCTGGTCCTGGCCATCGTCTTCTGGTTCCTGCGCCGTTCGCCGGCCGCGCCATCCGCCGCTGGCGGGCAGGGGGCGGGCTTCGATCTCGGGCTGCTGCGGCGTCCGCGTCTCGCGCTCGGGGCGCTGTCGATCTTCGTCTATGTGGGCGCCGAGGTTTCGATCGGCTCGATCATGATCAACTACCTCATGCTGGACAAGACGCTGGGCGCGGTCGCCGCCTCGGCCGGGCAGCTGGTGGCGCTCTACTGGGGCGGGGCCATGGTGGGCCGGTTCATCGGCTCGGCGGTGCTGAGCCGGGTCCCGGCGGGCATGGCCCTGTGCGTCTGCGCCCTGGTCGCGGGACTGCTGGCCTGCACCTCGGCCGCCACGGTCGGCATGATCGCCGCCGTCGCCATCATCGCCATCGGGCTGTTCAATTCGATCATGTTCCCGACGATCTTCACCCTGGCCATCGAGGGCCTGGGCGAACGGACGCCGCAGGGGTCGGGGCTGCTGTGCCTGGCCATCGTCGGCGGCGCGATCATCCCCCTGATCACCGGGCGGGTGGCGGACTTGGCGGGCCTCAGCGTCAGCCTGTTGGTGCCGGCCATCTGCTACGCCTGGATTGCTGTCTATGGCTGGCTGGCCGCGCGCCTCTGGGTCGCAAAGGCTTAGGATTTCGCGCGAATGAAGGGGCTGGAGATGAGGCGAGGCGTGACGTGCGCGCTGGCGGTTGGGACGCTGGCCTTGGCCGTGGGAGCCGCGCAGGCGGCGACGCCGCCGGCCGACCTGGTGCTCGTGAACGGCAAGGTGTTCACCGCGGACGGCAGGGGCTCGGTTCAGCAGGCCATTGCGGTGCGCGGCGAGCGGTTCGTCGCCGTCGGTTCGAACGGGGCGGTCCGCAAGCACATTGGGCCTCAGTCGCGGGTGATCGACCTGCACGGCCGCTTCGTCAGCCCGGGCCTGGCCGACGCCCACTTCCACAACGAGGGCGGCGGCGATGGGGTGGACCTGTCGAAGGTCCGCTCGATGTCCGAGCTGCTGAGCGCCGTGAAGACCGTCGCCGACGCCGCCCCTGAGAGCGCGATCATCGTCTCCAACGCCGACTGGCATGAGGCGCAGTTGAGCGAGCAGCGTCTGCCGACGGCTGCGGATTTGGACCAGGCCAGCGCTGACAGGCCCGTCGTCCTGGTGCGGGGCGGCCACTCTTACATCCTGAATTCCGCGGCGCTCCGGAAATGGAACCTCTCGAAGGAGACCCAGGCCCCGGCCGGCGGGGCGATCCCCCGGGACAAGGCGGGCGCGCTGACGGGCGAATTGATCGACGCGGCCAAGGCGTTCGTCACCCTGCCGCCGCCTGCGCCCGTGACCCGGGCCGATGTCCTGGCGACCCAGAAGGCGCTGAACGCGTATGGCGTGACGGCGGTGCGGGTCCCTGGATTCTACAAGGGCGATCCCCTGAAGGCCTATAGCCTGCTCAAGGCGGCGGACGCGGCGGGGGAACTGAGCCTGCGCTACGTTTTCTACCTGCCGGGGTTCGGGCTTCGCTCGGCCGCCGAAGTCGGTCCGTTCCTCGAACGCTGGGGCGTGAAGCCGGACGAAGGCGGCGATTGGCTGCGGATCGGCGGCGTCAAGCTGGGCGTCGACGGCGGCTTCGAGGGCGGCAACATGTCCAGCCCCTACGCCGAACCCTATGGAAACGGCGGCACGTTCTTCGGCATCCAGACGCTGGCGCCCGAGTCCTACAAGGCCGTGGTGATGGAGCTCAACCGGCTGGGTTGGCGGCCCACGACCCACGCGGTCGGCGATGCGGGCCTGGACGTGGTGCTCGACGCCTACACCGCGGCCGATCACGACCGGCCGATCGCCGGCAAGCGCTGGAGCATCGAGCACGCCTTCATCGTCCGCCCCGACCAGGTCGACCGACTAAAGCGGCTCGACGTGGCGGTCTCGGTCCAGGATCACCTCTATCTGGCGGCGCCGGTGCTTGAGAAATACTGGGGCCGCGAACGCGCCGAGCAGGTGACGCCGCTGAAGCTGCTGGCCGAGGCCGACCTCCTGCTCGCCGGCGGCACCGACGCGCCGGTCATCCCCTACAACCCCTTCTGGGAGCTCTATCACTTCCTCACCCGCGACACGATTTCGGGGGGCGTTTTCGGTCCGCGTCAGGGCTTGGCTTCACGCAAGGCGCTGCTGGAGCTGGTCACCATCAACTATGCCCGGATGATTGGCGAGCAGGGGTCGAAAGGCTCCATCGAACCCGGGAAGCTGGCGGACTTCGCCGTGCTGACCGACGACTTCCTCACCGCGCCGCCGGCCCGCATTCGCGACATGAAGGCCCTGGCGACCTATGTGGGCGGCAAGGAAGTCTACAGGAGCCCCGACTTCTGAGCGCCCCAAGCCTCAGAATTGCCCTCAGAAGAAGGCCTGCAAGCCGGTCTGGGCGCGACCCAGGATCAGGGCGTGGATGTCGTGGGTGCCTTCATAGGTGTTGACGGCCTCCAGGTTCATCACGTGACGGATCACATGGAACTCGTCGCTGACCCCGTTGCCGCCGTGCATGTTGCGGGCCTGCCGCGCGATATCCAGCGCCTTGCCGCAGTTGTTGCGTTTCATCAGCGACACGGCCTCGGGCGCGGCGCGTCCCTCGTCCATCAGGCGGCCAAGCCGCAGGCAGCCGTGGAGGCCGAGCGTGATCTCCGTCTGCATGTCGGCGAGCTTCTTCTGCACCAGCTGGGTGGCGGCCAGCGGCCGTCCGAACTGGGTGCGTTCGACGGTGTAGTCCCGGGCCGCCTGCCAGCAGAACTCCGCCGCGCCCATGGCGCCCCAGGCGATGCCGTAGCGCGCGCGGTTGAGGCAGCCGAACGGGCCCTTCAGACCGCTGACATGGGGCAGGAGATTGGCGGCGGGCACGAAGACGTCGTCCAGCACGATCTCGCCGGTCACCGAGGCGCGCAGCGAGAACTTCCCCTCGATCTTGGGGGTGGAGAAGCCTTCCATCCCGCGCTCCACTAGGAAGCCGCGGATGACGTCCTGTTCGTCCTTGGCCCAGACCACGGCGACGTCGGCGATGGGGCTGTTGGTGATCCACATCTTGGCGCCGCGGAGGCGATATCCGCCCGGCGCCTTCACTGCGCGGGTCCGCATGCCACCGGGGTCCGAGCCGTGATCCGGCTCGGTCAGGCCGAAGCAGCCGATCAGTTCGCCGCTGGCCAGGCCGGGCAGGAAGCGCTGCTTCTGTTCCTCGGTCCCGTAGGCGTCGATGGGATGCATCACCAGACTGGACTGCACGCTCACCGCCGAGCGGTAGCCGGAGTCCACGCGCTCGATCTCGCGGGCGATCAGGCCGTAGGCGACATAGGACGCGCCGGCGCAGCCGTGTCCCTTGATGGTCGAGCCCAGGAAGCCCATGCGGCCGGCCTCGATCATGATCTCGCGATGGAAGATCTCCTTCCGGTTGGCTTCCAGCACGCGGGAGAACAGGTGCTCGCGGCACCAGTCGCGGGCGGCGTCGCGGATCATCCGCTCGTCCTCGTTGAGCAGGTCGTCGAGCAGCAGCGGGTCGCGCCAGTCAAACCCGGCCATGCGGGCGGCGTCTTGGGGCAGGGTCGAGGCGTCGGTCATGGCGGGCGTCCTGTGGCGCGATAATAGTTTAGACATAAAATATCATCGAACCGCTTGCCACAAGCCCTGCTTCGCGCAAAAAAGTTGAAGTCTAAAATATTGAAGCTTGGAACAAGGGAACGCGGCGCATGAGCGACAAGTCCTATCTGGAGTGGCCGTTTCTGCAGCCGCGGCACGCGGCCATGGCGCAGGCCCTGGACGCCTGGGCGGCCGAAAACGTCCCGGACCTGGTCGGGGAGGAGGGCGATGAAGACGCCGCCTGCCTGCGCCTGGTGGAGGCCATGGGGCAGGCGGGCTGGCTGGCGGTCGCCGCCCCCGATCTGGAGGCCGGCGAACAGCTCGACCTTACCAGCCTTTGCCTGACCCGCGAGATCCTCGCGCGCCACGCCGGCCTGGCGGACTTCGCCTTCGCCATGCAGGGGCTGGGGTCCGGCGCCGTCGTCCTGTTCGGCACGCCCGAGCAGCGGCGGACATGGCTGCCGGGGATCCGTTCGGGCGAGCGCCTGGCCGGCTTCGCCCTGTCGGAGCCCGATGCGGGTTCGGACGCCGGCGCCATGACCACGACGGCGACGCGCACCCTGGACGGCTACCGCCTGTCGGGCCGCAAGACCTGGATCTCCAACGGCGGGATCGGCCACCAGTTCGTGGTGTTCGCCCGCCTGGACGGCGAGGCCCGATCGACAATCGCCCTGATGGTCGACGCCCAGACGCCCGGCTTCGTGACCGAGGAGCGCATCGACATCTGCGCGCCGCACCCCATGGCGACGATCCGCTTCGACGACTGCTTCATCCCGGAGTCGGCGCGCCTGGGCGACGAGGGGGCGGGGATGAAGGTGGCGCTCAGCACCCTGGACATCTTCCGGCCCAGCGTGGGCGCCGCGGCCCTGGGACTGGCGCGCCGCGCGCTGGACGAGGCCCAGGCCCACGCCGCGCGGCGGCCGATGTTCGGCGGGGTGCTGGGCGACCTGCAACTCACCCAGGCCAAGCTGGCCGAGATGGCGGTCGACATCGACACTTCGGCGCTGCTGGTCTACCGGGCGGCCTGGGCGCGGGACCGCGCGGGGATGGGCGCCCGGATCACCCGCGAGGCCGCCATGGCGAAGCTCCACGCCACCGAGGCGGCACAGTCGGTGATCGACAAGAGTGTTCAGATCATGGGCGGGCTCGGTGTGCGTGTGGGGACGCCCGTCGAGCGGCTCTACCGCGAAATCCGCGCCATGCGGATCTACGAGGGCGCCTCGGAGGTGCAGAAGGTGGTCATCGCCCGGCAGCTGGCCGGCGAGTTCGCCAAGTCGCGCTGAGGTTCAGTCGGCGAGGACCGCGGTGGCTTCGATCTCGACGCGCGCTGCGGCCTCGACCAGCCGGACGACCTGGACGAGAGCCATGGTCGGATAGTGGGCGCCGATCACCTCGCGATAGACGCGGCCGATCGCGGGTAGGGCGCCGGAATACTCCTCCATGTCCACCACGTACCAGGTCAGCCGCACCAGGTCGGCCGGGCCCGCGCCGCCCTCGGCCAGCACCGCGACGATGTTGGAAAGGGTCTGGCGCACCTGCTCGACGAAGTCCGACGAGAACTCGCCGCGCTCGTTCCAGCCGATCTGGCCGCCCACATAGATCGTGCGGCCGCTCGCCAGGATGCCGTTCGCATAGCCCCTCGGCTTGGGCCAGCCGCCGGGCTGCAGAACCTGGCGGCTCGGCTTGTCGTCGTCCTTTTGCGGGGTGAGCGCGGCGGGGGAGGTCATTGGCATTGTTCCTGGTAACGGGTGAGCGCGGCGCGGATCGGCGCCGGAAGCGGAATGGGCCGGCCGGCCTCAATGGCGGTGGTGACCATAGTCAGGCGACCGCGGAACACCTCGTCCTCACCGCGATGGGCGTGGAGGATGAAGCCCGCCGAGGCGCCGCCGATCCGGTCGATCAGTGGCGTGATCGACAGGAACTCGCCCATGCGTGCCGGCTGGAAGAAATCACACTGCAGGCTGGCGTAGCCCAGCCCGATCCCCGCGGTGATGAAGCCGTGATAGTCGAGGCCGAGAGCGGCGGGGAAGAAGTCCTCGATCACCCCGTTGAGCATGTCGACATAGCGCGGCGTGTAGACGATGCCGGCCGAGTCGCAGTCGGAGAACCGCACCATGCGCGACGCCCGGTAGGCGGCCGCAGGCAGGGTCGAGGCGCCGACCGGCGAAGGCCGAGCCCGGTCGTCCGCGGCGAACCGCGGGCCGCAGGTTTCGGAAGCGAGGGTCACGGCGCGCCTCAGTCGCCCTGGAAGACCGGCCGCTGTTTCGCGGCGAAGGCGTGGAAGGCCCGCTTGAAGTCTTCGGTGGTCATGCACAGGGCCTGAGCCACGGCCTCGGACTCGATGGCGTCCTCCACCGACATGGCCCACTCGACCTGCAGCATCCGCTTGGTCATGGCGTGGGCGAAGGTGGGACCCGAGGCGATATCCGCGGCCATGGCCATGGCGTCGTCGAGCAGGCTCTCGGGTTGCGACAGCCGGTTGAAGAAGCCCCAGGACATGCCTTCCTCGCCCTTCAGCGAGCGGCCGAAATAGAGGAGCTCCGAGGCGCGCCCCTGGCCCACGATGCGCGGCAGCAGGGCGCAGGCGCCCATGTCGCAGCCGGCCAAGCCGACGCGATTGAACAGGAACGAGACGGCGGCCGAGTTCGTGCCGACACGGATGTCGGACGCCATGGCCAGGATGGCCCCGGCGCCGGCGCAGACGCCATCCACGGCCGCGATGATCGGCTGCGGGCAGGCGCGCATGGCCTTGACCAGGTCTCCGGTCATCCGGGTGAAGGCCATCAGACCCTTGGTGTCGCGCTCGATGAGCGGACCGATGATCTCGAACACGTCCCCGCCGGAACAGAAGTTCCCGCCGGCGCCGGTGATCACGAAGGCCTTGACCTCGTCGTCGCGCACCGCGGCGCGGAACAGGTCCACCAGTTCGAGATAGCTGTCGAAGGTGAGCGGGTTCTTCTTCTCCGGCCGGTCCAGGGTGACCTGGGCGACGCCGTTCTGGACGGCGAGCCGGAAGTGGCTGGGCTTGTAGCCGCTCAGCGGCAAGGTGATGGATGAGGCCAGGGGCATCAGGCGTCACCGTCGCGCGTGGCGCCCTGGACCGAGGTCTTCAGCTTGGCCAGGCTCTTCAGCAGCCCGTCCACATCCCGGGCGCTCAGGCCTGCGAACATCTCGGCGATCCAGTCCTCATGGGCCCGCGCCATCTCGGCGAAGGCGGCGTGGCCGGCCTCCGTCATGGCGATGATCTGGACGCGGCGGTCGTTGGGCGGCGAGCGGCGCACGATGTGTCCGCTGTCGACCAGGCGCTCGACCAGGCCGGTGACATTGCCGTTGGACACCATCATCCGCTTGGAGATCTCGCCCAGGGTCATGCCGTCCGGCGCGCGTTCGAGCTGCGCCATCAGGTCGAAGCGCGGCAGGGTGACGTCGAACTGCTCGCGCAGGCGGCGGCGGATCTCGGTCTCGACCAGGTTCGAACAGGTGAGCAGGCGCAGCCACAGGCGCAGCTCGTTCTTGTGGTCGTGCGGCGCTTCCAGCGCCTTCGTCTCGGCGTCGAGAACCAGCTCTGCGTTTCGATCCATGATCCTAAATCTCTCCTCCGGCGACCGGCAGGGCGACGCCGGTGACTGATCCCGCCCCTGGACCGCAAAGCCAGGTGACGGCTGCGGCGACTTCGTCCGGCTGGATCAGGCGCCCTTGCGGGTTCGCCCGGGCCAGCTCGGCCCTGACCTCGGTCGCGACGCGGCCGGTCTTTTGAATGATCAGTTCGACGCTGTCCGCAATCAGATCCGTATCGGTGAAGCCCGGGCAGACGCAATTGACCGTCACGCCCGACCTGGCGGTCTCGAGCGCCAGCGACCGCGTCAGGCCTAGCACCGCGTGCTTGGCCGCGACGTAGGCCGAGACATAGGCATAGCCCTTGAGCGCGGCGGTCGAGGCGATGTTGACGATGCGGCCGCTTCTCCGCGCGACCATCCCGGGCAGCACGGCCTGGACCCCGTGGACGACGCCCATGAAATTCAGATCCATCATGCGCCGGAAATCGTCGGCCGAGGTCTTGGCGAAGGGCGCGCTGAAGGCGCCGCCGGCGTTGTTCACGAGGATGTCGATGGGCCCCGAGGTCTGCGCCAACGCCTGCGCCGCCGCGGCGAACGAGCCCTGGTCGGTCACGTCGGCGACGCGCCAGGCGCGGGCGCGGCCGAGATCGACCTGGGCCTTCAACGAGGCTTCGTCCCGGCCGACAATCGACACGGTGGCGCCGGCCGCGGCGAGCGCGCCGGCGATCGCCGCGCCGATGCCGCGATTGCCCCCGGTGATCAGGGCGTGCCGGCCCGTGAGGTTGTCCAACCTGCTTCTCCCATTCGAGGCGGCGATCTTGACTCGCGGCTCAACAAATTTCAAGATTAAAACATTCCGTCGCGTCGAGCGGCGACTCAAGTGTTCGGAAAGAAAAGATGAATATTTCCGTGATCGGCGCAGGTCCGGCAGGGCTCTATTTCTCCATCCTGATGAAAAAAGCTCGTCCGAACGCAGACATAACCATCGTCGAGCGCAACAGGTCTGGCGACACGTTTGGTTTCGGCGTCGTGTTTTCCGACCAGACGCTGGATATTTTCCAGAAGTACGATCGCGAAAGCCATGCGGCGATCTTGGACAATTTCACCTACTGGGACGATATCGAGATCGACTTCAAGGGCGAGAAGATTCGCGTCGGCGGCAACGGCTTCTGCGGCTGCGCGCGGCGCACGCTGCTGGAGCTGCTTGAGGCCCGCGCCCGGGAGCTGGGCGTGAAGCTGGAGTTCGGACGCGAGGTCGAGGACCTTTCGGCCTTCGCCGACAGCGACCTGATCGTGGCTGCCGACGGCGTGAATAGCCGCATCCGCGCGGCCGACGAGGCCCATTTCCGGACCGCCACCGACCTGCGTCCTAACAAGTTCGTCTGGATGGGATCGACCCGTCCGTTCGACGCCTTCACCTTCTTCTTCGAGGAGACGGAGTACGGCGTCTTCATCGCCCACTGCTACCAGTACGAGGCCGGCCGCTCGACCTGGGTGATCGAGACCGATCCGGAGACCTTCGACCGCACGGGCCTCGCGGACATGGACGAGGAAACCTCGGCCCGCTTCCTGGAAGGCATCTTCCAGCGCCAGCTCGAGGGCCATGGGCTGATCACCAACCGCTCCCTGTGGCGGAACTTCCCAATGATCCGCAACGGCGCCTGGTCCAAGGGCAATGTCGTCCTGCTGGGCGACGCCAAGGCCACCGCCCACTTCTCCATCGGAGCCGGCACCAAGCTGGCCATGGAGGACGCTATCGCCCTCTTCGAGGCCTTCGAGGCCGAGGCCGACGCGCCCGCGGCCCTGGCGAGATTCGAGCAGGCCCGTCGCGAGGACGTGGAGAAGACCCAGCACGCCGCCGACGTGTCGCTGGTCTGGTTCGAGCAGCTCGCCCGCTTCTGGAACTACGAGCCCGCCAAGTTCGCCTTCGGCCTGATGACCCGGGCCAAGGCGATCACCTATGACAACCTGGCATTGCGGGCGCCGGAGTTCGTCGAGCGGGTCACCCGAGAGTTCGAGCAGGACCAGGCCGCCCGCGGCCTGCGCACCCGCGGCCCAGACACCCCGCCCATGTTCCAGCCCTACCGGCTCCGCGAGATGGAGCTCGCCAACCGGGTGGTGCTCTCGCCAATGTGCACCTACTCCGCCGACGAGGGCCTTCCGGCCGATTGGCACCTGGTCCACCTCGGCGCGCGCGCCCTGGGCGGCGCCGGGCTCATCTTCACCGAGATGACCACCGTCTCGCCGACCGCCCGCATCACCCACGGCTGCGCTGGGATCTATACCGACGAGCAGGAGGCCGGCTGGCGCCGCGTTGTCGAGTTCGCCCATGCCAACTCGGCGGCGAAGATTTGCCTGCAGCTGGGCCACGCCGGACGCAAGGGCGCCACCAAGCTGATGTGGGACGGCATGGACCAGCCGCTGGAGGCTGGCGGCTGGCCGCTGATCTCGGCTTCGGCGATCCCCTACTATCCGAACAGCGAGATCCCGCGGCCCATGACAAGCGAGGACATGGACGAGGTGAAGGCCGACTTCCTGGCCGCCGCGGTCCGCGGCGAGCGGGCGGGTTTCGACATGCTCGAGCTGCACTGCGCCCACGGCTACCTGCTCGCCTCGTTCGTCTCGCCGCTGACCAACAGTCGGACCGACGAGTACGGCGGCAGCCTGGAGAACCGCCTGCGCTTCCCGCTTGAGGTCTTCGACGCGATCCGGGATGTCTGGCCGCGCGAAAAGCCGATGTCGGTGCGCATCTCGGCGACCGACTGGAAAGAGGGCGGCGTCACCGCCGCGGAGTCCGTTGCGATCGCCCAGGCGTTCGCCGAGCACGGCTGCGATCTGGTGGACGTCTCGACCGGCCAGACCGTCCCCGACGCCAAGCCGATCTTCGGACGCATGTTCCAGACGCCCTTCTCCGACCGGATCCGCAACTCGGTGTCGGTTTCCACCATGTGCGTGGGCGCCATCAGCACGCCCGACCAGGTGAACACCATCCTGGCCGCCGGCCGGGCCGATCTGGTGGCCGTGGGACGTGGCCATCTGGCCGATCCGTCCTTCACCCTGCGCGCGGCGGCCTGGTACGGCGTGAAGCTGGACTGCCCGCCGCAGTACCTGCCGGGCTTCGAGGCCCAGACCGCCAACTCCCGCCGGGAACGCGAGGACCTGCTGGACCTGCGCCGCCGGGCCAAGCCCGTGGGCGGCAAGGCGCTCGCCACCGCCGCACTGGTCGGCTCCAGGTTCGCGGCGGAATAGTGCTGGGAGATTGAGGACAGCCAAGGATTCTTCTCCCGCCAGGGGAGAAGGATCGCGGCCCTAGTGCGCCTCGGCGCGCAGGGCGCTGCGCTGGATCTTGCCCGTGGTGGTCTTGGGAAGCGCGGTCCGGAACTCGATCAGGCGCGGGTATTTGTAGGGCGCGAGCGTGGCCTTGACGTGGTCCTGCAGCGCCTTGGCCAGGGCCGGGTCGGCGGCGATGTCGGGCTTCACCACAATGACCGCCTTGACGATCTGGCCCCGCTCCCGGTCCGGCCAGCCGACCACCGCGCACTCGTTGACGCTCGGATGGGTCATCAGGGCGGCCTCGATCTCCGGGCCGGCGATGTTGTAGCCGCTGGAGACGATCATGTCGTCGGCGCGGGCCACGTACCAATAATAGCCGTCCTCGTCGCGACGGAAGATGTCGCCGGTGACGTTCCAGCCCGCGACCACGTACTTCGCCTGGCGCGCGTCGGACAGGTAACGGCATCCCGTCGGCCCGCGCACGCCCAGGCGGCCGACGCCCACCCCCTCGACCGGAAGGTCCTGATCGTCGAGCAGGCAGGCCTGGAAGCCGGGCACCGCCTTGCCCACGGCGCCGGGCCGGGTGGTCTCCGGGGTGGCGGAGATGAAGATGTGGATCATCTCGGTGGCCCCGATCCCGTCGATGAGGCGCACGCCGGTGCGTTCAAACCAGGCGTCGGAGACGGATTTCGGGAGATGCTCGCCGGCGGACACGCAGGCCTCGACGCTGGCCAGGGCCTCGTCCGGCGCGCGGGCCAGCATGGCGCGGTAGCCGGTGGGCGACGTGAAGACGTGGGTCGCGCGATGCCGCGCAATGGCCTGCCACAGGGCGTCGGGGTTGGACTGGTGGGGCAGGGCGGCGGTCGCCCGGAAGCGCAGCGGGAAGACCAGCAGCGCACCCAGGCCGAAGGTGAAGGCGATCGGCGGGGTGCCTGTGAAGATGGCGTCCGAACCTGGCCGCAGGATGTGGCGGCAGAAGGTGTCGCACATGGCCAGGACGTCGCGGTGGAAGTGCATCGCCGCCTTCGGCTCGCCGGTGGTGCCCGAGGTGAACGCGATCAGGCAGACATCGTCCTGGCTGGTCGGGACGGGTTCGAAGGTCGCCGGCTTCTCGGCCGCCAGGGTGTCGAGCTCGCTTCCGGGGCCGAAGGAGACCACCCGCGTCAGGGCGCCGCCGGGTTCGCGCGCGGCGAATACCTCGTCGCAGAGGTCCTGACCGCAGAGCGCCAGGCTCGCCTGCGCCTTGTGGATGATGGTCTTGAGCTCCGCGGCCCGGAGCATCGGCATGGTGGTGACGGCGATCGCTCCGGCCTTGATGACCGCCAGCCAGCAGGCGAACATTACCGGCGAGTTCTCGCCCCGCAGCAGGACCCGGCCGCCCGGCACGACGCCGAGGTCCTCGGTGAGCACCCGGGCGATCCGGTTGGTCCTGGCCGCCAGCTCGGAATAGGTGAGCACGCTCTCGCCCTGGAGGATCGCGGGCTTGTCCCCGAACCCCTCGTCCAGCGCCGCGTCGATCAGGACGGCGGCGCAGTTCAGGACCCTTGGGTAGTCCAAGTCGGCCAGGCCGAGGTCGATGACCGGCCAGGAGTCCTCGGGTGGGAGATGGTCGCGCGCAAAGGTGTCCTTGTGACCGGACGGGTAAAGCATCGACCTTGCGCTCCAACGTATCGTGAGGATCAAAAAAACTTTATGTCTAAAATACCTCGTGTCAACGTACGGCGTTGAGAAACCCGACGCGGAAAGAGCGTGCGGCCGTGTGGGGTGCGGGTCATGAGATTGTAAAAACAAAAGAAAACCTCATTCGGAAGAATCCAGAACCTCTGGCCGCCAAAACGGACGCGGACCCCCACGGCTCGGCGGTCGCTGTTCGAATTCAGAACAAATCGCTTCAAACTTAAAGGATAATGCGCTCTGCTGCGATCGGGGCGGAGACTGAAACCGGCGCGGCCCCGAGCGTCTGGCGGGTGGAGTGCGCGAACTTGAGACAACGTTCACAGACTCTGGGTTCACGGACTCTGGGCTTCTGCCTTGCCGCCTTGGCGGCGAGCCTGCCTGCGGCGTCATTCGCCAGCGGCAACAGGCACACGTTCAGCCGGGCGGAAACCGCGGCCGTTGACTATCGCGCGACCCCGCACCGGCCAGCCGCGGCCTGCGACTCCTCCGGGGCCGGCGCCAGGCTGGTCGCGGCGACCCCGCAAGCGCCGGAACACTGCCGGATCGACGGCGTGCTCCCGTCCGGCGCGGGCTTCCAGGTCAACCTGCCGAGCGCCTGGAACGGCCGGCTCTACATGTACGGCAACGGCGGCTATGCGGGAGAGGACGCCGAAGGGGACCGTGAACAGGCTTCACGCGTCCTGGGCCTGGCCAACGGCTTCGCCACCGCGCGCACGGACACCGGTCACCTGGCGTCGCGCGAGCCCCTGGCCACCTTCGCCCTGGACCAGGCCAAGCTGGTGAACCACGGCCACCAGGCCGTCCACGACACCGTGACCCATGCCAAGGCCCTGGCGACCGCCTACTACGGCGCCCGCCCGCGCTACGCCTACTGGGACGGCTGCTCGACCGGCGGCCGCCAAGGCGTGATGTCGGCGCAGCGCTATCCCGACGACTTCGACGGCATCGTCGCCGGAGCCCCGACGCTCGACTGGTCGAGCATCATGATCAAGGGGCTGTGGAACCGTCAGGCTCTGAGCGGCTCGGGCCTGACCTTCGAGCGGATGGCGCCGGTCTTCAAGGCGGTGATGGCCCGGTGCGACGAGCTGGACGGCCTCGCTGACGGCCTGATCGACGATCCCCGCCGCTGCGACTTCGACCCCAGGCGCGATCTTCCCTCCTGCGAGGACGGCGGGGCCGACTGCTTCACCGCCTCGGAGGCCGAGGCCCTGCGCAAGGTCTATGCCGGGCCTCCGAAGGGGCCCGGCACGCCGCCCTGGGTGGTCCAGACCCCCGGCTTCGAGCACCCGAGCACGCTCTTTCCCTTCACCATGACCCCGAGCGGTTCGCCCGACGTCCTGACAGTCTTCGCGACGTCCTGGACCAAGTACATCGGCTTCAGGGACCCGGCCTACGATCCGGCGGCTTTCGACTTCCGCACCGATCCGGCCCGGATCCGTGGCGCCGACGCGATCTTCAATCCCACGCCCGACCTCGCCGCCTTCAGGGCCCGGGGCGGCAAGATGATCACCTTCTGGGGGTGGGCCGACACGGCGCTCAATCCCGGCATGGGGCTGCACTATTACGACCAGGTCGTCGCGCGACAGGGCCCTTCGCAGACCCAGGACTTTTACCGGTTCTTCCTGATCCCCGGCGTCGCCCACTGCGCCGGCGGCTACGGACCCGAGGAGATCGACGCCATGAGCGACGTCATCGATTGGGTGGAGGCGGGCGTGGTTCCGGTCCGGCTGCCCGCGCGCCGGCGCGGGTCGGACGGCGGACCGTCCTTCAACCGGGCGTACTGCGCCTATCCGGCGATCACCAAGTACGGCGGCTCGGGAGATCGGGAAGATCCCGGCAGCTACCGCTGCGCCGCGCCGGACGAGGCCTCGCCACGAAAGTGAAACCGGGGCCGGGCTCGCCCTGCGCGCCCGGCCCTTCCATCAGCGCGCTCGGGGCAGGGATCGCGTCCGCGATCGGTCCGCCGGGCAAGGAGGACAGATGCAGGTCAATGTATCCCAGCTGATCGACCGCTCGCGGGTCGGCGGCTACCAGACGTTCGTCATCCTCCTGTGCGCGATGGTCGCGTTCCTGGATGGCTTTGACATCCAGAGCATGGCGCTGGTCGTGCCCAGGCTGACGGCCGAGTGGGGCCTGCCGAAGTCGGCCTTCGGCCCCGTCCTGTCCGCGTCTTTCGCTGGCATCATGCTGGGGACCATGGGCCTCGGCCTGCTGGGCGACCGCCTCGGGCGCCGCAAGACCCTGATCACCTCCTTCGTCTTCGTCGGCGTCACCTCGCTGGCCACGGCCTTCGCGCAGAACGTGGAGCAGCTGATGCTCGCGCGGTTCCTCACGGGGATCGGCATCGGGGGCTGCCTACCAAACGCGACGGCCCTGACGGCGGAATACGTGCCGGCCAAGCGCCTCAGCTTCCTGGTCACGGTGACCTTTTCGGCGGTACCGTTCGGCGGCGTGGTGGGCGGTTTCCTGGCGGGCGACCTGATCGCACACTGGGGGTGGAGCGCGGTCTTCATCGCCGGCGGCGTCATCCCGCTGCTGATCAGCCTGATCTTGCTGGCGGCCCTGCCGGAATCGCCGAAGTTCCTGGCCCTGCGCCCGGCCGCCAGCCAGCGGCTGGGCGCGATCCTGGAGCGGATCGACCCGGCCTACCGATACCAGGCGAGCCACAGCTTCGTCGTCGACCATCCCCAGACCAAGGGCGCGCTCCGGGAGCTGTTCAGCGACGGCCGCGGCGGCCTGACGGCGGTCCTGTGGCTGGTCTTCTTCTTCAGCCTGTTCGGCATGTACCTTCTGACCAGCTGGCTGCCGAGCGTGTTCACGGACGCCGGCTGGAGCATGGGTGCGGCCATCAAGACGGTCTCGCTCTTCCAGATGGGCGGCATCATCGGCGGGCTGGCCGCGGGCTACCTCGTGGACCGATGGGGCCCCTATCTGGTGCTTTCGACCATGTTCCTGTTCGCCGCGGTGATGACGGCGGCGATCGGGGTGTTGGGCGGGCCGGCCTGGCTCACCCTGGTGCTGGTCGGTTTCGCCGGCTTCGGTGTCGTGGGCGCCCAGCTCGGCATGACCGCCCTGGCCGCGTCGGTCTACCCGACCAGCGCGCGCTCGACGGGCGTCGGCTGGGCGCTGGGGGTCGGTCGACTGGGCGCGGTGATCAGCCCGACCGCCGGCGGCGTCGCGCTCTCGGCCCACTGGAGCCAGCCGGCCCTGTTCGGCGGCGCGGCCGTGCCCAGCGCAGTGTGCGCCGTAGCGGTCTTCATGCTCTGGCTGGCGGGTCGCCCGTCACGTGCAGCGGCGCGGGCCGCCGCCAACTCTTAAGATCTGAGCGAGGAACCCGATTCCGGCCATCCCCCGATGGCCGGAATCGGGGAAGCGCGGCTCGCGATGGTGCCCGCGGTTCGCGCAACGCGATCGGCGAACTTGACCCCGGCGAGCGCGTCCATGGTCGCCGGGGTCAAGCCGACGCAGCTCGCTGCAGGGAGGCCGGCGAGCTACGTGGTTCGCGGGACGCCGTGCGGTGGCGACCCTCGAAGGTATTTCCAGTTTCAATAGTTTAAATATAAAATTAGTCGAGGCAAAACGCTCTAGATATCAGTGCGCCTTCGCTGTTTGGGCCTGGGTCGTTTCGATGTGGAGCGACCGTCCGTCGATCTCCGTGGGAACGGGAACGCCCAGGGCGTCGGCGAGGGTCGGCGCCAGGTCGACGACATTGACCGGCGCGGTGCGTTCCTGCGCCGCCACGCCCGGCCACCAGAAAATCAGAGGCACTCGGCGGTTGGTGTCGTAGGGGCTTCCGTGACCCAGGAGGAACAGGCCGGGAATGGCCGGGACGGGCGTCACCATGGGGTCCAGGGCCAGGCTGATGTCGCCGGAACGCCCGGGAAAGAAGGACAGCGCCATGCGGTCGCCGAGGTCGAGGAGAGGCGCTTCAGTGCGAGCGTCGACCTTACGTGAGGCCAGCTCCTGCGCCGTCCAGGCCCCGGCGACATCCTTGTGGGCGCGCAGAGCCGAGACAGCCTGTTCCAGGATCTTCGCCCGGGTCTGGTCGTCGGCCAGCGGGCGGCCCGCCCGGTCGACGACATAGAGCTGGGTCACGTCGAGGCCGGAACTCTTGATGGGCGACCAGTCGACGCCGGCCTGCGCCCGGACCTGGGCGTTGAGCGCCGCGAGGAAGGACCGCGGATCCAGCCGCCGGGCGTCGCCATAGCCGCGCTCGGCCAGGCGTTCGGGAAAGTCGGCGCCGCCATGGTCGGCGGTCACCACGACCAGGGTCTCGCGGCGATCCTTGCGGAGCTCCGCCAGGAACTTGCCGAGCGACCTGTCCAGATGGGCGAGCTGATCGCACATCTCCGGTCCTTGGGTCCCATAGGCGTGGCCGACCATGTCTGTGCCCGAGAGCCCGATGCCGATCAGGTCCGCGCCGCCGCCGCCGCCAAGGTCCATCGTCTTGATGAGGCGGGACGCGGCTTCCAGGGTCAGCGCGTCGATGACCGGCGGGGGCGGGGCGGCGTCCGGCCGCAGCGGCGATCCGGGGAAGGGCGGCGGCGGGGCCGGCGGCACGCGCGAGGCGAACCGTTGGCCGCCGGCCAGGGCGACCTCGCGCTCAAGCTTCCGGCAGGCCGGGTCCGCATAGGTCCAGGCCGTGGGCTTGCGCGCCGCCAGGACCGCGTTGAAGCCGGTGAGCAGTTCCAGTCTCCGCCGGGCGGCTTCCGGATCCGCACCCCAGGTGTCGAAGCCCTTGGCCGTGAGCCAGAAGGCCGCGTCGGGCTGATGGCCCGCGAGCATGATCGCCGAGCGGTCCTTGCCGGCTATGGCGACCACGCGGGCCTTCGGGTCGGCGGCCTTCAGCCAGTCGGCGAAGGTGGAGCCCTTGAGCAGGCCCGGGCCGACGCCGGACTCTCTGGGCGTGATCGCGGCCACCCCGGCGCCGTCGTCGGTGCAGTAGACCGACTTGCCCGTCGCGGAGTCGTACCATTGGTTGGCGACGATGCCGGTCTTGCTGGGATGGCGGCCGGCCAGGATCACCGCGTGCCCCGCGCAGGTCTCGGTCTGGCCATGGGCGTGGTAGGCGCTCGGATAGACGATCCCGTCGCCGAGCTGCTTGAGGCCATGGTGGAAGCGCGCCCGATTGGCGCTGAAGAGATCGGCCCCGAACTGGTCGATGGAGATTACGACGACCAGCTTCGGCTTCGGCGCGGGAGCCGCCATGGCCGGCGCCGTCAGGGCCGCCGCGGCGACGGCGGCGAGAAGCATGTTCTTCATGGGACGGTCCGGGCGGGAAAGGGTGCGGCGAAAATGCGATGGGCGGCGACGTCTCCGTCGCCGCCCATGCCGAAGGCGGGGGGGCGCCTAGAACCGGCCTTCGAGGGAGAGGCCGATGGTCCGGAACGAGTTCAATCCGAACATGTGGTAGTAGTCGCGCCGCGACTGCGAGCTGGCGTTGATGAAGGTCACGTACCGCTCGTCGAAGCAGTTGCGGCAGAACAGCGAGGCCTTCCAACGCCCGCCGATGTCGCCGAAGCCGACGCTGCCGTCGAAGACGGTGTAGGCGGCCTGGACGGTCCGGGGATCGCCGTTGGAATTGAAGTTGATTCCGCTGCGGTGATAGAGCGAGCCCTGGGCGAAGCCCTCGATCTCGCCGGTCAGGTCGCGCTTGTAGGCGGCGCTCAGGGTGGTGGTCCACTTGGGCGCGTTCGGCAGGCGGTTGCCCGAGGAGTCGACGGTTCCGTTGACCCGGCAGCCAGGCTGGTCGGCGTAGCAGCGGTCGGCCATGAAGGTCTTGAAGTAGGCGTCGACATAGCTGACGCCCAGATTGAGAGTCAGGTTCTCGATCGGGATCGCCGTGGCCTGAAGTTCCGCGCCGCGGGAGATCAGCTCGCCGGCGTTGAGCAGCACATAGCCGTTCGAGGGCACGTCGAAGGCCTGGGCCTGGAAGTCCTCGAACGATTCCCAATAGGCGGAGAGGTTGAGGATCAGGCGGCGATCGAACAGCGTCGACTTTATGCCCGCTTCATAGAGCATCGGGTATTCAGGGGCGATCTGAGGTGCGTTGACATCGATCGACAGGTTGAAGCCAGGCCCCTTGTAGCCGCGGGCCGCGGTGACGTAGGTCATGATGTCGTCGGTGACGTCATATTGACCGCTGAAGCGCCAGGAGATGTTTTCCTGGTCGAGGGCCTGATTGCGGACGCCAACGGCGCCGAAGGGCGCGAGGGCGCCGCCGAGAAGGCTGTTGACCGTCGACACACTGAGCTCATCGCGCGTATAGCGCGCGCCCAACACCAGCCGCAGGTCATCTGTGAAGTTGACCGTGCCTTGTCCGAAGACCGCATAGCTCGTGGACGCCAGGGCCCCGTCGGACACGATGCCCACTCTCGATGTGGCCGGCGGAGCGGGCGCGGGCAGGCCGTTGTTGCCCGCAGCCATGGCCCTCATGTCGATGTCGCCCTGGTAGTAGTAGAGGCCGACCTGGTACTCGAACCGGCCGCCGGTGGGCGACGTAAGCCGCAGCTCGTTCGTCACCTGGGTGTTCTTGGCGCGCTGCGAGTTCAGATCGAGGATGTTGATCCGGTGCTTGTCGGAATCGAAGGTGTTTTGAGCCTTGAAGAACCGGTAGGCGAGGATGTTGGTTAGAATGAAGCCATTGTCGAACTGATAGTCGACGTTGGCCTGCGCGCCGCCAACCTTGAACAAGACATTGGTCTTGGCGCCGTAGCTCGAGAAGGCGTTCTCCGGGCTAGGGACGATGCCGAGCTGGGTGTTTTCCGGAGCGAAGAAGCTGGTGGGCAGGACGCGGCGGTCGGCCGCCGAGCCCGCGCCGATGCCTTCGGACTTGGCGAAATCGCCGGCCACGAACACGTTCAGCTTCTCGTTGGGCGCCCAGTAGAACTTGGCCTTCAGATTGTACTGGTCCTGGTCCCACTTGCTGCCCGGCGCGTTGACCAGGTTCTTCAGCAGGGCGGGTGTGTGGGTGAACGAAGCGCTGAGGCGGATCGCGGCGTCCTCGCCCAGCGGCAGGTTGAGCACGCCCTGGGTTAGATACTGGATCGGGCTCTCGGGTGAGTTGATCTGCGCGGCCTCGGCGCGGGCCAGGCCTTCATAGACCCCGAGCACCGGCCGCTTGGTGGTGATGTTGACCAGGCCGGCGGAGGCGTTCTTGCCGAACAGCATGCCCTGCGGCCCGTTCAGCACCTCGATCTGCTGCAGGTCGAGGAAGTTCATGACGCCCATCTCGGGACGACCCATGACCACCCCGTCGATCACCGTGGTGACGCTGGCGTCGATGGAGTTGGCGAAGCTGAGCGTGCCTACGCCCCGGACCGAGAAGTTGGTGGCGCCGACGGCGGCGTTGAAGCTCTTCAGCTGCAGGCTGGGCGCGATGAACTGGAGTTGCGCCGGGTCGTAGATGTGCCGCGACTCGACTTCGGCGGCGCTGATCGCCGTCACCGACATCGGCACATTCTGGAGATTCTCGGACCGCTTCTGGGCGGTGACCACGACCTCCTCGATCTGGATGTCGCGCGCGCTGTCCTGGGCGTTCGCCGCGCACGACCAGGCCAAGGCGGTCACGCAGACCGACGCGCAGAGCAGTTGCTTTCCTAGGTTCATCTTCCCCTCCCGTTTTCTTTGTTGTCCGCAAAATATGCCCGCTGATATCGTTGTCAATTAGAAATGACAACGATATCATAAGTGAAAATCACAACTTGGGAGGGTGAGTCTTGGGCGAACCGAGAGAAGGCCGGACGAGGATCCAGCAGGCCCCGCACCAGCGCGGCAGGCGCCGCTGGGCCGTGGGCTTGACGGCGGGAGCCCTGCTCGCCGCCAACGGCGCCATGGCGCAGCCCGTCGTTCAGGTCGCCGAGGGACGGCTCGCCGGCCGGGAGGCCGATGGCGTGTCGGCCTTCCTGGGCGTGCCCTTCGCCGCCCCGCCGGTGGGCGCGAACCGCTGGCGCGCGCCGGTGCCCGTCGCCGACTGGCAGGGCGTGCGCCCCGCGGCGCAGTTCGCGCCCAGTTGCTCGCAGGGCGTGGCGCCCGGCGGCTTCGGTCCCTGGACCGCGGAATATGTCGTCCAGGACCCGGTGGCCGAGGACTGCCTCTATCTCAATGTCTGGGCGCCGGCGAAGCGGGCCGGGAAGCGGCCGGTGATGGTCTGGATCCACGGGGGCGCCTTCATGGCCGGCTCAGGCTCCGTCCCGATCTATGAGGGCGCGGGCCTGGCGGCGAAGGACGTCGTGGCGGTCACCATCAATTACCGCCTGGGCGCGCTGGGTTTCCTCGCCCACCCGGACTTGACGGCCGAAGCCGGCGCGTCGGGCAACTATGGCCTGATGGACCAGGTCGCCGCCCTACGCTGGATCAAGCGCAACATCGCCGCGTTCGGCGGCGACCCCGACCAGGTCACCATCGCGGGCCAGTCGGCTGGGGCGCTCTCGGTCCTGGCCCTCATGGAGGCGCCCGCCGCCAAGGGTCTGTTCGCCCGCGCCGTCGCCCAGAGCGGCGCCGGTCTCAGCATGCCGACGCCGCCCCTCGCGGCCGTCGAACCCCAGGGCCAGGCCTTCGCCGCGGCGGCGGGCGCCAAGACGCTCGCCGAACTTCGGGCCCTGCCGGTCGAGAAGCTCCTGGCGGTGTCGGGCCCGGCCCCGCGGTTCTTCCCGATTCGCGACGGCGCTGTTCTCCCCTCCAAGCCGGGCGCCCTGGCGGACGTGCCGCTGATCACGGGCCTCACCGCCGACGAGGGCAGCGCCTTCAACCCCCGCTATGGTCAAGCGACCGCCGCGGCGTTCCAAGCCCAGGCGCGCGCGCAGTTCGGTCCCGCGGCCGAGCGGCTGCTGGCGCTCTATCCCGCCGCGACCGACGCCCAGGCCGGTCAAGCCGCGCTCTCCCTGGCGCGGGACAAGGGAGTGGCCGCGACGTTGCTCTGGCTGGAGACGCGCGCCGCCGGATCGCGGGCCCCGGCCTACGCCTACATCTACGACCATCCGGAACCGGGCCCGGGCGCGGACCGCTTCGGGGCGTTCCACTCGTCCGAGATCCCCTATGTCTTCCGCACCCTGGACAAGGCGGCGCGGCCTTTCGTCGAACAAGACCGCGCCCTGGCCGAGCTGATGTCGACCTACTGGCTGAACTTCGTCCGCCATGGCGATCCGAACGGCGCGGGCGTTCCGGCCTGGGCGCCCTATGTCGCGCGCGGCTCCGACGTCATGCGGCTGGGCCAGCGCCCCGGCGTGCAGGGTCTCGGCTCCGAAAAACTGGAGATCTTCCGCGCCTACAGCCGCGGCGGCGGGCCTCTGTCGGTGTTCTGATCCGGCGACTGGGGCCTCAGGTTCGCACCTGGGCCCCCAGCCGCGGGGTTCGTCAGGCCAGTTCGCGCCGCTGGTGGCTCATGGCGTGCGAGAGCTCGTGGGCGGCCTGTTCCGGGCCCGCCGCGGGCGTCAGCTCGCCGGAACGGTCGGAGATGGCGGGCAGGCGCCGCAGGACCGCCTCGGCGACCCCGTCGCCGTCTCCGATCATCTCGCCCTTGGTCAGGGTGATGAAGGCGCGCTCGAAGCTTCCCGCGCCGGCGCAGAGCACGATCCCGTTGGGCGCGTCCTGGGACGACAGAGCGACCACCGCCGGGGCGACGTGTTCGGGGGCCAGGGCCGCCAGGGTCTCCGGCGACATGATGTCCTCGGTCATACGCGTCGCGGCGCTGGGCGAGAGGCAGTTGGTGTGGATGTTGTATTTCGCCCCCTCAAGCCGAAGCGTGTTCATGAACCCGACCAGGGCGAGCTTGGCGGCGCTGTAGTTCGACTGCCCGAAGTTGCCGTAGAGGCCCGACGACGAGGTGGTCATGACGATGCGGCCGTAGTTCTGCTCGCGCATGATGTCCCACACCGCCTTGGTGCAGATCACCGCGCCCATCAGGTGGACGTCCACCACGCTGCGGAAGTCCTCCAGGCTCATCTTGGCGAAGGTCTTGTCGCGCAGGATGCCGGCGTTGTTCACCAGGATGTCGATGCGGCCCCATTGGTCGAGCACGTTGGCGACCATGGCGTTGACCGCGACGGCGTCGGTGACGGAGGTGGCCGAGGCGATGGCCTTGCCGCCCAGGGCCCGGATTTCGTCGGCCACGGCCTGGGCCACCGCGATCGAGCCGCTTCGGCCGTCGCGGCCGCCGCCCGGATCGCAGACCACCACCTGGGCGCCGGCCCGCGCCAGGGCCAGGGCGTGGGCCCGCCCCAGCCCTCCGCCCGCGCCGGTCACGATCGCGACGTGGCCGTGAAGATCGATGGTCATCGGGTGGTCTCCTGAACGGGCCAGCGCGGCGGATCAAGCGCTAATAGTTTAAATATAAAATATATAGCTACGCCGTCGTCAAGCCCCGGTGTTTCGAGACAGGCGCGCGCGCCGTCAGCGGCTCGCACGCGGGCCGGCTCTTTGGGGTATTTTCGGGGAAGGATTTCCCGTCGCCTGGGCGCGGGAGGAATTGGTCGGAGTGGCAGGATTCGAACCTGCGACCCCCGCGTCCCGAACGCGGTGCTCTACCAGACTGAGCCACACTCCGACTTGAGAGCGCGCCTTATAGAGGAGGGGCCCCCGGGCCGCAAGCGACCCTGGAACAAGCTTTTGCGGAGGCGTTGCATCGCCCGTTCGGTTGGGCTATCTCCACGCGCTCGCGGCGGGTCCAGACCCGTGCGCCGTTCCTGCTGGGGAATGGTGTAATGGTAACACAGCGGTTTTTGGTACCGTCATTCTAGGTTCGAGTCCTAGTTCCCCAGCCAACGATTTCAATGACTTAGTACTAAGCGGCGCGGCGCGCGGCAGTCATATTTTACACTACTTTTACACAATCCGTTCCGCGCGTGTTCTGGCCGACCATCCTGGGGGCCGGCCACGTGGCTTGTTTGGCTCGTCGCACACAGCCTGCAGGCGTGCCAGAAACACGGTGTTCATGCGGATTGTCTTGGCGTGGATGAAGTCGAGCAACCGCTCTGAGGGATAGAACCATTCGCCATGCCGCCGCTCCGCCGCAAACATGGCGTGAAACTCGGCCTCGCTGCGGCCCCGGCGCCAGCAGATCGTGAAGCCGAGGACGCGAAGTCGATCCGGGCTCGCGAGCGCCACATGCCGCAGGCGCTTGGCGGCGTCGTCCGCGACGCCGATCTTCACCAGGCCGAGGGTGACCGCCTGGACGAAGTAGACGTTACGCCGCTCGGGTGTCCGGCGGCAGATCCACTCGGCTGTGTCAGGTGTCTCGGTCACGTCGCTCATTCCGTTTCAGCCGGCGGATCATCGCCATGCCCATGGCCTCGCCGGAGACGTAGCGGGCGGCGATCTCCTTCACGCGATCGAGCTTCCATCCGAGGATCATGGCGACCTCGTCGAGCGTCAGGCCGGCGAGGATGAAGTTGGTCGCGGCCGTGCCTCTGAGGTCATGCCAACGCAGGCCCTCGATCCCCGAGACGGCCGCGGGATCGCCGGCCTTCTCCCGCGCCAGCTTGAGCGCATCTTGCCTCGCCCGGCGAAGGGCCGCCGCGAGGCCTGAGATCGTCCAGGGCAGGCCTCGGCTGCTCGTCAGCACCGTGACGGCGTCACGGCGCGGAATGGCGCTCAGCAGGGCGCGCAACGGCGGGGTGATCGGGATGACGACGGTCTTGCGCCGGCGGCTCTTGCCGGTCTGCCAGATGATGGCGTTCTCGCCGACCGCCGACCACGGGAGGCCGATGAGGTCGGACTCGCGGAGGGCGGTGAGGCCGGCGAGGCGAACGGCGTGGTCGAACTCCGGCGCGGCGTGCGCCAGCAGCACCGCGAGATCCTGCGTTCGCCAGATGATGTCGGCCCGGTCGACCTTGTAGATCCGCGGGAAGTCCTTCACCGGGTTGCCGGCCAACTCGCCCCGATCGGCCGCCCACTGCAGCACCGCGCCCACGGCGGCGAGCCTGTCGTCGGCGGTCTTGGGTGTGGCCTTGTAGCCGTCGCGCCAGGTGATCAGGAAGCCCCGGGCCTTGCGGCTCTCGAAAGCCTGCAGCTCCATCGTGCCGAGGTCGGCGCGCGCCACGTCTAGGTGCTTGCGCCGGTCGCTCTTGGTGCGGGCGCCGAGCTTCCCGTCCGACTCCAGGTGGACCAGGTAGCGGGTGATCAGGCCGTAAAAGGTGAAGTTGTCGGCGCGGGGCGAGCGCTCGGCCTCGTACGCGGCGGCGGCTCGGGGCGTGAGGCGGGCGACTTCGCGGTCAAGGGCGGCGTCGCCCTGGGCGGTCGCCTCGAGGATCCTCGGGCCGCCACGCCAGGCGTACCAGTATTCCCGACGCCGGCCGCCGGCGAGGCTGACGCGGACCCTATGGACGCCGGGAAGCATCTGAGAAATCGGGAGCTGAGCGGGCAAAGGCGGCCTCGGGATCGTCGTTGGCGGCGGCGGGGCCGCTCCCGGGCGATAGAGCCGCGAGACCCGAGGCGCGGTCAAGGTGGGCGTCGAGGGCGTGGCGATCGTAGAAGACGCGCGGGCCGAGCGAGATCTCGCCGAGCCGCAGCCGCTTGAAGGCTGCGACCGGCAGGCCGCCGAGATAGGCGGCGGCCTGCTCGGCCGTCAGGAGCCGGGGCTTAAGCTTCGCGGGCTTGGCCCGACTGGTCACGGGGCGATTCCGTTCCAGTCGACGCAGGCCAGCGCGTTCGGTGCGCATGCCTCGCACACCGGCATTCCGGTTTCGTCGGATGCGAGCCCGTGCGGCTCGGGTGTTGGCTTCCAGCAGAGGGCGCAAAGCCCCCGCTCGATCGCGGCCTCGACCATGCGTTGCGACTGGCCGCTCATTCCGGCGGCTCCCCAACGTCGAGGGAAACCACGGGATGGCTGACGCCGAAGATCCGCAGCATGACCGGCGCGCCAGCCTGCAGGCGCTCGAGCTGGCCGGGTAGCAGGGTCCAGGCCGAGAGCATGGTCGGATAACCCTCGATCGGCTCGTCGCGGATCGGAAGCGAGCTGCAGTGGCCGTCTCGGGCTTCGTCCCAATCAGCGGGCTTGCCGAGGTCGCGGGTGAAGTGGGCGACGCGGCCGGGGATCATGGCGCCACCGCCGCCGGCGGGGTGTCGTCTTCCCAAATATGGGGCTTGGGGATCGGATCGTCGGGCCCGAGGGGCTCGTCGTTCAGGGTGTAGCTCTCCCGCTCAGGGCCGATGCACGCGGCGTGAACGAAGCCGCCGCTTGCATCGGGATAGTATGGATCGCCGATCTTCATCGGGAGTTCGCAGGCGATGCAGCATGCGACGTCATCGCACACGGTACAGTCGACGCCGGCGAAGCCGGGCGCGGCGCCACAGGCGGGGCAACACCCGCCGTCCGAGGCGCACGAGCTGCAGAGGTCGGCCTCGATCCAGACGCAGCCGCCTTCGCAAGCCTCCTGTTCCCAGCAACCGCAGATCCGGCAGATGTGGCGGCCGAGCGCGGTGTTGCAGAACGCCCGCGCGCCCATGCTCCAGGCGGCGGCGAGCATGTCGTCGGTCTCGCCATCGAACTCGGCCTGCAGGCGCTCGCCGAGGCGGGCCTTGTCGTCCTCGGTGAACCGCGCGAGCAGGCCGAGGAAGATGTCGGGAGGGACAGCCATCAACCTTCCTCCCGCTCGAGCTCGGGCTCGGCCGCCGCGCCGCCGCCGGCGAGGCGGGTCAGGTATTCGGGGGTGTCTTTCTCGGCCTCTGCCTCGGCTGTGGCGTCCTCGTCCTCGTCCTCGGCCGGCTGCTGGCCGTAGTCCTCGAGGCGAATGTCGTTCGCCAGGGACATGGCATTGTCGTGGTCCCATTCGAACATGGGATCGCCGAACTCGATACCTTCGTCGGCCAGAACGGCGGCGAGGCCCTTTTCCGCCATCTCGCCGGCGACCACAGGGCCGACTCCCATGTCGTCTTCCAGGTGGCCGGCGACCATGTCGACAAACCGCTCGCGCGTGATCTCGGGCTCGGGTTCCTCCGGGCGCGACCACGGCGTGTCGAGGTCCGGGCCGCTCGTCGGCGGCCGGCCGGCGGCGTAGTTGAGCGCCACTGCGATCAGCCGCCGGCGCGCCTCGAGGCATGGCCCGTACCCACTGGCGAGCCGGCCCTGGCCGTCGACCAGCACGGCGTCCTTGCCGTCAGCGGAGAGCTGCAGGCTGTAGGGTCCCTCGCACTCGAAGTCGGTCTGCACCTGGTTGAACGCCGACCAGAATTCGTCGGGCGCCATGTCGGCCGCACCGGCTTCGAGGGCGCGGACGGCGGCAAGGAAGTCCTTCCCGAACGGGCCGAGCTCGCGCGCGACCCTGGCCTTGTGGGCGGCTTGCTCTTCCTGTTGCCGCTGCTCTTCCGCGGCGCGGTTGAATTGGCGCTGGGACTCTTCCTGTTCGCGCAGGCGATACGCTTCGGCGGCCTCTTCCAGCGCCGGGTCAGGGGTCGAGCGGAATGGCTCGTTGAACGCCCACGTCGCGTATTCGCCGCGCTGGCCGGCGAAGGACCAGGTCTTGTCGATCTTCTCGGCCTCGGGTTGGCCAATCACCTTCACGCGCAGGGCGTGCAGCGTCGCCGCTCGGGTCTTGCCGTTGAAGCCGGGAAGCTGGCGCGCGACCTCCTGTTTCGAGTAGCCATAGCCCTCCCGAACAAAATGCCGGGCGTCAGCCTTCCAGCCGCGGCTGACGTAAAGAGCGTTGCGCTTCACGAGATAGGCCAGCGGCTCGTTGTCCTCGAGCGCGCGATAACCCACGGCGAGCGGGAGCTGTTGGCCGTACCACCAGCCGGGCAGCGTCTCGGCGAACTGCTCGACGGCGTCATAGAACTCGGCCAGGGCGAGAAGCTCGTCGGCGGGCAGGATTTTGGCTTTCGCCTCCCGCTCCCTCGACCGCATGCTCTGGACCTCGCGGCGGGCCTCCTTGAGGTTGAGATAGGCGCCGTCGTCGGGGTCCAGCTCGAGGCGCTTCTGCAGGATCGGCGGGAGCTCAAGCAGGTCCATGCGCTGTTCGACATAGCGAACCGTCTTGCGCACCGCGTCGGCGATTGCGGCCTTCGCGTCCTTCAGCTCGAGGGCCGGGTCGGCGGCCATGCGGTTGGCGATGATCTTCTTGAAGGCCTTGGCCTCCTCGAGCGGGGAGAGGTTCACCCGCTGAATGTTCTCGATCGTCGCGATCTCAAGCGCCTGGGCGTCGTCCAGGTCGCGGATCATGGCGGGGATCGTCGGGCGATCGGCCTTCTGGCTGGCGCGGAAGCGACGCTCGCCGGCGACGATGCGGAAGCGCCCAGCCTCGAGGCCGAGGCGCAACAGGATCGGTTGGGCGACGCCCTTGTCGCGGATCGAACTGGCCAGGGCCTCGAGCTCGGCGTCGTCGAAGATCTCGCGCGGGTTCAGGGTCGGGTCTCGGTCGATCAGATCGAGGGGGACATGGGCGAAGCCTTCACCGTCCGGAGCGGGCGCGACGGGGCCCTTGCTGTCCAGGGTGTCGAGGATCCCCTGGCCGGCGTCGGTCAAGGCCGGCGGCGAGCCAGGTTCGCGGGTGACCCAGCCCTGTTCGGCGACGCGGGCGAGATCTCGGGCGATGTTGTTCGACTTGCGGCCGCTAGCCTCGGCCAGGGCCTTGGGCGAAAGGTCGCCGCCCGCCGCGATGGCGCGGAGCAGGGGGGCGGCCGAGATCGCCATGGGGGTCAGCTCAGTCATGGGTCAGGCTCCAGTGAAGATCGCGCCGACAGCGCGGAGAACCGCGATCCCGAGGGCGACGAGACAGATGTCGCGCAGCGCGACGAGGATGGGGGAAAGGCTGGCGCGGGGACGCCGGCGGCGGCGTAGCCAGGTGATCACGAGGCGACGCCATCGGTGGCTGGATTAGGGATCATCCCCCAATCGCGGGCGCGGCGGTCATCGCCCAAGAGCAGGAGCGGCGACAGGTCGCCCTCGTCGTCGAGCATCGGCCTTCCGTCCACGAGGCGTACGACGGGCGCGCACCAATGGTCGCGGCGGACTGCGCAGTCCGTGAGACGCATTTGCTGCAAGGCCTCGGTGTAGCTGAGGCCGTGAAGCATGAAGGGATCGAAGGACGGGCCGCTCATTCCGCCGCCGCCCTGGCGATGGCGGCGCGCAACTCGCCGAGATCGGCGGGGCCGGCGACGACGGCGCCGACATAGGCGCGGGTATCGCTGAGCGGGACGAGCCCCTCGATCTTGAAGGCCTCGAAGGTATCGTAGCCGGGATAGGTGCAGGTCCAGCGGGTGAGCTGCAGCACCATGCCCGGTGCGAGGCGGACGATCCGGCGGGCGGCCTCGTCAACATGGGGGTAGGGCACGAGGCCGGCGTGGCCGGGGAGGATCAGGGTCCAGCGGTGCGGCTTGTCCTGGCGGCGCGGCGCGTGGTGCGGGGCGAGGGCGGGGCTCATTGGAAGAGCCCGATCCGCGCGGCGGTGAAGAGCAGGCCGACGAGCGCCCCGCTCAGGCCCGCGCCCCAATACTCGAGGCGGGCGCCGGCGATGTCGAACTGCAGGCGGGCGTACCAGGGCAGGGCGTCCCACGCCTTCAGCGCCGCGGCCCGGCGATCCTCGGCCTCGACGCGCAGGATGGTCTCGCGAAGATCCTGCGGATCGTCGAAGGTCATGGTCTCGCCCTGGTGGGTGAGGGCGACCCGGTCGCTGCGGCCCTGGATTCGGACGATCCGCTGGGCGATCAGCGGGTGAATGGCGACCCGCTCAGGGCGGGCGGCGGCGAACGCGGTTCGCGGGGTATCCATCTGAGACCTCGCCCCGGCGGTCCGAAATCCGTCCTTCCAAGACTGATCTACGGACGCCCATCGTCACGTTGGCCGCCGGGGTGTGGTTACTGGCACACCTGTTTGGTTTCAGTGTCAACCGGAATGAAACCATACGCGATCAACTGCGGTTTCAAACGCGCTTCATCCCGTCGCTCGCGTGAGGGCTTCGGCGCTGCGACCTTGCGGTGAGGGGGAGCGAGAATGACCGTCATCATTGTGCTGCTGATCTTGCTCGCCCTCGCGGGCCTGTTCGCCCTTGGCGTCGGGGCGGCGCTCTCGCATGTCGAGCCAAGCAAGCTCGATGGCGCGGTCGATGGCGTGCTGCGCGTGAGCGACGGCGGGATGTTCGCCGTCGATGTGGTCGGCGAGGGCTACTATCAAGGCGTGCTGGGCTCGATCGTCGGCGGCAAGACGGAAGACAGCGTTGAACACGCCTGTACGGCCCGCATCATCGCGGAGCCGGACAATGCCTATGACGCCAATGCCCAGGGCGTCTGGATCAAGGGTCAAAAGGTCGGCCACCTGTCGCGAGCCGATGCCCTGGCGCTGGCGAGGCAGCGTGCGCGGTCTTCAGGCGGGTCCGCGGCAATCGAGTGTCGCGCACTAGTCGTTGGCGGCTGGAAGACCGGCAGATCCGAGGGCCATTTCGGTGTCCGGTTGGACCTGCCGTACGATCTGCTTGGCGGCTAGAACCGGCGGACCTGGGCCACGACGAGGGCGCGGATGAATGGCCCCTCGTCCGCCGTCCGGAGAAGCTCGGAGCCCTTGTGGCGCTTGTTCTCCGTCCTCATCCATAGCCGAACGCCGCCGTCGAAGATCTCGACCTGGCGCAGCGTGCGTTCGCGCTCCTGGCCGTCGACGCGCCGGCGCTCGACCAGCACGATGTCGCCGGTCTTTGGGTAATAGCCGATCTGGTCGGCCGCCACGCAATGCACCAGGTCGCCGTCGAAGATCGAGAGACCCTCGGCTGCATCATCCACAACCTCGGCCAGCCATTGGTCGGCGTGGGCGAACCTCGGATCTCGACCCAGGGGGAAGGCGCGGCCGACGACGTCGGGGCCGTCACCATTGAACAGCCACGCGCCGGCCTGGACGCGCTCAGTGATCGGCAGGGACGGGGCGTCGGTGCTACGGGACGCCACCCATAGTCCGCGCTCGGCGACCCCGAACCCGGGTCGTTGAGGTGGGGCGTCGCCGGTGAGGCGCGCCTTGGCGAGCATGAGACCTTCGAGATCGCTACCGACCGCCTTCGCGAGGCGTTGCTGCACGGATTTCTGTTCGATCGACGGTGCGCGACCGTTCTCGTACTTCGCCCAGTTCTGTCCACTGACGCCGAAGAGCTCCCCGGCCTTGGCCTGGCTGATCCCGGCCTCGGTCCTTAGGCGCGCCAAGGCTCTCCCGAGGAGCCGGCGTTCAATCTCATCATCGTTCGGTTGCGACATGAACCGAGGCTGGACTCGGTCAGCCGCGAGAGCGAGCGCCTGCATAGGCGCATGGTCATAAACCAAACAGTTGCAAGCTGCACCAAATCAGTTTCGATATCCCCGCTGACCCGAAATATCGGACGCAGCAATGCCCGACCCCGTCGCCCTCGCCGCGCACTCGCCCCTCCAGCGGATCAAGTTCGATCGCTGGATGTTCGACCATGGGCTGGACAACATCGCCTGCGCCGAATTGCTCGGCGCGCATCCGATGAGTGTCGGTCGCTGGCGTAAGCCCTACGACGACCCGGCGCGCCGGATCCCGCACGCCGACATGATCCACAAGATCACGCTAATCAGCGCCGGGCAGGTGCAGCCGGAGGACTGGTATCGGGCCTGCGGTGTCCGATATGTGCCGGTCTCGCCTAGTGAGGCGCCGGCGGCCCTCGGAGTTGGTCGGCCATGAACGCGGCGTGGTCCGCGGCCAGGTCGCAGCCGGTGGCGATCAAGCGGCATGCGACGGCTAGGCCGTCCCAGGCTGCGGCCGCACCAAGGTTCGTGTTCGTCACGGTCTGGCGCTTCTTGCGCCCAAGCACCGAAAGCACCGCACGCACGGTTCGGCGCCTACTCGCCGAAGCCTCATTCAACATCATCACTCCCCTCAGCGGCCAGAATTGTCGCCCTGGACCCCAAGTAGAATCCTCGAATTGCAAAGAGTCGCGTCGCAACTGTCCGTTGCGCCGCGACCTTTTGACAGGCCGCGCCGCGCGAGCCGGGTTCGCCGGGCAAGCGAACCCGTCATCAACCCCCCACGCCGCCGGCCGACCACATGCGGTCGGCGGCGTGCTCGCGCCCGGGCTGGGCCGGTCCCCCCGCCCGGGCGCGACGAACCCGGTTCGCCAGCCATGAGGCAGCCGTTCACCCGTCGACAGGAGCGGAGGATCCGCGAGCTGATCGCCGAGGCGATTGCGCGCGAGCATCGCGAGTTCGGTGAAGGGCTCGCCCGGATGGCAGGCGGCTGGGACGTCGGCGCCGAACCTGATCGCACCGCTATGTGGCGGCCCGGCCACGTCGTCTTGCTTCCGCGATCCATTCCGCGGCCGCCGCGTAGTTCTCCAGGTGAGGGAGGGCGCGATGACTGAGCGCCCAACCTTCGATGTTCGCCGGCGGCTCGGGATAGGCCGCGTCACGCTCGGCGATCATGGCGGCGACGTCCCTGACGTAGGTGACCAGGCCGGTCTCGACCATCGGGTGATCGGCCAGCAACTCGACCAACATGATCTCGATGGCCTCGAGGCGAGCCTCGAGCTCGACGGCGAACTCAGCGGTCAACGGCATGGCGGCTCTCCTCCCGGACTTCGGCGCGAAGAGACCGCGAGTCGGCGGGCGGTGTCGCCATGAGACAGCCGCATCCTCAACCCGTGCTGCGCGGCATGGAGGCCCGGAACGCCTGGCGCGAGTTCGCCTATCAGGCGCGGATCCATGGGGAGTGGGTCGGGCGCGGCGCGGTGATCGAGAAGTTCGCGGCGGCCGGCTTCGTGCGCCTGGTCAGCCAGACGGCGAAGATCCCGTTCCCGCTGGAGCATGTGAGCGCCCAGGCGGCGAGCCGCGCCTTCCTGACCGTGGCGCAGGCCTTCATCACCGCCGTCCGCGACGAGGACCGCGACGCCCTGGCCGCCTTCATGGCGGCGGGCGCGATCTGCGTCGACAAGATCCTGACCGACCACGCCCACGCCGCGGCGAAGGTCTGGCGCGACCGACTGCCCGGCGACGACTGACGCCATGGCCGGGGGGCGTTTCCGACAATCCAACCTCAAGGAGCTCACATGAGCTGGAACAAGCTCGCGCCTATCGCGAAGAGTACGGGCCGACCGATGGTCAGCGCGTCGATCGTGGTCGCCAAGTCCGGCGACGCGAAGATCCACGTCGTGCTGTCCTCGTCGATCCATGACGAGTTCGGCAAGCGGCTGAAGGTCGATGTCTCGGCCGGGGAGGGCGAAGACACCGGGTCGCTGCTGATCGAGTTCGATCCGGCCGGCGCGTTCGACATCAAGCCGTTCAACAAGGGTGGCGGGCGGATATTCGTCCCGGTTCCCGAGGGCCTGCCGCACGGGGCGGGGAGCAATCAGGCCTGCATCCTCGGCGCGCGGTCGAACGACAGCCTGGTCATCGAGCTCCCGGTCGAGACCTGGTCGCGGGAGATCGCCTCGAGGCGACCGGCCGCCGCCGCGTCTGGGGGGGGGCAAGACCTAACACCGGCGCCCAAGCCGGCGCTCAACGGCCAGGTGCTCGACATGGTCGAGTACCTGAGCGGCAAGGGCGTGAAAATCTCGCGCCTGGCCGAGGGGCGGTTCGCGGTCGACGGCGAGACCGTCACCGCCGCGGCGGTGCTGAAGATGGTCAACGATCGGCGCACCAAGGCCGGCCTCGACCCCCTGCCGCACGCCAAGGTCCGGTGAGGGCGGCATGAGCGCTCTTGACGACATCGCGGCCGAGCGTCGCCGGCAGATCGAAGTCGAAGGTTGGTCGCCGGCCCATGACGACGCGCACCACTCTGGCGATCTCTCAAAAGCCGCATCCCTGTACGCCTGGGCGGCGATCCGCCCGGACAATGACCGACGTTACCGAGGTCCGGGGTTTGCGCCGCCAAGCTGGCCTTGGTCCGCGCAATGGTGGAAGCCCGGCTCGCCTCGAAGAATGCTGGTCAAGGCCGCTGCTCTGATCGTGGCGGAGATCGAGCGCCTTGACCGGATCGGCGGCGTAGCATGATCCCGAAGTGGTTTGACACCCTGCGCGAGGCCAATGTTGCGCGCCAGGCCGAGTGGGACGGCGAAGCCAAGATCGGCCTGACCTGGCGCGCCAACGAACAGGCGGGCGAAGTCGGGGAAGCCCTTGAGCGCGCCGTCGACCTGATCCTGCTGGCCATGGCGGCGGGCCGGGCGAGCAACCTGGCGAAGAAGATCGAACGCCAGCGCCTCGGCATTCGAGGCTCGCGCGCGACGGTGCAGGATCTCGCCGACGAGCTGGCTGACGTGGCGATCTGCGCCGACCTGATCGCCATGGGCGAGGGGATCGACCTGCAGGCGGCGATCTCGCGGAAGTTCAACGCGACGTCGATCAAGGTCGGCCTCAACACCCGCCTCACGACCCTAGAGCGGCCTTCGAACACCGCGGGTGAGCCGGCGCAGTTCTGCGCGGACTTCAACCGCCACAATGCCATTGCAAGTGCGCTCTGCTCGAAGTGCGGCGCGCGTTGGGACGAAAGTTGCAGGCGGCCGCTATGAGGGCCTCCGGAGCTGGGGCCGTCATGGCCGCGCACGCCCCAGCCGAGGTCGAGGCCGATAGCGCGCTGCTGCGCCATTTCCGGCGGCTCGAGTTCTTCCCGACACCGCCCTGGGCCGCCCGGTCCGGCGGCGAGCTGGTCAAGTGGCTCGATCCCACGGCGAAGACCGCCAAGGATGGCGCCTGCGGCAAAGGGCACATGGCGTTCGGTCTGAAGGACTCCTTCGACACCGTCGCCGCCTCCGACATCTATGACCACGGCTGGGACGGTCAGGACCGGGTCATTGACTACACCGCCCGCGACCAGGGCGATTGGCCGGCGGCCGACTGGGACATCACCAATCCGCCCTTCAAGCTGGCCGCCGAGTTCGTGCGGCTGGGCCTGCAGCGCGCCAAGCGCGGGGTGGCGATCCTGGCGCGCCAGGCGCTGCTCGAGAGCGCCGGGCGCTATGAGCTGTTCTTCGGCTCCGAGACGCGCCTGAGCGTCTACGCGCCGTTCTTCGAGCGCGTGCCGATGGTGCTCGGCCGCTGGGACCCCAGGGCGTCCACGGCGACCGCCTATGCCTGGTTCGTGTTCACGCGGCCGGAGGTGGCCGCCGAGCTGGGCCTCGGCCCCGATCCCATCGTCAGACCGATCCCGCCTGGGACCAAGGCGCGGCTGAGCCGCCCCGACGACGCCCGGCGCTTTGGCTTTGCGGAACCCTCAACCCTGTTCGGAGACCTGTGATGGAAGACGCCGATCGGCCGCCGAATGTGGCGGTGATCCTGGGAACTGGCGCCGGGGGCTTGCGGGCCCTAACCGGCGAATTGGAGCCAACCAAGGTCGAGGACGTCGTCACGCGCGATCCCGACCTGCGCGGCCATGTCGGGCGGGCCTGGCGTCTCGACGTCGGCGCGCTGCAGCGGCACGGCGGTCGAACGCCCGAGACCGATAGCGGGATCGCCTCCTGGATCATGGAAGCGCCCTGGGCGCACCCGATCTGGCATAGCTTCATCCTCACCCTCGTGCATCTGCGGCCTCTGCAAGGCCAGCCGGCCGAGCTGTGTCGGGACGGGGCGAGTCATCAGTTCTGGGTCTTCGCGCTCGATCCGAGCGAGCCGCGCGACGGGCCCGTTTGTGGGCGGTCCCTGCCGTCCCTGCTGTGGCCGGCCAACTTCGCGGCGCAGATCGTCGCGCCCGATGACGCCGCGGCGATCACCAGCATGCAGGCGGCCGTCCAGGACGTGTGCGACGGCAAGCTCTCGCCTGACACCGACTACCTGCGGACCTGGGTCGCGCGGTTCGGCGACAGCATGATCCGGAAGTAGGGCGGTGACCCGTCCGCCCCGCCAGACCGATCTATTCGGCGCGCCGCTCCAGGGCGACCGCGACCGCACGCCGGTGGAGATCCGCATGGTCGTGGTCGACCAGACCGACGCGGGGATCTTCCTGGCGATCGACGGGCGCAAGGGCTCGGCCAGGTGGGCGCCGAAATCGGAAGTGAAGGCCGGGGAGGGGACCAACGCCAACCTCTTCCGCATGGCCAAGTGGGTGGCGCGTGAGCGGGGCTGGTTGTGAGTAACAAGGCCATGGATTGGGCCTGGGATGCGCCGGCGTACGTGCCTAGCGGCGCGCTCTTCGTGCTCGTCGTCCTCGGCGATCATGGGAACGATCATTCGGGGGAGGATTGGGCCTGCTATCCGGCCGTCGAGCGGATCATGAAGCGGACCCACCTGAGCCGCGCTACGGTCGAGCGCCACCTGCAATGGCTGTTCGACGAGGGCTTCATCAGCCGCCGCAGGAAGGTCCGCAAGGACGGAAAGCTCGGCGTCTACGAGTACGTTTTGCATCGCGAGGATGGGACGCGCGAGCGTCTGAAGGCCGATCGGACGGGTGTCCAGCCGGCCCCGGAAGGGTCCGATCCGGCCGCCGATCCATGCTGCAATTTGCAGCATGGTCCATGCGGCGATTTGAGCGAAACCATGCTGCAAAATGAGGGAAAACCATGCCGCAAATTGCAGCATGAAGAACCCTTAGTAGAACCCTTAGTTAAACCCAAGACGGGCGCGCGCGAGCCGGGCGACGAAGGTTTCGATGAAGCGATCTCGGCGTTTCCCGAGCTCGGCCAGAAGCGAACAGACGTCCCGTTGGCCCGGTCGGCCTGGGCCTGGGCCTGCACCCTGGTCGAGCCCGAACGGCTGCTAGCGGCCATCCGGCGGTTCACCGCCGAGGACGGCGACGTCCGCAAGGGCGTGTGCCCGTCCCTGCAGCGATGGCTGAGCGGCGAGCGCTGGCGCTATTGGCTTGGCGAGGATCCCAGCACCGGCACGGCCGAGACCGTGCGAACCGGGTTCGCGGGACCGGCCGGGCTCAGGGCGAAGATCGTTGCGGCGAAGGGCGAGGGGTTCGCCGTCTCGTACCTCGACCGCTCGCCCTGGAACGACGCGACCCAGGTGATCGCGCCGTGGTCGGGGCATGCCGCTGAGCAGCTCCGCACTGTCGAGGACATCATTCGAAGTTTCGGCGCGACCCTGGGTCAGCCGACGCCGCCCGTCGCACGGGTGCTTGGGGGAACGTCATGAAGGCCGTCGTCGTGGATCACTCGAGCGCTCGGATCATCGAGGGCGAGGCGTCGACCGCCTGGATCATCGTGATCACCAAGGGCAAGCAGGAAGCCATGGTGAAGGCCCGGCTCGAGGCGAAGGGCTTCGACGTCTACCTGCCGATGCGCCTGGTGATCGGAGCGCGGAAAGGGATCTATCCCGTGCCGTTCTTCCCCCGCCACCTGTTCGCCCGTGCGCGAATGGACGCAGGGCGATGGCAGTCGATCTTCACCACGGTCGGGGTGTCGCGGCTGCTCTGCTCGCCCGATCGGCCGCTCGGCGTGCGCGACGACTTCATCAACAAGATCAAGGCTCGCGAGGTGAAGGGCTATCTCAACCTGGTGCCCAAGCCTCAGGAGGCCAAGCGCCTGGGTCGGGCCAAGGCGCTGAAGACCTATGACGACGTGCTCGAGCTGATCGAAAGCGAGGCCATTGACGAGCGTCGCGCGTGGCTCCTAGGTTCGTTTGTCAGTGATTCGTCGGTACGGATCACGACACGGCTCTGACCGGGGGACGGCGCGAGGGGGCGCCACGGGGAACGGACCGAACTGAAGCACATGGCTCGCGAGGCTGTGTGCGGATGCAATTCACAGCAGCCCGCCCGGGAAACCGAGGCGGGCTTTTTCGTCTCCATAGGGTGTCAGCCCGCGTGCCGCGCACGCCCTGGCGTTTCCTCCCAAACCCCAACTCGGCGACGCGGCTACAGCCATGCGGCTGCGTCGCCTGTTTTGGAGGCCCATGGCCAAGCGCCCTGCACGCTTCCACCCGCGCGGCCCGGTCAACCCGGTCGAGCGCCAGCGTGAGGCAGACCAGCGTCGAGGCTCGGCCAGGTCGCGGGGCTATACCGCCGAATGGGACAAGGCCTCGGCCGCGTTCCTGGATGAGAACCCCTTCTGTGAGTACTGCGCCAAGGGTGTGTTCGGCCCGGTCGACACCGTCTCGGCCGATCTGACCGATCACCTCTACCCGCACCGTGGCGACCAAGAGCTGTTCTGGCGCGCGATCTGGTGGGTCGGCTCCTGCACCACCTGCCACTCAGGCCCCAAGCAACGCCTCGAAGGCCAAGGCCTGCCCTTCATCAACGCCCTGGCCAAGCGCCTCGGCAGACCGATCCGGAGCTAACGGCATGGCCAACCCCGCAACCCTTGAGGTCTCGGCCGCCGTCGCCGCCAGCGGCATGATCATCAAGATCACCGGCCAACGCGCCTTCGCCGCCCGCTGCTGGCTGGCGGTGAAGTTCTTCGAGATCGGCGCGGCCGTCCTCGGCATGGGTGTCGAGATCGAGCTGATGTCCGCCGCCGACAAGCCGGCCGCCTGATGCTCGTCGCCGCTCTGGCGGGCGCCTTCGCCGCCGGCGTCATCGCGACGCTCGCCCTCGTCGTCGGTCTGGGCTGGTGGGCCTGCCGGGCCATCGCCCGCGGAGCCGGCCGACCGTGAAGGGGAGGGGGTGGGTCCATCTCTCCCCCCTCCGCGGCCGGGACCGGTGACCAATAGCAAAAACTTCGGCGCGATATTTCGCCCAGGATTTATTTAGGGAGGGGACCATGGGCCGCCGTCCTCTTCCGGAGTCGATGAAGGCCACCAAGGGCCAGCCGGCGAAGCGCCTGGCGAAGATCAAGGCGGACGCCAAGCCCGTTGTCACGGCTGCGCCGGCCGAGCTGGTCGCGCCGATCGCGGCGAAGGCGCCGCCCAAGACGCGGATCTCGCGGGCCCAGCGCGAGGACGTCGAGCGCCAGGCCGCCGCGGCCGAGCTGGCGGCCATGCCGGTCGGGACCAAAGTCGAACCGCCCGCCCGACTCCGGGGCGAGCACTACGCCGGGGCGCTCGCGGTCTGGCGCGAGCTGGGTCCGGAGCTCGAGCGGACCAACCGCCTGCAGCCGATCCACCGTCAGGCGTTCGCGATGTTCTGCATCTACATCGCCGAATGGTGGGCGGCCTGCGACGACCTGGCCGCCGGCGGCCGATCGCAGCACGTGCCGACCGTGTCGGGCGGGTCGATGGAGCGGGACCGGCCGGCGGTGCGCTGGCGGGCCGAGGCCTTCGCCGCCGCCCAGGACGCGGCCAAGCACTTCGGCCTGACGCCGCGCGAAGAGTACGCCCTGTTCAAGGATCAGAGCACCGTCGCCCGCGAGAACCCCGGCCTGTTCGGCCACACGCCGAACGCCCCGGCCAACGATGAGAAGCCGAGCTCGATCGGCGCAATGTCCCGGTTCAAGTCGGCCGGGCCGCCCGGAGGGACGCGCAGCGCGCACTAGATGGACGGCTCCCTTCCCTTGAGCGGCGAGGCCTCGGCCGCGGCGCTCGCGGCGGGGGCTCCGGAGTCGATCTGGCCGCTGCCGGCCTGGCTGGAGTCGACGGCCGACGACCCGTCCTACGAGTGGGCTAGGAATCGCTGGCGCCGGGCGGCGCAGGTCCCGGGCGCTTGGTTCGACTACGCCCTCGCCGACGAGATGGTGCGCCAGTGGCCGCACCTGATGCACCTGACCCAGGACCGCTTCGCCGGCCTGCCGTTCAAGCTCAACCTCTGGCAGGAGATCATCGTCCGGCTGATGGTCGGATGGCAACGCCCCGACGAGCAGCTCGACGCGGCGACCCACGAACCCGTCATCTACCAGGTCCGCGTGTTCCGCCGACTCATGCTGTGGGTCCCGCGGAAAAACGGGAAGAGCGAGTTCCTCGCCGCCCTGGGCCTGCTGTTCTTCCTGGTCGACGGGGTGATCGACGGCGAGGGCTACTGCTTCGCCCGCGACGAGAAGCAGGCGCGGATCGTCCTTCGCAAGATGAAGGCAATGATCGCGCTCAACCCCGACTGGTCGGCCGGGGTGCTGCCGTACAAGCGGTCGTTCTACGTGAAGGATCTGCTCTCGACTTTCGAGATGCTGACCGGGGCCGAGGACGGGAAACACGGCGCCTCGCCGACCGTCGTCATCGGCGACGAGATGCACGAATGGCGCTCGCGGGTGATCGCCGAGACGCTCGAGGAAGGGACTGGCGCGCGCCTGCAGCCGGTGTTCCTCTACGGATCGACGGCCGGGCCCAAGGGCAACATCGCGGGCGACGACTGCTGGAGCGAAAGCCAGGGCATTCTCGAGGGGCGGATCGACGACCCCCACACCCTGGTCTGCATCTTCGCGGCGGATCCTGAGGACGACCCGCTCGACGAGGCGACCTGGCGCAAGGCCAACCCGTCGATAGGCCTGTCGCCCACGCTCTCGTACCTGCGGACCCAGGCCGCCAAGGCGAAGGACAACCCCCGGGCCCTGGCGCGGTTCTGCTGCTACCACCTCAACCTCTGGATCGACGCCGCGGTGCGTTGGTTCAACGTCAAGAAGTGGGACGCCTGCGCCGGCTCCAAGGACGGCTGGCTGAAGTATCCGGAGACCCTCAAGGGTCGGCCCTGTTTCGGGGGCTTCGACGTCTCGTCCACGACCGACGTGACAGCCCTGATCTGGGTCTTTCCGCCGACCGACGATGACGCCAAGTGGCGGGTGCTCTGCCGCTTCTGGGTCCCAGAGGACACCCTTCGCGACCGGGTCGCCAGCGACCGCGTGCCCTATGACCAGTTCAAGGCGGTCGGGGCTCTCGAGACCACGCCTGGCGACTATGTCGATCAGAACTACATCAAGCGCGCGATCGAGGACGGCCTGCGCGACTTCGACGTGGTCGACATCGGCTTCGACTCCTGGAACGCGCGGAAGCTCTACACCGACCTTCTCCGCGACAACCCGCAGCTCGACGGCCGGGTGATCGAGATGCGCCAAGGGATCCAGACCCTTGGCGAGCCGAGCAAGCACTTCGAGCGCCTGGTCTACGCCGGTCTCCTGGACCATGGCGGCAATCCGGTCATGCGGTGGATGGCGCAGAACGTCGTGGTCCGGTTCGATGAGAACCTGAACTACATGCCGGCGAAGAAGCGCAGCCGCGAGAAGATCGACGGGATCGTCGCCGCGGTGATGGCGGTCGGTCTGGCCTGCAGGGGCGAAGAGGCCGAGCCGGCCAACCCCTGGGAAGACGAGAATTTCAGCCTTTCCGGACCAGCGAACTAAGGGGGCTGCATGCGCTTCTCAATCGGCCTCGACCTGTCTCGTGGCGAACCGCGTTCGTCACTGGAAAACCCGGCGATGTCACTGTCGGATCCGGCGGCCTGGCAATCGCTGTTGGACGGCTGGAACTCGTCGGCCGGGCCCGCGATCACGGTTGAGTCGGCGCTTGGGGTCCCGGCGTTCTGGTGCGGTGTCAACTTCCTATCGGGGATGCTCGCCTCGCTGCCCGTCCATGAGTTCAAGCGTACCGGCGCGGGGCGTGAGCGGGTCACCGAGGGCGGTGTGTCCGAGCTGCTGTCGGGCGCGGTGAACGACGATCTGCTGACGTCGTTCAAGTGGCGAAAGGGGCTGATGATTTCGGCCCTGACCACGGGCGCCGGCCGGGCCTATGTGGAGAAGAACAAGGCCGGCAAGGCCCTGAACATCTTCCCGCTCGAGACGAAGAAGACGAAGAAGGTCCGGGCCAGCGGGCGGATCGTCTACCAGTACCGGGACGGGTCGGCGAAGCCGGAGATCTACGCCGCCGGCGAGGTGATCGACATCACCTGGTTGCCGAAGCCTGACGGGCTCAGCCACTACGATCCGATCAAGCGCATGCGCGACACGATCGGCCTGGCCATCGCGCTCGAGCAGTACGGCGCCAAGTTTTTCCGCAATGGCGGCGTGCCGCCCCTGGCCCTGCATGCGCCCGCCGGGTCGCCCGGCGCCATGGCGCGGGCAAGGACCGACACCGACGCAGCCGTGCGCAAGGCCAACGAAGGCGGCTCGAACGTCGTCTTCATGCCGAACGGAACCGAGCTCAAGCCGATCGGGATCGATCCGGAGAAGAGCCAGCTCATCGAGGGCCAGAGGTTTGTGATCGAGCAGTTCGCCCGGTTCCTCGGCCTGCCGCCGATCTTCCTGCAGGACCTGACCCACGGGACGTTCACCAATTCCGAGCAGCAGGATCTCCACGTGGTGAAGCACGTGGCCGGGACCTGGGTCCAGGATCTCGACCAGGAGTTCAACGCAAAGTTCTACGGGCGCGCCCGCAAGGAACTCTACGTCGAGCACAACCTCGACGGTCTGCTGCGCGGCGACTTCAAGACCCGAATGGAAGGTTGGGCCCGGGGCGTGCAGGGCGGCGTGGTCACGCCGAACGAGGCCCGTCGCGCCGAGAACCGGCCGGACAAGGCAGGCGGCGACCGCCTCTACATCCAGGGCGCGACCGTCCCCCTCGAGGATGCGGGCAAGGCCCTACTCAAGCTCCCGGCGCCGACCGCCGATCCCGAAAAGGAATCCGACGATGCTCAAGTCTGAGAAGCGCGCCGCCAAGGTGGGCGAGCTGCGCGCCGCCGGTGCTGACGGCCAGCCCCGCACGATCACCGGCTACGCCGCGGTGTTCGGCTCCGACGCCGATATCGCGGGCTACTTCATCGAGCGCATCGCGCCTGGCGCATTCGCCCAAGCCATCGCCCGGCCGGACGACGTGCGCGCGCTCTGGAACCACTCGGACAACTACGTGCTCGGCCGCACTTCGGCCGGGACCCTGAAGCTCGAGGAAGACAATCGCGGCCTGAAGGTCGAGATCACCCCGCCGGACACCCAATGGGCCCGCGACCTGGTGACGTCGATCGAGCGCGGCGACGTGACCCAGATGTCGTTCTGCTTCCGGGCCCGCCGCGAGGAATGGGACGAGACCGGCGAGATCCCGATCCGCACGCTGCTCGAGGTCGAACTGCTCGACGTCTCGCCGGTGACCTATCCGGCCTATGAAGACACCGAGGTCGGCGTCCGCTCGCTGCAGGACTTCCGCGCCGCCAAGACGCCGGCGGCCGATGCGCTCCGCAACCGCGTGACGCGCGAACTCGCCAACCGACACCTTTCGCGCCTGGGCTGAACCGCAGGGCGATCTCACGGCCGACCCCGGGCGCAACCTGGGCTCGGCGAACTGTGCTCAGAAAAGGGAACCTCATGAGCCAAGCACTGAAGGAACTGCGGGAGAAGCAAGCCAAGATCGTGGCCGACGCCCGCGCCCGTCTCGACGAGATCAAGGACGACACGCCCGAGGCGCGACGCACCGAGCTCGAGACCCAGCACGACGCCGCCATGGTCGAGTACGACACCCTCGAGGCTCGTGCCGATCGGCTGGAGAAGCTGATCGAGCGCGAGAACAAGCTCGCCCCCGACACCCGCCGGCGGCCTGATCGGGACGATCGTTCGGAGCACGACGACGACGACGGCGAGACGATCGATCCGAAGGCCGTGTTCCGCCGCGCCATGCAGTTCGGTGTCGAGAACCTCGACCCGCGCGAGCGGCGCGCCATGGCCGGCTTTAAGGCGAACGTGACGCCGGAAATGCGGGCCCAAGGGATCGGCACTTCGGCCGCCGGCGGTTACTCGGTTCCGACCGAGTTCATGGCGGAAATCACGAAGAGCATGGCCGATTGGGGCCCGATGAATGACGACAAGGTCATCCGCGTCGTCTCGACCGAAAGCGGCGCGCCGCTTCCCTGGCCGACCGTGAACGATACGGCGAACACCGGCCAGGACCACACCGAAAACACCGCCGACTCCGATCAGGATGCGACGTTCGGTGGCAAGCAACTCGACGCCTACATCGCCAGCTCAGGCGTCGTGAAGGTATCCTTCGAGCTGCTGCAGGATTCCGCGTTCGATTTCGACGAACTGCTCAACGAGCTGTTCGGCGAACGCCTCGGCCGCCGGGTCAACACCAAGCTCACCACGGGCACCGGTAGCGGCCAGGCCAACGGTATCGTCACGGCCTCGACGCTCGGCAAGACGGCCGCCTCGGCGACCGCTCTGGCTGCCGATGAAATGCTCGATCTCGTGCATTCCGTGAATCCGGCCTATCGCAAATCGCCCAAGTGCGCCTGGCAGTTCAACGATCAGACCTTCAAGCTGCTTCGCAAGCTCAAGGACGGCCAGGGCAACTATCTCTGGCAGATGGGCGACGTGAAGGCCGGCGCCCCGGCGACCCTGCTGGATCACCGCTATCACGTGAACCAAGCCCTGGCCGACGTCGCCACGGGCACGAAGCCGATCATCTTCGGCGACGGTCAGAAGTACATCGTCCGCCGCGTGAAGGCTGTCCAGATGCTCACTCTCCGCGAGCGGTACGCCGAGGCGCTGCAGGTCGGCTTCCTGGCCTTCACTCGCTATGACGGTGAGCTCGCGGACACCGCGGCCATCAAGCACATGATCATGGCCTAACGGCCGAGGATCAGTCTCAGGAGGGCGGCGGCCACGGCCAGGCCGCCGCCCTTTTCCGCCGCATGGCCGGAGCTCCGATCCCCGATGAAAGTCAAAATGCTCGTGCCCATGGAGGGCCACGGCTGCTCGCGTGCTTTGCACGAAGAGGTCGACGTCACTGTCAAGGAGGGCCGCCGCCTGATTGCCGCCGGCTTCGCCGAACCGGTGAAGATCACCTCGACGATCGAAACCGCCATGGACAAGCTGCGGGGCGCTGAGCGCCGCGCCGCGAAGCCGGCCGGCGACGCCTCGTGAGCTGGTCGAGCCTGACCCGCGTCGCCGCGCCGGCGACGACGCCGATGACGATCGACGCGGCTCGGGCTCACCTTCGCCTGGCCGCCGTCGCGGATCTCGCACCCGGCGACGCCGCCGAGGCGGCCGACGTGGCGCAGCTCCTCGAGGCGGCGGTCGGCGCGATCGACGGGCCGACCGGCATCGGGATCGCCATGGTCACCCAGACCTGGCGGCTGAGTCTGGACCGGCTGTGCAGCCGGATCGAGATCCCGCTCGGGCCGGTGCAGTCGATCAGCGCGATCACCTATGTCGACGCCGCCGGCGACACCCAGACCCTGGCCGCCGATCAGTACCGGTTGGACAAGGATCAGAGCCCGGCCGTGCTGACCCCGGCCCATGGCGTCACCTATCCGAGCGTCCGCTGTCAGCCTGGCGCGGTGAAGATCACCTTCGTCGCCGGGTACGGCGCCGCCGCGGCTGTGCCGGCCGATCTGGTCGGGGCGCTCAAGATCATCCTGCGCGGCCTCTTCGAGGATCCGGCGGGCGACATTCCGAAGGGCGCTGCGCGCACCCTCGACCGCTATCGGGTCGGCCTGGTCGCTTAGCGCCCGCGCACCCGTGTTTCCGGCGAACCGGGTTCGCCACCTTCGCTTTGTCTTCAACCCCAAAGGAGGCCGTCATGAGCCTGAATCTCACTGTCACCGCGTCGATCGTCGGCCTCATCACCGGCGCTCCCGATCTCGTTTCCGTCGAAGCTTCGATCGCCAAGAAGAGGATCGTCCAGTTCCTCGACGGCGTCGGCGCTGGCCAAGCCAACCTGATGTTCGCGGACACCCGGTCGATCGCCGCCTCGTCGAATGACGACATCGACCTCGCGGGCGCCCTGACCGACCCGCTCGGAGAGGACGCTTCGTTCGCTCGCATCAAAGCGATCCTGGTCGTCGCGTCGGCCAACAATACGAACGACGTCGTGATCGGCGGCGCCGCGACCAACACCTTCGTCGGGCCTTTCGGGGCCAGCACCCACAAGGTCGCCCTGCCGCCCGGCGGGGTGATGCTGATCGCCGCCCCAACAGCGGCGGGGTGGCCGGTTACGGCCGCGACCGGCGACTTGCTCCGGATCGCCAACAGCGGCGCCGGCTCCAGTGTCAGCTATGACCTGGTGATCGTCGGCGGCGACGCCTAAGGCGACCCGGGCCATGCGTTCCCGCACCCGCGATCGGCGCGTCACGATCCGACGCGCCGTCAAGCTGAGAGACGGCTTCAATGCCAAGGTCCCGAACTTCACCGATCTTGTGACGGTTTGGGCCAGCAAAGAGGACGTGAAGGACGGCGAGCGGGTGCGGGCGCAGCAGGTCGGCGCCAGCATCACCACGCGTTTCGAGGCGGCCTGGTCGTCGGTTCTCTCGACCGTCGATCCTCGTGACCAAGTGTCGTGCGAGGGCCGGCTCTACCAAGTCGTCGCGGCGAAGGAGATCGGCCGCAAGCGCGGGATCGAGATCTCGGCGATCGCCCTGGCCGAAACGGCCGCGCCATGAAGTTCAAGATCGAGGGCCTGCAGGAGCTGGACGGCGCCCTGCGCACGCTGATCGAGTCGACCAGCTCGGCGACCGCGAAGAACGCGCTCAAGCGCGGGATGATGAAAGCCGGCGAGCCAGTCGCGGAGCATGCCCGCCAACTCGTGCATGTCGACCGGGGGGTGCTTAAGCGCGCCATCAAGGTCAGCGGCAAGCTGGCCAACCCGACCGGCAAGTCGGAGTTCCGCGCCGCCCTGCGCCGCGGCGAGGGCCAGGAGGCCGCCGTTGCAGCGCTGCGGAGCGCCCGACGCGAGAGCGAGGCGGGGTCAACGATCGAAGTCTACATCGGGCCCGGTCAGCAGCCGCACGCCCACCTGGAGGAGTTCGGGTCGATCCACAACACGCCTCACCCGTACATGCGTCCGGCCTGGGAGGCAGGCCGCGAACGGGTGGCCGAGGACATGAAGGCCGCGATTACCGAGGAATTCAACAAGGCCGCCGCGCGCGCTGCGCGCAAGGCGGCTCGACGCGGGGCGGGTGGTTAATGGAAGAAGATCTGATCGCCTTCTTGTTGGCCGCAAGCGGGGTCGCCGCCATGGTCACCGATCGGATCGACTGGAACGCCCTGCCGCAGGGTGGGGCCATCCCGGCGATCACCCTCCACCGGATCACTGGGGGGCACGGCTACACCATGCGCGGTCGCAGCTCGACCACTGGCGCGCTTGTCCAGGCCGATTGCTGGGGCGGAACCTACGCCGAGGCCAAGCTGACCGCTCGCGCGGTAATCGCCGCCTGCGACGACCCCTCCAATCCGCGAATTCAAGGCGCCTTCATCGAGGACGACGGCGACGCCTTCGAGGTGGGCGACGGCCCGCAACCTGACGGCTCTACCGAATTTCACAACGTCAGACTCCAAATCCGGATCTGGCACAACGCAGCGCCCTAGGAGATGCAATCATGAGCGGGCTTATTGGCTACGGGACCTATGTCGAGGTCCATGATGGGGTGACCGCCGAGCCCGGCGGTTGGTTCGAGGTCGGGCTGGTCACGAACGTGACCCCGCCGAACGAGTCCACCGACCAGGTCGAGTCGACTCACATGAAGAGCCCGAACAGGACCAAGGAGTTCGAGCAAGGCATGATCGATCCCGGCGAGATGTCGCTGGCGGTCAATCACATCCCCGGCAGCACCACGGACGACTATGTGGTGGCCTGGCGGGTGTCGGGCGAGACCCGGTCGGTTCGCCTGGTCTATCCCAACGACAAGTTCCAGCGCTATCCGGCCTTCGTGCTGGGCTGGGCTCCGGACGGGATCGACGTCAGCGGCCTGATGAAGGCGACGCTGAACCTCAAGGTCGCCGGCGCGATCGCCCGCGGGACCATGGGGGCGTAATGTCGGCGAACCCGGTTCGCGGCGAGGTCTCCTTCCCCAATGGGGAGGAGACCATGACGCTGCTCTTCGACATCAACACGCTGTGTATGCTCGAAGACAAACTCAACATCAGCGCCGGCGAGATCGCAGAGCTGGCCGGGCCCGGCATGCGCCTGGGCTTCCTTCGGACCCTGCTCTGGGCCGGCCTGCATGAGCACCACGGCGACCTCGATTTGAAGGCGGTCGGCCTCCTGATCCATGGGGCTGGCGTCGAGGTGACTGCGGCCAAGGTGATCGAGGCGCTGGTGAAGGCCTTCCCGGCTTCGGAGGCCGGCAAGGCCACGCCGGGCCCTCGGAAGGCGGCGAGGACCGCCGCCGTGGCTGGGACTGGGCAGAGCTCTTTGTCCTCTGGTGTCGGCTAGGGCTCGGTCCGCCCTCCGAGTTCTGGCGCCAGACCCCGCGGCTCTTTGCCCTGGCTGTCCGCGGCAAGGCAGAGGCCCGTGAGGTCGAACAGAACGACCGGGCATGGCTGGCCTGGCACATCGCATATCTACCGCACGCGAAGTATCCGCCGACTCTGTCTGAGTTGCAGGGCGGCCCGCGTGGGCCGCCCGCTCAAACCGCCGACGAAATCGAAGCGGTCATGCGGAAGTGGACTGTCGTGATGGCTGTCGCTGAAGGCCGCCGCACCGCGACCTGACCTGAGCGGCGTCCGCGTCTCAGGCCCCCGATGAAAGGAAGCGACATGGGAAGCAACGCCACGATCGGTTCCCTGCGCGTCGTCCTCGGCCTGGACTCTGCGCAGTTCACGCAAGGGCTCGACGCCGCCCAACGGGAGCTGCGGAAAGCCGGGAAGTCCCTGGAGAAGATCGGGGCCTCGATGCAGTCGGTTGGCCGGTCCCTGTCGATGGGGCTGACCGTGCCGCTGCTGGCGTTCGGCGCCGGGGCGCTCAAGGCCTCGGCCGACTTCGAGTCGGCGATGATCCGGGTGCAGATCTCCACCAAGGCCGCGTCCCAGGACATGGCCGCGATGGAGGCCGCCGCGCGCCAGATCGGCCGGAGCACGGTGTTCAGCGCGTCCGAGGCGGCCGACGCCATGGATATGCTGGCCAAGACCGGCCTGGGAACCGAGGCGATCCTTGGCGGGGCCGCGAAGGCGGCGGTCGACCTAGCCGCCGCGGCGGGAAGCGAGCTCGCCCCGGCCGCCTCGGCGATCAGCGACAGCATGCAGCAATTCAAGCTGAGCGCCGGCGAGCTCCCGGCCGTGGTCAATCAGATCACGGGCGCGGTCAACGAATCGAAGCTCGACTTCGCCGACTTCACAGACGCGATCGGCCAGGCGGGCGGCGTGGCGGCAGGCCTCGGCGTCACCTTCGAGGATTTCAACGCGGTTCTCGCCGGGACCTCGTCGCTCTTCGCCTCGGGATCCGACGCCGGCACAAGTTTCAAGACGTTCCTCACCTTCCTTGTTCCCAAGAGCAAGGAAGCCGCCGGCCTCATGCGCGCCTATGGGCTCAGCTTCTTCGAGGCCAACGGCCAGATGAAAAGCATGTCGGCGATCGCCGAGCTGCTTCGCAACCGGCTCGGCGGTCTGTCGGATGAGGCGAAGACCGAAGTCCTTAAGGAGATCTTCGGCTCGGACGCCATGCGAACCGCGATCGGCCTCATGGATCAGGGCGCCGCCGGCCTCGACAAGATCAAGGTCGCGATCAAGGAAACCGACGCCGCGGCCCAGGCCGCGCAGCGCATGACAGGCCTGGCCGGCCAGTTGGAGCAGCTCAAGGGCTCGCTCGAGGAACTCGGGATCGCCATCGGCAAGTCGGGCCTGCTCGGCTTCGTGACCGGCCTGGTCACCGGCTTCACCGACCTGATCGATGCGATCGCCAGCGTGAGCCCGGTTCTGCTCAATGTCGGCGTCGTGGTCGCCGCCGTCGCCGCGGCGGTCGGCCCGCTTGTGCTGGTCCTGGGCGCCTTCATCTCGTCGCTCGGCGTGGTCGCCTCGGCCACGGTCAGCGCCGGCGCCGCGCTGGCCGGCATGGGCCTGACGATCGCCGCGCTCGCCGGCCCGCTCGGCCTGGTGGCGCTCGGCGTCGGCGCCGTGACGGCGGCCCTGGTCTACATGGCCGCCGAACAGGCCAAGGTCGATGCGGAGAACCGCCGCCTGGTCGACACCATGGGCGGGGCCAAGACCGCGCTCGACGCCTATGCCGAGGCGACGCGGAAGGCTGGGACCGCGACCGGCGCGGCGAAGGTCACGGCGGTCGAGCACGCCAACGCGCTGCGCCTCGAGGCCGCCGCCGCGATCACCGCCGCCAAGGCGCTGCGGGAAAAGGCCATCGCAGCGGCCGAGGCGGCCGAGCTGGCCCAGCGCACCGCGCGCGACAACGCCGATCCTCGCCGCCTCGCCGGCTTCGCTCAGGCGATGATGGCCGCCGAGGGCGGCATGGGCGGCATGATCAGTCCGGCCACGGAACTCGACGCCAATCTCGGCAAGGGCGTCGAGCAGGCCCGCGCCCGGGCCAAGGCCGCGACGGAGGCCGCTGCCAGCGCGGAGAAGCGTTACGCCGAGATCCTGCGCGGGGTCACGGCGCCGGCGATCGCCGCCGTCGCGGTCGCCGCTGGCCAATCGGAAGAGGCGACCAAGAAGAGCACCGCGGCGCTGAAGAAGTCCGTCGACGCGCTGAAGGAGCTCAAGGCCGAGACCGCGTCGATCCTGGAAGGTCTGATGACCGACCAGGAGCGGCGCACGCATGAGATCGTGACCAACCTGAACACGCTGCGCGAAGCCGCGGCGGCCGGGATCATCACCTGGACCCAGTATCACGAGGCGGTCGGGCGGATGGACGCCGTGCCCCTGGTGAAGAAACAGGTCGAGCAGGTCACCGGCGAGCTCAAGACCATGGGCAACGTCGTCCTCGACCTGCGCAACGATATCGAGCGTGCGGCCGAGGAGATGTCGCGGGCCTTCGAGGACGTGACCTATTCCGTCGACGACATCTTCTACGCGCTAAAGAACAAGGATTGGATGGGGGCGATCAAGGGCGTGCTCGCGGCCGTGAAGGCCGTGAAGGAGGCCTTCGGGAAGAACGGCACGTTCTCCGGCAAGGTCGGCGCCGTCGCCGGCATTGCCGACATGGCGGGGCAGGCGATCGGCGGCCCGGCCGGGTCGGCGCTCTCGGGGGCGGCCTCCGGCGCGATGATGGGCACGATGCTGCTTCCGGGGATCGGGACGGCGATCGGCGCCATCATCGGCGGGATCGGCGGATTCCTATCGGGGAGCTCGTCGAAGAAGAAGGCCAAGGCTGAGGCTGAAGAGCGGGCGCGCCAGGCCGAGGCCGAGCGGGTCGCCAGGGTCGCGGCGCAGCATCGCGAACTTGAGATCGCGCTGCTCGAGGCGCAGGGCAAGGCGACGGAGGCGCTCGCCGCGCGCCGGGCCGACGAGCTGGCTGGGATCGACGCCACCAATCGCGGTCTCCAGGAGCAGCTCTGGGCGCTGCAGGACGCGGCCGACGCGGCGGCCAAGGCTGCGGCCCTGGCCAATGCGCAGCGCGGCCTCGAGATCCAGCTCATGGAGGCCCAGGGCGACGCGACCGGCGCCCTGGCCGCCAAGCGCCAGATCGAGCTCGCGGCGCTGGACGCCAGCCTGCGCGGCCTTCAGGCGGCGATCTACGCGGCGCAGGACTTCGCCCAGGCCTCGGCCCTGGCCGCCGACCAGGTGGCCAGCGCTCGAAACGATCTTCGCGAGGCATGGGAGCGCGAGCGCGCGGACCTGCAGGCGACGATCGACAAGTTCCGGGCCTTCGCCACCTCGCTCAAGGCGTTTCGCGCCAGCCTGGACGCCGCCGATCCGTCCGAGGCCGCGCTGGCCACCGTCGGTGCGGAGTTTCAGCGGGTGGCGTCGCTGGCGCGGCTCGGCAACGAAGACGCGCTGGGCGACCTGCAGGGCGTGAGCGAGAAGTTCCTGGCGGTCTCGGAGGGCCAGTCCAAGACCCTGCTGGATCATCTGCGCAACGTCTGGGCGGTCAAGGCCGCGGTCGAGGCGGCCGAGAACACCGCCAGCCGGACGGCGACGATCGCCGAACAGCAGCTCGCCAGCCTCGACGCCCAGGTCGCGGGCCTGCTGCAGATCAATGCGAGCGTCCTGAGCGTCGCCCAGGCCATCGCCAACCTGCAGGTGGCCTTGTCCCATCAACAGGCCGTCGCCAGCCAACAGGCCCTGGTCGCGGCCACGCCGCCGCCCGTCGCCCCGGCGCCGGCCAACGACACCGCAGCGCCGGCGGGCCCGACCGGCTGGGCCGGCTACCTGGCCCGCTATCCGAGCGTCATGGCCGAGTACCAGGAGGAAAGCACCCGTGACGCCAAGTCCAAGGCCTACCTGCAGTCGCTCGGGATCAGGGACGCCGAGGGCTACGCCAAGTGGCACTTCCAGCAGTTCGGCCAGGCGGCCGGCCTGATCCCCGGCTTCGCCAACGGCGGCGGCTTCACGGTCGGCGGCTTCGGCGGGACCGATAGCCAGCTCGTCAAGTTCCGGGCCACGCCAGGCGAGATGGTCGACGTCCACCACGGTAGCCGGGGCGACGACGCCGCGGCCGCGATCCGCCGCCTCGAGGCGCGCTTCGGGCCGGTGATCGAGGCCATGGCGCTGAGCGGCCATCGCGTCGCCACCAAGGTCGTCGGCTGGGACGGCGCGGGTCTGCCTGGGGAGCGCGCGGCATGAAGGTGATCGACCCGATCACGGTGACCGAAGACGACCTGGTCAGCAGCGTCGCCGAGGATGAGCCGGTCTGGGACTCCGGGACCACCTACGCCGCCAACGTCACGGTGCGCGGGACCGGACTCTTCGAGCACAAGCTGTTCGTCTCCCTGCAGGCGGCCAACCTGAACAAGGTCCCGGGCGCCTCGACCTCGAGCACCTGGTGGCTCGAGACCGGGGCGGCCAACCGCTGGCGGATGTTCGACGCCTCGCTCAGCTCGCAGACCGCCGACGCCGACGAGATCTCGGTGACGATCACGCTTCCGGACCTGGTCACCGGGATCGCACTGCTCAACATCGAGGCGGCCACGGCGCGGATCGTGGTGACCGACGCGGTCGAGGGTGTCGTCTGGGACGTGACCTATGACCTGACCGACCCCGGCGGGATCGTCGACCCCTACGCCTACGCCTTCGATCCGATCCTGCGGCGGGCCGACCTGGTCGAGCTGGAGCTGCCGGCCTTCGCTGGCGCCGAGATCGAGATCACCCTGGCCGATCCTGGCGCCACGGTTCGCTGGGGCGTCTGCGCGCTCGGCCGGGTCCAGGATCTCGGCGGCACGCAATGGGGGCCGGTGCTGGGGATCCAGGACTTCAGCGTCATCGAGCAAGACGCCTTCGCGAACTACCGGATCGTCGAGCGCGCCTTCATCCGCAAGGCCAGCTTCGCGCTGATGATCGAGAACCGTTTCGTCGACGCGCTCATGCGCCTGCTCTCCGGCTTCCGGGCCCGCGCCGTCGTCTACATCGGCGACGAGGACTTCGGATCGACGATCGTCTTCGGGTTCTACGAGGACTTCAGCACGGCCATTCCCTGGCCGACCCGATCCCTGCTCTCGATCAATCTCAAGGGGCTTCCCGCGACATGACGATCCCCACCCTGACCGCCCCTCCGGTCGCCCCGTCGCGGAGCAATCCGCCGGCGACCTTCATCACGCGCATGAACGCCTTTCTGGCATGGATCGTGGTGTTCGCGGGCGAGATCATCGCCATGGTCGCGGCGACCAATGACGCGATCGGCACGATCATCGCCGACCGGGTCCAGACCGGCCAAGACCGCATCGCCGCCGCCGCCTCGGCCGCCGCCGCCAGCGCCTCGGCCCTGACCGCGCTCAACGCGCCGGGCACTGTCGCGAGCAGCGTGACACCTATCGACCTGTCGGCGCTTGACGCCGACGATGAGCTCACGATCACCATCCAGACCGGCAAGGCCCTGATCCCTGGGCACATGGTCGTGGTCGCGGTGACCGCGAATGCGATCTTCAACTTCATGGCCAGGGTCATGGCCTACAACTCGGGCTCCGGCGCTCTCGACCTGATGGTCATGGCTGAGCCGGTCGGCACGGGGTCGCACTCGGCGTGGTCTGTCGCGCTCACCTGCGAAATGGCCCTGCCGACCGCCACGCCCGCCGAGATCTGGGCGGGGACCGCGGCCGATAAGGCGATCTCGCCGGCGGCCCGCTCGGCCGCCAACGCGATCCAGACCCTGACCGATGGCGCCACGATCAATTGGAACGCCGCGACCCAGGGCTTCCACGCCAAGGTCGTGCTGGGCGGGAACCGCACCCTGGCCACGCCCACCAACATGCTCGAGGGCGAGTACTACGTGTTCTATCCCGTGCAGCCGGCCACCGGCGGTCCTCGTCTCTGCGCCCTGCCGGGCGTCTGGGATTTCGGCCAACAGGGCACGCCCACGCTCAGCACCGGGGCGAACAAGATGGATGCGGTGCGCCTGCAGTGCATCGATGCGACGACCCAGGCCTGCAAGGCGACCTTCGTGAAGGCCGGCTAGGATGAGTTCCGGCGCCTGCATGATGATGGGCAACGCCTATCCGCCGATGTCCGTGGCGTCAGCGCCCTCGAGCGTCAGCGGCTCGGACTCCGGATCGACCGTCACCTCGAATTCCGCGACGACGACGGTCACCGGCGGTTCTGGATCGTTCTCGCATAGCTGGGCCCAGGTGAGCGGCGACGCCTCGATCGACCCGGTCTCGGCCAGCGCCGCGACCACCACCTTCCAAGCCTCAGGCATGAGCCCCGGCGGGATCTCGGGCGGCTTCGTGGACACGGTGACCGACCTGATTACTGGCCAGGTGCTCCCGTCCAACACGGTCAACGTCTACCTCGAGCGCAGCAACCCGCCGCTCTCGGTGTCCACCTCCGGATCCGGGGTGAAGACCCAGACCTCGAGCGGGACGATCACGGTGACCAGCGACGGCGTCACGCTCGTGCCGGCGGGCGGGGTTCCGCCCTACAGCTACAGCCACGCCCACCTGACGGCCAACGACTTCAGCATCAACAGCGCGGGAAGCGCCGCCTCGACCCATTCCCGGTCTCTTGGCCCCGGCGGCGGGGTGTCCGGCACGGTGCGCGGGACGGTGACCGATTCGCTCAGCCCCACGCCTCAGACCGCCTTCGTCGACTATGGCGTCGTGCTGATCAACGACGGCACGGCCCCGCCGCCGCTCGAGGCTACGGCCGATCCAACGTACGTTTCGGCCCTGGCCACCGAGGCGACGGTGACCACGGACTCGACCAGCGTCTCAGTGACGGGCGGTACTGCGGCCTCCCATGCCTGGGTCCGGCTGAGCGGGGTGGGTTCGATCAACAGCCCGAGCTCGGCGACCACCACATTCACCCACGTCATGGCGCCGGGGACCGAGTACGGCACCTTCCAATGCACCGTGACCGACACTCTCGGCCGGACTGACACGGTGATCGTCTCCGCCGAGTTCGCGCGCTTCGAATTCATTCCCTGACCTGGCCTGGCGAACCGGGTTCGCCAGCGCCGCCCTCCCTCAACCCTGGAGATCTCCCATGGCCACGGTCCATGTCGTCCTCGCACGCGTCAACGGCCGCGCCGACACCGGCGCCACCATGCCTATCCCGATGTCTCAGTCGACCGCCGACGAGACGGTCACCTCGACCGTCAACTCGGTGGCGGTCCCCGGCCTGGCTGGGGAGTTGGGCCAGTGCTGGAGCCTCACCGTCACCGGCGGGAACATCTGGGCGCGTTTCAGCAGCAGCGGCGATGACGCCGGCGTCGACGTCGGCTGGCTGATCCTCGACGGCCAGACCCGCGAGTTCGCGGTCACGGTCGCGGGAGAAAGCCTCGAAATCAAGGACGCCTAGCGCGTCCCGCCGCCGCCGCCCGCCGCTCCCCCGACCCAAGAGGATCCCCGCCCCATGGCTACGCCTGTTCTCAAGCCGTACCGCGCCTATCGCGACCGCTACGTCGCGGCCGGCGATGCGCCGATCGATCTCTTCGCGCATATGGTCCCGAGCGGCATGGGCGCGCCGACCGCGTGCTCGATCTCCTGGACCACGGGGACGGCGGGCCATTGGGATCGGACGGGCGGCTCCGTGGCGGCCTCGTCGGCCGGGGACACGGCCAACCTGTCGGACGGCGAGTACGTGGCGACGGTCACCATGACCTGGTCGACCTTCGCCGCGCCGAACGATGTGGCCTCGGCCGAGCTGCGGGTCATCTGCCCGCCGACGAGCGTCTATGTCGACCTGGCGACTGGCGATGACAGTGATCCCGGTACGTCGGCAGGCGCTTGTTGGGCTCACAGCCCCGATGACGTCAACGTCACGCCGGGCTCGACCGCCGCCAACTACACGGCCTCGGGCCTGACGCTCTGCGTCCACAAGAACGGCGGCCTGATCCGCTCGTCCTATGTCGCCGGCGACGCCAATCTGATCAACGCCACCGGCGTCGGCTGGGGAACCGGCGACGTGGCCGAGATCACCGGGGCGGACCTGCTGCCGGCGCACACCGCGCCGAGCTCGGGCGAGGTGTTCGCCAATCCCCGGATCGCCAATATCCGGAAGTTCACGCTCTCGAGCCCCTTCACCAAGGGCCGGTTCCTGATCGACCGCGACCTGGCCGACGGGCTGATCCAGTGGGCGCAATGGCCCGCGGTCGGGAGCGATCCCTACAAGTACGCGGCCGACCCTTTCGTCAATGAAACGCGCGGCATGTATGTCGTGCCGGTCAGCGCCTACGTCGTCGCCGGCACGGCCAGCACCTTCACGGTCCCGGTCGCCCTGCGCGCCGCCTTCGACGCCGAGTTCGGCGCGAACTCCGTCGTGGGCGCGGTGCTGATCCTGCCGGGGTCGGGCAACTTCCTGTCCCGCAAGTTGATCACCGCCCACACCGGCGGGACCTATGTCATGACCTTCGACATCGGCTCGTCCTATGACACCGACACCGGCGAGGTCTACGAGAACGGGACCACGGGCGCCTCGGCCGTCCAGATCGTCGGCCACCCGGCCTCGATCAAGGCGCCCGACCAGTTCGCGTGGAAGGCCGACGCCTTCACGAGCGCGACCCCGGTGATCTACGCCGAGTTCAGCAGCGGCGCGGCGCCCGAAATCATGACCCGGCACACGGGCATGGACGCCAGCGGCGTCTCGAGCGGGGCGATCTACGGCTTCAAGTTGTCCGGCTTCGTCGGCGCCGGGGTCAACGACAAGCAGGGTAGCGGTGTGGCCGTCGACCGAGTCGGCGGGACCTGGCGCTATGACGTGCTCGACATCACCGGGGAGTTCTTCACCTGCGTGGACGGCGGCAAGTCCGCCCTGGTCAGGTTCTCGAACACCGGCCTGGCGACCGGCTGCATCGTGCAGGGCAACGATCTGCAGCACAGCGTCGGGGTCGGGCTGGTCCGGGCCACCAGCTCGGGCAACAACGGCTGCCACTTCTACGGCAATTCCTCCGACCGCTGCACGGTGACGACCTTCTACGTCGCCAACGGCAACTTGACGACCATCGTCGAGCTGAACGAGGCGACGGGGGGATCGGGGCCGCACGCCAACATCTATTCGTTCTACGAGAACCCCTACCTGACCTTCCGCTACAACTACGGCGAAGGTTGCCGCCCGCTCACGGTGTCGAACGCCGCGATCGTCAGCCACGACAACATGCTGATCATGGACGACCTGGCGCAGGGCGCGGCGATCTACGGCGGCTCGGGTCACAGCTTCGCGCGCGACACCTGGCTGCGCGCGCCTGGCGTGGCCAGCACCGCTAAGGCCCTATCGGCCGGCGGCCCGGCGGTGATCTCCACCTTCGAGGATTGCATCATCGACGGCCTGACGGGCGGGGCGGGCGCGACCTTCACCGGCTGCCTGCTCACCAACCGGGCGACGGCCGGCGAGGCGATCGACGCCAATGTCGCCCCCGACACCGGCAACACCTATGTGCCCAACCTCTGGACCGGCACGCTGTTGCCGAGCTGGAAGGCGATCCTCGGCACGGGGCCGCATGGCCGCGACTACCTCTACGGGATCTCGTACCTGACCATCACCAACCAGGTCGACATCGCGCTCTCGACCGTGGTCGAGCATGGCTGGGTCCAGGTCACGACGGACGGAACCAAGACCCTGACGCCGCAGGCCGGACTCGAGTACCGCACCAACACGGTGACCGGCGACGCCGGCGCGACCGCCTGGACCTCGACGCCGGGGTCGGTGACCAGCGGCATGTGGCTCAACTTCCGCCTCACGTCCTCGGCGAGCAATCTCGGGGCGGTCGCCAAGACCATCGACTTCGGCGAGAGCAACGTCTTCACCTGGACGGTGACCACGGCGCGGGCCAATGCCTGGCCGGGCGTGAACATCGACAGCACGACGCCGGATGAATGGCGTCTCGCGACCTCAAGCGCGCTCGGGACCGACAGCCGGTACGCGACCGTGTGCTTCGTGATCAAGCCGACCGCCTGGGTCAACTCGACGACCTTCGTTGGCCACTACACCGGAAACACGACCTTTCGGGTCGAGCTGCTCAATACGCGGAAGCTCCGCTTCAGCAGCTTCCGGAACAACACCTCGACCTCGATCATATCGTCGTTCGACAGCTCCACGGCCTTCGCCGCGCCGGGCGGTGCGCCGTTCGAGATCGCCGTCGCCATGACTGTGGACATGAACGCCGCGGACTTCGCCGCCGGGGTGAAGGTCTATGTCGACGTGGGCGCGGGCTGGGTCTCGCACGCCACCACCTCGCCCTCCACATTCCTGGGGAGCGGCGCCCATGACATTGGCTGGAGCATCGCGAACAACCTCTTTCGGGTGGGCGGCGCGGCGATCGACGGCGTGCTGGCCATGGCCTATGTCCACCGCGAGTGGATCGATCTCACCGACGCTGCGGTGCGCGACAAGATCAGCGCCCTGCGGATGGGCGGGGCCAGCGACGGCTCGAGCCTGACGGGAACGCAGCCCCTGATCTTCCTGGTGGGCGACGAGGCCTATTGGGATGCCTCCGGCGCCGGGGCGGTCAACAATCGGGGGACCGCGGCCGACTTCACCAAGCAGGGTTCGACGGACGTAACGCCGGCGACCGGGTACGGCACGACCTGGCCGCCCTACACCTATGCCACGGCCGTCTCCGACCTCTCGGGTCCGGCCGGCGTCGTCGGGGTGGCGCGCGAGTACAGCGTCGACTTCAACGGCGCCCTCGCCAACCCGGCCACGGTCACCCTGTCGGACGGCGGGGCCGGCGGCACGTTCACGCCGGCGTCGCTGGACTTCGACCCGGCCGCCGAGCCGGTCGCCCAGACCTTCGACTATGAGCCGGCCGGGACGGGAACCGTGACCATCACGGCGGCGGCCACGGGCTTCACCTCCGACACCCTGGCCGTCGTCGTCTCGGCGCCGCAGGCGACCGGCTACACGTTCGCGGCCGACGACACGAGCGTGAACGTCGGGGACCCGGTCGAGCTGACCCTGGTCCTGAACGGCGGCAACGAGGACGGGACCGCCTTCGGCTTCTCCCTGGCCGGCGGCTCGGGGGTGTTCGACGAGAACCCGGCCGTCCTGGTGGCGGGCCTGACCACCCTGTCCCTGACCTTCGTGCCCAGCACCGCCGGCACGATCACCATTACCCCGGACAATACCGAGGGGCTGACGGATCCGGCGGCGATCGACATCGTGGTCAGCGCGCCGGCCGTTGGCGTCGTGGCCACGGCCCGGCCACGCCTGGCCCTACGCCTGGGCCTGGGCCTCTAGCGGTCGGCGGCCTCGGCGAAGCGCGCTGCCGGCGAGACCGAACCCGACGATCATCATCGCCCAGGTCGAAGGCTCCGGAATGCCGCCGGTGATGAAGAGGTTGTCGAGCGTGACGGAGTCGCCAAGCGCCGCCCCGTCTCCAACTTGATAGATCTTCAGGGATCGGATTCCGCCGCCGGCGAAGTGGGCCCCGAAGGTGTTGTTGACCCCCTGAGCCGGCCCGGCGGTGTGGGTGTATTCCTCGGCGCGTAGCAGCACATTGAAGGCGTCATAGGCCTCGATCCGGATCCCGGCGGCTCCGTTGCCAAAGGCCTGAATTCCCGCCTGGCCGACGTCGGCGCCGAAGGTGATGTAGATCGCGTTGGCCTCGGCGAAGGTCCCTTCGAGGCCCTCGTTGCTGATCGAGGTAATCGCGAAGGGATCCAGGGCGGCCGGATGGGAAATGGCCACCGCCTTGGCGTTGGAGAAGGTCACGCCCTGGGCCGCGTAGTAGGACCCGAGCTCGAAGCCATCGCTCAGCTCTGAGAAGTCGAAGAGGGTCCCAGCCCCGGCCGGGGCCGCGACGGCGATCGTGGCGGCGGCGGTCAGCGCGCCCAGCGCCCCGCGCGTAGAGCTCAGCATCATCAGACTCCCAGTAGGTTGTGTTGCGCGCACCCTCACGCCCTGGCGTTGACTCTGTCAATCGCCCTCGCGCCAGCGGCGAACCCGGTTCGCTGCTTCGCGCGGCCCCTGGGTCGCCGGCGAATTCCTGAACATCAGTAGAGGGAGGCCCCATGCCTTATCGAGATCCAGACTGGCTGGTCTGGTGGCGCGACGCCGCGCCCGCGCTGGCCGGGGGGCTCATGGCCGCCCTGCTGATCGCGGTGCAGTTCCTCGCCGCGCCGCGCCCCTGGCCCCCCGGCCACATCACACGCGGCCTGGTGGAGACCTTGGCGGCCTGGATCGTCGGGACCCTGGCCGGGATCTACTTCGGCCCCTGGGTCGCCTCCCTGGCGCACCTGACGGGCCCTGAGGCCATCGGCGGGGTGAAGGTGATCGTCGCTGTCATCGGCTGGCGCGCGCTCCCCCTGGCGGCCGACCTGGCGATGAAGGTCGCCGGCAAGCGAGCGGAGAAGCTGGGATGACCGATACCGATTGGATCACCGTCATCGCCCTGGCGATCGCCTCGATGGCCACGGCGGCGCGCGCCTACCTGCAGTCGCCCCGCCTGACCTTCATGCCCAACGCCCCGGTGCTGGAGTGCCTGGTCTACGACCTGCTCGCCGGCGCGGCCGGGCTGCGGGCCTGGATCCTCTACGAGGGCCAGCGTCACGCCAGCATGAGCGAGAGCTTCCTCGCCGTGGCCCTGGCCGCCGTCGCCGCGATCGGGCTCTTCAAGGTGCTGTTCTACTCGCGCCAATCGCCGGCCGCCCTCGAGGCCGCCGCGCGGGAGAGGACCGCCCTATGGCCACGCCTCTGATCACCGTCACCCAACTGCGGCTGTTCGCGCCCCGGTGCGACTATCTGGCGATCGCCCCGCACCTCTCGGCCGCCTGCGCCGAGGCGTCGATCGACACGCCGCGCGAGCTGCGCCACTTCATGTCGCAGACCCATCATGAGAGCCAGGGCTTCACCCGCTGGGTCGAGAACCTCTCCTGGTCGACTCCGGAGCGGCTCGACGCCTTCTTCGCCTCGGTGCGCGGGACGGCCGACGCCAAGGCGCTGATCGCCAAGGGGCCTCAGGCCATCGCCAACCGGATCTACGCCGGCAAGGGCGGCAACCGCGACGAGGCCTCGGGCGACGGCTGGCGGTTCCGCGGGCGGTCGCCGATCCAGCTTTCGCTGCGCGCGAACTACGTGCTGGCCAAGGCCTGGACCGGCGTCGACCTGGTCAAGCATCCCGAGCTGGCCAGCGGATTCCAACTCGGCTGCAGGATCGCCGCCCTCTGGTGGCGGGCGAACGGTCTCAATGAGATCGTCGCGGCCGACCCCGGCGAGCGGGCCTCGATCGAGCTGATCGATGCGCGGATCACGGCCAACGAAATCGACGACGCCCTGCAGGCCACGCGCCGCATCAATGGCGGGAAGAACGGGCTCGACGATCGGATCCGCAAGCTGCGCCTGGCCGCGACCATCTGGCGGGACTGACCCGCCTTCAACCGGAGACTGACATGAAACTCCCCCTGATCGCGGCCCTCGCCGCGTGCCTCCTGTCGGCTTGCTCGCCGCTCAGCCGGGCCATGGTTCCCGACCTCGGCCAGCTCGAGGTGCGGGTGAAGCCGAAGATCACCTGCAGCTCCGTCGCGCAGCGCGTGGCGGCGGCCGGCCCGCTCGAGGCGGCGCAGATCTTCGCCCTGTTCGGCGCGTGCGAAGAGTCCCAGGCCGGGACCATGGTCGACCTGCAGGCCGGCCGCGACGTCGGCCTGCCGCTCGTTCCCAACTGATCTGACCAGACCCGCGCCGGCGCCTGCTTACCTGGCGACGGCGCGTGGATCCGCCGCGCGTTCGGGGGATCGCCCGCGCGGATCTCGGAGACGCCCTCGGCCCATGGCCGGGGGCGTTTTTGCGTTTGGGCTCAGGCCGCCTCGAGAGCTTTCCTGGCCGCAGCGACCAGAAAGCCCGACCGCGTGTAGCCATGCGCCTCCGCGTAGGCGTCGATCTGGCGCAGCGCGTCGTCGGGGATCGTCACATTGACCCGAACGGCCTTGGCCTTGGCGTCGACCGGAATCAGGATGGCGACACCGTCGCGGTTCTCAGGGTCGCGCATGACCGCCTCGAGCGAGCTCGGCTCGGGGAGTGCGTCGCCATCCTCGACCATGCCCTCGATGTGCAAGGCCAGGGCCTCGGCGCCCATGGCGCGCGCTTCGTCCAGGGTGGCGCCGGCCGAAACGCAGCCGGGAAAATCCGGAAAGGAGACGCCATATTCGCTGGCCGGATCCTTGTGGATCAAGGCGATGTAGTGGGCCATCTGTTCTACCTCAGTTTCACGCCGGACTGTCGCTCGATGGAACGGAGCGTCCCGACCGGCAAGTCCTTCTTGGGGTGCGGCACCGTCACGCGACCGGTCTTCTCCGGGTGCTTGAACTGAACGTGCGATCCCTTTTGGGTCACCTTGACCCATCCGGCGGCTTCGATCGCTGAAATGATGTCGCGGCTGTTCATGTGTTTATATACACACTATCCCGAGCCGCATGTCAACTAAGCGATGGGGATAAATACACACGTTTCAGGATTTAGCTTGGGGGTTCCGCCTCGACCCTTGGTCCCACTTCGGCGACTCGAGGCTGGCCGTCCGCCACGCCGATCAGGAAGAACTCGCCGCCGACGAGCTGCGCGATTTGCCACTCGGTGTCGTCTGGAAAGAACCGGATCCAGTAGAGGCCATCGGGGCGGGGGAAGGTCATGTTCATTCCTTGGGATCGAGGATAATGCCGCGGGCCCGCAGCCAGGCCGGCGGTTCATCGAACGGCTTGGCGGTGATCATCGCCTCGTACTTGTGCATGCCGGGGGCGATTGCAGCGATGCGGGCCTGTCCGCTGCAGGCGGCGTTGGGGCATTTCATCGTGCGGTCCCAAAGGCTGTAGAGCGGCCCGCGCATGCAGATGATCGGGTCGAGCGAGATATTCACTGCAACCCGGCAGTGAGGGCAATCGCTGCGGATCTTCCACTTGTTGGCGCGCATCAGGCCGACCGTTTCGCCATGGTGGCGGCGAGCTGAGAGCGGAACGCGGTCGGGGTTCTTGGAGCCCATGGAACCGAAGCGGTACGCCAAGAGAACGAAGAAAGTCTAGTCACAGGTTCGCGAAATGTTCTCGTCGCGCGCCGGCCCGATTAGGCGGCCCGCGAACCCGGTTCGCCATTTACACGGTCGCTGTAAGTCATTGATCTTTCGTGGCCGATCTCGGCCACATTTACAGGCAAGGCATTGAATTCGCGGGCGGTCCCAACGCTTTTGGTACCGTCATTCTAGGTTCGAGTCCTAGTTCCCCAGCCAACGCCTCCCAAAACCTGGAGCGATGCTCGCGGCTAGCCCGCCAGGGTCTGGGTCAGGGCGCGGACGAACAGGCCGATCTGGATCAGGGCCAGGGCGACCATGCCGGCGAGGATGAAGGTCAGGCCGCTGCGGGCCAGGTGGAGGGCGTTGCGACGCGGGCGCACGGTGGACTCCTTTGGGACGACGCTAGGTTCGTAGCGCCATCCCGCGCAAGTCGCGGGCCACTGGCCTAGGCGGCGCCGAGCCCGATCCCCGGACCCTGCGGCGGGCGGGCGTCGCCGCCGTTCAGCGCCTTCTGCATCCAGACGATGTCGACCCAGCGGCCGTGCTTGAAGCCGAAGCTCTTGCCCACACCGGAAGGCTCGAAGCCCAGGGCGCGGTGCAGGCCGATGGAGCCGGCGTTGCCGCTGTCGCCGATCACCGCCACCACCTGGCGGATCCCCAAGGCCTCGCAGTCCGCCAACACCTGGGACAGCACCGCCTTGCCGACGCCGCGGCCCATGGCGTCGGGGGCGATATAGACGCTGTCCTCCACCGTATAGCGATAGGCCGCGCGGGGGCGGAACGGACCGGCATAGGCGAAGCCCAGCACCTGGCCGGCGTCTTCCGCGACCAGATAAGGCAGGCCGCGCTCGACGATGGCGGCGCGGCGGCCGACCATGTCGTCCACGCTCGGCGGGACCTCCTCGAAGGTGCCGAAGCCGTGCAGCACGTGGTGGCCGTAGATCGCGGCGAGCGCTGGGGCGTCGGTTTCTAGGGATGGCCTGACGATCATTTCTCCCAGCCCCGCTCCGCCGCCCAGATGGCGAAGGCGTAGTCGAGGGCGATCTCCTTGAGGAAGTCGAATCGGCCCGAGGCGCCGCCGTGGCCCGCCTCCATGTTGATCTTGAGCAGCATGGGCGCACGGCCTGTGGTGTTTTCACGCAGCTTGGCCACCCATTTCTGCGGCTCCCAATAGGTGACGCGCGGGTCGGACAGGCCGCCGGTGGCCAGGATCGCCGGGTAGGGCCGGGGCGCGACCCGGTCATAGGGGCTGTAGGACGCGATGCGATCGTAGGCGGCCGCGTCCTCGATGGGATTGCCCCATTCGGGCCATTCCGGCGGGGTGAGGGGCAGGGTGGTGTCGCTCATGGTGTTCAGCACGTCGACGAAGGGGACGGCGGCGATGACCCCGCTCCACAGCTCCGGCCGCAGGTTGGCGACCGCGCCCATCAGCATGCCGCCCGCCGAGCCGCCATAGGCCGCCATCTCGCCCAACGCCCCGTAGCCGTTGGCGGCCAGGTGTTCGGCGCAGGCGATGAAGTCGGTGAAGGTGTTGGCCTTCTTCTCCTTGCGCCCGTCGAGGAACCAGCCCCAGCCCTTGTCGGACCCGCCGCGCACATGGGCCACGGCCCAGATCCAGCCCCGGTCGACCAGGCTCAGGTTGCGGATCGAGAAGCTGGGCTCCATGGCGTGGCCGTAGGAGCCGTAGCCGTAGAGCAGAAGGGGCGCCGAGCCGTCCAGCGGGGTGTCCTTCAGCATCAGGACCGTGATCGGCACCTCGGCGCCGTCGCTGGCGGTGGCGTAGAGCCGCCGCGCCACGTACCTGGCCGGATCGTGGCCGGAGGGGATCTCCTGGGTCTTGCGCAGGGTCCGTTCGCGCGTGGTCATGTCGTAGTCGAACCACTGACGGGGCGTGGTCGGCGACTGGTAGACGAAGCGCGTCAGGGTGGTCTCGTACTCGTAGCCGCCCTCCAGCGAGAGGGCGTAGGCCTCCTCGTCGAAGGCCACCACGTGCTCGGCGCCGTCGCGGGCCATGACCACGATCTCGTCCAGGGCGTTGACCCGCTGGGCGCGGACCAGGTGGCTCTCGAAGGCCGCGAAGCCGGTGATGTAGCGGCCGGGTTCGTGGGCGATGAAGTCGGTCCAGGTGGACCTGGCCGGGATTTCGGCGCTCGAGGTGGCCAGCTTGAAGTCCACGGCCCCGTCGTCATTGGTGCGGATCACCCAGCGGTCGGTCCAATGGTCGAGGTCGTACTTCACACCCACCCGTCGGGGTTCGGCCACGAAGGGCGGCCGGGTCGGGTCGCCGGCCGGGATCAGCCAGATCTCGGTGGTCTCCTGGTTGCCCACGTGGACGACCATGTGGCTGTCGTCGGAGGTCTTGCCGACCCCCAGGAACATGCCCTCGTCCTTCTCCTCGTAGACGAGCACGTCCTCGCCGCCGCGGGCCGGGCGGCGGAAGACCTTGGAGGGGCGGGCGTTCTCGTCGCGCCAGATCCAGAACAGCCACTGGCTGTCGGGCGAGAAGGTGAAGTCGCCATAGGCGCTGTCGATCTGGAAGGGCAGGGTCCCGCCGGTCGCCAGGTCCTTGATCCGGATCGTGTAGTACTCCGAGCCCTGCTCGTCGGCGGCCCAGGCGTAGAGCCGGTGGTCGGGGCTGTGATGGGCGGCGCCGACCTGGAAGAAGGCCTTGCCCTTGGCCATGGCGTCCTCATCCAGCAGCACCACCTCGCCGTCGGACCGTCCGCGCGGGCGGCGGCCGTGGACCGGATGCTCGGCGCCGAATTCGTAGCGCACATAGTAGTCCCAGGCGCCGTCGGAGGCGGGGACCGAGCTGTCGTCCTCCTTGATGCGCCCCTTCATCTCGGCGAAGAGCTGCGCCTGCAGCGCCTCCGTGCCGGCCAGCATGGCCTTGGTGTAGGCGTTCTCCGCGTCCAGGTGCTCGCGGATGTCGGCGCGCAGGACCTTGGGGTCGCGCAGCACCTCCTTCCAGTTGTCGTCCTTCATCCAGGCGTAGTCGTCGGTGCGCGTGCGCCCGAGCTGTTCGATGACCTTGGGATCACGGCGGGCGACGGGAGGTTTAGGAGCGCTCATGGCCCGCTACATGCGACGCCGCGCGCGGGCTCTCAAGGCCCTCTTGGCCGGGCGACGCCGCACCTGCGCCACATATTAAGGCGCCGCGCTCCGGTCAGCAGATCGTGAACGGCGGGAACCCGGTGCCGATGCAGGTCATCCTGTAGGGGATAGGCTTTGATTTCACAGGGATTTTCACGGCCACGCCGGTCTCCGACTCGCCGATGGCGCGGCGATCTGGCGCAGGCCGGGGCCGGGCGGCGGGCTAGTCGTTAACCATGTTCTTAAACAACTAGTGGAGTGTCTGGGGCGTAGATTCCGTAGCGTAGAAGGGGGCGTCGAAATGGTCATGGACCTTTCAGTGGAGCTGATCCACGCGACGGTTCAACTCGAGCAGCCGTTGGGCGATGGCACGCGCACGGTCGGCACGGGATTCCTCATCACGTCCGCGGGCCCCGACGGGGCGCCGCGCACGGTCCTCGTCACCGCCAACCACGTCCTGTCGCGCATGCCGGGCGCCGAGGCGCGGATCGGCTACCGCATCGCCAATCCCGACGGCAGCTGGAGCTATTCGCCCCAGACCGTCCGCATCCGCGACGCCGGCGGCGGCAAGCTCTGGACCGCCCATCCGTCCCGCGACGTCGCCGCCATTTCGATCACCGCGCCCGAGCCCTTCGCCAAGGCCGCGATCCCGCTGTCATGGCTGGCCGAGGACGACACCTTCGCCGCCAACAAGGTCGGCGCCGGCGACGAGATGATGGCGCTGGGCTTCCCCCGCGGCCTGGCCGCCAACCAGGCGGGCTTCCCGATCCTGCGGGCCGGCCGCGTGGCGTCGTTCCCGGTGGCCCCGGCCAAGGTCTTCCCGACCTTCCTCCTCGACTTCTCCGTCTTCCCGGGCAATTCCGGCGGGCCGGTGTTCATGTCCCAGGCCGCCCGTCGCCGCCTGGGTGCATCCGAGGCCACGGAGGTCCAGTTCATCGCAGGCCTGCTGACCCAGCAGGTGGAGCTGAACAGCGAACGCCTGGAGATTGGCATCGTCACCCACGCCAAGTTCATCCGCGAGACCATCTCCCTGATCGACAACCCCGCCGCCCCGGTCACCCAGGCGCGCACCGAGGTGTTCGCGGGGGCCAAGGCGGCGTCGGCGGAAGAGGCCCTGGCGCGGGACTAAGACGCCGAGCCGTCGATAGCCCTCGGCGAATAGACGAACTCCAGCTTGAGCCCGTCGGGGTCGGCGAAGAACACCGCGTAGTAGGGATCGCCGTAGCGCGGATAGTCGGCCGGAGCGTCCAGGATTTCGGCGCCGATCTCCAGCAGCAGGGCATGGAGGGCGTCGACATCGTCACGGCTCTCGGCGGTCCAGGCCACATGGTGCAGGCCTGGCGAATAGCGGTCGTGGGGGCGGTCCAGGTCGTGGGCCTTGACTATCCCGACAGAGCAGAATCCCTCGGGCGTCTTCAGGTCGAGATCGAAGCCGCGGGGATGATCGTCGACCAGGCGGTAGCCCAGGAACCCCAGGACGCTCGCGTAGAAGTTCCGCGAGGCCCAGGGATCCTGAACGGTCAGATCCAGATGGTGGATCGAACCGCGCAAGGGGCGCCTACGCCCCGTAGATGACCGAGATCGTCTCGGCGATGCAGGCGGGCTTGGCCTCGCCCTCGATCTCGATGGTGCATTCGTTCTTGAGCTGCATGCCGCCGGCCTTGGGCTCGGCGCCGATCAGCTTCTGGCGCATGCGCACGCGCTTGCCGACGCGGACCATGTTGATGAAGCGGACCTTGTCGGAGCCATAGTTGATGCCGCGGGTCACGCCCTTCACCGGCAGCATGCCGGCGCCCAGCATCGGGATCAGGGAGAGGGTCAGGTAGCCGTGGGCGATCGGGCCGCCGATTTCCTTGGTGGCGCGCTCGACGTCAATATGGATCCACTGATGGTCGCCGGTGGCTTCAGCGAACTGGTTGACCCGCTCCTGGCTGATCTCGACCCAATCCGACACGCCGACTTCCTGGCCAACCAGGCCGGGCAGGTCCTTGAACTCCACCGGGTTCATCGTCTTCTCCCTCATTTTGAAACAGGTGTTCGAGGGATAAGCGTCCGCTCGGAGCCGAGCAAGGCTTTGACGTGGCCGTTTCCGACTTTAAACAGCGCCTCATGCAACGCGCTCTCTCCGTCAGCCGGCTGACCGGCAACAAATCCACCTTCCCCGACTGGTACCAGGCCATCGTGCGCGAGGCCGACATGGCCGAGCTGTCGCCGGTGCGCGGCTCGATGATCATCAAGCCCTGGGGTTACGGCGTCTGGGAGCGGATCCAGCAGACCATGGACCGGCGCATCAAGGCGATGGGCGTCGACAACTGCTACTTCCCGCTGTTCATCCCCCTGGGCTTCTTCGCCAAGGAGGCCGAGCACGTGGAGGGCTTCGCCAAGGAGATG
>NZ_JAUYNW010000014.1 GCF_030698145.1 Phenylobacterium sp. | reverse complement strand
TTGACTCCTGCTCAGACCGGTCGAACCTCCGTTGAAGGGCATTTTAGTCCCCCTCACCCGGCCATGCGGCCGGGAGCTCCCCCAGAGGGGGAGCATCTGGCCACCGTGCCACTTGGATCTACGGCCATATGCGATAGCCCTGCCATGAAGAGGAGGGAGAAGGGCGAACTACCGCCGGTCGCCCGGGCGGCTGCCGGGGGTGTTCTCGTCCTGATTCGGCAGCATGGTGCCGCGGCCGACATTGCCCAGGAGCTGTTCGAGGATGGTCAGCTCGCGGCCCCGCGTCGGGGTTTCGCGGCCGTTGAAGGCGATGACCTTGCCGTCCTTGAGCGACATGGTGTCGACGGTCTTCACCAGCTCGGTGTCCTTGTCGAAGGTCACGGCGACCACGTTGCGCGAAGTGACCACCGGACGGCGGAAGGCCACGCGCTCCTTCACCTGGTCGATATAGAACCAGACATTGGGGTCGAAGGTGGAGGTGGCCGACGGCGAGCCCAGGTTGGCGCGGACGGTGGACTTGGTGTCGGTCCCCACCTTCACGTCCTTCGGGTTGGCCTCAATGGCCTGGAAGCCGGAATAGGTGGTGATCGGCGCGCAGGCGGCGGTCGCCAGGAGCGAGCCAGCAAGTACGACAAAGGCGACGCGGCGAAACATGTGCGAACCGGACCTGTTCATTTGTTCGAGACTTTGACCTATCGGTCGCAGCCCCTTAGTTCAATGCCGCCTATCCGCGCCTGAGGGCGAAATCGAGGCCTGAATGTTCCTGGACCGCTTCTTCCGCCCCCGGGCCGCGCAAAATGCGGGTCGGAAACTCTATGCCGGCGTGGTCGCCCAGGCCCGCACGCCCGCACTCTACGCCGACCTCGGCGCGCCTGACACGGTGGAGGGGCGCTTCGAGCTCTATACCGCCCATGTCTTCCTGCTGCTGGACCGGCTGAAGGGGCAGGGGGCGCGCGCTTCAGAGACCTCCCAGGTCCTGTTCGACACCTATCTGGGCGCACTCGACGATGCCCTGCGCGAGATGGGCGTGGGCGACATCTCGGTCGGCAAGAAGATGCGTAAGCTGGGCGAGGCCTTCTATGGCCGGGTGAAGTCCTACGAGACGGCCTTCCAGGCTCTTCCGGACACCGCGCCCCTGGAGGCCCTGCTGGCCCGCACCGTCTATGCGCAGGCGCCGGCCGAGAACGCGCCCCGGCTGGCGGCCTATGTGCTGGCCCAGCGCGCGACGCTCGCCGGCCTGCCGCTGGACGCGCTGCTGGACGGCGACGTGGCTTGGAGCGGCGCATGACCGGCTGGACCCATCTGATTCGCCTGGGCGAGCTGACCCGCGGGCCCCTCTCGGTCCGGCTGGAGCCTGACGCGGACATCCGCGCCGCACTGGCCAAGGAACTCGCCCTGGAGAGCCTCCCGGCCCTGACCGCCCAACTCAAGGTCCGGCCCTGGCTGGACGGGGTGGAGATCACCGGCCCGTTCAAGGCCGTCGTCGGCCAGGTCTGCGGCGTAACCCTCGACGTCTTCGAGCAGGAACTGTCGGGCGAGATCGCCCTGCAGGCGGTTCCGGCCGGAAGTCCGAACGCCTATGACGAATCGGCGGGCGGCGAACTGGCGTTGGACCTCGACACGCCCGATCCGCCGGACGTACTGGAGAGCGACGAGATCGACCTGGCCCACATCCTCGTGGAGCACCTGGCGCTGGAGATCGATCCCTTTCCCCGCAAGCCTGGAGCGGAGTTCGCCTATACCCCCGACACGCCCGAGGAATCGCCCTTCGCGGTGCTCAAGGCGCTGAAGAAGGACGAGGGGTGAGCGGCTCATTTGCATCGCCCCCGGGCGGCGCTATCTTGACTGTGCATTCCGGCGCGACCGCTGTGAGGGGTGAAGCGACGCCGTGACGAAGTCTTCGGTCATCTCCATTGACGCCATGGGGGGCGACCACGGTCCATCCGTGGTGGTCCCAGGCGTGCTGCTCGCCGCCCGTGAGGCGCCGGGCCTCAAATTCATCCTGCATGGCGACGAGACGGCGATCGCCGCGGCCCTGGACGGCGCGCTCGGCGACCGTGTCCAGATCCGTCACGCCGAACGGGTCATCGCCATGGACGAGAAGCCCGCCCAGGCCCTGCGCCGGGGCAAGGGCACCTCCATGTGGGCGACAGTGGAGGCCGTGAAGGCCGGGGAGGCCGGCGCGGCCATCTCGGCCGGCAATACCGGCGCCCTGATGGCCATCTCCCTGCTGATCCTGCGGATGAGCGTCGATGTGGACCGGCCCTGCCTGGTGGTCGGCTGGCCGGGGGCCAAGGGAATCACCACGGTGCTCGACGTCGGCGCCAATGTGGACTGCGACGCCGAGCGGCTGGTGGAGTTCGCCATCATGGGCGAGGCCTTCCATCGCGCCGCCCATGGGGTGGCCAAGCCGACCGTGGGCCTGCTGAATGTAGGCTCCGAGGACATGAAGGGCCACGAGGAGGTCCGTCAGGCCCACGCGATCCTGCGGGGCGGCCGGTTCGACCTCGACTATCGCGGCTTCGTGGAGGGCGACGGGCTGTCGCGCAACGTGGTCGACGTGGTGGTGACCGACGGCTTCACCGGCAATATCGCGCTGAAGACGGCCGAGGGGACCGCCCGCTATCTGGGAGCAGAGCTGCGCGCCGCGCTCACCGGCACCGTGATGTCGAAGCTGGGCGCCCTGCTGGCGCGCCCCGGCCTGTTGAAATTTAGCGAAAAACTGTCGCCGGATGCGGCGGCGCCACTGCTCGGCCTCAATGGGGTGGTGGTGAAGAGCCACGGCGGCGCGGCGGCGCGTGACATCGCCGCGGCGATCCGCATGGCGGCCAAGCTGGCGCAAAGCGACTTCGCAGCGGAGATCGAACGGAATATGACCCGGCTCACCGCCGCGGTGGCCGAACATCAGCCGCCCGCTGTCGATGGAGCCGCCTGAGTGACGAAAGTTCTGCGTAGCGTTGTGACCGGCGTCGGCGGCTATCTGCCCGACGAGATCGTCACCAATGACGACCTGGCCAAGTTCGTCGACACCAGCGACGAGTGGATCATCGAGCGGACCGGCATCCGCCAGCGCCACCGCGCCGCCCCGGACCAGGCGGTGTCGGACCTGGCCGTGGAGGCCGCGCGCCGCGCCCTGGCCGCCGCCGGCAAGACCGCCGCCGACGTCGACATGATCGTGGTCGGCACCACCACGCCCGACCTGACCTTCCCCGCCGTGGCCACCATCGTCCAGCGTAAGCTGGGTTGCCCGGTCGGCGTGGCCTTCGACGTCCAGGCGGTCTGCTCGGGCTTCGTCTACGCGCTGTCGGCCGCCGACGGCTTCGTGGCCCGGGGCCGCTCCAAGTGCGCCCTGGTGATCGGGGCCGAGACCATGACCCGCCTGATGGACTGGACCGACCGCGGCACCTGCGTGCTGTTCGGCGACGGCGCCGGCGCGGTGGTGCTGGAGCCCGGGGAAGGCGAGGGGACCACCGCCGATCGCGGCCTGCTGGGCTTCGCCCTGCGCGCCGACGGGACCAAGCAGGATCTGCTCTATGTGGACGGCGGCGTCTCCACCACCGGCCAGATCGGCCATCTGCGCATGCAGGGCAACCAGGTGTTCCGCCACGCCGTGGTGAACATCTCCGAGGCGGTGTTCGCCGCCGCGGCCGACGCCGGAATCGAGGTCGCCGACGTCGACTGGTTCATCCCGCACCAGGCCAACCAGCGCATCCTCGAAGGCGTGGCCAAGCGGGTCGGCATCCCCCATGACAAGGTGATCTCAACCGTCGCCGAACACGCCAACACCTCGGCGGCCTCCATCCCGCTGGCCCTGGCCAAGGGTGTGGAGGACGGCCGGATCAAGCCCGGCCAGATGGTGCTGCTGGAAGCCATGGGCGGCGGCCTGACCTGGGGCGCCTGCGTCATTCGCCTCTAGGCCTCGCCCATTCCTTGGGCGTCCGGACAATTGAACGCTTGAAGCCTTTGACTTGATGCGACAATCAGGTCATGACGGATACCTGGACAAGTGCGGATTGTTCGAGGGCGGGGGCTCCATGAAGGGCGCTACGGTGACACGGGCCGACCTGTGCGAGGCGGTTCACGAAGAGGTGGGCCTGACCCGGCAGGATTGCTCCGAGCTGGTTGAGCGCACCCTGGAGCTCATGGCCCAGGCCCTGGAGCACGGGGAGCAGGTCAAGCTGTCCGGATTCGGCGTCTTCCAGGTGCGCGCCAAGCGGGCCCGGATGGGCCGCAACCCCAAGACCGGCGAGCCCGCGGCCATCGAGCCGCGCCGCGTGATCGGTTTCCGGGCGTCCCAGGTCATGAAGGCGCGGGTCGACCGCGCCCTGGCGAAGTGACGTAAGGCCCCTCGTGGCCAAGGGCCCTGACGCCTTTCGGACCATCTCGGAAGCAGCCGAAGAGCTGAACGTGCCCCAGCATGTGCTGAGGTTCTGGGAGACCCGGTTCTCCTTCATCCGCCCGATGAAGCGCGCGGGCGGCCGCCGGTTCTACCGGCCCCAGGACATCGCGGTGCTGCGAGGTGTGCGCGGCCTGCTCCACGACCAGGGCTACACCATCAAGGGCGTGCAGAAGCTGCATAAGGACCAGGGGCTGAAGCGCATGCTGGACGCCGCCTCCGGCGTCGTCGCCCGGCCCGCGGCCTTCGATCTCGACATCGAGGCCGGCCGCCTGGGCGAGGAAGGGCGCGAGCGCCTGCTGGGCGCCCTGGACGACCTGGAGGCCGCCAAGGCTCGGCTCGACAAGCTGCTGGGCCGCTAAGCGGGGCGCTACGCGCCCAATGTCTTTCGAAAAGAAGGCGCTAGGCTCCGCGCGCAAACCCGACGAAAGCGTCGAGGATCAGCGGCCAGCCGTATTCCGAGGCCATCTCGGCGCGATAGTCCGCCGCGCCCTCGCCGTGACGTTCGAAACCGGCATGGGTGAGGCTGATCAGCGTGCCGCCGTCGCCATCAGGGGCGAAGGTGATCTCGACCTGGCTGGCCTGGGCCGGATCGGGCTGGGGCGCGCTGTCGGGGCCGATCTGCCAGAGGAAGGCGATGCGCCGCCCCGGCTCGACGGCGACCGTCCGGCCCCAGTCGACGCGGAAGCCGTCCGGCCCGATCTCGTAGCAGAAGTCGCCTGGCGCGGCGCCGAGGCCGATCGCCTCCAGGCCATCAAGGCCGGAATAGGTGTAGTCGGCGGGCCACCAGTCGGCGAAGCCGTCCATGAACACGGTGAAGGCGCGCTCGGGCGGGATGGGAACGACGACACTTTCTTCGATCGGCGGACAACTCATGATCGCCTCCAGGGTCAGCGTCGATTTTCGCCCTTGCCCTGCCGACGCAAGCGTCTAGAAGGGCCGCTCGCCGATGTCGGAGCGTAGCGCAGCCTGGTAGCGCACTTGACTGGGGGTCAAGGGGTCGCAAGTTCGAATCTTGTCGCTCCGACCATCGGCGAATTCCCCAGGACCTATTGCCGACCCCGGTTCATCCACGAGATGAGCGGCAGGATCGGCACGCCCCACGCCAGGCCCGCGACGGCGTAGAACGCCAGCTGCGCCGCCCAGTGGTCGGGCAGGCGCTCGCCGATCATGATCACGGCCCAGGCGTAGACCGCCACGAAGCCGACGATGCCGATGCCGCCGATGAATTTCCGAACCCGTGCGCTCATGGGTCGGGTATAGGCGCCCGACCCCGCCGTGGTCTAGCGGCGCCTGACGAGACCCAGCAGGAACAGCAGGATGATCGCGCCCAGGGTGGCGATCACGAAGCTGCCGATCCAGCCGCCGAAGCTGATCCCGAGCATGCCGGCGACGAAGCCGCCCAGCAGGGCGCCGACCACGCCGACCGCGAGGTTGGTCAGCAGGCCGTGATTGCGCTTCATGACCTTCTCGGCGACCCAGCCGGCCAAGATGCCGATCACGATCCAACCGATGATTCCGACGCCGCTCATGCTGTAGCCCTCTCTGAAGTCCAGGCTGGGAAGTCCAGGCTGGCATAATGCGGCGAAGCTTGGCGGGTTCCAAATGCTCGCGCACCGTGGACGGCGGGGCTGAAGTCCGGTAGCCGGGCGCCGTAAGAACGCCTCGAACCTGCACGACTTTCCCCCATGACCTCCTTCCTTCGTTCCGACCGTTCCGCGCCGGTGGCCGTCTGGCTCTTCGCGGTCGCCGCCCTGGTGCTGGCCATGGTCGTGGTGGGTGGGGCGACGCGCCTCACCGACTCAGGGCTGTCGATCACCGAGTGGAAGCCTGTCACCGGCGCCTTGCCCCCGATGTCGGACCAGGACTGGGCCCAGGAGTTCGCCCGCTACAAGGAAATCCCCCAGTACCAGCAGGTGAACCGCGGCATGACGCTGGCGGCCTTCCAGTCGATCTACTGGTGGGAGTGGAGCCATCGGCTGCTGGGCCGGCTGGTCGGGGCGGCCTTCGCGCTGCCGTTCGCCTGGTTCCTGATCCGCCGCGAACTGCCCCGGCGGCTGATCTGGCGTTGCGTCGGACTGTTCGTCCTGGGCGGCCTGCAGGGGGCGGTCGGTTGGTGGATGGTGGCCAGCGGGCTGTCCGAGCGGGTCTCGGTGGCCCCGGAGCGGCTGATGGCGCATCTGGGCCTGGCCTTCGCCCTGCTGGGCGGACTGGTCTGGACGGCGCTGGAGGCCTGGAGCGGGTCCCCGCGCCAGACCATTCCCGGGCCCTGGACGCGGCGAGCCTTCGCCCTCATTGCGTTGATCTATCTGCAGATCCTGCTGGGCGCCCTGGTGGCCGGCTCCGACGCCGGCCTTGTCTACAACGACTGGCCGCTGATGAACGGAGCGCTGTTCCCGCGGGACTATGCGGGCGACAGCCTCTGGGCGACGCTCGCCCACAGCCAAGGCGCGGTCCAGCTGCACCACCGCCTGGCAGCCTACCTGCTGGTCGGAGTCGGGATCGCGGTCGCCGTGGGGGCCTGGCGCTCGCGCTATCTCAACGACGACTCGCGGATCATCGCCCTGGCGGTCGCCGCGACCATCGGGGTCCAGGCCGTGCTCGGCGTCGCCACCCTGATGCTGGGCGTGCCGGTCTGGCTGGGCGTCCTGCACCAGGTCTTCGCCGCCGTGGTCCTGTCGCTCGCCGTCGCCCTGGCCTGGCGGGTGCGTCGGCCCTAGGCCTTGAAGGTCTTCCAGGGCCCGGTGATCGCCAGGGTGCAGCCCGGCGAATAGATGTTCACGAACATCGTCGAGCCGTCCGGCGAGAAACAGACGCCGGCCAGTTCGGAGGACCCGCGCACCTTGCCGCCGCCCATCTGGGCGTTGCGGCCCAAGGTGTAGAGCTCGCCTGTCGGCGTGATCCCGCGCAGGTAGTTGGTCCCGCCCTGCTTGTCCTCGCATGCGATGATGTGACCCCAGGGGGCGATGGCGATGTTGTCGGCCATCTCCATGAAGGCGATGTCGGAGGGCTCGACGAACAACTGCAGCCGCCCCGGTTCGTCGGCCTCGCCCGGCTTGCCCTCGTGGCGGCTGGGCACGTAGCGCAACACCTGGCCATGGAACTTGGGACCGCCGCTGGTGCAGGTGAAATAGAGCTCGCCCTTGCCGAAGTGGATCCCTTCGCCGCGGGCGAACCAGGAGGCCCCGGCCGCCTTGCCGCGCTGGCGGAGGTCATTGTTGGGGTTGTCGACGCCGTCGAGGTCGATCCAGCGGACGGCCTTCCAGTCGCCGGTGTTCCAGGAGACCGAGTCCCAGTTGCGCACGTCGCTTCCGTCGGCGACGACCAGGGCCTGCAGCCTGCCCCCCTCGTGCGGCCGACGCTTGTCGTTCGGCAGGTAGCGGTAGAACAGCCCCTGACCGTCGGTCTCGTCCTCGGTCATGTAGATCACGCCCGTGCGCGGATCGACGGCGCAGGCCTCGTGCTTGAACCGGCCCATGGCCTTGATCGGCAAGGGGTCGGCCAGGCCGCGCAGCCTGGACGGCACCTCGAACACCCAGCCATGGTCCTTGCGGCTGGACTCCCCGGCGCGGAGCTTGACCTCCTCGCAGGTGAGCCACGACCCCCACGGCGTGACTCCGCCCGCGCAGTTGGTCGATGTTCCGGCCAGGCTCAGATGGTGCGCCTTCAGCTCACGCTTGCGGAGGTCATAGACCAGGGTCGAGGTCCCGCCGCCGAGCGGCAGGCCCGCCAGGTCGGTGTCGTAGAGCCGGTCGGCCGCGACCTTGGGCGCCAGGGCGCGGTCCGGGCCGAAGGCGGTGATCTGGAGGTCGCGGGGCGGGGGGCTGATCTCGTGGTTTCGGATCAGAGCCACCTTGCCGCCGCCCAGGCGGAAGCAGCCCATGCCGTCCATCTTGCCCGGGGTCAGGAAGCCGTCGTCCATCGGGTCGCCGGTCTTGGAGATCACCGCGTAGGAGAAGCCCTCCGGCAGGTCGATGATCTCCGCCGGGTCTCGGCGCAGCGGGCCGTAGCCCGTGATCTGGCTGCCGTAGCCCGGCGCCGAGAAGCCGTCCGCGTCGGGACCGGCGGCCTGGGCGTGGGCCAGTCGGGAAAGGCCCGCGAAGGCGGCGCTCGCCGCGACAGTCTGGAGGAACTGGCGTCTTGACGTGAACATGGAGAATCCCGGCTCCGCTACGATAGGGCGTTTGACCATAGAAGCGTGACGCCCAAACGACGCGGTATCATGATACCTATTTCCGAAATCCGTTGCTGGGTAACGATTTGCGCGCATCGTCGCGACGACAAGTGTTGACAGCGCGCCGTGAGCCAAGTACTAGCCGCGCCTCTCGTCGGGATCGTTCGGTCCCGCCAACTTACGGACCGTTCCCATGATGAAGACGACGGCTTCGCTGAAGCCCGCCGACGTCACGAAGAAGTGGATCGTGATCGATGCCGAGAACGCCGTTGTTGGCCGTCTCGCCTCGTTCATCGCCATGCGTCTTCGCGGCAAGCACCGCCCCGACTACACCCCGCACGTCGACTGCGGCGACTATGTCGTCGTGCTCAACGCCCACAAGGTGAAGTTCACGGGCAAGAAGCTCACGGACAAGACCTACTACTGGCACACCGGCCACCCGGGCGGCATCAAGGAACGCACCGCGGACAAGATCCTCGGCGGCAAG
>NZ_JAUYNW010000012.1 GCF_030698145.1 Phenylobacterium sp. | reverse complement strand
TCCCAGGCTGCGTCATCCTGGTCACCCACGACCGCTACTTCCTGGACCAGGTGACCAAGTGGACGCTCGAGCTCGATCGCGGCAAGGGTATCCCCTACGAGGGCAACTATTCCGGCTGGCTGGAACAGAAGACCAAGCGCGTCGTCCAGGAGCAGTCGGAATCGGCCGCCCGCCAGCGCGCGATGACCCGCGAACTGGAGTGGGTGCGCTCCGGCGCCAAGGCCCGCCAGGCCAAGTCCAAGGCCCGTCTGGCCGCCTATGACCAGATGGTCCGCGAGCAGGAGAACGCCCGCGGCGCCCAGACCACCGCCACCATCCAGATCCCGCCCGGCCCGCGCCTTGGCGGCGTTGTGCTGGAGGCTCAGAACCTCTCCAAGGCCTATGGCGACAAGGTGCTGTTCGAGGACCTGTCCTTCAAGCTGCCGCCCAACGGCATCGTCGGCGTCATCGGACCGAACGGCGCCGGCAAGTCGACCCTGTTCAAGATCATCACCGGCCAGGCGACCCCCGACGGCGGGACCTTCCGGGTCGGCGAGACGGTCAAGCTCGCCTATGTGGACCAGAGCCGCGACGCGCTCGATCCCAACAAGACTATCTGGCAGGAGGTCTCCCAGGGCCTGGACATCCTCACCGTGGGCAAGCGCGAGATCAATACGCGCTCCTATGTGGGCTCGTTCAACTTCAAGGGCGGCGACCAGCAGAAGAAGGTCGGCCAGCTCTCGGGCGGGGAGCGCAACCGCGTCCACCTGGCCAAGACGCTCACCACCGGCGGCAACCTGATCCTGCTCGACGAACCGACCAACGACCTGGACATCGAGACCCTGCAGAACCTGGAAGAGGCCCTGGAGGAATTCGCCGGCTGCGCCGTGGTCATCTCCCACGACCGCTGGTTCCTGGACCGTCTGGCCACGCACATCCTGGCCTTCGAGGGCGACAGCCACGTGGAATGGTTCGAGGGCAACTTCGAGGCCTACGAAGAGGACAAGAAGCGCCGCCTGGGCGCCGACAGCCTGATCCCCCACCGGATCAAGTTCCACAAGTTCACGCGCTAGAAACCTGAGTCGTATGCGCCCGTCAGGGTAGACTCAGGGGCTTGAAACCCGCCATGATAGCGGGCGCGTTCACCAGTTTGTTTGGGTCGTTCGCCGTTCGGGGGGACGACCATGACCATGAGTTTTCAAGAGACGGCCGTCCATGTGACGACCCCCGACAACCAGACCCTGACCGGAACGGTCGGGGCCGACACCCTGGTCGGCGGAGCGGGCGCTGATTCCATCGCCGGCGGCGCCGGGGCCGACAGCCTCTCGGGCGGGGCCGGCGACGACGATATCACCGGCGGCGCAGGCGCCGACTGGATCGACGGCGGAACCGGTGTCGACTGGGTCTATCTGGACGAGCAGACCGGCCCGATCGAGGTCTGGCTGAACCAGGCCGCGCCAGCAGGTCACATCCGCGTCGACAACGCCGAGCTGATCATCGGCGGCGAGCTGGACTTCCGGGTCCACGGCGGACCCACCGCCGACGCGGTGATCGGCGGCGAGTCGGTCGACGAGTTCGACGGCGACGCCGGCGATGACGCGCTGGTCGGCCTGGGCGGTCCGGACATCCTGCGGGGCGGCACCGGCGACGACCTGCTGGACGGTGGCTCCGGCGACGACTTCCTGGACGGCGGCTCCGGCTTCGATGTGGCCGACTACAGCACCGCGACGGGTCCGGTCACCGTCAACCTCAACACAACAGCGCCTCAGGCGACGGGCTTCGGCTCCGACCGCCTGGTCAACATCGAGGCGGTCATCGGCGCGTTCGATTACAACAGCACGCTGATCGGCGACGCCGGGGCCAACGAGCTCTTCGGCTTCGATGGCGACGACAGGCTGATGGGCGGCGCGGGCGACGATATCCTGATCGACCAGGCGGGCGCCAATTTCCTGCGGGGCGAGGAAGGCAACGACTACCTCGAGGGCGGCGTCGAATTCGACGACCTGCACGGCAACATGGGCAATGACACCGTGGTCGGCTACCAGGGCGACGACTGGGTGGTCGGCGGCAAGGACAACGACGTGCTGGACGGCGGGTCCGGCGTCGATGTCCTCTATGGCAACATGGGCAATGACACCTGCTACGGCGGCGCTGACCGCGATGTCATGCGCGGCGGCCAGGACAACGACACCATGTCGGGCGGCGGCGGGGACGACTGGATGTCCGGCGACCGCGGCTGGGACACCCTGTCCGGCGGCGCTGGCGCCGACACCTTCCACATCTTCGCCGGCGCCAGCATGGACCGGATCATCGACTTCTCGACCGCCCAGGGCGACCGGGTGCAGCTCGAGATCGGTCAGGCCTACACGGTCAGCCAGCTGGGCGGCGACACGGTGATCGACCTGGGCGGCGGCGACCTGATGGTGCTGGAAGGCGTGACGCTCGCGACGCTGCCGCCGGGATGGATCTTCTCGGCCTAGCCCGCCTGGCCGATCGTCACCCCGGTCATGCTGATGGCGCCCAGCTCGATGGCGTCGTTGAAGAAGGCGACCTCGTCGCCTTCCTGCTGCGCGCCCAGGACATAGAGCAGGGGCAGATAGTGCTCGTCGGTGGGGATCGACAGCGCCGCGTCCTGGCCGAGGCTGATCCAGTCGACCAGGGGGGCGTGATCGTGGGCCGCGATGAGGGCCTTCACCGTCTCGTTGAAGCGCTCGGCCCAGTCGAAGTGCTGGGCGCTCTGAGCGCGGATGGCCACGCCCAGATTGTGCACCCAGTCGCCGGACCCCAGGATCAGCACGCCTTCCTCGCGCAGCACCGCCAGCCTGCGGCCGAGTTCGTAGTGGAAGGCGGGCGGCTGGCGCAGGTCGATGGCCAGTTGCAGGACCGGTGCGTCGGCGCGGGGGAACAGGTGGATCAGCACCGACCAGGCGCCATGGTCCAGCCCCCAGTCCTGGTCGTGGCGCACGGGGACGGGGGCCAGCAGGTCGGTGACCCGGTCGGCCAGCCAGGCGTCGCCGGGGGCCGGATAGGCGATGTCGTAGAGCGGCTTGGGGAAGCCGTGGAAATCATGAATCGTACGCGGCGCGCTCATCGCGGTGACAGCCGTCTCCTCCACATACCAGTGGGCCGAGATGCAGAGGACGGCCTTGGGCCGGGGCAGGCTTTCGCCCAGCGCCCGCCAGGCGTCGGCATAGGGACCGCCCAGGGCGTTCATCGGGCTGCCGTGGCCGACGAAGATCGCCGGCATATGGGGGACGCGTTCGCTCATGGCTCACCAGATCGTGTCGCGGGGCGCTAAGATCAATCGCCCACAGGCATGTCACGAACGCCGCGTAGGGGCGACAGCACCCCGATCAGCGGGATGACCAGGAAACCCATCGCCGCCACGAACAGCGCCAGGCGCGGGCCGATCAGCCCGCCCAGCCCGCCACCGGCCAGGGCGCCCAGGATCGCAGCCCCGCCGGCGCTGGCGTGGAAGGCCCCGCCGACCCGGCCGAGCACGCGCTGCGGCAGCAAGGTCTGGCGCAGGGTGGCGGTCAGGACGCCCGCCGCGACGGCCAGGGCGTCGCCGCTGACCTGGGTGGCGATCAACACGGCGCTCGCGCCCAGACGGTCCGTGGGAGCGAAGGCGATCAGCATGGCCGAGAGCCCCGCGCCCAGGATCGCGGTCAGGATCGCGGGGCCGACACCCAGGCGCCGTCCCAGCCAGGGGCCGAGCCACGCGCCGGCCAGCGCCCCGACCCCGCCCGCGGCGATCGCCACGCCGAGGATCGAGATGGGCAGGCCCAGGGTGCGGAGCGCGAATAGGATGTAGAGGGCCGAGAACACGCCGCCGAACAGGCCCTGGGCCACTCCCATCAACAGCAGGGCCCGCACCCGGACCTCGGCCCAGGCCAGCCGGAACCCCTGGACGGCCTCGGTTAGCCAGGGCGCGGGCGCCTCCGGCTCCGGCGTGGGCTCCGGCGCGCGGATCAGGGCCAGCAGCCCCGCCGAGACCAGGTAGGTCGCCGCGTTCACCGCCACGGCGAAGGGCGCCGTCAGCCACTGGAACAGCACCCCGGCCAGGGCTGGGCCGCCCACCTCGGCCACTGCTTCCGTCGAGGCCAGCTTGGAATTGCCGTCGATCAGGGCGGACCGCCCGACCAGGCCCGGAAGGTAAGCATGGCTGGCGATGTCGAAGATCACGCTGGCGGCCGCGACGGCCGCGGCGGCGATGAACACCTGGACCAGGGTCAGGGCGCCCAGCCAGGCGGCCAGGGGGATGGCGGCCAGCGCCGCGGCGCGGACCAGGTCGGCGACGATGAGAAGCGGCCGGCGGCGCACGCGGTCGACATAGCCGCCGCCCGCAAGGCCCGCGAAGACCATCGCGGCGCTGGCGATGGCCGCCAAGACGCCCAGGGTGGCCGCGCCGGCGCCCAGGCCGACCACGGCCATGATCGGCAGCCCCTCGCGGGTGATGCGGGCGCCAAACGCCGAGACGGCCTGGGCGGCCCAGAGGCGAGTGAAGTCGCGGTCGCGCCATAGCGCGTCGGAAGGGGTCATGGTGGGCGGTCCGTGGAGGAGGCCATGGGCGTACGCTCGCGCAAAGGTCGCGAGGGTTCGGTGCGTGGGCGCGATATTTGTTCGCCGCCTCGCTGGCCCACCTGGACCTTAAGTCCAGGGACCTTGGCGCCAAGTCAAGCCGCATGACGCGGACGCCCAGCTTAGCTATGGGTCGCAGATCGCCTGGAGATCCCCGATGCCTGAGACCGCCAAACCCGTCGTCCTGTTGTCCCATCAGATGCTCTCGCCCATGCAGGCGGCGCTGGAAGGGCAGGGCTATGAGGTCGCGCGGCGCTGGGAGATGACGGCGGAACAGGCCGCCCAAGTCCGCGCCATCGTCCACGCCGGCGAGATCGCGCTGGAGCCGGATTTCCTGGCCGGCCTGCCCAGCCTCGGACTGATCGCCTGCGTCAGCGTCGGCTATGACGGCGTCAACGTGCCAGCGGCCCGCGCGGCGGGGCTCCAGGTCACCCACGCCAAGGGGCTGAACGCCGACGACGTGGCCGACCATGCCCTGGGCCTGCTGATCGCCAGCTGGCGTAACATCGTAGCCGGCGACGCGGTCCTGCGGAGTGGCGGCTGGCGTGACGGCGACCGCATGGGCCCGCGGGCCGGCCTGCGCGGCCGCAAGGTCGGGATCGTGGGCCTGGGCGCCATCGGCGAGGCCGTCGCGGTGCGGGCCCAGGCGTTCGGCATGGAGATCGCCTGGTGGGGTCCACGCGAGAAACCGGACGCGGTCTGGCTCCGCGCCGAGAGCCTGCTGGCCCTGGCCGAGGCGAGCGACATCCTGGTGGTCGCCAGCCGCGCCGACGAGACCAATCGCGGCGTGGTGGACCGCGCCGTCATCGAGGCGGTCGGACCGCGCGGTATGATCGTCAACGTGGCGCGGGGCTCGATCATCGACGAGGACGCCCTGATCGCGGCCTTGAAGGACGGCCGCCTGGGCCGGGCGGGGCTGGACGTGTTCGCGGTCGAGCCGACCCCGCCCGAGCGTTGGGCCGGCGTGCCCAACACGGTGCTGACCCCGCACACCGCCGGCGGGACCGTGGACTCGATCCCGCGCATGGTCGGCCAGGCCCTCGAGAACGTCCGCCTGTTCCTGGCCGGCGAGCCGGTGATGAGCCCGGTTTCGCCCTGAGCGCGCCCAGGGCGATCGTCGCGCGCCGATGTGCTAGAATGGCCGAACAAACGCGCCGCCTTCACTTGACATAAAGACATAAGGATATCTTTATGTCGTCATGAGTCTCTCCACGATCCAGGCGGTCGAAGTGTTGCGCGCGGCGGGCGAGCCGACGCGGCTGCGAATCCTGGGCCTGCTGGCCCGCGAGGAACTGGCGGTGCTGGAATTGTGCCGCGTGCTGGACCAGAGCCAGCCCCGGGTCTCCCGACATCTGAAGCTGCTGGCTGAGGCCGGCCTGGTCGAACGCTTTCCCGATGGCGCCTGGGTGTTCTACCGCCTGGTGACGGGCGGCCCGGCCCGCCAGCTGGTCGACGAGGCCCTAGCCCTGATCGATCCGGCCGACGCCGGCCTGGCGCGCGACGCCGAACGCCTGCAGGCGGTGCGCGGCGAACGTTCGGCCGAGGCCGGCGAGTACTTCGCCCGCAACGCCGCGCGCTGGGACGAGATCCGATCGCTCTATGTGTCCGAGATCGCCGTCGAGGACGCGATCCTGCAGGCCGCCGGGCCCGGACCGTTCAAGCGGCTGGTGGACCTGGGCTCCGGCACCGGCCGGATGCTGACCCTGCTGGGCCCCAACGCGGAGGCCGCGCTCGGGCTCGACCTCTCCCAGCAGATGCTGAACATCGCCCGCAGCCATGTGGCCGAGGCCGGGTTGGAACGCTGCGAACTGCGCCACGGAGACATCTTCGGCACCCGCCTGCCCGACCAGAGCGCCGATCTCGTGGTGGTCCACCAGGTGCTGCACTACCTGGCCGATCCGGCCGCGGCCGTGCGCGAGGCCGCCCGGCTGGTGGCCGAGGGCGGCCGTCTGCTGATCATCGACTTCGCCCCCCACGCCCTGGAGTTCCTGCGCGAGCAGCACCAGCACCGCCGCCTGGGCTTCGCCGAACCGGAGATGGAACGCTGGCTGAACGAGGCCGGCTTGTCGAAGGTTCGCGCCAGCGGCCTGCCGCCGGCCCGCGACGACGGGCTGACGGTCAAGATCTGGGTCGCCGAACGCGCCCGCCAGTCCCAAAGGAGCGCCGCATGAGCCCTCATGAAACCGCGCTCGGCCCCGTGGCGCGCGCCGGCGCCGGAACCGCGCCGCGTCCCTCGGTCTCCTTCGAGTTCTCGCCGCCCAAGACGCCCGAGGCCGAGGCGAGCCTATGGGAGGCGATCCGCCGCCTCGAGCCGCTGAACCCATCCTTCGTTTCGGTGACCTACGGCGCGGGCGGCTCGACCCGCGACCGCACGCACCGCACCGTCGTGCGCATGCTGAACGAGACCAGCCTGCGGCCGGCCGCGCACCTGACCTGCGTGGAGGCCAGCCGGGCCGAGGTCGACGAGGTGGTGCAGTCCTACTGGGACGCCGGCATCCGCCACATCGTGGCCCTGCGCGGTGATCCGCCCGGCGTGATCGGCGGGGTCTATGTCCCGCGGGCCGACGGCTATCTGAACGCCACCGAACTCACCGCCGGGATCAAGGCGGTGGCGCCGTTCGAGGTGAGCGTCAGCCTCTACCCGCAGGTCCATCCCGAGAGCCCGTCGATCGAGCACGACATCGACGTCCTGAAGGCCAAGATCGACGCCGGCGCGACGCGGGCGATCAGCCAGTTCTTCTACGATATCGACGCCTATCTGTTCTTCATGGATCGGGTGCGGAAGGCCGGCGTCACGATCCCGATCTCGCCGGGGATCATGCCGGTGTCGAACTTCAAGGGCCTGAAGAAGATGGCGGGGCCGGTGGGCATTCCGCTGCCCGACTGGCTCGGCAACCTGTTCGAAGGGCTCGACAAGGACCCGGAGACCCGGAAGCTGATCGCCGGCTCCGTGGCCACCGAGATGTGCGTCCGGCTGGCCGAGGAGGGCTATTCGGACTTTCATTTCTACACCCTGAACCGGGCCGACCTGGTCTATGCGATCTGCCGGGTCCTGGGGGTCCGGGAGGTTCCGACGGAGTTTGCCGCATGAGCCGCACCCAACATATTGAAAAGCTTCATCAAATCTCCAAGGAGCGCGTCCTGATCCTCGACGGGTCGTGGGGCGTGATGATCCAGAAGCGCGGGCTGGTGGAGGCCGACTACCGGGGCGAGCGGTTCGCCGGCCACAATTCCGAGCTCAAGGGCAACAACGACCTGCTCTGCATCACCCGGCCCGACATCATCTCCGACCTGCACCACCAGTACTACGCGGCCGGGGCCGACATCTCCGAGACCAACACCTTCTCGGCCACCACCATCGCCCAGGCCGATTACGAGTGCGGGGAGGCGGTCTACGACATCAACTTCCAGGGGGCGAAGCTGGCCCGCGAGGCCGCCGACGCCTGGAGCGCCAAGGAGCCGCACAAGCCGCGCTTCGTGGCCGGCTCCGTCGGGCCGCTGAACAAGATGCTGTCCATGTCCTCGGACGTGAACGATCCCGGCGCGCGGCTGGTGACCTTCGAGGAGGTCTACCAGGCCTATCGCGAGCAGATGATCGCCCTGCACGACGGGGGCGTGGACCTGTTCCTGATCGAGACCATCACCGACACCTTGAACTGCAAGGCCGCGATCAAGGCGATCCTGGACCTGCAGGACGAGGGGTATGAGCCGCTGCCGATCTGGATCTCCGGCACCATCACCGACCGCTCGGGGCGCACCCTGTCGGGCCAGACGGTGGAGGCGTTCTGGAACTCGGTGAAGCACGCCAAGCCGTTCGCCATCGGGCTGAACTGCGCGCTCGGCGCCGACCTGATGCGGCCCCACATCGCCGAGCTGTCGCGGGTGGCCGACACCCTGGTCTCGGCCTATCCCAATGCGGGCCTGCCCAACGCCATGGGCGAGTATGACGAGCAGCCGCACCAGACCGCCCACGAGCTGCACGAATGGGCGCAGCGCGGGCTGGTCAACATCCTGGGCGGCTGTTGCGGGACCACGCCCGACCATATTCGCCACGTGGCCGACGCCGTGAAGGGCGTCACGCCGCGTCAGATCCCCGAACGGCCGACGGCCATGCGGCTGGCGGGGCTGGAACCGTTCGAATTGGCGTAGTCTCAGATCCTCCCCCAGCGCGCAGCGCGGCTTGGGGGAGGTGGCGCGCGTAGCGAAAGCGAAGCGTGACGGAGGGGGTTGAAGCGCTCAAAGCGAGTCAAAGTCCCCCTCAGCCGGCCATTCGGCCGACAGCTCCCCCAGAGGGGGAGCATCTTTGTAAGTGACGACCTAGAGCGGAATCCGGATGAGACCTGTCTTCATCAACGTCGGCGAGCGGACCAATGTCACCGGGTCGGCCAAGTTCCGGAAGCTTGTCGCCGAGGGGAACTATCCCGAGGCCCTGAGCGTCGCGCGCCAGCAGGTGGACGCGGGCGCATCGATAATCGATATCAATATGGATGAGGGTCTGCTCGACTCCGTCCAGGCCATGAAGACCTTCCTCAACCTGATCGCCGCCGAGCCGGACATCGCCCGGGTGCCGATCATGATCGACTCATCCAAATGGGAGGTCATCGAGGCGGGCCTGAAGTGCGTCCAGGGCAAGGCCATCGTCAATTCCATCTCGATGAAGGAAGGCGAGGCCAAGTTCATCGAGCAGGCCAAGGCCTGCCTGCGCTATGGCGCGGCGGTCGTGGTCATGGCCTTCGATGAGGTGGGCCAGGCCGATACGGCCAAGCGCAAGATCGAGATCTGCGAGCGGGCCTACAGGATCCTGGTCGACCAGGTGGGGTTCCCGCCGGAAGACATCATCTTCGACCCCAATATCTTCGCGGTCGCCACGGGGATCGAGGAGCACGACAACTACGCGGTGGACTTCGTCGAGGCCACGCGGGTCATCAAGCAGACCCTGCCCCATGCCCGGATCTCGGGCGGGGTCTCCAACGTCTCGTTCAGCTTCCGGGGCAACGAGCCGGTGCGCCGGGCGATCCACTCGGTGTTTCTCTACCACGCCATCGCCGCGGGCATGGACATGGGCATCGTCAACGCCGGCGACCTGCCGGTCTATGACGACATCCCCGAAGAGCTGCGCGTCGCCGTCGAGGACGTGATCCTCAACCGCCCGCAGCGCGACCCCAAACTGACCAACACCGAGCGGCTGGTGGAGCTGGCCCCCAAGTACAAGGGCGGCAAGTCCGAGCAGAAGGGCCCCGACCTCACCTGGCGCGAGGGCGCCATCGGCGCGCGGATCACCCACGCCCTGGTCCATGGCGTCACCGAGTTCATCGAGGCCGACACCGAGGAGGCGCGCAGCCAGGCCGTCCGCCCGCTGCACGTCATCGAAGGCCCGCTGATGGACGGGATGAACGTGGTCGGCGACCTGTTCGGCTCGGGCAAGATGTTCCTGCCCCAGGTGGTGAAGTCCGCCCGGGTGATGAAGCAGGCCGTGGCCTATCTGATGCCGTTCATGGAGGCCGAGAAGGAGGGCAAGCCGCGCGAGGCGGCGGGCAAGATCCTGATGGCCACGGTCAAGGGCGACGTCCACGACATCGGCAAGAACATCGTCGGCGTGGTCCTGCAGTGCAACAATTACGAGGTCATCGAC
>NZ_JAUYNW010000007.1 GCF_030698145.1 Phenylobacterium sp. | reverse complement strand
CTCCTTCGGCCTGGCGGTGTTCTCCGGCGTGGCGATGATCTACGGCGTGCTGGTCCTGCTGTTCCGGTCGTTCTTCAAGCCGATCGTCATCCTCTCGGCCCTGCCGCTGGCGGTGGGCGGGGCGTTCTTCGGCCTGCTGGTGTTCAACCTTTCGCTCTCCATCCCCTCGCTGATCGGCTTCCTGATGCTGCTGGGCCTGGCGGCGAAGAACTCGATCCTGCTGGTGGAGTACGCCATCGAGCGCGAGCGCGACGGCATGGAGCAGCGCGAGGCGCTGATCGAGGCCTGCCGCGAGCGGGCGCGCCCCATCGTCATGACCACCATGGCCATGGCCGCCGGCATGCTGCCCACCGCCTTCGCTCTGGAGAAGGGCGCGGAGTTCCGCCAGCCCATGGCCGTGGCGGTGATCGGCGGCCTGATAACCTCGACCCTGCTGTCCCTGGTCCTGGTGCCGGTGGTCTACGAGTTCGTGGACGACTTCGAGAACTGGCTGAAGCCCAAGCTGGCCAGGCTGGTCACCCCCCGCGAGGCGACGCCTCAGGTGGCGCCGGAGGATCGGTTCTAGGCGCTATCGGCCGATGTAGCGCGTGTTCTCAACTCGTCATCCTCGGCCGCGCGGAGCGCGTGTCGGGGACCCATAGACGCGACGCTCTGAATTCTGTTCGCAGACGCGGCGGCTATGGATGGCCGGGACTTGCGCCCGGCCATGACGAGCCAAGGCGCGGGGCTGTGGGTGCGGCTGGTGTGTCCGACCTCACAGCGCCTGGAACATGACCAGGGCGTCGACATAGCCCAGCGTCGGATGCTGGAAGGCGTCCGGCAGGCGTCCGACGCTCGTGAAGCCCAGGCTCTCCCATAGGGCCACGGCGCGGGTGTTGGTGGCGACCACGAAGTTGAACTGCATGGCGCGGAAGCCGCGGGCGCGGGCGTGGTCCAGGGCGTGCAGGCCCATGGCGCGGGCGACGCCTTTGCCTTGCGCCGCCTGGCCGGTCATGAAGCCGCAGTTGCAGACATGGCCCCCACCGCCGGCCTGGTTGGCGCGCAGGTAGTAGGTCCCCAGCACCTGGCCGTCCTCCTCGAGGACGAAGGCGTCGTTGGCGGGGTTGAGCCAGTAGGCGCGGGCGGGCGCCTCGTCCATGTCGCGCGCCAGGGCGTAGGTCTCTCCCGCCCGGATCGTGGGTTCCAGAATCGCCCAGATGGCGGGCCAGTCGGAGTCCAGGGCCGGGCGGATCATCGGTTGTCTGAGTAACGGACGGGGATCTGGGCCAGGTCGTAGTCGTCGAACAGCCGGGCGTTGACGCTGATGCGGTTGACGGTGAAGTCGACCTCGCCGTCCTTCCAGCCCGGGCCCTCGTTAAAGGTCGCGCAGCCGCAGATCGCGCAGAAGTGCTGCTTCATCCAGTAGTCGCCGGTCTGGTAGGTGGAGATGCGCTCGCGCGCCGTGACCAGCCGGAAGTCGGCCTCGTCGTAATAGGCCCAGAGCGCGCCACGCTTGCTGCAGAGCGAGCAGTTGCAGCAGTTCACGTCCTTGGGGGTGGAGGCGACCTCGAACTGGGTGGCCTTGCAGTGACAGCCGCCCTTGATCATCAGAGCTCCTTGCGCAGGACCTTGGCGAACAGCTCGGGATCGACATTGCCGCCCGACAGGATCAGGCCGGTGGTCCCGTCGCTCCAGGACTTGACCTTGCCGGCCAGCAGGGCGGCCAGGCCCACCGAGCCGCCAGGCTCGACCACCAGCTTCAGCACCGAGAAGGCGTAGCGCATGGCCTCGGCGACCTCGGCGTCGGTGACCAGGGCCACGTCGACCACGGTCTTCAGCAGCACCGGGAAGGTGAGCTCGCCAGGCGCGGGGCTCTCCAGGGCGTCGCAGAGGGAGCGGGTGGTGGGGGTGAGCGTGACCCGCTCGCCCTTCTGCAGGGATCGCAGGGTGTCGTCGAAGCCCGTGGGCTCGATCCCGACGATGGCGGTGTTCGGCGACAGGGCCTTCACCGCCGTCGACACCCCGGCCAGCAGGCCGCCGCCGCCGATCGGGCAGGCCACGACGTCGAAGGTCACGTCCAGCGCCTGCGCCTGGCGGATCAGCTCCAGCCCAACCGTGCCCTGGCCCGCGATGATGTGCGGGTCGTCGAAGGCCGGGACGACCACGCTGCCGCGCTCGGCGGCGATCTGGGCGGCGATGGTCACCCGGTCCTCGGTCAGGCGGTCATAGAGGCGGATCTCCGCGCCATAGCCGCGGGTCGCCTCGACCTTCACCGTCGGCGCGTCGGCGGGCATGACGATCAGGGCCGGCATGCCGAGCAGCTTCGCCGCCAGGGCCACGCCCTGGGCGTGGTTGCCGGACGAGAACGCCACCACGCCGCGCATGCGCTCGTCGGGCGAGAGCTGGACCAGGCGGTTGAACGCGCCGCGGAACTTGAAAGCGCCGACCCGCTGCAGGGTCTCGGGCTTGATCAGCACCCGGCGGCCCAGGCGGTCGTTGAGCGCCGGGCTCTCGATCAGCGGGGTCTCGACGGCGTGGCCCTTAAGGCGGCCGGCGGCGGCCTCGATATCGGCCAGGGTGACGCTCACCGGGCGAACACCATGGCGTCGTCGGCGAAGGCCTTGAACTCGATCGCGTTGCCCGAGGGGTCGAGAAAGAACATGGTCGCCTGCTCGCCCGGCTCGCCCTCGAAGCGGATTTGCGGCTCGATCACGAACTTGACCTTCGCGGCTTCCAGCTTCCCCACCATGGCCTGCCACTCGGGCAGGGTCAGGATCGCGCCGAAGTGGCGGACAGGGACCTGTTCGCCGTCGACGGCGCTGGTCGACCGGTGGCCGACCTCGTCGGGCGCCAGGTGGGCGACGATCTGATGGCCGAAGAAGTCGAAGTCGATCCAATCGGCGCTGGAACGTCCCTCGGGACAGCCTAGCAGCCCGCCGTAAAAGGCGCGCGCCTGCGCCAGATCGTGGACGGGGAAGGCGAGGTGGAAGCGAGGTCGGGTCATGCCCGCGTCATACCGCGACGCGAGCCTTCGCGCGAGCCACCGGCGTCCTTGAACCCGCCGCAGAGACGACTAGGTTGGTCATCGAGCTGGGGAGTTCATCCATGCGTTTGCTTTTGACGGCGGCCGCCATCGCGGCCCTGGCCGGTCCTGCGACGGCGGCCGAATTGTTGTTGGGGGCCTACGGCCACGACATCACCTTCCTCGGCGAGACCTTCGGGGTCGGCGCGGCGGGCCGCGAGGACGGCGTCGATATCCACGTCGGCGTGCGCAGCGAACGGGTCGAGGCCCTGGCGATGATCGGCGGCCCACAGGCCCACGCCTTCCTTTCGCTCAACAGCGAGAACACTTCGAACTACGTGGCCGCCGGCCTCTCCTGGCCCATCGCCATCACCGAGAAGCTGTATTTCCGCCCGGGGCTTGGGCTGGCCTATACCGACGGGGAGACCGACCTGCCGCCGGTCAACGCCCCGGGGCTGACCCCCGCGGAGATCGCGCGGCGGCTGCACCTCTACAACACCCGCATCGACTTCGGCTCCCAGGTGCTGTTCCAGCCGGAGCTGTCCCTGGGCTACCGGTTCAACGACCGCTGGTCGGGGGAGCTGTCCTGGGTGCACATCTCCAACGGCCAGATCTTCGCCAGCGGCAAGAACCAGGGCATGGACCAGGCCGGCCTGCGCCTGAGCCGCCGCTTCTGAGGCGTTGCGGGGACGGGGGCTTGACGCGCCCCGTCCGCGCTGGTCTACACCCGCCGAACGGCTGCCCGTCGCCTGAAGGCGCTCGCAACCGCTTCCTAAAATCGATTCAGTCCACCCGCCGAGAGCCTGTCGAAGGGCGTGGTTGGATTTTCTCGGCAGGCCGGGAGATCGTATCTGCATGGCCAATGTCACGGTGATCGGCGCCCAGTGGGGCGACGAGGGCAAGGGCAAGCTCGTCGACTGGCTGTCCAACCGCGCCGACGTGGTGGTGCGCTTCCAGGGGGGCCACAACGCCGGCCACACCCTGGTGGTGGGCAATCAGGTCTACAAGCTCAGCCTGCTTCCCTCCGGCGTGGTCCAGGGCAAGCTGTCGGTGATCGGCAACGGCGTGGTGGTCGATCCCTGGCACCTGCTGGAGGAGATCGCCAAGCTGGGCGCCCAAGGGGTCAAGATCACCCCCGACCTGCTGGTCCTGGCCGACAACGCCGCCCTGATCCTGCCGCTTCACCGGGACCTCGACCAGGCCCGCGAGGCCGCCGCGGTCAACAAGATCGGCACCACCGGACGCGGCATCGGCCCGGCCTATGAGGACAAGGTCGGGCGCCGGGCCATCCGGGTCGGCGACCTGGCCGACCGCGACGCCCTGGAGGCCAAGATCGACCGCCTGCTGGCGCACCACACGCCGCTGCGCCGGGGCCTGGGCCTGCCGGAGTACGACGGCGCGGAGCTGTTGGCGGCGCTGGAGGAGGTCGCGCCCAAGGTGCTGCCCTTCGCCCAGCCGGCCTGGCGTCTGCTGGACCAGGTGGTGAAGTCGGGCAAGCGGGTGCTGTTCGAGGGGGCGCAAGGGGCTCTGCTGGACGTCGACCACGGCACCTATCCCTATGTGACCTCGTCCAACACCGTGGCCGGCCAGGCCGCGGCGGGCTCGGGCCTTGGGCCTAAGGGTCCCGGCTATGTCCTGGGCATCGTCAAGGCCTACACCACCCGGGTGGGCGAGGGTCCGTTCCCGACGGAGCTGTTCGACGAGATCGGCGAGCACCTGGGCACCGTGGGCAAGGAGTTCGGCGTGGTCACCGGGCGTCCGCGCCGCTGCGGCTGGTTCGACGCGGTGCTGGTGCGCCAGTCGGTGGCGCTGAACGGCATCGACGGCATCGCGCTGACCAAGCTCGACATCCTGGACGGCCTGCCGAAGCTGAAGATCTGCGTCGGCTACAAGCTGGGCGACAAGACCTTCGACTACCTGCCCGCGGGCCTGAAGGCGCAGTCGGCCCTCGTGCCGATCTACGAGGAGATGGACGGCTGGAGCGAGAGCACGGCCGGGGCCACCTCCTGGAAGGACCTGCCGGCCAACGCGGTCAAGTATGTCCGCCGGGTCGAGGAGTTGATCGGGGCGCCGGCGGCCATGGTCTCGACCAGTCCGCAGCGGGACGACACCATCATGGTGCGCGACCCGTTCCAGGACTGATCCGGCCGCGAGGCGGAGGCCGTTCGTCAAGGCGATCTTAAGGACGATGGGCCTAGGCTTGGGCTCGAGTGTTTCGGAGCCGCCGCGCCGTGTTCAACGACGACTACAAGCTGGTCCAGCGGATGGCGCCGCTGATGCAGAAGGTGCTGATCGTCGATCCGGCGCCGGCCAGCGCGCGGCTGCTGGCCGAACTGATGCGCAACATCGCCCCGGTGCAGCTCTGGAACGCCGTCTCGACCCGCAAGGGCCTGGACGCCGCGCGCCAGGTCAATCCGCAGATGATCTTCGTGGAACTGCAGGGTCAGGACGTGGACGGGGTCGACTTCGCCCGCCAGCTCCGCAAGTCCGACATCGCCTGCCGCATGGCGCCGGTGATCATGATCACCGCCACCGCCACGCCCTCCGGGATCATGGCCGCACGCGACGCCGGGGTGCACGAGTTCCTGCGCAAGCCCTACACCGCCAAGGACCTGCTGCGCCGCCTGGAGGCCGTGACCCTGCGGCCCCGCGACTGGGTGGAGGCGGTGCAGTACATCGGCCCCGACCGGCGCAGGTTCAATTCCGGCGACTATACCGGCCCCTTGAAGCGCCGCTCCGACGCCATCGCCACCACCGACGAGGCGCGCATCATCCAGGCGCTGAAGATCCTCAAGTCCGCGGTCCCGGCCGTGACCAGCGATCCGCGCCAGGCCATGCGCGCCATGATGGCCCAGATGGTCGAACTGCATCGCGCGGCCAACGGCCTCAAGGACCTGAAGCTTGCGGCCATGGCCACCGACTTCCAGCGCTACCTGGCCATCGTCACTGACCGGGGCGTGATGGACCAGGCCGAGATCGCCCGCGAGGCCGCCGCCCTGCTGACCCTGCTGCCCAGCGAAGACACCGAGGCCGGGCAGGCGGCCTAGCGCGGCCGCGCCAGGTCATCCACATCTTGCTCGTCATCCCCGGCCTTGTGCCGGGGACCCATTCACGCGGTCGGCTCAGGCAAGACTCGGGTGACGGAGTCTATGGGTGGCCGGCACAAGGCCGGCCATGACGAACAGTTTTGGTCGTGACCCTTAGAACTCGGCCGACAGGGTCAGCTGCACCGTCCTCGGCGGCCCTGGCCGGAAGCTGGCTGTGGTTGTGGTCGTGGTGTTGATGGTGCCGAGATAGTCCTCGTCCAGCAGGTTATCGATGTTGAGCCTGAACTTCAGGCGGCTCAGCGGACCCTCGCCCAGCTCACCGATGTCCATATAGGCGTTCCACACCGTGTAGCCCTTGGTGATCTCGGTATTCATGAAGTTCGTGTCGCGCTGGGAGATGTGCCGCGCCGACAGGTTGAACAGCGCCCAGTCGGTGGGTTCGAAGGTGACGCCGCCCTGGAACACGATGTCGGGGAAATCGGGGACCGACTTACCGGCGATCGGCACCACCGTGGTCACCCCGCCCGAGACGATGGCGTAGTTATCCTGGAAGGTGGCGATGTTGTAGGACAGGTTGCCGTTGAAATAGACCTTGCCGGCGAACAGGTCGGGCTTCCACTGGCCCGAGAACTCGGCGCCGTGGGCGTCCACCTCGCCGACGTTCTGGAAGAAGGTCTCGGTGGTGGTCGACCCTGGCACCACCGATGAGAACGACTGCAGCCGGTTGGCGAACCTGGTCTTGTAGAGCACGAACGAGGCGTTGAACGTCGGGCGGTTGGTGCGGAGGCCGACCTCCCAGTTCTTGGCCGTCTCGGCCTGCGGCGCCGGGACCAGCGGACTGGCGGCGGAGAACACGTCATCGGCCCCGCGCGGCAGGGCCATGTTCTCGGCGTAGGACGCGAAAACCTGGTCGCGGCCGGTGATGTCGTAGACCGCGCCCACCTGCGGCAGGAAGCTGTCTTCCCATTCCGCGCTCAGGGTCGGGCGGCGCACGGCTATATAGTCGCCCGGATTGCGCGCGCCGCTGATCTGGTAGTCGATGCTGAGCGCCTTGAAGCCCAGGTCTAGCTTCAGCGTGTCGTCCAACAGGCTGATGACATCCTTGACGAAGACCTGGGTCGTCTCGCGCGTGGAAACGAAGTCGCGCTGCCGGTGGACCGGTTCGCTGAGCAGCGGGGCGCCATCGGGATTGCCGCCCGCATGGTTATAGCGGGCCTGGGTGCGGTGGTAGAAGTCTTCCTCGTACCAGACGCCGGCCTGGACGGTGTGGTTGGCGATCCGCCATTCGACCTTGCCGCTGACGCCCTTGCGGTCGCCGTCGACCGTGGAGAGGCCGTACTGCAGGCCGCGCGGGGCGAACAGGCCGGGCACGATCAGGCGTTCGGCGTTGTGGGCGGCGAGCGAGGTGGCGTAGGCCTCGGGCGAGACGCCGTAGCCTTCCTTGTCCTCGTAATAGGCGGTGGCCGAGACATCGACGCTCTCGCCGATCGGGGACTTTAGGGTGAGCGCGTAGAGGTAGTCGGTCCGCGAGTTGATCGCCTGCTTGTAATACTGGTTGTAGAGGGCGTTGGAGTAGGTGACCCCCGCCGCCGCCGGGGTCAGGACCGGCACATAGTTCAGGTAGGGGAAGAAGCGGCCCTTGCGCCCGAAGGGGTCGACCGTGGTTCCCACGTACTGGGCCTTGGTGATCGCCGGGGAGTCGAAGTCGAAATAGTCATTGTAGACGGCCTGGAAGGTGACATCGGCGCCGCCCTCGAACTGGTAGCGGACCTTTCCCTCGATGTGCTCGCGGTCGATGGTCCCGGACCCACGCCACAGGTCGGACTGGATGTCGGAGCGGGCGATGTAGGCCGACCAGCCGGCGTGGACCCCGGTGTCAAGGCGCAGGAAGTTCCGGAACAGGCTGTCGGACCCCATGGTGAAGCTGGCGCGCGCACCGGCTTCTTCCTTCGGCGGGGTGGTGAAATAGTCGACGATCGTCCCAAGCGAGGCGTAGCTGGGCAGGCTGACGTCGCCGGCGCCGGACGAGGCCTGGACTCGCAGCAGGTTCTCGTTGTCCACGTAGCGGTAGATCGGCGAGCCGCCGAACTGGTCGGACCGGCCCATGGGCACGTCGTCCAGCAGGAAGCCGATCTGGGTGAAGGAGAAGGCCCGCACGGTCACCGAGTTGCCGAACTCGTACATGCCGAGCGCATCGTTGGCCTGGACGTTGAAGCCTGGCAGGCTCTCCAGCATCTTCAGCCCCGTGATCCCGGCCGGCGCCGAGAGCAGGGCCTCGCGGGTGATGGAGACCGTGGCGGTGGTCTCGTCGGTGCCGATGGCGACCGCGGCCTCCGAGACCCGGCGGCCGGTCACCACCAGCTCCTCGACCTGCTGGGCGAGCGCGGTGGAGGCAGGGGCGGCCAAGGCGCCGGCGAGCAGAAGGGCGCGCAACGTTGTGCGCGGCGCGAAGTTCGACGTGTTCATGATTATCCCCATCGTCCAGTTCCGATGAGGATGTCGGGGCGCAACATGCGCAGCCCAGCCGGAATCGGACCGGAAGCGACCGATAGGTCACTTCCGTCCACGGATTGGTCAGGCGGCGCCAAACCCTTGCACAGCTTACCTTCGCGTCAATGCCCGGATACGACGAAGCCGCCGCGGGGATTCCGCGACGGCTTCAATTCGACGGACGGCTGCGATCAGGCGGCCACGAGGTTCTTGGCTTCGGCCGCGGCCTTCATCGACTTCTGGAGCTTCTCGAAGGCCCGGACCTCGATCTGGCGGACCCGCTCGCGGCTGACGCCGTATTGCGAGGCCAGGTCCTCGAGGGTGGTCGGGCTGTCCTTCAGCCGCCGCTCGGTCAGGATGTGACGCTCGCGGTCGGTGAGCTCGGTCATCGCCTCCTCGAGCAGGCTCATGCGCAGGGTGCGCTCCTGGTTCTCGGCGACGTAGGTCTCCTGGCTGACGGCGGTCTCGTCCTCCAGCCAGTCCTGCCACTCGCTCTCGCCGTCCACGCGCAGGGGCGCGTTCAGCGAGGCGTCGGGGCCCGACAGCCGGCGGTTCATCGAGATGACCTCCTCGTCGAGGACGCCCAGCTTGGTGGCGATCTGGCTGACCTGGTCGGGCCGCAGGTCGCCCTCCTGGAAGGCGCTGATCTGGCTCTTGGCCTTGCGCAGGTTGAAGAACAGCTTCTTCTGCGCCGCCGTCGTGCCCATCTTCACCAGGCTCCAGGACCGCAGGATGTATTCCTGGATCGAGGCGCGGATCCACCACATGGCGTAGGTGGCCAGGCGGAAACCCTTGTCGGGCTCGAACTTCTTCACCGCCTGCATCAGGCCCACATTGCCCTCGGAGATCACTTCCCCGATCGGCAGGCCGTAGCCGCGATAGCCCATGGCGATCTTGGCCACCAGGCGCAGGTGGCTGGTGACGAGCCGATGGGCGGCTTCGGAGTCCTCATGCTCTTTCCAGGCCTTGGCGAGCATGAACTCCTCGTCCTTGGCGAGCATCGGAAACTTGCGTATTTCAGTCAGATACCGGCTCAGGCCGCCTTCCGGCGACATCACGGCAAGCGCATGGGCTGCGGCCATGGAAGATCCCCTCATATTAGCGGACTTTCGGGTCGCTCAGCGCAAGCGTGCGCGAGACCGTCCGCCCCTCCAAACCACAGATAGGTATTGGTCGCTCGGGGCGTAAGGCCAAGGTCTGGGAGAAACCAACGGCCCTGAATAATCCGACTGCTCAACTCGGGTATTTCTAGCCCCCCATGGCGGCGGCATCAAGGCGAGCGGGCCGCAAGCTTTCTCACAGCGCTGAGAGAAGTGCTTCCAGCGTCGCCATGTCGGGGGGCAGGGGACTCTCGAACCTCAAGGTCTCGCCGGTCACCGGATGGACGAAGCCCAGGAGCGCGGCGTGCAGGGCCTGGCGCTTCAGGCCGCTCTCGGCGATGGCCTCGCGCACCGCGGCGGCGGGCGGGCCCGAGCCGTAGGTCGGGTCGCCCAGGCAGGGGGCGCCCTTGGACGCCATGTGGACGCGGATCTGGTGGGTGCGGCCGGTCTCCAGCCGGCAGATGACCCGCGCGGCCAGCGGCTTGCCCTCCGGACCGAAGGCGCGCTCGACGGCGTAGTGGGTGATGGCCTCGCGGCCGCCGGTCTTCAGCACGGCCATCTTCTTGCGGTCGCTGCTGGAGCGGCCCAGGCGCGTCTCGATGGTTCCCTTGGCGGGGCTTGGGGCGCCTCGGGTCAGGGCGACATAGGCCCGCTCGATATCGTGAGCGGCGAACAGGGCCGAAAGCCCCTGGTGGGCGGCGTCGCTCTTGGCGGCCACCAGAATGCCCGAAGTCTCCTTGTCGATGCGGTGGACGATGCCGGGCCGCGCTACTCCGCCGATCCCCGACAGGCTATCGCCGCAGTGGGCCAGCAGGGCGTTGACCAGGGTGCCGGTCTCATTGCCCGGCGCCGGGTGGGCGGCCATGCCGGCCGGCTTGTCCACCACGATCAGATAGGCGTCCTCGAAGAGCACGATGAGCGGGATGGCCTCCGGCTGCGGGTCGGCCGGCAGGGGTGGGGGGATCATCAGGCGGTAGTCGCCCGGTTGCGCCTTGGCCGAGGCGTCGGAGAGCGTCGTTCCGCCGCGGCTGATCTGGCCCTGGGCGAGCAGGGCCTGGATGCGGGCGCGCGACAGATCGGGGAGCTTTTCGGCCAGGGTCTTGTCGAGGCGCCCGCCGGCTTCCTCCGGGGCGAGCGTCACCAGTCTCGCGAACGCCTCGTCGAGGCCCGCGTCGTCGTCCTCAGGTTCGGGGACGATCACCCTTGCAGGTTTCCGCCCAGACTGAGGCCCTTGGAGAGGCTGTTGGCCCAGCTCGACAGCAGGAACATCTCACCCACCCCCGCCGCCGCCGGGGTCGGCCCGATATCGCGGATCAGGTGGTCGCGCATGGCGGGCGGGGCGGTCTCGTCGGTGGCCGCGGTGTCGCGGGTCAGCAGTTCGGCATATTCGGCGTCATCGGCCTCGCGGTGGCCGCTGAGGTCGCCCAGCCGCTCCAGCACCACTGGATAGGCAGAGGGCGTCCGCGCGGCGTTGAGCGCCGCGGCCAGGATCAGGCCGTCCAGTTGCACGGCCTTGTGCAGGGACACGCCGTTGAAGATCAGGAACACCGGGGTCTGGCCGACAGTGTCGAACAGGATGGCGAAGAGCTGGCCCTCGACCGGCAGCATCCAGCCGTCGAACAGCAGGCCCGAGCCGCCCATCTTGAATTCCAGCAGGCCCTCGGGGCCGCGGCGGATCATGCCGTAGTCATGGAAGATCTTGCCAGGCATCGCGATGGAGGGTCGGGTGCTGCGCCAGAAGCCCTCATAGGTGCCGGCGCGGCGCTCGGTGACCATGCGCACCAGGTCCAGGCCCGGCAGCGGCAGGCCGACCGCGTGGCCGTTGGCCTTGGCCTGCTGGGTGTGGCCATTGGCGGGCTCCAGGCCGAACACCCGGGCCAGCGAGTCGATGTCCCGGTCCCAGTCCAGCATGGTGAAGCCCGAGCGCTTGCTGGTCACCAGCTTGGTCAGGTTCTCGAGATTGTGCGCCGAGGGCGTTACCGCGCCGGAGGCCCAACGGCCCACCAGCGACTTGTCGACTCCAAGATCAGCCGCCAGACGCCCACGGCTCATGGAGAGCGCCTTCAAGACGAGATCCAGTTTCTCAGAGAAGGGCGTGGCGACGTGCATGACATCCCATGATTCCACACCTGCGCCGAAATGCAACCTGTCGTGCAACCGTTGCACAACAGTGTGCAACCGGTTGCGCGATTGTTGTGCGCCGGTTGCGCGACGGTTGAATCTCGAGGCTGCAACCGTTGCGCACGCCGTCGCGCGCCGCTGCACCTGCGCGATCTCGCCGCATGCACCTACACATCATCTCAACGAAACGGCGGCGCAGACCGCTGGGATCGGAAGGAAGCAAGCGATGAAGTACATGCCCCTGGTTTTCGCCGCCGCCTGTCTGGCCGGCGCCCTGACCATCGTCATCGTCGCCCCCGCCAATGCGGCGCCGGTCCTGGCCTCCTCCCAAGTTTCGCAAGCCATTTCCGCGCCGTCCGGCGCGGTTTCAGCCGAAATCAGAACTGCGGACCCGGCCAAAAAACCGGGGTGACGCCTTCGGGCCTAGAGCAGCTCTGCGATGATCCGGTACCCCACGACGGATCATCATCACCGGAGGCGGCGGCGTCGTCTAAGCGCCACCGCGGGCGTAGCCGCCGTCCTCCGCGTGTCCCGATCCCACCGATCGGGGCGGTATTCGAGTACGCCGGCGTCCTGGGGGGCCCGGCGGGTCTTGCGGATCGACGGGCCAGGTCATGCCCCGTCGCACGAGCACTGCTCGTGACCGACCCCGACGACCTATTCCGAGATAGCTTTCGGTACGCCGAAAGCTGATCCGGGGAGCCCAGGCCATGGGGGTGGCCGTTGGGGTTCCCCGGATCAATCTATTTCGCCAACTCCTCGTGGGCCGCGATCGAGCCCGTCGAGAACAGGTATTCCTTGAGTTGGGCATCGAACACGCCGTCGTTGCGGCGAATCCACTCCAGGGCCATCGAGGCGTGCTCGATCTCCTCGCGGGCATTGTGCAGCAGGATCGCCTTCAGATCGGGATCGTCGCAATCGTCGGCCCGCTGGCGGTACCAGTCGACGGCCTCGAGCTCCTCGATCAGTGAGGTGATGGCGTAGTGCATGTTGAGCGTCTGGCGAGACAGTTTCTCGCGCGGGACATGTAGGCCTTCACTGGACATATGGGCGTCATCCTCCTCCACTAAGGCTCGGTCGAGAGCTTAGCCTTAATGCGCCAGGGGGAAACGGGATGCGGATCGATCGACGTCGGGCCTTGGCCCTGCTGGGCCTCGGGGCGGCCGCGACCCCGGCCGTGGCGCGGGACGCCTATTCCGGCGCGGTGGCCTTCAAGCACGGCGTGGCCTCGGGCGATCCGCTGGCCGACCGGGTGATCCTCTGGACCCGAATCACCCCCGCCGATCCGGCCGCGGGCGAGATCGCCTACCGCTGGAAGCTCAATCCCGTGGACCGCCGCGCGGGCGGCGCCAAGTCCGGCGAGGGCAAGACCGGTCCCGGCCGCGACTGGACGGTGAAGATCGACGCTACAGGCCTCGACGCCGGACGGAGCTACACCTTCGAGTTCGAGGCCAACGGCGTGACCTCGTCCAGGGGCCGCACCCGGACCCTGCCCAGCGGCCCGACCAAGGACGTGGTCCTGGCCGTCGCCTCCTGCACGCTCTACCCGAACGGCTACTTCAACGCCTATGAGGCGATCGCCAACCTGCCCCGCGTCGACGCGGTGCTGCATCTGGGCGACTACATCTACGAGTATGGCGGGCCCGATTCCTACGGGATGAACTCCGCCGTGGCCGGCGAGCGACCGCACGATCCGCCGCACGAGATCCTCAGCCTGGCCGACTATCGCCGCCGCCACGCCCAGTACAAATCCGATCCGCAGTCGCAGGCGGCCCACGCCCGCGCGCCCTGGATCGTGGTCTGGGACGACCACGAGACGGCGAACGACAGTTTCTCCGACGGCGCCCAGAACCATACCCCCGAGATCGAGGGCGACTGGGTCGAGCGCAAGGCCCGCGCGGTGAAGGCCTACTACGAGTGGATGCCGATCCGCGAGCCGGCCGACGGCGGCCCGGCGATCCATCGCAGCTTCCAGTTCGGCGACCTGGCCAGCCTGTTCATGCTGGAGACGCGCATCACGGCGCGGGTCAAGCAGCTGAACTATGACCGCGACCTCCCCGAGCCGGGCGGCCCCGCCGAGGTCGCCGCCTTCAAGGCGAAGCTCGCAGATCCGTCCCGGATGATGATGAGCCCAGCCCAGGAGGCCTGGCTGGGCGCGGGCCTGAAGGCGTCGGTGAAGGCCGGCCGGACCTGGCAGATCCTCGGCAACGAGGTGGTGATGGGCCGGCTGATGGCGCCCAGCCTCAAGAAGGAGCTGGGCGAGGCCAAGCTGGCCGAGGTGATGGCCAAGGAGACCAAGAACGGCCGCACGCGGCTGGAGCGGCTGGAGCGCCTGGCCGGGCTCGGCCTCCCCTACGGCCTGGACATGTGGGATGGCTACCCCGCCGCCCGCGAGCGCCTGTATGGCCTGGTCAAGGCGGCCGGCGCCCGTCCCATCGTGGTGTCGGGCGACAGCCACTCGTTCTGGGCCAACGAGCTGCGCGACGACGGCGGCGCGCTGCGGGCCGTGGAGTTCGGGACCACCGGGGTCACCAGCCCTGGGGGCGGCGATGCGATCAAGACCTTCTCCGTGGGCGAGGTGTTCGCCTCGGCCAATCCGGAGGTCGTGTTCAACGACCAGGCCGCCAAGGGGTTCGTCCTGCTGACCCTGAGCCGCGAGGAGGCCAAGGCCGAGATGGTGGTCGTCTCGACGATCCTGGCCAAAACCTACGAGACCAAGGTGCTGAAGACCTTCCGGGTGAAGCCTGAGGCGGGCGGGGTCTCGGCGCTGATCGAGGGTTAGCGCCGGTCCAGGGCCAGACGCAGGCCGAAGGCGATGAACACGCCGCCGGTCACCCGGTCCAGCCAGCGCACGACGGCGGCCCGCCTCAGGAGCTTGGCGATGGGCTGAGTGGCGGCGATCAGCAGTCCAAGCCAGATCACGCCGAGCAGCACGTGGATCGCGGTCAGCAGCAGCATGAAAGGCGCGGCGGGGACCGCCTGCGGCAGGAACTGGGGCAGGAACGAAACATAGAAGACACCCATCTTCGGATTGAGCAGGTTCGACAGGAAGCCCCGCCGCATCCAGGTGGCGTCGTCTCCCGAAAAGGCCGCGGCGGTCCCCACCTCGAAGCGGTCTCGAGGCCTGAGGACCAGCCCGATCCCGAGCCAGAGCAGATAGGCCGCTCCGATCCACTTGAGGACGGCGAACGCGAGCGCGGAGGCCGCGAGCACGGCGCCGAGACCGAAGGCCACCAGGCCGCCCCAGACGAAGCAGCCCGCCAGTATGCCCACCATCGCCAGGACGGCGCGCTTGGGTCCTTCCACCGCCGCCGTGCGCAGGATGAGCGCAGTGTCGAGACCTGGCGTCAGGGTCAGCAGGCCGGCGGCGAGGGTGAAGGCGATCAGGGCCTCGGCGACGCTCATTCGCGCACCTTCAGCTTGCCGTTCTCGACCACCCGATAGAAGCACGAGCGCGCGCCGGTGTGGCAGGCGCCGCCGTCCCCCTCGGGGAAGACCTTGAGCCAGACGCAGTCTTGGTCGCAATCGATGCGGACCTCCTCGACCAGCTGGATCTGCCCGCTGGTGGCGCCCTTGTGCCAGAGCTCGTTGCGCGAGCGGCTGAAATAGTGGGCCTCGCCGGTGGCGAGCGTCCGCTCCAGGGCCACGTCGTTCATCCAGGCGAACATCAAGACCTCGCCGGTCTCGGCGTGGGTGGCGATGGCGGCGATCAGGCCGTTGGCGTCGAACCGGGGCGCGAGGACGTCGCCCTTTTCGAGGATGTCGGTGGTGGAGGCGGTGGGGAAGAGGGGTCTGGTCATGGCGGCATATGGCGCCGTTCCGAGGCTTCGCGCTAGCGTGGCGCCATGAGTCTCAAGGATCGGATCAAGGCCAGGGTCGCGGCCTTCGACGCCTACGCCCGGCCGTGGGCGCAGCGCGGCCGATGGCATGGCTGGGCCTACGAGTTCCTGCTGTTCGGCCTGAAGCAGGCCTGGGCCTGCCTGTTCGGCGGGGCGATGCTGGCCCTGCTGCTGCTCACCGGCTTCTTCTGGCCCGATGATGCGCCGCTCGCGCGCTACGACTTCCTGGTGGTCGCCGCGGTGGTGATCCAGGGCCTGCTGCTGGCCACGCGCCTGGAGCGGCCCGAGGAAGCGGTGGTGATCCTGATCTTCCACGTGGTCGGGACCGGCATGGAACTGTTCAAAACCGCTCACGGGTCCTGGATCTATCCGGAATCCAACCTCCTGCGGATTGGCGGCGTGCCGCTGTTCTCGGGCTTCATGTACGCCTGCGTCGGCTCCTATATGGCGCGCGCCATCCGCCTGTTCGAGATCCGCTTCGAGAGCTATCCGCCGCTCTGGGGGCCGTGGGTGCTGGCGGTCCTCGCCTATCTCAACTTCTTCACCCACCACTATCTGCCCGATATCCGCTGGGGCCTGTTCGCCCTCTCGGCGGTGTTGTTCGGCCGGGCCTTGTTCCAGTTCACCCCCGACCTGAAGGTGAGGCGGATGCCCATGCTGCTGGGCTTCGGCCTGGTGTCCCTGTTCATCTGGGTGGCCGAGAACGTCGGCACCTTCACCTCGGCCTGGATCTATCCGAGCCAGCGGGACGGCTGGAGCCTGGTGCCCCTCGGCAAGCTGGGATCGTGGTACCTGCTGATGATGCTGAGCTTCGTCCTGGTCACCGTGGTTCATCGTCCGGAGCGGGCGCCGGCGCGGGACGCGGCGCCGGCCAAGGCCCGGGCGCGCCAGGCCGAGCCGACGGGCTGAACCGCCATTCTATCGCCCCGGTTGCGCCCGAAGAGGGGATCGCCGCCGCAGGAAGCCTGACCATGACCGCCAGCCGCCGAACCCTGCTCGCCGCCGCCGCGGCCATGGCTGTTCCCAGCGGACTGTCGGCCGCGCCCAAGCGCCCGAAGGCGCCCAAGGCCTGCGTGAGCCGCGTGGCCTATGCCGGGCCGCCGCTCCGCGCCCAGCTCGGCGCCTGGCAGCTGGACGCCGCGGCCAAGGCGGGAAGCTCACGCCTGGCGCCTGTCACCAGCGACGGGTTGGAGGCGCGTTTCGCCCAGGCCGCGGGCCATATGCAGACCCAGGCCCTGACCGCGGCCCTGGCCACCGCCGACGGCGCGATCTGGACCCAGACCCGCGTCGCCACGGAGGGCCATGCCCTGCCCAGCCGCTTCTTCTGGGCCAGCGTCGGCAAGGCCTATGCCGCGACCGCGATCCTGCAAATGGCGGAGGAGGGCAAGCTCAGCCTCGAGGCCACCCTGGACCGCTGGGCGCCGGAAGCGCCCAACGCCGCCTGGATCACGGTCGAGGACCTGCTTTGCCATACCGGCGGGCTCTACAGCTTCCAGAACGACCCGGCCCTGCGCGCGGCGCCGGGCTACAAGCCGCCCGAGCAACTGCTGGCGGCGGCCAACGCCCAGCCCGCGGTCTTCTGCCCCGGTCTGGCCTGGAGCTACAGCAATACGGGCTACGTCCACCTCGGCCGCATCATCGAGGCGGTGGACGCCAGGCCCTACCACGAGGCCCTGCGCGGCCGCATCGTCGAGCGCCTGGATCTGCGCGAGACCGACATCCTGGCGCCGCGCCAGGTCCTGGCCGGCATGGCGCCCCTGGCGCCGCCGGGCGTGGCGGGCGGGACCGACGACGACGTGACCACGCCCTTCGCCGCGGCAGGCGTGGCGGCGTCGGCCGGAGACGTGGTGAGGTTCTGGCGTGCGCTGATGTCCAATCGCCTGCACGGCGCCGAGCAGACCCGACGGAGGTTCCTGCGATTGTATCCCATGACGGGCGTCGGGCCCGGCTTTTACGGGCTGGGCGTGATGGTCAGCGACCTGGCGGCCGCCGACCCGCGCGCCACGGACACCTGGCTGGGCCACTCTGGAGGACTGCCGGGCGCCAAGGCGGTGGTCGCCTATTCGCTGGAGAAGCAGGCCTATGTGGCCGTGGCGCTCACGGGCGAGGGCTCGCCCGAGGCCACGGCCAACCTGCTTCTGTCGGGCCTTCCGAAGAAGGTCTAGCGGTTCACGAAGTCCAGGAAGCGCTGACGCAGGGTGGCGTCGGTCTTGAACACCCCGGTGAACTGGGTGGTGATCGTGGTCACGTGGCGGTGGTGGACGCCGCGGGTGGTCATGCACTGGTGCGCCGCGTCGATCAGCACGGCGACGCCGGCGGGGCGCAGGCTGTCGGTGATGGCGTCGGCGATCTGCTGGGTCATGGTCTCCTGGGTCTGGAGACGGCGGGCGAAGATCTCGACCACCTTGGCCAGCTTGGAGATGCCCACCACCCGGTTGGTCGGCATGTAGGCCACGTAGGCCTTGCCCAGGAACGGGGCCATGTGGTGTTCGCAGTGGCTCTCCACCTCGATCTCGCGCAGCATGACGATGTCGTCATAGCCCTGCACGTCCTCGAAGGTGCGCGAGAGCTCCTTGGCGGGGTCGAGGTTGTAGCCCTCGACCCATTCGCCAGAGGCGTCGACCACCCGCTTGGGCGTGTCGATCACGCCTTCGCGGCGGGGATCGTCGCCGGCCCACGCGATCAGCGTGCGAACGGCGTCCATAGCCTCTTCGCGCGTCGGGCGCTTCACGGCTTCAAGATCAAGATCGGCGCCGCCGATCAGGGTTCGGTCGCGACTAGGAGCGTCCATGTGTGAGCGGTTCTTTCCCGGGCCTGAGTTGCGCCGGGACGATGGTCCC
>NZ_JAUYNW010000142.1 GCF_030698145.1 Phenylobacterium sp. | reverse complement strand
CCTCGCCGCCGTCTTTTTTCATCCGAGATCAGATGGAAGGACGTCTTAAGACTTGCCACCCTAGTCGGGGCGGTTAGGGGGTCAACGGTGATTCTTCGCGACTCATATCGATATTTTCGTTGACTCAAATCCAGCCCTCGCGCGGCAAGGGAATCTCAATTTCGACGCTCCGTTGACTGAGAAGATTCGCCGCAGTCGCAGCACGACTAGGTGCAGCGCACAAAGAAACGCCCGCGGATCGATCAACCCGCGGGTGCGTCAAAAAGACCAGTTAGATCAGAAAGATGCCGGCCAAGCTTGTCGGCCGGAGCCGCAACCTCAGGCGGCGGCCAGCTTCTTGAGCTGGGCGGCCAGGCGGGAGACTTTCCGCGAGCCGGTGTTCTTGTGGACGACGCCCTTGGAGACGGCGCGCATCAGCTCGGACTGAGCCTCGATGAAGGCGTCCTTGGCGGCGCCCGCGTCACCGGCGGTGACCGCTTCCTCGAACTTGCGCAGGTAGGTGCGCACGCGCGAGCGGCGCGCCTTGTTCACTTCCGTGCGGCGCTCGATCTTGCGGACCGCTTTCTTGGACCCGGGCGTGTTGGCCATGTGTCAGCTCTCAATACGTATCGCGCCCGAACGTCGAACCCGGGCGGGGAAATTGGAGGCGCGGATATACGGGACGGCGGGCCTGGGGTCAATCCGCGCGGGCGGGTTTAATCGGCCAGGGTGAAGGCGATCCAGGCAGGATGGACTGAGATCAGGTCGGCCATGCGCTGATAGCCGCCCGCGCCCGGGTGGGCGCCGTCCCAGGCAAGAGCCTCGGCCTGCCACAGGCCGTCGGCCATCAGCGGCTGCAATACATCGATGAAGGGGACCCGCAGTCTCGCGGCCAGCGCCTTCAGCGTCTCGTTCAGGCCTTCCAGCCGAGCGCAAACGCCGGGGTCGACGACGGGGGGCGGACCCACGAGCAGGACGGGGCAGAGCTCGGCCCCGCCGGTCAGGATGGCCTGTGCGTTTTTCAGGCTTTCGGCCTGGGACAGCCGCGGTCGGCCCTCCTCGAGATGGCAGTCATTGACGCCGAACGAGAAGACCATCCGCATCGGTTCGTAATCGACCATCCGGGGCAGGGCTTCCGCGCGCCACCGCGCGGCGATGTCGCCCGAGGTCTCGCGACGGACGCCGAGGTTATAGATCGTCACCGCGCGTCGGCCGGCCAGGGTCCGACCGATCCAGCCCAGATGGTCGGGATCCCCGGCGCCGGCGACCATCGAGTCCCCGAAGGCGATCAGCCGCACGGCGCTACTTGCCCTTGAAGTCGGGCTTCCGCTTCTCGACGAAGGCGGCCATGCCCTCCTTCTGGTCGTCGAAGGCGAACAGGGAGTGGAACAGGCGCCGCTCCAGGGAGACGCCGGCCGAGAGGGTGGTCTCGTAGGCGGCTTCGACCAGCTCCTTGTTCATCATCACCGCCAGGGGCGATTGGCCGGCGATCTTGGCGGCGGCGGCCAGGGCCTCCTCCAGCAGCTTGTCGACGGGGACCACGCGGCTGACCAGGCCGGCGCGCTCGGCCTCGGCGGCGTCCATCATCCGGGCGGTCAGGATCATGTCCATGGCCTTGGACTTGCCCACGAAGCGGGTCAGGCGCTGGGTGCCGCCGATGCCGGGCGCGACCCCCAGATTGATCTCCGGCTGGCCGAACTTGGCGTTCTCCGCGGCGATGATGAAGTCGCAGAGCATGGCCAGCTCGCAGCCGCCGCCCAGCGCGTAGCCCGCAACCGCGGCGATGATCGGCTTGCGGAACTGCTCGATGCGCCGGGCGCTGGCCCCGAAGAAGTCCTGCTTGAACATCTCGGCGTAGGACTTGTCGGACATCTCCTTGATGTCGGCGCCGGCCGCGAAGGCCCGCTCCGAGCCAGTCAGCACCAGGCAGCGGACGCCGTCATCGGCCTCCGCCGCGTCCAGCGCCGAGCAGAGCTCGGCCAGCAGGGTGCTGTTCAGCGCATTGAGCGCCTCCGGCCGGTTCAGCTTGATCAGGGTGACGGCGTCGTGCGCCTCGACGATAAGGGTTTCGTAGCTCATGCCGGCCTCGCGGGTTTGTCCTTGCGACTGGCCTCTAAGGCCCCTCGACCGAATAGCCAAGCGCTCGCAGCCGAGCGGGCAGGCCGTCGTCGCCCACCAGGTGGCCGACGCCCACCACGACCACGGTGCGGCCCGTTCCCGCCAGGCGGGCGCGAAGGACGCTCAGCCAGCGCTCATTGCGCTGGGTCACCAGCCGCGCATAGAGGCCGGGCGCGGCCTCGCGCAGGGGCCCCAGGGCCTGTTCGTCGATGGCGGCGACGTCACCCACCATCCAGTCGGCCACCAAGGCCTCATAGGCGTCGGGATCGGTCTCCAGTTCGATCAGGCTGCGCTCCAGGGACGCGGCCTGCTCCTTGAGCGGAGCGGAATCGAAGATGGCGACCTGCTCGTCGGGGGTCTCGAAGGCCTTGCGCTGGGCCGAGGCGGGGGCCGAGGCCGAGAGGATCTTCTCCACCCCGGCGGAGGTGTCGGCGCCGGTCCTGCGGAAATGGGCTCCGGCCAGCAGCACCTCGGCGAACCAGGGCTCCAGGCGATCGATCACAGCCAGCCCGACGCCCAGGCTCTCCGAGGCCTTGGCCAGCCGCCTGGCGCCGTCGGGCGACAGCAGGGCGGTGAGGCTCTGGCCTTGCGGCAACAGGCCCTGGGTGGCGGCGAGCTGGGCGACGCGCGCCTCGGACACCGAGTCGATCGGCAGTTCGAACCACAGGTCGTCGGCCTTGGTCAGGGCCGCGTCCAGCTCGGCCGGCCGCCAGTTGAGGCCGGGGCGCAGCACATGGACCGAGCCGAACAGCAGCACCTCGGAATCGGCGTCGCGCACGACCCAGAAGGGCGGCTTGGCCTGGGCCGGCCCGCAGGCGGCCAGGACGAGGGCCAGGAGGCCGGCGAAAAGACCCTTTGAGACGAGCATCCGGATCACTTTTGGCAAGCGGGGCAGAAGAAGGTGGATCGCCCGGCCTGGACCTCCCGGGCGATGACGCCCTTGCAGGCCTCGTTGAGGCAGGGCTGGCCTTCGCGGCCATAGGCGCGGAAGCGATGCTGGAAATAGCCCAACGCCCCGTCGGCGGCGGCGTAGTCGCGCAGGGTGGAGCCGCCGGCGGCGATGGCCTCGCCCAGGACCTCGCGGATGATCTCCACCAGCGGGCCGAGTCTGGCCGGCTTGATCGCGCCGGCCGGCTTGAACGGCGAGATCCGCGCCCGGTTGAGCGCCTCGCAGACATAGATATTGCCTAGGCCCGCCACGATCCTCTGGTCCAGTAGCAGGGTCTTTGGTCCCTGCTTGCGGCCCGCGAAGGCGCCCGCCAGCCGTTCGGCGTTGAAGGCGGGCGACAGGGGTTCGGGGCCGAGGCCGGCGAACCACGGGTGCTGGTCGCGCGCGGCGGTGTCGAGCAGGGCCATGTAGCCGAAACGCCGTGGGTCGTAATAGGTGACCCGTTCACCGGCCTCCGTCTCGAACACGACATGGGCGTGCTTGGGGTCCGGGTCGGCGGCGTAGTGGAACTCGCCGGGCCGCACGGCGCCCTCGGGGCGGGCGATCTCAAAGCGGCCGCTCATGCCCAGGTGCATCACCAGGGTCTCGCCGCGGTCCAGCTCCGCCATCAGATACTTGGCGCGGCGGTCGAGGCGCTGGATGGTCGCCCCGGTCAGCCGCTGGACGAAGCCGTCGGGAAACGGGAACCGCAGATCGGCCCGGCGAGCCTCCACCCGGGCCAGGCGGGCGCCCTCCAGCACCGGCTGCAAGCCGCGGCGGACGGTCTCGACCTCGGGAAGTTCCGGCATGAAACGTGGAGTGGCATGGCGTCGCGCGCGCGACAAGGCTAAGACGCGTCCATGACCGGACCCGCCGCCACCTTCGGATTCCGCGACGTCGATCCCGCCGAGAAGCCTCGCCTGGTGCGCGGCGTCTTCGACCGTGTCGCCAGCCGCTACGACCTGATGAACGACCTGATGAGCGGCGGCGTCCATCGGCTGTGGAAGGACGCCGCCGCCGCGCGCCTGAACCCCCAGCCGGGCGAGACCATCGTCGACTGCGCCGGCGGCACCGGCGACATGGCGCGGCGGTTCGCCAGGATGGCGCGCCGCGCGCAGGAACGCCGGGGCGGCCCCGACGCCTCGGTGATCGTGGTCGACTACAACGCCGAGATGATCGCCGCCGGCCGCGAGCGGGGCGGGGAGCCGGAGATCGTCTGGGCCGTGGGCGACGCCCAACGTCTGCCCCTGCCCGACGCCAGCGCCAACGCCTATGTGATCTCCTTCGGCATCCGCAACGTCACCGATATCTCCGCGGCCCTGGCGGAGGCGCGGCGCGTGCTGAAGCCGGGCGGGCGGTTCCTGTGCCTGGAGTTCTCACGGCCGGCCACGGAGGCCCTGCGCAAGGCCTATGACGCCTATTCCTTCAAGGTGATCCCGCGGATCGGGGAATGGGTCGCGGGCGATCGCGACAGCTACCAGTACCTGGTGGAGAGCATCCGGCGGTTCCCCGACCAGAAGGCCTTCATGGGCCTGATCGAAAAGGCCGGCTTCAGCCGCGCGGGCTACACCAACTTCACCGGCGGGGTCGCCGCCCTGCACCACGGATGGGCGATCTAGCCGGTGGGCGGGTTGGCGGCGTTCGGGCGGCTCACGGCCGCGGGCTGGAGGCTGGCGCGCAACGACGCCCTGCTGCCGCGCGAACTGGACGCCCTCTATCCGCCCGCCGCGCGGACCCTGGGCAAGGCGCTGCGCCTGCTGGCCGGGCGCCAGGCGCGCGAGGGCCGGCCGGGCGAGCGGCTCGCGCGCACGCTCGAGCACCTGGGGCCGGTGGCGATCAAGCTCGGTCAGCTGCTCTCCACCCGCGCCGACATCTTCGGGATCGAATTCGCCCAGGACCTGTCGCGGCTGAAGGACGCCTTGGAGCCCTTTCCCACCGAGACCGCCCGCCGCGAGGTCGAGCTGACCCTGGGCCGTCCGGTGGCGAGCCTGTTCTCGGCCTTTGGCGAGCCGGTGGCCGCCGCCTCGCTGGCCCAGGCGCATGAGGCGACCCTCCTCGATGGGCGGCGCGTGGCGGTCAAGGTGCTGCGCCCCGGGATCGGCCGCCGGGTGGCGGACGACGCCGAGGTCCTGACCCTGGCCGCGCGCCTGGTGGAGCGCTGGTCGGCGCCCGCGCGGCGGCTGGAGCCCAGGGCGCTCGCCGCCACGGTGATCCGCGCCACGGAACTGGAGCTCGACCTGCGCCTGGAGGCGGCCGGCGGCGACGAGTTGGCCCAGGTCATGGCCAAGGACGGCTACATGTCCGCGCCGAAGGTGGTGTGGGAGGGCGTGGGCAAGCGGGTCCTGACCCAGGAATGGGCCCCGGGGACCGCGCTTTCCGATCCCGCCGCCCTGGAGTTGGAGGGCCTGGATCGCCGCGCCCTGGCCGACAAGCTGATCCGCGCCTTCCTGGCCCAGGCCCTGGACCACGGCGTGTTCCACGCCGACCTGCACGAGGGGAACCTGTTCGTCGCCGCGCCGGCGCAGCTGACAGCGGTGGATTTCGGGATCATCGGGCGCCTCGACGCCGCCGAGCGGCGCTATCTCGCCGAGATCCTCTGGGGCTTCCTGCAGCGCGACTACGACAAGGTCGCCCAGACCCATTTCGACGCCGGCTACGTGCCGCGCGGTCACTCGGTGGCGGCCTTCGCCCAGGCCCTGCGGGCGGTGGGCGAGCCGGTGTTCGGCCGCAGCGCCAGCGATGTCTCCATGAGCCGGGTCCTGACCCAGCTCTTCGAGATCACCGCCCTGTTCGACATGCGCCTGCAGCCACAGCTCGTGCTGCTGCAGAAGACCATGATGACCGTGGAGGGCGTGGCCCGCCGGATCGATCCGGAACACGACATCTGGGCGGCCGCCGATCCGGTGGTCCGCCGCTGGATGCTGCGCGAGCTCTCGCCGGCCGCCCGCGCGAAACGCTACGCCGAAGAGGCGGTCAGCGCCCTGCGCAATCTCGCCCGCCTGATCGAGGCCCCACCCCAGGCCACGGCCGTCGCCGTGGTCGAGGACCGCGGCGGCGCCCCCCTCCTCTGGTTCGCCGTCGGCGCGGCGGTGTCGGGGCTAGTGTTCCTGGTCGCGGCCTGGCTGTTCTAGGCGCAGCCAGACCCGTCAGTCGTCGATCCGCATCCGCGCGAACCATTCCTCCGCCGACAGCTCCTCCACCCCGTCAGGGCCGAACAGGGCCATGCGGTTGTTGCGGAAGATGGTGGTCTTGCCGATGGTCGGCATGTCGGCGACCTCGACCTTGCTGCGTTCGCCGACCGTCAGATAGACGAGGTCGACCTCGCCGGTGTTGACCAGGTGATGGACCACGCCGTCGGTCGGGAAGCCGATGAAGTCGCCGGGCGCGATCGCCTGGGCCGCCCCGTCCAGCACCACCTGGCCGGTTCCGCAGATCACCAGCACCATCTCTTCTTCCACCGAGTGGGCGTGGGGAATGAAGCTCTCCTTGCCCGGCGGGATGCGGATGATGTTGGCGCCGAGCCGGGTGAGGCCGCTGAGGTCTCCCACCCGGATCATGCTCATCTCGGAGGCCGGGTTGAACGGATGGCGGCCCCGGAAGGCCCGGCTCCAGTCGAGATCGGCGTGGGCGATGAGGTGCCTGGCCATCAGCTGTCGCCGCTGTCGCGACGATCCGACCTCGCCGTCCGTCGCTTGCCCTCGCGGGATTTCTGCTCGTCCCAGTAGGCCGCCCCCTCGTCGGGCTTGAACATGGTCCTGGGCGCGCCGGCCTTGGTGACCACGGCGAAGACGTTGCCCTTCGGGTCGTAGAGCATGACGTCGCCGTTGGTGCGCGTCAGGCGCTCCGTCCCGGCAGGCGGATCCTCGACGAAGGCGTGGGCCTTGCGGACGAAGTCGTCCAGGTTCCTGGCGCCGAAGGCCTCGCCGTTGCGCTCGAAGCTGCGCTGGGCGTTCTCCTCGGCGCTGCCCCGGCGGCTGGCCGACCAGATCGGCTTGCCGTCGATCTCGCGCACCGGCTCGTCGCGCCGTTCGGCCTGCGCGGTCCGGGTGTCCGATCCCTCGTCCCGCGACGCGGTCGCCGCCGGGGAGACGTCGTCCTTCTTGGCCACGGCCGAAGGCCGTTCGCAGGCGGCCAGCAACACCAGCGCCAGGCCCGCGCTCAACGCAATCTTGTAACCCGCCATTCCCGTCCCTCCAGATACACGGTTAAGCTGCGGAACAAATTAAGAACATAAACGCTGGTTTGTCCAGCGCCCGTGTTTGCCCTATGACCGAGGACCTTCCAGTAGGGGCGTCAAACCTTGTCGGACCAACGGATTCTGCTGATCGTCGGGGGCGGGATCGCCGCCTATAAGACGCTCGAACTCACCCGCCTGCTGCGCAAGGCCGGGATCGGGGTGCGGCCCATCCTCACTCAGGCGGGGGCCGAGTTCGTCACCCCCCTGTCGCTGGCGGCCCTGGCCGAGGACAAGGTCTATTCACAGCTCTTCTCGCTGACCGACGAGGCCGAGATGGGCCATATCGAGCTGTCGCGCTCGGCCGACCTGGTGGTCGTGGCGCCGGCCACCGCCGACCTGATGGCCAAGGCGGCCCACGGCCTGGCCGGGGACCTGGCCTCGACCACCCTGCTGGCCACCGACAAGCCCGTCCTGATGGCCCCGGCCATGAACGTGCGCATGTGGGAACACCCAGCCACCCGCCGCAATCTCGCGACCCTGAAGGCCGACGGCGTGCTGTTTGTCGGCCCCGACGAGGGGGCCATGGCCTGCGGCGAGTTCGGCTTCGGCCGCATGGCCGAGCCCGCCGCCATCTTCGACGCGATCGTCGAGGCCCTGCGCGGCCCCGTGGCCCGGCCCCTCGCCGGCAAGCGCGCCATCGTCACCGCCGGCCCCACCGCCGAGCCCCTGGACCCCGTGCGCCTGCTCACCAACCGATCCAGCGGCAAGCAGGGTTTCGCTATCGCCAGGGCCCTGGCCGATCTCGGCGCCGAGGTGACCCTGGTCGCAGGCCCGGTCAATGTCGCGACCCCGGTTGGGGTGAAACGGGTGGATGTCGAGACCGCGCGCCAGATGCTGGCGGCCTGCGAGGGCGCCCTGCCGGCCGACATCGCCGTCTGCGTCGCCGCCGTGGCCGACTGGCGGCCGGCCGACGAGGCGGGGACCAAGATGAAGAAGGACGGAAGCGGCCCGCCGTCCATCGCCCTGGTCGAGAACCCCGACATCCTGGCCACGCTCTCGGCCTCCGCCCTGCGCCCCAAGCTGGTGGTCGGCTTCGCCGCCGAGACCCACGACGTGGAGGCCTACGCCAAGGCCAAGCTCGCCCGGAAGGGCTGCGACTGGATCGTGGCCAACGACGTCAGCGTCGAGGGCGTGATGGGTGGGGATGACAACACGGTGTCTATCGTCACGGCCCAGGGAATCGAGCGATGGGAGCGGACTGCTAAGACCGAGGTGGCGCGCAAGCTCGCCGCCCGCATGGCCGAGGAGCTCAAGTGAAGCCGACCGTTCCCGTCAAACGCCTGCCGCACAATTCCGACCTGCCGCTGCCGGCCTACGAGACCGTGGACGCCGCCGGCATGGACCTGCGCGCCGCCGTGTCCGAAGGTGAGCCGATCGTCCTGCAGCCGATGGCGCGGGCGGCCGTGCCGACCGGCCTGGCCTTCGCCATCCCCCCGGGCTTCGAGGGCCAGGTTCGGCCGCGCTCGGGCCTGGCGCTGAAGTCGGGCGTCACCTGCCTCAATACGCCGGGCACGGTCGACGCCGACTATCGCGGCGAGGTGAAGGTGATCCTGATCAATCTTGGGGCCGAGGACTTCACGATCCGCCGCGGCGACCGCATCGCCCAGATGATCATCGCCCCGGTGACCCAATCGGTCCTGGCCGAGGTGGAGAGCCTGGACGACACGGTGCGCGGCGCCGGCGGCTTCGGCTCGACGGGCGGCCGCTAGGGTGGAGCTGATCCTCATCCGCCACGGCCTGCCCGTGCGCAGCGACACCCATGCCGACCCCGAGCTTTCCGACGAGGGCCACGACCAGGCCCGGCGCGTGGCGCGCTGGCTGGCCGACGACGGGGTCGACGCGGCTTGGTCCAGCCCCATGCGGCGCGCGGTCCAGACCGCCGAGCCCTTCGTGGCGCTCGGCGGCCACGCCCTGCGCCTGCACGAGGGCGTGGCGGAGTTCGACCGCGACTCCGGCGCCTATGTGCCCATGGAGGTGCTGAAGCGCGAGGACTACGCCGCCTGGAGGGCCCTGGCCGAGGGCGGCCACGACATCGACGTCGCCGCTTTCCAGGCCGCGGTCGTCTCGGCCCTGGAAGAGGTGATCGCCGCCCATCCGGGCCAGCGCGTCGCGGTCTTCTGCCACGGCGGGGTGATCAATGTCTGGACCGCCCACATCCTGCGCATGGAGCCGCGGCTGTTCTTCGAGCCGGGCTACACCAGCGTACACCGCTTCATGTGCGCCCGCGGCGGCCAGCGCGCCGTGGTCAGCCTGAACGAGCGCGCCCACCTGCGTGAGGTGGCTTCGGCGATCTAGGCCGACGGCGGGGCGATAAAGCCCCGCAGGCTTTCGTCGATCGCCTGGGCGACCGCCAGGGTGCGGGAGTCGGCGCCGCGCGGCCCGATGATCTGAACCCCCACGGGAAGGCCCGAGATCGAGAGCCCGGCCGGCACGGTGGTGGCGGGGAGGTGGCAGGCGGTGGCCAGCGCGATCCAGTTCAGCATCGACGTATAGGGGATCTGGCCGCCGTCGGAGCGCCGTAGCCGCCGGGCCTGGAACGGGCGGTGGTCGTGCGGGAAGGCCGTGACCGGCGTCACCGGGGCCAGGATCACGTCGAAGCGCCGGAACACATCGCTCATGGTGTGGCCAAGGCGGGCGCGAACCTCGTCGGCGGCGATCCACTCGGCGTGGGTGGCGGCGTAGGAACGGGTCAATCCGGCCCACGACTGCGGGCCGGCGCCCAGCTTCAAGGCCAGGCCGGCCGGCCCCCGCATCAGCCGCATCCGGCGCTGCAGCTTCGGCGGCATGTCGGTCCCCAGGATCGCGCCGAGCAGGACCTGGTAGGCGTCCATCAGCTGGTCGGCGGGCACGGGGCTGGAGATCGGCTGGACCTGGGCGCCGAGGCTGGCGAGTTCGCCCGCGAAGGCCGCGACCACCGCGCGGACCTCGGGGTCCAGGGGAAAGCCCGGCTCGTCCAGCCACAGGCCGACCCGCAGGACGGCGAGGTCGGCGGGATCGGCCCGGGGCGCGATCGGCCCGGTCTCGATCACCGAGAGCAGCAGGCGCAGGTCCCGCGCCGACCGGGCCATGGGCCCGACCACATTGAGGTCGCGCTCGCCATGTGCGCCGGGGGCGGGCGGCACATGACCGCGCTGCGAGACCATCCCCCAGGTGGGCTTGTGCGAGTACACCCCGCAGAAACTGGCCGGGACCCGCAGGGACCCGCCGATGTCCGACCCGATCTCCAGGGCCGTGACGCCGACGGCCAGGGCGGCGGCGGCCCCGCCGGAGGAGCCGCCCGTGGTCCGGGTGGGATCCCACGGGTTGTTCGAGGTCCCGTAGAGGGCGTTGAAGGCCTGCCAGTCCCCCGCCATCACCGGCACGTTGGTCTTGCCCCAGATCACCGCGCCCGCGTGCCGGGCGTGGGCGACGGCTGTCGCGTCGTCGGGCTTGCGTCGGCGCAGGGCCTCCAGTCCCGAGGAGGCCGGCAGGCCGATCACGTCCAGGGTGTCCTTGATGGTCATCGGCAGGCCGGCCAGCGGGCCCAGGGTCTCGCCGCGCAGGCGCAGGTCGTCCACGGCTTTGGCCATGTCCAGGGCGCGCTCCGGATCGGCGGCGATCACGGCGTTCAGGGTCGCGTGGGTCTGCTCGTGACGGTCGAGGGAGAGTCTCAGGAGCTCGACGGCTGAGACGTCCTTGGCCGTCAGGGCGGCGAGCTGGCCGGTAGCGTCGCGGTCCAGGAGGTCGGCCATGGTCGCGTCTCCTATTTGAGGCCGAGCACGTCCTGCATGTCGTAGCGCCCCGGGGGCTTGCCCGCGACCCAGCGGGCGGCCTCGACCGCGCCCCGGGCGAACAGGCCCCGGTCGCGGGCCGAGTGGCTGATAGTCAGAATCTCATCGTCGGCGGCGAAGGTCACCGAGTGCTCGCCGATGATGTCGCCGCCGCGCATGACGGAGAAGCCGATGTCGCCCGGCGTCCGCGGGCCGGTGTTCCCCTCCCGCGCGCGGGTCGCCGCCAGGGCGAGGTCCACGCCGCGGCCCTTGGCGGCGGCCTCTCCCAGCATCAGGGCGGTTCCGGACGGGGCGTCGACCTTGCGCCGGTGGTGGGCCTCGAAGATCTCGATGTCGTAGGCCTCGGGCCCCAGCGCCCGGGCGGCCTGGGCCACCAGGCCCAGCAGCATGTTGACCCCCAGCGAGAAGTTGCCGGCCTGGACGATGGCGACCTTTTCGGCCGCCTTGGCGATGACGGCGAGGTCCTGGTCGGAGAGGCCGGTGGAGCCGATCACCAGGGCCGGCCCGCCGCGCGCCGCGCAGGCCTGGGCCAGGGCCACCGAGGCCGCGGGGGTGGTGAAGTCGATGACCACGTCGGCGGCGTCGAGCGCCGTGTCCTGGTCCGTCAGGCCCTCGCCGGTTGCGCCCGGACGGTCAAACCGGCCGGCCAGGGCTAGGTCCTCGCGGCCGGCGGCCACGGCGGCCACGGCCTGGCCCATGCGGCCGAGCGCGCCGGCGACGCTGATACGGATGGGCGCGGTCAGGGGAGTTCTCCGGCGGGCGAGGACATCTGGAGCGCTAGTCTCCCGTCCACGCCCGCCGGGTCAACTCGAAAGCTTAGGCGGCCTGCTGGAAGAGGGTGAACTCCTCCTTCAGGGCGCGGGCCACGGCCGGGCGGGCGCTGACGCGGTCGCGATAGGCGGCGATGGCTGGCCACTTGGCCAGGTCGATGCCCACGAACTGGGCCCAGTTCAGCACCGCCATCAGATAGGCGTCGGCCACGCTGAACCGGTCGATCAGGTACTCGCGGCCTTCCAGGTGGTCGTTCAAATAGTCGAAGCGCTCGTCCGCGCCCTCGCGGGCGAAGGCCTTGGCGCCGTCGTTGGACTTGGACGAGAGCAGGGGATTGAACACCAGCTTGTGCAGCTCGGTCCCCACGAAGCTCAGCCACTGTTGCAGGCGGTAGCGCTCGGGCGAGCCGGCGTCGGGGGCGAGCCCGGCGTCGGGGAAGGCGTCGGCCAGGTACTGCAACACCGCGGCGTTCTCTGTGATCACCTCGCCGTCGTCGGTGCGAACGGCCGGCACCAGGCCCTTGGCGTTGATTGTGCGGTAGTCGACGCCGCCGCCCTTGATGGTCTTGGTCTTGGCGTCGACCTGGTTCAGGGAGACCTTGCCTTCGGCCCCGGCCTCATAGACGGCGATACGGGTGGAGAGCGAACAGGCGAGCGGGGAGAAGTAGACGTCCATGGGGAAACCTGCGTCGTTGATTTCCGTACCGTTCCGCATAAAATAGGTTGTCGTCAAGGATTTACTGCGAAGTGGTACAAAAAGAACCTTCAGGCTCCAGCCGGCCGCGCGGCCGGCCGCGCGCCTACGATCCGGCGACCGCGCTCGGCAAGGCGCGCGACGCCTTCTGGCGGAACGGCTTCTCCGCCACCTCGCTGGACGACCTGTCGGCCGCCACCGGCCTCAACCGCCCCAGCCTCTACGGGGCCTTCGGAGACAAGAAGGCGCTCTACATGGCCACCCTGCAGCGTTCGCGATCCGAAATGCTGGGCGGGCTGGAGCGGGGCCTGGCCCAGCCGGGACCGCTGCGCGACGTACTCAAGACCATCTTTTCCGGCGCCTCGGCCATCTACCGCTCGGGCGATGAGGCCCAGCGCGGCTGCTTCCTGATCGGTACGGCGGTGACCGAGAGCGTCGCCGATCCCGATGTCCGCAACCTGCTCGACCAGGTGTTCGGCGAGTTGGACTCGGGCTTCGCCGCGCGCATGGCCGCCAGTCCCGACGAGCTGGCGCCCGGGGCCGATCCCCTGGCCATGGGCAGCCTTGCTACGGCGATCCTGCACACCCTGGCGGTCCGTGCCCGGACGGGGGCCGACGAAGCGTCGCTGAAGGCGATCTACGAGGCCGGCGTCGACCTCATCTGCCCACGGCCCTGAAACCCCCCAGCAAAGCTTACCGTGGGACGGTTGTGATGCGCGGCCGGGCTCTATAGGTTGGCGCCCTCCAAATCCAAGCCCGCCCGAAGGAACCGCCGCACCTATGAGCGACGCCGAAAAACGCACCTTCACCGACGAAGAAGCGCTGCACTTCCACAAATATCCGACGCCTGGGAAGATCGCGATCGCGGCCACCAAGCCGATGGCGACGCAGCGCGACCTCTCCCTGGCCTATTCGCCGGGCGTGGCGGTGCCGGTGCTGAAGATCGCCGAGGATCCGGAGGCGGCCTACGACTACACCTCCAAGGGCAACTTGGTGGCGGTGATCTCCAACGGCACGGCGATCTTGGGGCTGGGCAATCTGGGCGCCCTGGCTTCGAAGCCCGTGATGGAAGGCAAGGGGGTGCTCTTCAAGCGCTTCGCCGATGTCGACGCCATCGACATCGAGGTCAGCGCCACCGATCCCGACGAGATCATCACGGTGGTCAAGAACATCGGCATCACCTTCGGTGGCATCAATCTCGAGGACATCAAGAGCCCCGAGTGCTTCCGCATCGAGACCGAGCTGCAGGAGCTGCTCGACATCCCGGTGTTCCATGACGACCAGCACGGCACGGCGATCATTTCGGCCGCCGGCCTGATCAACGCCTGCCACATCACCGGCCGCGACCTGAAGGACGTGAAGGTGGTGCTGAACGGCCCGGGGGCGGCGGGCATCGCCACCCTCGAGCTGATCAAGGCCATGGGCCTGACGCCCAGCAACGTGATCGCGGTGGACTCCAAGGGCGTGCTCTGGCGCGGTCGCACCAACGACATGAACCAGTACAAGAGCGCGCATGCGATCGACACCGACAAGCGCACCCTGGCCGAGGCCCTGGAGGGCGCCGATGTGTTCATCGGCCTGTCGGTGAAGGGCGCCCTGACCGCCGACCTGGTGAAGAAGATGGCGCCCAAGCCGATCATATTCGCCATGGCCAATCCCGATCCGGAGATCACTCCCGAGGAGGTTCATTCCGTCCGTCCCGACGCCATCGTCGCCACCGGCCGGTCGGACTACCCCAACCAGGTCAACAACGTCCTGGGCTTCCCCTATATCTTCCGCGGTTCGCTGGACGTGCGGGCGCGGCGGGTGAACATGGAGATGAAGATCGCCTGCGCCAATGCGCTCGCGATGCTGGCCCGCGAGGACGTACCCGACGAGGTGGCCGCCGCCTATCACGGCATGCAGTTGAAGTTCGGCCCGCAATACATCATCCCGAGCCCGTTCGATCCCCGGCTGATCTGGTACATCCCGCCCTTCGTCGCCCAGGCGGCGATGGACTCCGGTGTCGCCCGCAAGCCGATCCCGGACATGGACGCCTATCGCGCGTCCCTGGCCCAGCGCCTCGACCCGACCGCGGCCTTCCTGCAGAAGCTGCAGGGCGCGGTGCTGAAGGCGCCCAAGAAGCGCGTGGTCTTCGCCGAGGGCGAGGAACCCAGCGTGATCCGCGCCGCCTACGCCTTCGAGGCCGCGGGCCTCGGCCACGCAATCCTCGTGGGCCGCGAGGAGCTGGTGCGCGAGAACATGATCGCCGCCGGCCTGGATCCGGCCGAGTCGAAGCTCGAAGTGATCAACGCCCGGCTCTCGGACCGCAACCCCGACTTCGTCGAGTTCCTCTACAAGCGGCTGCAGCGCCAGGGCTATCTGAAGCGCGACGTCCAGCGGCTGATCAACCAGGATCGCAACTCCTTCGCCGCCTCCATGGTGGCGCTAGGCGAGGCCGACGGCATGGTCACCGGTGTCACCCGCTCCTACGACCAGGTGCTGGAAGAGGTGCTGCGGGTGATCGATCCGGCGCCCGACGGCCGGATCATGGGCATGAGCGTGGTGCTGTCCAAGGGCCACACCCTGTTCATCGCCGACACCAATGTCACCGAGATGCCCGAGGCCGACGAACTGGTGGAGATCGCCTGCGAAGCGGCCCGTGCGGTCAAGGTGCTGGGGTACACACCCCGCGTCGCCTTCATGTCCTATTCGACCTTTGGCAATCCCATGGGCCTGCGCTCCGAGAAGGTGCGCGACGCGGTGGCCATGCTGGACGAGATGGAAATCGAGTTCGAGTACGAGGGAGAGATGCCTCCGAAGGTGGCGCTCAATCCCGAGAAGCGCGGCAACTATCCGTTCATGCGGCTGTCGGGCCCGGCCAATGTGCTGATCATGCCGGCCATCCATTCAGCGGCCATCTCGACCCAGCTGGTCGAAGCCCTGGGCGGCGGCACGGTGATCGGCCCGATCCTGCTGGGCCTTTCCAAGTCGGTGCAGATCGCCCCGCTGTCGGCCAGCGTCTCGCGGATTCTCCAGGCCGCGACGCTCGCGGCCTACGAACAGGACATCGTGGAGGCCCAGAGCTGATGTCCGTGCGCACGCACACGAACTGACGGCTCGTCGCTCCAGGGGGTGCGGACGATCCGTCGTCCCCACCCCTCGAACAGGAGCGCGACCATGACCGGTCTCAGCATCGGCATTGATTTCGGCACGACGAACACGGTCGTCGCGCTCGCGGGCGCCGACGGTCCCGCGCACCTGGTGAAGTTCCCGGCCCCCGAGGCGGAGGTGTTCGCCTTCCGCTCGGCGCTCTCCTTCCACGCCCCGCCGGAACATCCGTCCGAGCGGACGGTGGAGGCCGGGCCGTGGGCCATCGAGGCCTATGTGGAGGACCCGCTGGAGACGCGGTTCATCCAGTCCTTCAAGAGTTTCGCCGCGTCGGAGAGCTTCACCGAGACCCAGATCATCGGGCGCCGCTACCAGTTCGAGGACCTGCTCTCGGCCTTCCTGTTGAAGCTTCGCGACCATGCGGGCGGCGACATGGCGGACCTGCCGAAGCGGGTGATCGTGGGCCGGCCCGTGGTCTTCGCCGGCGGCGCGCCGAAGGAGGAGCTGGCCCTCCAGCGCTACGAGGCCGCCTTCCAGCGACTGGGATTCACCGAGATCCTCTACGCTTATGAGCCGGTCGGCGCGGCCTTCTTCTTCGCCCGCGAACTCACCGAGGACGCCACCGTCCTGGTGGGCGACTTCGGCGGCGGCACCAGCGACTTCTCGATCATCCGCTTCTCCAGGGCGAATGGAGAGATCGTCTCCACCCCCATGGGTCGGTCGGGCGTCGGCGTCGCCGGCGACGCCTTCGACTACCGGATCATTGACAACATGGTGTCACCGGAGTTGGGCAAGGGCTCGTCCTACACCTCGTTCGGCAAGACCCTGCCGATCCCCAACCGCTACTATTCGACCTTCGCCCGCTGGGACCAGCTGGCCTTGATGCGGGCCAGCCGCGAGATGCGCGAGATCCGCAAGCTGGTGCGCGAGGCCGTCGAGCCCGAGAAGATCGCCCGCCTGGTCGAGACCCTGGACGAGAACTACGGCTACCTGCTCTACCGCTCCGTCTCGCGGCTGAAGGAGGCCCTGTCGGCCCAGACCAGCGCCCGGTTCGCCTTCGAGGCGGGGACCATCGCCATCGGTCGGGAGGTCGAGCGCGCCGAGTTCGAGGGCTGGATCGCGCCGGAGCTCGCCCTGATCGAGGGCGCGGTCGACGAGGCCCTGGCCGATGCGGGGATCACCGCGGACGGCGTCGACCGGGTGTTCCTGACCGGCGGCTCGTCCTTGGTCCCGGCCGTGCGCGATATCTTCCACCGCCGCTTCGAGCCCTCGAAGATCGAGACCGGCAGCGAACTGGAATCCATCGCCTCGGGCCTGGCCCTGATGGGCCGCGAGCGCGACCTCACCAAATGGGCGCGGCGGGCCTAGTTCGCCTTCTTGAGGTCCGCGCGATCGAGGTCGATCCCGGCGGCCGGGACAGTCTCCAGGTTCGGCCGGCGGGTCTTGAGCCCCTCCAGGAACGCCTTGGCGTCGCCGGCGACGACCACGCTGGCGGTGGCGGGATCGAGATGGGCCTTGGCGAAGGCCTGGACGTCGGCCGGGGTCACCGCCTCGACCTTGCCGGTATAGGCGCCGATCTCGGCCAGGGGCAGGTCGTAGAGCGCCAGGTTCCCCAGGATGTCGGCCAGGCCGCCGGTGGTGGCCAGTTCGCGGCCGAAGCCGCCCACCAGCACCGACTTGCGGGCCTTCAGCTCATCGGCGCCGGCCGGCGTCTGGGCCAGGCGGTTCAGCTCGGCGACGATCAGGTCGAGCACCTCGGGCGCCGACTCGTTCTTGGTCTGGGCCGCGGCGCGGAACAGACCGGTGGTCCGCTGCGCCGAAAGCCCGGAATTGGCCCCGTAGGAGAGGCCGCGCTTGATGCGGATCTCCTGGTTCAGGCGGGCGGAATAGCCGCCGCCCAGCACCGAGTTGGCGACGATGCCGGGATAGTAGTCGGGCGCGGAGCGGGGGATGGCGGCCTTGACCACGGTGACGGCGGCCTGGCCGGTGCCGGGCAGGTCGATGGCCACGGCGCGCGGGGCGGCCTTGGGCGCGACGACGGCGCGGACCGGGGGCGGACCCGCCGGGGCCTTCCAATCGCCGAAGGCCTCGTGGGCCAGGTCGAAGCCCTGCTCGGGGGTGATGGCGCCGGTCAGCACCAGGATGGCGTTGTCGGGCCGGAAGTGGGCGGCATGCAGCCGGGCGAGGTCGGCGGTGGTGACCTTGGTCAGCGAGGCCGGCGTGCCGGTGGCCACGTGGCCGAAGGGTGTGCCGGAGAACACGACCTGGGCTGTCGCCATGCTGGCGAGCGATCCGGGCGACTGGTAGGCCACGGAAAGGCCGTCCAGGGCCTGGCTGCGCTGGCGTTCCAGCTCCTCGCCCTGGAAGGCCGGATTGCGCGCCACGTCGGCCATGATGGCGAGCGCCGCCGGCAGCTTCTCGGGCATGACATTGAGGGTGACCGACGCGCTCTCCTGGGCCCCGCCCGCCTCCAGCGAGGCGCCCAGCGCCTCGGTCTGGCTGGCGATCTGCTGGGCGCCGCGGGTCTTGGTGCCCTCGGTCAGCATTCCGGCGGTCATACCCACCGCGCCGGCCAGGCCGTCGGGATCGGCCCAGGCGCCCGTCCGGACGGTGAGGTCGGCGGTGACCAGGGGCAGGTCCGAGGACTTGGCGACGATCACCCGCAGGCCGTTGGCCAGGGTCTTTTCCGAGGGTTTGGGCAGGACCGGGCTGACCGGCGTCCCCAGGGGCGGCGGGGCCAGGCGCTGGCCTTCGGGCGCCAGGGTGACGATCTCGCCCGCGTACTTGACCGAGGCCACCACCGCCGGCTTGGGCGTGGCGTCGGCCTGGCCCGCGGGCCGGTTGGCCTCGGCCTGGTAGCGGATGGTCATCCGGCCGGTGTCGGTCAGGTACTTCCGGGCGACCCGCTGGACGTCGGCGGCGGTGACCGCCTGCAACCGCGCCAGCTCGGTGTTGGCCAGGGCCGCGTCGCCCGCGGTGCGCAGGGCGTAGCCGAGCGCGAAGGCGCGGCCGTCGATGGTCTCGCGCTCGCGAAGCTTGGCCGAGATCAGCTCGTTCTTGGCCTCGGAGAGCTCGGCGGCCGTGGCCGGGGCGTCGCGCAGGCGGGCGACTTCTCCCAGCAGGGCCTTCTCGCCCTGCGCGATGGTCTTGCCGCCGGCGAGGATGGCGCCCATCGCCACCATGCCGGGCTGCTCGGGAAGCGAGGCGTCGGAGAACACGTCGGCCGCCACCTGCTGCTGGTAGACCAGGCTGTCATAGAGCCGCGACGACTTGCCTGACGACACGATGGCGTTGAGCACGGTGAGCGCCGGCGCGTCGGGGCTGGAGGCCGCCGGGGCGTGCCAGGTCATGGCGACGGCAGGCAGGGGCACATTGGGGCCATAGCCCTCAAAGACGCCGGCCTGGGTGCGCGGCGGCTCGACAGCGGTGACGCGCGCGATCGGCGCGGCCGGGCGCTTCAGGGGCGCGAAATAGGTGTCGACCCAGGCGTTGAGCGCCGCCTCGTCGAAATTACCGATGACGATCAGGGCGGCGTTGTCGGGCCGGTAATGGGCCGCGTGGAAGGCGCGCACGTCGTCGATGGTGGCGGCGTCCAGCTCCTCGATGGAGCCGATGCCCGGGCGCCTGTAGGGGTGGGTGGTGTAGGAGGCCTGGGGCAGCATCAGCCCGAACAGCCGGCCGTAGGGGCTGGCCAGGATCCGCTGGCGCAGCTCCTCCTTCACCACGTCGCGCTCGGACTTGAAGGTGGCCTCGTCGACCACCAGGGAGCCCAGGCGCTGGGCCTCCACCCAGAGCAGGCGCTGCAGATGGTTGGCGGGGACGACCTCGTAGTAGTTGGTGAAGTCGTCATAGGTGGAGGCGTTGTTGAACCCGCCGACGTCCTCGGTCATGCGGTCGATGGTTTCCGACGGCATGTCGCGCGTGGCCTTGAACATCATGTGTTCGAACAGGTGCGCGAAGCCCGAGCGGCCGGCCGGATCGTCCTTCGACCCCACCCCGTACCAGACCTGGACCGTCACATTGGGCGTGGTCTTGTCGACCGAGGAATAGACCTTCAGGCCGTTGGCCAGGGTCCGTTCCTTGTAGACGATCGGCGGGACCGTATCGGCGGCGAACGCGGGCGCCGCCAGCGCCAGGGTGAGGGTCAGGGCGAAGGCGCGAGCGGCGGTGCGGAACATGGACGCTTCCAGAATGGCGAGAGGCCGCGACCCTAGCACCGGCGCGGCCCCTGGGAAGCTTACGGGATTGTCATGATCAGCCGGCGAGGCGGACCAGCATCTTGCCGGAATTCCGGCCTTCCATCAGTCCGATCAGGGCGGACGGCGCGTTGGCGATCCCGTCCAGGATGGTCTCCTGGTACTTGACCTTGCCCTCTTTCAGCCAGCTCGACATGTCGCGCTGGAAGTCGCCGTAGAGGTGCATGAAGTCGGTGCCGACGAAGCCGCGCAGCATCACCCGCGAATAGATGATGTTCGACAGGTTCGAGACGGCCGAGTGGCCCGAGTTGTAGCCCGAGATGAAGCCGCAGACCGGCACGCGGCCGAGCGTGTTCATGCGGCGCAGGGCGGCCTCGAGATGGTCGCCGCCGACATTGTCGAAATAGACATCGATGCCCTTGGGCGTGGCGTCTTCCAGCGCCTGACGGATCGGGGTCTCCTTGTAGTTGATCACTGCGTCCAGCCCGACATCGTCCTTCAGCCAGGCGGCCTTGTCGGCCGCGCCGGTGGAGCCAACCACGTAGCAGCCCTTGATCTTGGCGATCTGGGCGGCGATCGAGCCCACGGCGCCGGCGGCGGTGGACACGAACACCTGCTCGCCGTCCTTCAGCGCGCCGATGTGCAGCAGGCCGCCATAGGCGGTGAAGCCGGTCATGCCCAGGGCATGCATGTGGGCGGTCAGCGACAGGTCCGGATCGGCGGCGAGCTTGGTCAGGCCCTTGCCGTCGGAGACGAAGAACTCCCGGAAGCCCAGGCGGTTGGAGACCAGGTCGCCGACCGCGAAATCGGGATGCTTGGACTGCACCACCTTGCCGAGCGCGCCGCCCATCATAGCGACGTTGAGATCCTGGCCGGAGGTCAGCCGGGGACGCATGGCCGGGTCCACCGACATGAAGAGGTTCTCGACCAGCACCTGGCCGTCGGCGGCGTCGGGCGTGGTCGTTTCGACCAGGGCGAAATGGTCCTGGCTGGGCATGCCCTGGGGACGGGCGACAAGGTGGATTTCACGGCTCTTGGGCATATGGGCCTCCCTGGGATTTATATGGCGCGGCCCGGAAATACGGTTGGGCCAGGGCGCAGTTGTCGCAAGGTCAACCGCGTTCCGCCAGCGAATTTAAACGCGCGTTCGAACTATTCCGCGGCCGGCAGGACGTCGCCCCAGCCGAGGTGCCGGGCCGCGGCGTAGGCGGGCTTGTCGCGGCGCGGGACGAAGCGCGGCGCGGCCGTTCCCTCCGGCGTGCAGAGCTTGAAGGTGATCCCGGGCTTGACGGCGTGCGGCGGGGCGAGGATGCGGGCCTCGCGGCGGCCGGCGGCCACGGCGGGCCGGGCCGCGACCAGGTAGATGAACTTCTCGTCCTCGAATGGGACCTCGCCGCCCTTGGCCAGGCGATGGTCTCGCGAGCGCGGCAGACGCTGGACGAAATGGCACCAGTCGGGCGCGACCAGCGGGCAGGGGGCGTGGTGCGGGCAAGGCCCGAGGATGGTCGCGCCCGCCGCGATCAGCCCTTCGCGGGCGGTCAGGATGCGGCCGTGGCCGGCCGGCGTACCGGGCTCGATCAGCACCAGCATGCCCAGGGTGGAGGCCCAGAGCGCGGCGATCGTCCCGGCCTGGCGGGCCGGCGCGATCTCGGCGAGCGCATAGCTGGCGACGACCAGGTCGGCGGCGGGCCAGTCCTGCGGTGCTGTCAGGTCGCCGCGCAAGCGTTGGGCGTCGCGCAGGGCGGCCGGTCCGCCGGCGGCCAGGGTCTGGGCCATGTCGAGGAAGGATCGGTTGGAATCCAGCAGGGTCGCGGCCGCAACGCCCGGCCAGGTCTCCAGCGCCGCCCAGCTCGCGCCGCCCGGTCCCGCCCCGGCGTCGAGCAAGCTCATGGGTGCAAAGCCCGGCGCGATCCGGGCGGCCTCGGCGAGCACATGGGCGCCGGCCGCATAGGTGGCGGGCAGGCGGGTCAGGACATAGGCCGTGGCGTCGGCCGCCGATCCCACCACCCCCGCGGAGGTCTGACCCGCGCGGTACTGCGCCGAGATCCTCGCCGACTGCTCGGCCAGGCCCTTGCGCGACACACCCTCCAGCAGGCGGTCGGCGGCCTGGCGCAGGGCGGGCGGCAGGTCCGGGCTCATGGAGACCTCAGGCCTCGCGGTTCTTCACCAGGTCGTCGACCACCGAGGGGTCGGCCAGGGTGGAGGTGTCGCCCAGGTTGGAGAGGTCGTTCTCGGCGATCTTGCGCAGGATGCGGCGCATGATCTTTCCCGAGCGGGTCTTGGGCAGGCCGGGCGCGAACTGCACCACGTCGGGGGCGGCGAACGGCCCGATCTCGCGGCGGACCCAGCCCTTCAGCTCGGCCTGCAGGATGTCGGTGGGGGTCACGTCGGCCTTGAGGGTCACGAAGCAGTAGATGCCCTGGCCCTTGATGTCGTGTGGGAAGCCGACCACCGCGGCCTCGGCGACGTTCTCGTTGCCGACCAGGGCGCTCTCGATCTCAGCGGTGCCCAGGCGGTGGCCCGAGACGTTGATCACGTCGTCCACCCGGCCGGTGATCCAGTAGTAGCCGTCCTCGTCGCGGCGGCAGCCGTCGCCGGTGAAGTACTTGCCGGCATAGGTGGAGAAGTAGGTGTCGAAGAAGCGCTGGTGGTCGCCATAGACCGTGCGCATTTGGCCAGGCCATGAGTCGGTGATGACCAGGTTGCCGCTGACCGCGCCGTGCAGGACCTTGCCCTCGGCGTCGACCAGCTCGAACTTCACCCCCGGCAGCGGCTTGGCGCAGGAGCCCGGCTTGGCGGGATGGGCCCCCGGCAGCGGGGTGGCCAGCGCCGCACCGGTCTCGGTCTGCCAATAGGTGTCGACGATAGGGCAGCGGCTGTCGCCCACCACCCGGTGGTACCAGAGCCAGGCCTCGGGATTGATCGGCTCGCCCACCGTGCCCAGCAGGCGAAGGGACTTGCGGCTGGTCCTGGTCACCGGCTCGTCGCCGTCGCGCATCAGGGCGCGGATCGCGGTCGGCGCGGTGTAGAAGATCTCTACCTTGTGCTTGTCGACCACCTCCCAGAACCGGGAGTTGGTCGGGTAGTTGGGGACGCCCTCGAACATCACCGTGGTCGCCGCATTGGCCAGGGGGCCGTACACCACATAGCTGTGGCCGGTGACCCAGCCCACGTCGGCGGTGCACCAGAAGACCTCGCCGGGGCGGTAGTCGAAGACGAGCTCGTGGGTGTGGGCCGCCCAGGCCAGATAGCCGCCGGTGGTGTGCAGCACCCCCTTGGGCTTACCGGTCGAGCCGGAGGTGTAGAGGATGAACAGCGGATCCTCGGCGTTCATCGGCTCGGGCTCGCAGACGTCGGAGACGTCCTGCTTGAGATCGGAGAAGTAGGCGTCGCGGCCCTCGACCATCGGCACATCGGCGCGGGTGCGGCGGACCACGATGACGTCGGTGACGCCCGGACATTGGGTCAGGGCCTCGTCCACGTTCTTCTTCAGCGGGACCACCTTGCCGCCGCGCATGCCCTCGTCGGCGGTGATGACGATCTTCGAGTCGCAGTCCTGGATGCGGCCGGCGATGCTGTCGGCCGAGAAGCCGCCGAAGATCACCGAATGCACCGCCCCGATGCGGGCGCAGGCCAGCATGGACACCGCCACCTGCGGGATCATCGGCAGGTAGATGGTGACGCGGTCGCCCTTCTTGACGCCCTTGGCCTTGAGCACATTGGCCATGCGGCAGACTTCGGCGTGCAGTTCCTTATAGGTCAGCTCGATGGCGTGTTCGCCGTCATCGGGCTCGAAGACGATGGCGGTTTGATCGCCCCGCGTGGCCAGGTGCCGGTCGAGGCAGTTGACCGAGACGTTCAGCACCCCGTCGGCGTACCACCGGATGTGGAAGGGATGCTTGTGGAAGGAGGTGTCCTTGGCCTGGGTGAAGGGCTCGATCCAGTCGAGGCGGCCGGCGATCTTGCGCCAATAGGCCTCCGGATCGGCTTCCACCTCGGCCACGGCGGCCTCGTAGCCCGCGGCGTCCATATGCGCGCGTTGCGCCCAGGCATCGGGAACCGGAAAGACCTCGCCTTCGCTCACTGCGCGCACTCCCTCTCACAGACTTGCGGGGAGTTATGCGGAGAGGGAGGCTTGGCGCAACAGGCCAGGACGGGGATTCGCCGATAATCAGGCTTTGGCGACCAGCCGTTCGAAGCCTGAGATCAGGCAGTCGAGGCCAAAGGCGAACTGCTCGTCGATGCTTCCGGGGTCGGCGAAGGCCTTGGCCGTGGTGGTCAGACGGGGATAGGCGCCGGTCTTCAGAAGCGCCCTGCCTTCCGCGTCCAGGCCGAGTCGGACGCCCTCCGGCTGCGCCCGGAGTTCACCCTCTCGGATCGACCAGTTGAGCACGTAGCCGAAGCAGGTGGCGAAGGCGTAGAAGGCGTCGCGCGGTTTGAGTCGGGCGTCCAGCAGCACGCCCAGCACGACATCCATCATCGCCATGGTGTTCGGGGCCACGAAGAAGCCGTTCGGCACCAGCCGCCCGATGTCACGCCGCGAAAGCAGATGCCGGCGCAGCGCCCAGGCCATGCGCCGCACGTCCTCGCGCCAATCGTCGCCCACGGGCGCGAATTCCAGGCCTGTCATCAGGTGGTCGTAGAGCGCGACCTCCAGGGCCCCCTTGTTGGCGACATACCAATAGAGTGCGGGAGCCTGCACCTTCAGTTCGGCGGCCACCGCCCGCATGGTCAGGCCGGCATGGCCCTCACGCTCCAGCACGACGGCTGCGGCTTCGATCACGGCCTCACGGGTGAGGTTCGGGTTGCTGCGGGCGAGGCGGGCCATGCCCCTAGTTCGGCGGTTTATTTAACGTTGTAAAGCTGTGCGTTCCGTGTCTTCTATTTAACGCCGTTAAATGACAAGGCGATATGCGGGAGGACGCCATGGATGCGCGCGTTTCCGAGGGGCCAAGGTTGGCTGGCTGGTCTCCGCCGCCGGCCAAACCCGTCTTCCGGCTGGGGCGGATTCACGATCCGCAGAATCCCATGCCGCAGATCATCCAGGCCGCCTATGAGCAGCCTGTCGTTCGCCAGGCCTCGCCCGTGGGCGCCTTCTACGTGGTCGGCGATCCCGAGGGCGTGAAGCGCGTCTTCCTCGACAATGTCGCCAACTATCCGAAAACCGACATGGAGCGGCGGCTGTTCGGCGCGATCTTCGGCAATGGGCTCCTGTCCTCCGAAGGCGACACCTGGCGCAGCCATCGCAGGACCATGGCCCCGCCCTTCGCGCCGCTGAGTGTGGCGTCCTACGCGCCCGGCATGGTGCGGGATGTGGCCGACTTCCAGACGTGCTGGGACCAGGCGCCGGCCGACGAACCCGTCGACGTGGCCCGGGACATGACGCGACTGACCTTGCAGATCATCTCACGCGCGGTGTTCTCCACCGACGGCGCGGAGCTCGGCGAGGTGATGGAGCGATCGATCGCCGGCGCCATGGACGCCACCCGCATCGGCTTGGCCGACTTCGTGCCGGTGCTTAGCGGGCTGCGCATGGCGGCGCGCGAGAAGCGGATCGCCGAGGTGTTCGCCGAGTTCGACGGCGTGGTGGCGCGACTGACCACCGAGCGGGAGCATAGCCCCGGCGGCGCTGACCTGCTGTCGCGCCTGATCGCCGCGCGTGACGCAGAGACGGGAGGTGGCATGACCGCCCAGGAGGTGCGCGACCAGGTGGTGACGATCTTCGTCGCCGGCCACGAGACGACGGCCGCGGCCATGGCCTGGATCTGGTACCTGCTCGCGCAGCACCCGCTGGCGGAGGCCAGACTGCACGCCGAACTCGACGCGGTGCTTGGCGGCCGCGCGCCCGCCGCCGAGGACCTGCCGAATCTCGGCTACACGCGAATGGTGATCGAGGAGGCCATGCGGCTCTATCCGCCGGCGCCCGGGACCTCGACCCGGATCGCCCTGCAGGCCGACGAGATCTGCGGCGTGAAGATCCCGAAAGGGGCCATGATCTGCGTGGCGCCCTGGGTGACCCACCGCCACCGGCTCTATTGGGACCGTCCGGAGGCCTTCGAGCCCGAGCGGTTCTCCAAGGAGAACGCGGCCGGCCGCTCGCGCTTCGCCTATATCCCGTTTGGGGCCGGACCTCGCGTCTGCATCGGCGCCAGCCTGGCCATGACGGAGATGCTGATCGTGCTGGCGACCCTGGCCCAGCGCTACCGCCTCGCCCTCGCGCCCGGCCACGAGGTCGAGCTGTTCCACCAGGTCACCGTGCGGCCCAAGGGCGGCCTGCCGATGATCGTCTCGCGGCGCTAGGGCTGGCATCGCGCGAGTGTCTCGCCCTAGGATCGCCGCGATCTCAGGGGGGACGAAACATGCAACTCAGGACGCCGGCGAGATACGCCGTAGGCGCCGTGCTGGCGGCGATGCTGACCGCGCCGGCGATGGCCGCCGACTACGACGTCCGCATCCGGCGCGACGCGTGGGGCGTGCCGCATATCCTGGGCAAGACCGACGCCGACGCGGCCTATGGACTGGGCTACGCCCAGGCCGAGGACGACTTCGCGACCCTGCGACAAGGCACGCTCGCGGCGCGGGGCCTGCTGGCCACGGAGCAGGGACCTTCGGGCGTCGAGAGCGACTACATGGTCCATCTGCTGGACGTCTGGGGCGTGATCGACCGCCGCTATCAGAAGGATCTGCCGGCCGAGGTGAGGGCCGTGCTCGAGGCCTATGCGGCGGGCGTCAACGCCTACGCCGCCAAGCATGAGGCGGGCGGAGGCGTCGCGCCCTTCACCGGCCCCGACCTGGTCGCCGGCATGATCCTGAGCAGCCCCAACTTCTACGGCCTGGACGGGGTCTTCCGCCGGACCATGGCGCCGGCCAAGAAGGCTGGGACGGCCTCACCCATCGTGGCCGCCGAGCTGTCGCTGGAGACCCCGCCGACCGGGTCGAACGGCCTGGCCGTCGGTCCGGCCCGCTCGGCGGACGGGGCCACCCGGCTCCTGGTCAACTCGCACCAGCCCTTCACCGGCCCCTTCGCCTGGTACGAGGCGGTGGTGGAGAGCGGCCAGGGCTGGCACGTCACCGGCGGCTTCTTCCCCGGCTCGCCCTTCATGCTGCACGGACACAACGCCCATCTGGGCTGGGCCAATACGGTCAACAACCCCGATCTGGCCGATGTCTACACGTTGTCAATCAACCCGGCCGACCCTGACCAATACCGCCTCGACGGCGCCTGGAAGACGCTGGAGAAGCGCACGGTCCAGATTCGGGTCAAACAGGCCGACGGTAGCCTGAAGCCGGTCGAGCGCGAGGTGCTGAGGTCCGTCCACGGCCCGGCGGTCCGCACCGATCACGGGGTGTTCGCCGTGCGCTATTCCGGCCAGGACGAGGTGCGCCAGGCCCAGCAGTATTTCGCCCTGAACAAGGCCCGGTCGCTGGCGGAGTGGAAGAAGGCCATGGCCCTGCAGGCCCTGCCCTCGATCAACTACGTCTATGCCGACGAGAAGGGCAATGTGGGCTACGTCTACAACGGCAAGTTCCCGGTGCGGAAAGAGGGCGTCGACTGGAGCGGGATCGTTCCGGGTGACCGCTCCGACCTGATCCCGAAAGCGCTGGTCCCGTTCGCGAAGATCCCGCAGCTGTGGAATCCGAAGTCGGGCCTGGTGTTCAACTCCAACAACACCCCGTTCCGCGCCTCGGACCCGGCCGACGACCTGAAGCCCGCGGCCTATTCCAAGACCCTCGGCGTCCAGGCCAACATGACCAACCGCGCCTGGCGGGTGCTGGAGACCTACGGCGCCGATCCCTCCATCACCGAGGCGGAGTTCGACGCCTACAAGTACGACCTCGCCTATAGCGTGGAGTCCGACGCGGCCAAGTCGGCGCAGGCCGTGGCGGCCCTGGACGTCGGCGCCGACGCCGAGCTGGCCGCGGCCAAGGCCCTGGTGACGAGCTGGGACCGCAGGACCGACGTGGCCAACCGCGCCGCCGCGCTCAGCATCCTCACCGCCATCGCCATCCAGGGCGGCGCGCCGCCCCTGACCGCGCTCAAGCAGTCGGCCGCCCAGATCAAGAGCTTCTACGGCCGCATCGACCCGCAATGGGGCGAGGCCAACCGCATCCGGCGCGGGGTGCTGGACATGCCGGTCGACGGCGGCCCCGATGTGTTCCGGGCCATCTATGGCCGACCGGGCCTGGACGGCCGGCTCGCCGCCCTGGCCGGCGACACCTATGTGATGTTCGTGAGCTGGGACAAGGCGGGCAAGCTCTCCTCCCGCAGCGTCCATCAGTTCGGCGCCGCGACCCTGGACCGCGCCTCCCCCCACTATGCCGACCAGACCCCCCTGTTCGTGGGGATGAGGACCAAGCCGGTGCTGTTCACCGAAGCGCAGCTCGCCGGTCACATCCGCCGCGACTATCGGCCCGGGGAGTGACGCCGCCTTAAACTTGTGCGGCGCTCGCGGATCGGCGCAGTGTGAGGGTTCGATTCCGTTTGGAAGTGTTCCGCATGCGTCTGGTTCTTTTCCTCTGCGTCGCCTTGGCCGCCACCCCCGTCCTGGCCGCGGCGCCCCTCACGGACGAGGCGCGGTGGTGGGGTCACGTGGAGACCCTGGCCGGGCCCGAATTCGAGGGCCGACTGACCGGCAGCCCCGGTCACGCCAGGGCCGCGGCCTACGCCGCCGAACGCTTCAAGACCTATGGGCTGGAGCCTGCCGGAACCGAGGGCTATCTCCAGCCCGTCACCTTCGTCGTGCAGAAGGTCGACGCGGCCAGGTCCGGCGTCGCCCTGGTCGCCGGAACCGAGACCCGCGCCCTTGAGGTCGGGCCAGACATCATCCTGGGGTCGCGCATCCCGCAGCTTCCCGTCGTCGAGGCGCCGCTGGTGTTCATCGGCTACGGACTGCACCTGCCGGAGATCGGGGTCGACGACTTCGCCGGGCAGGACCTCAGGGGCAAGATCGCGGTCTATATGAACGGCGGCCCGGGCGAGATCTCGGCGGCGCTGAAGTCGCATTCGCGGGGCGTCCAGACCTGGCGCGCGGCCCAGGCCGCCGGCGCGATCGGCCTGATCTCGCTCTCCAGCCCGAAGACCGCCGAGGTTCCCTGGGCGCGGACCATCGAGAACTCCATCCAGCCCGGCATGTACCCGGTCGACCCGGCCCTGCAGGAGGCCGGCGCGCCCAAGTTCTCGGCCTCGTTCAACCCTGCCACGGCGCAGAAGCTGTTCGCCCGCTCGGGCCACAGCTTCGCCGAGGTGGTCGCCCTGGCCGACGCCGCCAAGCCGATGGCGGGCTTCGACCTGAAGGTCGGGCTGAAGGCCAATGTCGCGTCCACGGTCTCGGAGACCACCTCCCAGAACGTGGTCGCCCGGCTGCCGGGCTCGGATCCCAAGCTCGCCGCCGAGCATGTAGTGATCACCGCGCATATCGACCATCTCGGCCTCAACGAGACCGGCAAGGGGCCCGCCTACTATCCCGGCGCCATGGACAACGCCTCGGGCGTGGCCAGCGTTCTGGAGGTCGCCCGCCAGATGGCGTCGGCCAAGGTGAAGCCCAAGCGCTCGGTGCTGTTCGTCCTGGTCACCGCCGAGGAGAAGGGCCTGCTGGGGTCGAAATATTTCGCCGAGCGGCCCACCGTGCCGAAGGCCTCCGTGGTCGCCAACCTCAACATGGACATGGCCCTGCCGCTCTGGCCCCTGACCTCGGTGATCGTCCTGGGCGTCGATGAAAGCACGCTCGGCGACGCCGCCCGCGCCGCGGCGAAGTCCCAGGGCCTGGACTTGGTCGCCGACCCCTATCCGGATCGCAATTCCTTCATCCGCTCGGACCAGTACAGCTTCATCCGCGCGGGCGTCCCGGCGCTGGCCTTCAAGTTCGGGTTCAAGCCGGGCACGCCGGAGGCGGAGATCGAGCGGGCCTGGCGGTCGAACCGCTATCACGGCCTGGCCGACGACCTGTCGCAGCCGGTGGAGCGCGCCGAGGCGGTGAAGTTCAACGCCTATATGGCGGCTGTGGTGCTGCAGGCCGCCAATGCGTCCACCCGCCCGGCCTGGAAGGACGCCAGCTTCTTCAAGCGGTTCGCGGACTAGCGCGTCGGCTCGTTCGGACGGGGGTAGAACTCGCAGCCCTTGGGTCCGCTGCCGCTGCCGCTGCATTCGCCCAGCTTGACTTCAACGACCCCGATGTTGCGGGCCTTGGCCTTGGCGGTCCATTCGCTGAGCTTGCGGCAGTCCTTGGTAATGCGCACGCGTGAGCCGGTCTCGTTGGACTTGCGGCAGATGACGGGATCCTCGCGCTCGACCTTGGGCGCCGTGACGGTCACCCCCGAGACAGTGTTCGACGGCGGGGATTCCCGGTCCTGGGCCAGGGCCGGCGGGCCCGCCAGGAGAGCGGCCGCGAGGGCCAAGATGAGTCTCCGCCGCATCCGCCGCCCCCCTAGCCGCCAGGCCGCGGATAGAGCTCGCAGCCCTTGGATCCGCTGCCGGAGCCGCTGCACTCCATCCACTTCACCTCGTCCACGCCCATTTTCCGGGACTTGGCCTTGGCGGCCCACTCGCTCAGCTTGCGGCACTGCTTGATGACGCGCACGCGCGAGCCGGTCTCCGGCGACTTGCGGCAGATGACCGGGTCTTCGGATTCGGGCTTGGCCGGCGACGTGACCGTCACGCCCGACACCGTATTGGGGGCCGGCTCAGGCGGAGCGATCGGCGCCTGAGCCAGGACGGGCGATCCGGGCAGGAGCGCCGCGCCGAGGATCAGAGGAAGCACGCATTGCATCGGTCGTCGCCTTCAGGTCGGGCCGCCTAGTTGCCGGGCGGGCGCGGGGTGAGGTCGCAGGCCGCGCCGCCGCCGCCGCAGTCGCCCATCCGCACGCTCTCGACGCCGCGACCGCGGGACTTGGCCTTGGCCACCCACTCGCTCTTCTTGCGGCATTCCTTGAGCGCGCGGACGCGCGAACCGGTTTCCGGGGCCTTGCGACAGATGACGGGATCGTCGATCGCGGCGGGCGCGGCGTCGGACGCCGTGCCTCCGGTGACCGTCACGCCCGATACGGTGTTGGGGGCCTCCGGCGTCGGGGCGGCCGCGAATGCGGCGCCGGCCATCAACACGGCGAAGGTCAGGGGCAGTACAAAGCGCATAAGAAATCCACTGTTTCGAGTTTTGAATTGGCCTCACATTCCGCCAAGGCTTGGCCGGAGGCAAGCCCCTGAGGTTACGAAACAGTTACCAACTCTATTCCAGCGTGCGTCGCGAGAAGCCGAAATTCCGCGTCCAGCGGGCGAAAACGAGCTCCAGGATGCGTTCGAGGCGGGCGCTCACGTCACTCTCATGTCACTCGCCCGATCCCTGGATTTTCGGAGCCGGGGGCTCTGTCGGCGGATCTGCAAGGTGCTATGACGGGAGCCCACCCGCGACCTGGAACCGGACCCTCGGATGCTGCTCCACCTCTCCACCTGGCAAGAAATCGAAACCTATCTGGAACGCTCCAGGACGGTGGTGATCCCGATCGGCTCCAACGAGCAGCATGGGCCCACGGGCCTGCTCGGCACCGATTGGCTGTGCCCGGAGATCATCGCCCATGAGGCGCAGAAGACTTCCGACCTGCTGATCGGACCGACCTTCAACATCGGCATGGCGCAGCACCATCTGGGCTTCCCGGGGACCATCTCCCTGCGGCCCTCGACCTTCATCGCCGCGATCGGCGACTGGGTGCGGTCGCTGCACGCCCATGGCTTCGAGAAGATCTATTTCCTGAACGGCCACGGCGGCAACGTCGCCACCATCGAGGCGGCCTTCTCCGAACTCTACGCCGAGGCGAGCTTCGCCCGCGTCGAGCGCGGCTTCTCCTGCAAGCTGAAGAACTGGTGGGAGCTGAAGGGCGTGCTCAGCCTCGCCAACCGCCAGTTCCCGACCGGCCACGGCAGCCATGCGACGCCGTCGGAGATCGCGGTCACCCAGTGGGCCTATCCCGACCACATCAAGGCCGCGAACTACGCGCCGCAAGTTGCGCCGACCGGTCCGATCCGCGAGGCCAAGGATTTCCGCGCCCGCTATCCCGACGGCCGCATGGGCTCCGATCCCGCCCAGGCCACCCCGGAAAAGGGCGGCGAGCTGGTCGCCATGGCCGCCGCCGGCCTGATCGCCGACGTGGCCGAGTTCGCCGCCGAACCGTTCCCGGCCCGGGGCTAGCACAGGCCTAGATCCTCCGTTGGGGGAGCAACCGTAGTTAGGCTGGCGCATGTCTCCAGTCTGTGTTGTCGCGGATCATGGCGTTGAGGGTGACGAGGAGCCGTCGCATGCAGGCGGTGAGGGCGAGCTTTGTGGGCTTTCCGGCCTGGACCAAGCGCTG
>NZ_JAUYNW010000140.1 GCF_030698145.1 Phenylobacterium sp. | reverse complement strand
CTGGCCCCGAGCATCAACTCCGTGGACCTGAAACACCGACTTGGCGATATCCAAGCCCACCGTAACCACCTCTTCCATGGCGCTCCTCCATCTCGGCCGCGGCAATGCTGCGACCAGGGTGGGGAGCCGTCCACGGCATCATTCGCGGACATTAGCTTCGGTCCCGAGAGCTGACGTTCGGCGGTCAGCCACTGAAAACCAACTCCGACCTGTAGCGAACCGGCGGCTCGTCCAAGCGCTTCGCGGAATATTCCGAAGTTCACATGCCGAACGCGCACACCTGTTCGCCGTCGGGGCGGGAAGGCTCGCCAGCCTTTACAATGGCCCCTCAGCCACAATCGCCGCCAGAAGGTCCTGCCACCGCTCCAGAGCACGGCGCTTCTCGCCGACATAGGAGTTCGCGTCGTAGTGGGTCGCGCTCACCTGCGCGCCGCCGCCGGCGTCATTGTGGCCAAGCACCTTGCTGCGGATGAAGGGTGCTATCCCAATCCGCTCGCTGGTCATCAGGGTGGAGCCGGTCCGGCGGATGTCATGGACAGTACCATCCTCGATCTCCCGAGCCCACAGGACGGCGTTCAAGGCCAGGTTCATGGCCGGACCACCCATCGGACGAGTGTCGTCAAATCGGCCCGGGAAGACGTACTGCGTCTGGCGATCCCTGTTCAGATCGATCGCCTGGCGGATAAGCCTGACGGCCCAGGGTGAGAGCGGCACGGCATGGGGCCGCTTGCTCTTCATGCGCGCGGCCGGGATCGTCCAAAGTCCATGCTTCAGGTCCAGCTCCGGCAAACTCATCCCCAGGACTTCGTTGCGACGCTGCAGCAACAGGAAGACCAAGCTTAGAGCCAGCCTCATCGAAGGGCCCACAAGGACCCGGGCGCCGTCTCGGCGTTGGGATGCGATCGCGTCAGGAATCCGCAGGGCCTCCGGTCGCTGGAGGCCGGTCCAGATGGCCCGTAACTCCTCATCGGAATAGATGCGGGAACGTGGGCGAGAGGGCGCGACCGGCGGCAGGTCGACCACCGGGTTGAACGGCAGACGCTCTTCGGCCACGGCGTAGGCGAGCATCTGACGCACCACCGCCTGCGCCCGCAAGGCCTGGGAGGTCACGCCGGCGTCGAGCATCCGCTCAAGCGCGCCCTTCACAACCCTTCGCGTTATGACCTCCAGCGGTAGCCGACCCAACAGGCCCTTGATGTGCACCCGGTAGACCGCCCGCTCGTTTCCGAGACTGCTGGCGCGCTTGGGTCGGTATCGCCCCGCCTCCGTAGCGGTGAAGTAGGCGTCCGCAAGATCCGCGAAGGTCTTCAGGTGCTCGGTGCTAGCCTCGATCTTGGCGACGCGAAGCGCTTGCGCCGGATCGCCGCCGTCGTCCACCTGAACCTGGGCCCTCCGCGCCGCGGCCCGAGCGTCCAAAACCCCAAAATCCGATGAGTAACCGCCAAGGGTGACGCGCCCCTGCCGACCCAGACGCGTGCGATACCGAAAACTCCACGTCTTCCGGCCATCGCCTGAAACCCGCAGTTCGAGACCGCGGACATCGCTGTCGGCATAGGCGACCTGCCGACCCTCCTGGGGTTTCACCGCCTCGCAAAAGGCTCGCGTGAGCTTGGCCGCTGGCATGGTTGTATCTATGACCTGGCGCTATCCAGGTCATAGATAGGTCACAGAATGGCGAACTTCAACGCAGAACGTTGTTCACCGTAGAAACATTTTCATCAACAAATTCAACGAAACCGGAACGACTTGTACAGGCCCGAAACAGCCTTCTACAGCCCCAAAACCATTTTCGCCATGATGTTATGCTGGATCTCGTTTGACCCGGCATAGATCGAGGTCTTGCGGTAGTTGAAGTAGGTCGGCGCCAGGGTCGCGGCGTAGTCCGGGCCGGCGCGCGGGACGTTGGTCTCGCCGTGCAGCTCGGCCCACGTGTCGCGGACGAAGGGCTGGACGTAGACGCCAGCCGCCTCGAGCGCCAGTTCGGTCACCGCCTGCTGGGCCTGGGAGCCTTCCAGTTTCAGCATCGAGGACGCCGCGCCCATCGCCTCGCCCGCCGTCCGGGCGGCGAACATCCGCAGTTCGGTGGCGTTCAGCACGTCGACCTTGATCTGCAGCTCCGACAGCTTCCGCCGGAAGTCGGGGTCGTCCATCATCCGGCGCCCGCCGTCGGAAGGTTCGACCCCGGCGATCTTCTTGACCTTGGCCAGCTGGTTGGTCAGGCCCGCCGCATAGGGATTGCCGCGCTCGAACTGCAGCAGATACTTGGCGTAGGTCCAGCCCTGCCCCTCCTCGCCGATGCGGTTGGAGACCGGAACCCGGACGTTCTCGAAGAACACCTGGTTGATCTCTTCTTCCCCGGTCGGCGGCCCGTCCAGGCTGGGCAGCGGCACGATGCTGATCCCCGGCGTCTTCATGTCCAGCAACAGGAAGCTGATCCCCATTTGCCGGATCGGCTCGACCGAGGTCCGCACCAGGCAGAACATCCAGTCAGCGTGCTGGGCGTAGGTCGTCCAGATTTTTGAACCATTCAGTACATAATGATCGCCATCGCGTTCGGCCTTCATGGACAGCGACGCCAGGTCCGACCCGGAGCCGGGTTCGGAATAGCCCTGGCACCACCAGACCTCGGACGACAGAATCTTGGGCAGGTGCTGGGCCTTCTGCTCCGGCGTGCCGAAGGCCATCACCACCGGGGCGCACATCTTCAGGCCCATATTGCTGGTGGCCGGCGCGCCGGCGAGCGCCATCTCCATGTCGAAGATGTATTTCTGGGCATGGCTCCAGCCGGTGCCGCCGTACTCGGTCGGCCAGTCGGGCGCGATCCAGCCCTTCTCGCCCAGCCGCTTCAGCCAGCGGATTTGGCCGTCTTTGCCGATGTGACCGTTCTTCGACTGGGCCATGTGGGCCCGCATGTCGTCGTCATAGGCGTCGGCGATGAACGCCCGGACCTCGTCGCGGAAAGCGAGGTCTTCCTTGGAGAATTCGAGGTCCATGACGTGCTCCTAGACGGCGTCGAGGTATTCGATTTCCGGACGGCCGCCCATGCAGGGGCCCATCTTGGCGCCGGCAGCCTTGAAATAGTCGGTCTGACCGTGGGCGGAGAGCGCCTCCTGGTCCTTGTAGAGTTCCAGCACCTTGTAGACCGTCGCGTCGGTGCGGCTCTTGGTCAGCTGGTAGAAGACATTGCCCGGCTCATTGGCCCGGACCTGCGCGGCCAGATCTGTGAAGATCGCCTCGAACTCACCCTGTTTGCCGTCCTGGACCTTCAAGGTCGCCACAACGCCGATCATGCCATTCTCCCAAACGTTTGTTTGAGACGACGGTAAAGGGCCATGTGATCGTCGGCAAGTCAGGTTTCGCGCGGGCGCGGTCCTAGCGCCCGGCGGGCTCGTTCCAGCCGTAGGCCACCCAGTGGTGTCCTCCGAGGTTCCGGGCCTCAATGACGCCGTCATCGCGACGGGCGCGGGCGCGTTTCGCACGAAGGGCGAGGCCGGCGAGCGCCAGCAGGACCGAGGCCATGACCGCGATCACCACCACCGTGGCGGCGAAGAACACCGCGAGCACGGCGCCGATGGCGACAGCCGCGGTCGTGGCGAGGGCTCCGCCCAGCATCGCAAGACTGCGAAGGGCCGAACCGTGCTTCCTGGCGAATTCCCGGACCATGGCTTCCTCGAAGGCGCCGCTTTCTAGCGACTAAAACGATTATGTCGGACGCGCGATCCCGCGCGTCAACTCCAGGCGATCAAAACCTTAAAAAACGGCGGCATCATGCCGCGCCTTCGAGCGCAATCGCCTTGCGTTCGCGCATGATGGTGTCGAAGGCCGCATTGATGGCCGCGGCCTTGGCCTCAGCCACCTCGATGAATTCGCTGGGCAAACCCCTCGCGCGGGCCCGGTCGGGGTGGGCGTCCGACACCGCCGAGCGCCAGGCGGTGCGCACCATCGCGTCGGGCGCATCGTGGGCCACGGCTAGGACACCATAAGGATCGTCGGAGGCCAGCCCTAGGTGCGTGGCCCTCAGTCGGCGGAACACCAGGGGCGAGAAGCCGAACAGGTCGGAGACGCTTTCGATGTAGTCCAGCTCGTCCTGCGACACCGCCCCATCAGCGGCGGCGATGTGGAACAGGCCGTCCAACACGTCCTCCAGCAGGGTCGGGCACTGGGCGTAGCGCTTGGCCAGCCGGCGCGCATAGCCCTCGTAGCCGCGCGTGGTCTGGCGAGCCAGGTTGTATAGGCGGTGGACATTGCGCTGCGAGGCGGCGTCGGTGGTGAAGACCCGGGAGAAGGCGTCGAACTCACCTAGGCTGGCGCGGCCGTCAGCCTTGGCCAGCTTCGCACCCAGCGCGGTCACGGCGGTGGAAAAGGCGGGATCCTCGCCCGGCCGTGTGGTCGGGCAATCAGCGCAGTCGCCCGCATCGGGCCGGCGAACTGCGAGCCCAGCAATGTTGCGCCAGAAGCTCATGAGAGTTAGCCACCTGTAAGGCTCAGGATAGCGCCTGACAACGCGTATCCGAACATTGGAAGGTTAAGGTTTGGACAGGCTCTGGAGCTTCTGGATCGATCGCGGCGGCACCTTCACCGACGTGATCGGGCAGGCGCCGGACGGGACGGAGCTTTCGCTGAAGCTGCTCTCGGCCTCTCCGTCCTACGAGGACGCCGCCGTCGAGGCCATGCGCCGGACCTTAGGCGCCAAGCCCGGGGAGCCCTTCCCAGCCGCCAGGGTCGGCGCCATCAAGATGGGCACGACGGTGGCCACCAACGCCCTCCTGGAACGGGCCGGCGCCAAGACCCTTTTCGTGACCACGCAAGGCTTCGCCGACGCGCTGGTGATCGGAGACCAGGCGCGCCCGGAGCTGTTCGCGCTGAATATCGTGCGGCCCGATCCGCTCTATGCCGGCGTCATCGAGGCTCAGGAGCGCCTGGCCGCCGACGGTTCGGTGGTCGTCGCCATCGACGCCCCCACCCTGGCCGCCGAGCTTGCCCAGGCCCGCGCCGAGGGGTTCACCTCGGCGGCCATCGCCTTTCTGCACGCCGACCTCAACCCGGCTCATGAGATCGTCGCGGGCGACCTGGCGCGCGCCGCGGGCTTCGACTTCGTGGCGCTGAGCCACGAGGTCTCGCCCCTGCCCCGCTTCATTCCTCGGGCCGAAACCACTGTCGCCGACGCCTATCTGACGCCGATCCTGCAGGCCTATGTCCAGCGGGTGGCCCGGGCTGTGGCTGGCGCGCCTCTCTACTTCATGACCTCGGCCGGCGGCCTGGTCCGCGCCGAGGCGTTCCGAGGCCGCGACGCCGTGGTCTCCGGCCCGGCGGGCGGAGTGGTGGGCGTGGCCCGCACCGCGCAGGTCGCCGGCGCTGCGCAGGCGCTCGGCTTCGACATGGGCGGCACCTCCACCGACGTCTGCCGCTACGCCGGCAGCCTGGAGCGCCGCGACACCGCCAAGGTGGCGGGCGTGCGCCTGCGCAGCCCCATGCTGGACGTCGAGACCGTGGCGGCGGGCGGCGGCTCGATCCTGGCCTTCGACGGCCTTCGCGCCAGGGTCGGCCCGCAGAGCGCCGGCGCCGATCCTGGCCCCGCCGCCTACGGTCGCGGTGGCCCGGCCACGGTCACCGACGCCAACCTGGTCCTGGGCCGCCTCGACCCGCGCTTCTTTCCCTCGATCTTCGGGCCGAAGGGCGAGGCTGCGCTGGACGTCGAGGCCGCCCGCGCCGCCATCGCCACCCTGGCCCAGGCCATGGGGTCTGAAAACGTCGAGGCGGCCGCCGAGGGGTTCGTGGCCATCGCCGTCGAGCAGATGGCGCGCGCCACCGACCGCATCTCCACCGAGCGCGGCTTCGATCCCCGCGACCATGTCCTGACCGCCTTCGGCGGCGCGGCCGGCCAGGTGGCCTGCGAGGTCGCCGATGCGCTCGGCCCCTGGCAGGTGCTCTGCCCGCGCTATGGCAGCGTGCTCTCGGCCTGGGGCATCGGCCAGGCCGAGGTCACCTCCCTGCGCCAGATGGGCCTGGATGCGGTGCTGGACGACGCGGGTCTCGCCCGCGCCAGACAGGTCGCTGTTGAGGTGGAGGCCCAGGCGCGCTCGGCGCTCGCCGAACAGGGCGCGGAGGCCACAGAGATTCGGCGCACCCTACGCCTGCGCTATGACGGCGCCGACGCGCAGATCTCCATCTCGATCGGCCCGCTCGCCGAGGTCAAGACCGCTTTCGAGGCCGGCCATCAGCGCCTGTTCGGCTTCATCGAAGCTGAACTGCCAGTCGTCATCGCGACGGTGGAGGTCGAGGCGGTAAGCAGCTCCTCCTCTCCCCATTCATGGGGAGAGGGTAGGGTGAAGGGCGCGTCGCAAGGCGACGCATCCCAGCCCATCCCCCACCCCCGTGCGGCCGAGAAGCGCCCCTCACCCTACCCTCTCCCCCCGGAAGACGGGGGGAGAGGAAAGACTGTCCGCATGTTCTTCAACGGCGCGTGGCATGACGCCCGGATCATCGCCGCCGAGGTTTTGACCGAGATCGCCGGCCCAGCCCTGATCGTCCGCCCCGACACCCAGATCGCCGTCTCGCCCGGCTGGGTCGCGACTGCCGGTCCCGACAGCCTGATCCGCCTGGACCGTAGCCAGCACATCGTCACCGCCGACCTCACCCTCGACCGTCCCGACCCAGTCACCCTGGAGCTGTTCAACAAGCGCTTCATGGGCGTCGCCGAGGCCATGGGCGCGGCGCTGGAGCGCACCGCCCACTCGGTCAACATCAAGGAGCGGCTCGACTTCTCCTGCGCCCTGTTCGACGCCGACGGCGGCCTGGTGGCCAACGCCCCGCACATGCCGGTCCACCTGGGCTCCATGGGCGCCAGCGTCCGCGCCGTGCGCGACCGCCACCCGGACCTCAAGCCCGGCGAGGCCTATGCGCTCAATAACCCCTATGCCGGCGGCACCCACCTGCCCGACATCACCGTGGTCATGCCGATCTTCATGGGCGACGAGGCGGACGCAGCGTTCTACGTCGCCGCGCGCGGCCACCACGCCGATGTCGGCGGCGTCCAACCGGGCTCCATGCCGCCTTTCTCTCACACCCTCGACGAGGAGGGCGTGCTGCTGGACGCGCTGCCGATCATGCAGGGCGGGAAGTTCCTGGAGGCTGACACCCGTGCGGCCCTCGCCAGCGGACAGTGGCCGTCCCGCGCCCCCGACCGCAACATCGCCGACCTCAAGGCCCAGATCGCCGCCTGCCAGGCGGGCGCCGCCTCGGTCCGCACCATGATCGAGACCCATGGCGGCCCCGCCGTCGCCGCCTACATGACCTTCGTCCAGCAGAACGCCGCGGCCTCGGTGCGCCGCGCCATCGGCCGGCTCTCGGACGGCGAGGCCCGCGTGCCCATGGACGGCGGCGGCGAGATCGTCGTGCGCACCACCGTCGACGCGGCGGCCGGCGAGGCGACGCTGGACTTCCGCGACTCCGCCGCCCAGCTCGGCTCCAACTTCAACGCCCCCTCGGCCATCGTCGACGCCGCGGCGCTCTATGTGTTCCGCACCCTGGTGGACGATGACATCCCGCTGAACGCCGGTTGCCTGGAGCCGCTGAAGATTCTGACCCGCGAGGGTTCGATGCTGGCCCCGAAATACCCCGCCGCCGTGGTGGCTGGGAATGTCGAGACCAGCCAACACGTGGTCGACGCCCTCTATGCGGCGCTCGGCGTCATGGCCAACGCCCAGGGGTCGATGAACAACTTCACCTTCGGCGACGAGGAGCACCAGTACTACGAGACCATCTGCGGCGGGGCCGGCGCCACCGCCGACCGCCCCGGAACCAGCGCCGTCCACACCCACATGACCAATTCCCGCCTGACCGATCCGGAGATCCTGGAGCGCCGCTTCCCAGTCCGGGTCGAGGCCTTCGCCATCCGGCACGGATCGGCCGGCGCCGGAGCCCTGGCCGGGGGCGAGGGCGCCTACCGCCGGGTGCGGTTCCTGGCGCCCATGGAGGCGGCCCTGCTCTCCACCCGCCGCGACCACGCCCCGCAAGGGATCGCGGGCGGCGGCCCGGCCCTGCCCGGCGCCCAGCGTTTGATCGAATGCTCCGGCGCGGTAAAGGAACTGTCCGGCTGCTTTTCCATTACGGTCCAGCCCGGCGACGTCATCGAGATCGAGACCCCGGGGGGCGGGGGCTTTGGTCGTTCCACCGCCTGATCAGAATTTCGAGGTTCCATGTCCGCGCTGTTGTTCGCTCTCGCCCTGTTCGCCCAAGACGCTGGGGGGCAAGCCGCCGCGCCAGCCCCGCAAGCCGCCGAGCTGCCCTATCCCTCCGGCGCGCCGCGGGACGACTATGGGCTGGTCTCCTGGTGCCATGGGGCGCTGAGCGGCTACCTCGAGCTGCACGACCAGGTCATGCCCGAGGTCACGCGCATCGAGACCGCGTTCCGCGCGCCGGCCCGCACGATCGCCGAGGACCTGCAGGTCTATGCCGACCTGACCCAGCAGGGCCGCAAGGACCTGAAGCTGTTCGCCCGCGCAATGGAGGCCGCCGAGAAGGCCAGCCTGAAGCCGATCAACACCCGTGGCGGCGAAGCCGTGAAGAAGGGTCGCGCCACCTGGGCCGGCGCGTCGAACCTGCCCAAGGCGCGGCTGGCGCAGGAATGGATGAGCTGGACCCTGCCCGCCAGGTGCCAACCGACCGCTAAGACCCTGGAGGAACGCGCCAAGCTGCTGGGCGCCACCTTCGACGCCGGTTCGGAAATGCCGGTCGAGCCGCCGGCGGAACCCGCCGCGGCGGCGGATCCGACCTAGAGCAAAATCCGATCCGATTGGATCGAATTTTGCTCAGGACTCTTTGAATTTAGACCATTTTCTTCGCCGAACCGGTATCCACTTCGGCGGAAAATGGTCTAGATCGGCATCCGCATGATTTCCTGGTAGGCGCTGATCACCTGATCACGCACCGCCATGACCGTCTCCAGGCTGGCCTCGGCCGCGGAGATGGCGGTGACCACGTCGATCAGCTCGGCCTTGCCGGCCACATTGGCGGCGATCTGGGTCTCGGCGGTCTTGGTCGCCGTCATGGTGTCCTGGATGGCCGACTTGACCATGGCGCCGAAGTCGAGGCCGCCGTCTTCCTGGGCGCCCGTGGGCGCCTTGATCCCGGTGTTCTGGGCGGCGGCGTAGGCCTTGGCGGCGGCGAGGGCGGTCATCATGGCTCAGGCGCCCCTATTTCTTGAGCATATCGAGGGTGCGCATCTCCATGGCGCGCGCCGTCTCGATGACATTGAGGTTGGCTTCGTAGGCCCGCTGGGCCTCCTTCATGTCGAGCGCCTCGATCAGCGTGTCGACATTGGGCAGCTTCACATAGCCCTTGGGATCGGCCGAGGGATGGCCAGGATCGTAGACGCTGCGGAAGTCCTTCGGGTCGGGCGCGACCTTGGCCATGCGCACGCCTTGACCCGCCTCGGTCTTGTAGGGGGTGAACACAGGCACCTGGCGGCGGTAGGGGTCGCCGCCCGGCTCGCGCGCCACGGAGCTCGCATTGGCCATGTTCTCGGCGATGATCCGCATCCGCGCCTGCTGGGCGCGAAGGGCGGTGGTGGCGATCGCCTGGGTCGCGCCTGAGACCGGCTTGATGTTGGGCATTCAGGCCTCCCTACCGGCCGGGCGCGCGGCTGGCCATACGCAGCAGGCCGAGCGATTTCTGGTAGAAGCCGATGGCCGCGTCATAGCTCATCCTAGCGTCGGCCATCTTCAGCATCTCTTCCTCGAGAACCACCGAATTGCCATCGAGCGTCGTCTCGGAGTCGCGGGCCTTCACTGACTTGAACTGGCTGCCCAGGCCCTTGCGCGCCGTCGGGGCGGCCATGTGGCCGGGCTGGGTCACGGTCTGGACCGGCGCCATCACCACGCCCTTCACCTGGGCCTCGAAGCTGTAGGCCTTGAGGTCCGAGGGCGTGTAGCCGGGCGTGTCGGAATTGGCGACGTTCTGAGAGATCACCCGCTGGCGCTCGCTCAGGTGGCCCAGCCGGCCGCGCAGCATGGAGAACAGCGGGATTTCGGCGAGATTCATGGCCGTTATGGTGAAGAAACAGGGTTAACCGGGCCTTAAGAACCCTCAGGCAAACCCTTGAGGCGACAACGCTTTCACCCTTCCCTCCCCTTCGGACCGCTTCTCGCCGATGGAACTCGCCGACTTCGTCCGCGCCGTCTTCGCGCTGGCCCTCACCCTTGGGCTGGTGGGGCTGGCCGCCGTGGCGCTGCGCCGCTTCGGGCCCGACGCCCTGGCGCGGTTCACCCCGACGCGTAAGGAACGGCGCCTGGCCATCGTCGAGAGCCTGGTGCTCGACCCCGCGCGCCGGCTGGTGGTGGTGTCGTTCGACGGCCAGGAGCGCCTGCTGCTGCTGGGCGAGGGCCAGATGCTGCCGTCCGCGCCGGCGCCGCGCAAACCCAAGCCGGCGGCCTGATGCGCAAGTTTCTGACCGCCCTCTTCCGCCTGGACGCCGCCGACTGGCGTCGCGCCGCGGGCCTCTCGGTCCTGGCGACCCTGGCGGCGATGATCTTCCCGGCCGCCGCCGCCGCCCAGGCCGTGAACATCGACCTCGGCACCGGCGCCGGCCTGACCGAGCGGGTGGTCCAGCTCATGGGCCTGCTGACGGTGCTGTCGCTCGCGCCGTCCATCGTCATCATGACCACCTCTTTCGTGCGGATCGTGGTGGTGCTGGGCCTGCTGCGCACGGCGCTCGGCCTGCAGCAGAGCCCGCCCAACGCCGTGCTGATCAGCCTGGCCCTGTTCCTGACGGCCATCGTCATGGGCCCGACCCTGCAGCAATCCTACGACGAGGGGATCAAGCCCCTCATGGACCAGCAGATCGAACTGCCGGCCGCCTTCGACGGCGCCAGCGGGCCGGTGAAGACCTTCATGCTGAGCCAGGTGGATCGCGAGGACCTGGCCCTGTTCATCCGCCTGTCGAAGATCGAACGGCCCGCGACGATCGCCGAAACGCCGCTGCAGGTGGTGACGCCGGCCTTCATGATCTCGGAGCTGAAGCGGGCCTTCGAGATCGGCTTCCTGCTGTTCATCCCGTTCCTGGTCATCGACCTGGTGGTGGCCAGCGTGCTGATGAGCATGGGTATGATGATGCTGCCGCCGGTGGTGGTGTCGCTGCCGTTCAAGCTGATCTTCTTCGTCCTGGTGGACGGATGGCGGTTGGTGGCGGGGAGCCTGGTGGAGAGCTTCCAGCGAGGCGGCGGAGGGGGTTAACCCCGCTCGAGACTAACCCTTCGCGGCCGGAACCGCGGCGGCGGCCTGCTTGGCGGGCGCCTTGGCGCCGCCTGTCGGCCCCGGCTTTTGCCGGAAGCGGACCTTCATTTTGTCGACCCAGCCGGAGAAGGCTTCGTTGTCGGCGGTGACCCGGCCGAAGTCGGCGACGTTCAAGCGGCCCGAAGGCACGCCCGACAGGGCCACGCGCAGGGCCTCGGGGTTGCGGGCCTGGTCGTAGAAGCCGCCGTAGCGCTGATGCAGGCGGGCCAGGGCGGCCTCGTCGCCGCCCAGGCTGTAGGCCACCCCGGCGCGCAGCAGCTTGCCCTCTTCCTCACTGGAGAGCGCGCCGGGCAGTTTCCAGCGCTCGCCCAGGCTCTTTTCGAAGAGGCCGCCGGCGGCGGGCCAGTCCTTCTGTTTCCAGACCACCTCGGCGCGCAGGTCGCTGGCCTCGCGCGACGTATCGCGCTCGATGACCTCCAGGGCGTGGTCCAGCCGGCCCAGGCCCATGAGGGCGCGGGCCTCGACCAGGCGGCGTTCGTTGTTGAGCGCGGTGGGCAGGATGGTGGTGCGCGATCCGTTGATCGCCTGCATGGCCTGCTCGGGCTTGCGATCCATCAGATAGATCAGGGCCAGGTCCGTGGAGACCTGGGCCCGCGGCACGCCATCCAGCCGGTTGTCGGCCTGATAGGCCAGCAGTTGGGCGGCCTGGTCCAGCAGGTCGACATCCACCAGACGGCGGACCAGCTTGCGGACCATCAGGTCGCCGTCGGCGCCTAGCGGCGTCTGTTCCTTGAAGTCGAAGAACAGGGCCAGCGCCTGGATCGGCTCCAGCCCGTCGGCGGCGCCTTCCAGGAACAGGGCGCGGAAGGCCGCGGCCAGGTCGGCCTGGAGCTGCAGGGCGGCGGGCAGGTCGGGAAGTCGCTGGCCGGCCGAGCGCAGGGCCTCCAGCGACTCGCGGTAACGGCCCTGGTTCAGATAGAGCTGGCCGAGCGCGCGGATGGTCTCAAGCTCTGTGGCGTCGCCGCGCCAGCGGTAGCGCAGGCCGTCGAAGACATTGGCCGCCTGAAGCGGGGTGATCTTGCCGGTGTCGAGCCGGATCTGGGTGGCGTGAAGCAGGGCTGGCGCCGACAGGCTCTCGATCGGCGCGCCCGAGACGGCGGCGTAGATGCGCAGGGCGCGGTCGGTGTGCCCCAGGGCCTCGACCACTTGGGCCTGAACCAGGCGCGTGGCAAGCTCTTCCAGGGGTTCGGTCTTGTCCATCAACGCCAGGCGGATGCGGCCTTCCGCGCCGTTGAGATCGCCGAGCGCGAGCGCGGCCTGGGCGTCGGAGCGGGCGAACCGCGCCTTCCACATGGGCGAGAACTGGTTGAACGCCTCGGCGCCGACCGAGAACTGGGCCCGGGCTTCGGGCCACTGGGCCTGCTGGGCGGCGATATAGGAGCGCCACAGGGCGCTGGACGGATCGTCCGACAGGATCGGCGCGGAGAAGTCGGCCTGGGCCTCCTTGTAGCGCCGCGCCATGACCCGGGCGATCCCGCGCAGGCCGCGGAACTCCGGATCATCGGCCAGCTCCGGATGCCGGCGCAGGGCGTCGTTGAGCACGCCGATGGCCTCGAAGGACAGCTCGGACCCCACCAGGAACCGGGCCAGCGCCATTCGCGCGGCCAGCGGGGCGTCCTTGCCCTTGGCCGCCTCCTCGTTGGAGGCGCTCAGCAGGGCGTTGTAGCGGGCCAGGAAGCCGCCCGAGCCGGTCTTGCTCCAGGTGGCGTCGATCAGGCCGGGCATGGTGGCGGCCTGCGGCGCGCCCAGCACCGCGGCGGCGCGTTCCACGCCGGCCGAGGACGGCGAGAGCGCCAGCCCCTCAGGGCGTCCGATATGGATCAGGTCGCCCGCGCGGCTGACCGACAGGTCCTCGACATAGGACTCGATCGCCAAGCCCTGGGCTGAGGGCAGCAGAGCCATCTGCACGAACTCGCGGCGCGACGGCAGTCCCTTGGTGGGACCGAGCGCGGTGACCACCTGCAAGCTGTCGCCGACCACGGGATCGGCCACGGTGAGCGTGCCCGTGACCCCGGCGACGGCGGCCTTCAGGCCGGCCGGGCCGCCGGCCTGGTCGCGGGCGACGCGGATCAGGCTGGCCTGCTGGCCCTGAGCGCCGGGGCCAAGGGTGACCGTCCAGACCGGACCGTTGCTGGAGGCGAAGAACGGGGTGGAGGCCGGGGTGGCGATGCGAACGGCCGAGTAGGCCGTGCCGGTCATGGCCTGCATGCCCGAGAAATGACGCAGGCCGCGCGGGGCGGCCGACAGGTCGAGCTTGGCCGGGGCGTCGAACACCACCCAGATGGCGTCGCCCCGCCGGAACACCGCCGCGCCGCTGGGATTGGCCCAAGGGAAGTTGAGCTGCACCTGGCCGTTGGCGACCTTGGCCTCCATCCGCACCACGCCCCCGGCCGGGACCGGGTTCGCGCGCGGCGCTTCGGGCAGGGTCTCCACCTGGGCGACCTCGACGGGAGCCGCCTCGGGCGTCGGCGCCGCCGGCCTCTCGAACAGGTTGACGTAGGTGGCCCCGCCGTCGGTCCCGACCTTGGCGTCGGCGTTGTCGGCCAGGGTCAACACCAGCTCCAGGCCGCCGCCGGCCGAACGGCGGGCCTCGGCGGTCTTCAGCCAGCGCGGCGGATCGACCCGCAGGCGGGCGATGTCGGGATTGGCCTCACGGTTGAACTTCAGGATCAGCTTCTGGCCGTCGCGGCGGCTGACTGCGCGGGCCCCGCCCGACCAGTGGAATTCGATGCGCGAGAAGTCGCGCGCCTGGGCCACGTGCACGTCCAGCGGCCCGCGCGGGGCCACGGCCTTGGCCGGCGCCGCCAGCCCCGAGGGCGCGACGACGCTTGCGATGGCGATGGCCGCCACCGTCGAGCGAAGGGCCTGGCTCAGGCGCATGGGCGCTTAGGCCTTCGGCGCCGCCGGCGGAGCCGCCGGGTCGGCCGTGCGCGGCGCGGCCGCGGCCTGGGCCGCAGGCTTGGCGGCGGGCTTGGGCGGGGCTTTGGCCGTCCTGGCCGGAGCTTTGGCCGGAGCCTTGGCGGGCGGGGCGGGCGTACCCACTCCGGCGGCCGCGGCGTCGGCCGTGGCGTTGGCGGCCTCGGCCACCTTCTTCACGTCGCTGAAGCGGCGGGCGAGCAGTTCGGTCAGCTTGCGCGCCTCGGCGGGCGGCATGGCGGCCAGGATCGGCGCCAGCGAACGTTCCTTCATCCTGGCGGCCATGGGCACGCGCACGGCGTCGTCCAGGCCGACCATGCGCGGCGCGGCGTCCTTGGCCTTCATGGTCTCGAACACCTTCACCAGGCGGTCGATCTCGGCCTGCTCCTTGCCGTTGGCCTGGACCATCAGACCCTGGATGTCGCCCTTCAGCCCGGCCAGGGCCTTCATCTTGGCGTCGAGCTTGGCTTCGGCGGCGGCCATCAAAGCCAGCTGCACGTCGAAGTCCTGCTCGCGCTTCTCGAGCTGGCCGCGACGAGCGCCCAGGCTCTGCAGCACCTGCAGTTCGGCGGGCGAGAGGCCGGCCTCCTTGGCCAGCTCCGCGGCGGTGGGCGCGCAGATGGCGGGCGGCTTGGCGGCGGCCGGCAATGCGACCTTGGCGGCGGCGTCCTTGGCCAGGCCCATCTCGGCCCTGGCCTCGTCCTTGGAGGGCTTTTCCTTGGGACCCTTGGCGGCGTCCTCGGCGAAGGCGCGCGCGCCTGACACCAGGTCCGGCAGCGACTGGGCGCCGGCCAGGGCGTTGATCCCCATGACGCCGGCGATGGCGACCCCGACCAGGGGCAGGATGCGCGGCATGTTCCTCATCGACGGGCTCCGGCGCGGATCGGCTCGTCACCGATGTCGAACAGGTCGTCGTCGAACCGCGGACGCTCCCGGACCGGCGCGGCGGCCGGACGCGTGAAACGCTCGCGCTCGGGACGCGGCTCGCGGGCGGCCGACAGCAGCGAGCCCAGGCGATGGGTGACCCGCTCGACGTCGCCCAGCTCCATCTCGTCGCGTTCGCGGCCGCGCGTCGGCTCGGCGCGGGCCGAAACCGGCGGAGCGCCCTGCAGTTGGCGATCCAGCTTGGCGCTCAGGGCGCGGGCCTTCTCGATGCGGTCGGCCAGGGCGTCGTGCGCCTCGTCGGTGGCCGCGCGCAGGTCGGCCAGACCCTGCTCGGCCCGGGCGGCGGCGGCGTCCAGCTCGGACACGGCCTTGGCGAAGCCGTCATGGCTGTCGCGAAGGGCCTTCAGCCGGCCGTTCAGCCGGTAGCCGATGACCAGGGCCGCGGTCAGCAGACCGGCCAGCATCAGGTTCATGCCGATGGCGATGATGCTCATTTGACCCTCGAAATGGCTTTCTTGGCGTGGGGCGACAGAGGACCGTCGACGCGCACGGCGATGTGGTGATTGCGGCGGCCCATGCGGCCACGGGTCAGCGGAATCGACCCGGCCCGCAGCTCGATCTGGCTGTCGGGGGTTGCATTCAGCATCATGGTGTCACCGACCTTCAGGTCGAGGACCTCGCGCAGGCTGATCTGCTGTTCGTCGAGGACGGCGCGGACCTCCATCTGGGTGGTCCAGAGCTCGGTGGCCAGGTGGCCTTCCCAGATGTTGTCGCGGCCGAACTTCTCCCCCATGAACTGCTGCAGCAGCATCTTCCGGATGGGCTCGAGCGTGGCGTAGGGCAGCAGCAGCTCAATGCGCCCGCCGCGGTCCTCCATGTCGATGCGCAGCTTCACCAGGATCGCGGCGTTGGCCGGCCGGGCGATGGCGGCGAAGCGCGGATTGGTCTCCAGCCGATCCAAGGTGAAGGTGACCGGGGTCAGGGGCTCGAAGGCCTGCTTGGCGTCGGCCAGGACCACCTCGACCATCCGCTGGACCAGGACGCGCTCGATGGTGGTGTAGGGCCGGCCCTCGATGCGCATGGCCGCGGTGCCGCGGCGTCCGCCCAGCAGCACGTCGACGATGGAATAGATCAGGTTGGAGTCGACCGTCAGCAGGCCGTAGTTCTCCAGCTCCTCGGCCTTGAACACCGAGAGGATGGCCGGCAGCGGAATCGAGTTCAGGTAGTCGCCGAAGCGGATCGACGAGATGTTGTCGAGGCTGACCTCAACATTGTCGGAGGTGAAGTTCCGCAGGGAGGTGGTCATCAACCGCACCAGGCGGTCGAAGACGATCTCCAGCATCGGCAGGCGCTCGTACGAGACCAGCGCGGAGTTGATGATCGCCCGGATGCCCGAGCGCTCGGCGGCCTCTTCGTCAGAGAGGTCGAAGCCCAGCAGGCTGTCGATCTCGTCCTGATTCAGGATCCGTTCGGCGCCGATCAGGCCTTCGACCTGGGCGTCGGGATTGTCCCAAGTGGACGGGTCGTCGGGGTTTATCCCACCCTGCATGCCGCCCTGCATGCCGCCGATGATCTGTGGTTCTTCGTCCATGCGTTGCGCGTCAGCCAGGCCCCGGGGGCCTAGTTGATCAGCATCTCCTCAATCAGGACGGCGTTCACCTTCGACGGCGCGATCACCAGGTTCACCCGGCGCTGGATCTCCATGCGGAGCTGGTAGGAACCCTGCGACCCTTGCAGGTCCTCGGGGCGCAGCTCGCGCAGGAAGGTCTGGAACATGTCCTGGAGCCTCGGCATGTTGGGCTCCAGCAGATCGACGGTCTCCTGGTCGGGCACTTCCAGGGTCAGCTTGAGCTTCAGGAAGGTGGCGCGGCCGTCGGCGGTCTGCATGTTCACCACCACATTGGGCATGGTGTAGAACAGGATGCCGTCGGGCCCTTCGCGGACCTCGCCCGCGAGCTTCTCGCCTTCCTTCTTCTCGCCCTTCTTTTCCTTCTTCTTCTCGCCGGCCTTCTTCTCGCCGTGGGCCTCGTCGGGCTTGGGCTTGAGCAGCATGAAACCGGCGGTCCCGCCGCCGCCCAGGACCAGCACGGCGGCCACGCCGCCGATGATCAGGAACTTGAGCGGGATCTTCTTCTTGGCCGGCGCACCTTCGCCGTCCTCGCCTTCGGCGGCATCGCCTTCCGGGGCTTCCTTGACCTTGTCCTTGGCCACGCGCGCGCGCTCCTTAGAATCTTAGCTCCGTCTCATCGCCCGGCCATGGTTAAGGATCGGTTTTTAACCGGTGTTAACGGCCCACGATTCCTGCCCGGCAGATTCCGCCCAGCGGCCGGCGTTAACTTTGTTTCTCTATGAAATCGTTGAGTTTTTGGATTGGCCCGAAGCTTGCAGCGAACATCACGGGAAAAGTGACGCAGGTTAAGGCCCGCATTCGATGGACAACGCCCTCTATGTCGGACTGTCGCGGCAGATGACGCTGCGTCGCGAAATGGACATCGTCGCCAACAATATCGCCAACGCCGACACCACCGGTTTCAAGGTCGAGAGCCTGCTGGTGGAGACCGAGCCCATGGCCCCGGCGGTGACCGCCCAGGGCCCCCGCCCGGTGAAGTTCGTGCTGGACCGCGGCGTCGGCCGCGATTTCCGCCAGGGCACGCTGCGGATGACCGGCGGAACCTTCGACCTCGGCGTCGAAGGCGACGGGTTCTTCAAGGTCTCCACCGCCGACGGCGAACAATACACCCGCGACGGCCGTTTCCGGCTGGACGACCTCGGCAAGCTGGTCACCCAGGACGGCCTGCCGGTGCTGGGCGACGGCGGCGAGCTGGTCATCGACCCGAAGAAGGGCGCCGTGACCATCGCCGCCGACGGGACGGTCAGCCAGGGCGAGGAGATCGTCGGCAAGGTGGGCGTGGCCCGCTTCGACCAGCTCTCGGTGCTCGAGAAGGTCGGCGACAACCTCTACCGCAACACCTCCAACGACCAGCCCCAGGCCGCCCCGGACACCCGCGTCCGTCAGGGCATGCTCGAGGGCTCGAACGTCAAGCCGATCTCCGAGATCACCCGGATGATTGAAGTCACCCGGGCCTACGAGTCGATGGCCAAGATGATGGACGCCAACGCTGAACTGTCCCGCCGCTCGATCGAGCGGATGGGCAAGCTGAACTAAAGAAAGTCTAGCCGATGCAAGCGCTTCGCACCGCCGCCACGGGCATGTCCGCCCAGCAGCTCAATGTCGAGGTCATCTCGAACAACATCGCCAACATGAACACCGTGGGCTTCAAGAAGCAGCGCGCTGAGTTCCAGGACCTTCTCTACCAGACCCTTGAACGAGCCGGCGCCCAGTCGTCCGACCAGGGCAATGTGGTGCCGACCGGCGTGCAGGTCGGCGGCGGCGTGAAGGCCGGCTCCGTCTACCGGATCACCGAACAGGGCACGATGACCGCCACCGGCAACAAGCTGGACCTGGCGATCTCCGGGCGCGGCTATTTCCAGGTGCTGATGCCCGCCGGCGAGACCGCCTACACCCGGGCCGGCAACCTCTCGACCAACGACCAGGGCCAGCTCGTCACCGAGGACGGCTACCTGATCCAGCCGGCGATCACGATCCCCGGCGACGCCACCGACATCTCGATCTCCAAGAGCGGCCAGGTCCAGGCGATCCGCGCCGGCCAGACCTCGCCCGAGGTGATCGGCAACATCGAGCTCGCGACCTTCGTCAACGAGGGCGGCCTGGACGCCATCGGCGACAACCTGCTGCTGGAGACCGCCGCCTCGGGCGCGGCCACCACCGGCACGCCCGGAAACGAAGGCATCGGCACGCTCAACCAGGGCTACACGGAAGCCTCCAACGTCGACGCGGTCACCGAGATCACCGCCCTGATCGTCGCCCAGCGCGCCTATGAGATGAACTCCAAGGTCATCACCTCGGCCGACGAGATGCTGCGCACCGCCAGCAACATCCGGTCCTGATCATGACCCGCGCCCTGCTCATCGCCGCCGTGGCCTGGCTCACAGCCGCCCCGGCCCTGGCCGCCACCAACGTCACCCTCAAGACCGAGGTCCTGGACGACGACGGCATGGTCACCCTTTCCGACCTGTTCGACGGGACGGGCGCGGCCGGCAAGGTCCAGGTCGCGGCCAAGCCCGGCACCTCCACCGTGCTCGACGCCGGGGCCGTGCAAGGCCTGGCCCGCCGCAACGGCCTGGCCTGGGCCAACGCCGAGGGCATCCGCCGCATCGTGGTCCGCGGCGGCGCCCCGGCCCCGGCCGCGGCGCGCGGCAACGTCGAGGTGCTGACCTATGCCCGCAGCCTGTCGGCCGGCGAGATCGTCCAGCCGCAGGACCTGGTCTGGGGCAAGGCCGCCGCCGCCCCGTCCGACGCGCCGAACGACGCCGAGACCATCATCGGCCTGGCCGCCAAGCGCCCCCTGCGGGCCGGCGCGGCCGTCTCGTCGCGCGACGTCTCCGCGCCCCAGGTCATCAAGGCCGGCGAGCTGATCACCGTCCTCTACGAGTACGACGGCATCTCCCTGTCGCTGCAAGGCAAGGCCATGACCGCCGCCAGCCAGGGCGAATCCCTGAGCGTCCAGAACACCTCGTCCAAGAAGATGATCCAGGCCGTCGCCAGCGGACCCGGCCAAGCGATGGTCGGCCCCGCGGCCGATCAGATCCGTGGCGGTCGCCGCACCCAAGTCGCGCTTCGCTAGTGAGAAGACAAACCATGCGCCTTCCCCTCCTCGCCCTCCTGGCCCTCGCGCCCCTGGCCGCCTGCTCGACCGTGGTGGAGGCCGTGAAGGGTCCAGAGCTCGCCCCCGTCGGCTATCCGGCCTCGCTGGTCGCCCGCGAGCAGCCGACCTTCGTCTCGGCCCGCGAGCCCATGCCTCAGGCGGCCTCGGCCAATTCGCTGTGGCGTACCGGGGCCCGCGCTTTCTTCATCGACCAGCGCGCCAACCGGGTCGGCGACATCCTCACCGTCCAGATCGACATCAACGACTCGGCCCAGACGTCGAACGCCAGCAACAGCACGCGGACCTCGGGCATGAGCGCCGGCGTCGACAACCTGCTGGGCCTGGAATCCAGCCTCGGCCGCTTCCTGCCGGGCGGCTTCGACCCCGCCAACGCCATCAACACCAACTCGGCCACCAACAACGCCGGGTCGGGCGCGGTCACCCGGTCGGAGAAGATCTCCCTGACCATCGCCGCGGTGGTGACCAACGTCCTGCCCAACGGCAACATGGTCATCCAGGGCGTCCAGGAGGTCCGCACCAACGCCGAACTGCGCCAGCTCACCGTGGCAGGGATCGTGCGCCCCGAGGACATCACCTCGTCCAACACCATCCGCCACACCCAGATCGCCGAGGCGCGGATCAGCTACGGCGGCCGCGGCGACATCAGCCGGGTCCAGAAGACCCCGGCCGGCCAGTCCCTGGTGGAGCGCTTCACCCCCTTCTGAGCCGAATCCGGATCGTTTTGCGCCGAGGCGGCGTTCCTATTCCAAAGGGAGCGTCGTCATGCATCGCCCTGCGATCGTCGGACTGGGACTTTCTTGCCTGCTGAGCGCCTGCGCCCAGCAGGCCGGGCCGCCCACCGCGCCGGCCATGGCCTGGTCGCTGAACCACGTCGAGGGCGAAGGCGCCAAGCTCGCCTTTGGAGAACCCGACAGCGACAACCTGCTGCTGCTGATGACCTGCCAGCCGCGCTCCGGCGAGGTGATGGTCACCATGGCCGCGCCGCAGGATCGCCCCGCCCGCGCCATCGAACTGCAGTCGCACGATCAGTCCAGCCGCCTGGCCGGCCAGGTCGTGCCCGCCGTCAGCGAGGGTGAAGCGCTGATCGAGGCCCAGACCAAGGCCAGCGACCCGACCCTGACCAGTTTCGCCAGGACCGGGGACCTGACCATCGCCGGCGACGGTCCGAAGGTGAGGCTGCCCGTGCGTGGCGAGGAGCGCCAAGCCGTACGAACCTTCGTCGCCACCTGCCGCGCCGCCTAGATAGCGCCTCAAGCGGGGTGCTAGCTTTGCCGCATGAAGCTCGCGACGATCCTCATCTCCTGCCTCCTCGCCAGCGCCGCCCAGGCGCAGGACGCCCGCGTCTGGATGGTCCAGACGCCGAAGGACAATGACGCCTGGCTGCGCTATGCGACGCCGGGCACCGACGACCAGCCGCTGGCCTTCCGCTGCGTTCCCAAGTCCGGCCAGGTATCGGTGAGCGCGGTGCTGGCCAAGCCGGTCGGCGCGCGCCTGCCGGCCAGCGTGACGGTCGCCTCCGCGCCGGCCTCCGCCACCCTCCGCGGTTCCGTCGAGCCCGACCTGGTCACCGACGGCGCCCTGGCCTCGGCGGAATTCTCCACCCGGGCTCCCGTTGTCGAGGCGTTCAGGAAGACCGGGCTGGTCAGCGTCGCCGCCCAGGGCGAGACCATGACCCCGCCGCCCGCGCCCAAGGGCGTGGTGCGCAAGTTCTTCGGGGCCTGCAGGTAGCCTAGGCGCGCCGTCCGGCGGCCGAGACGTTGTCCACGCCGAGCGCCGCCAGAGCGCCGCGCACGATGCCTTCGGCGTCTAGGCCGGCGTCGGCGTACATGGCCTCGGGCTTGTCGTGATCCTGGAAGATGTCGGGCAGGTTGAGCGTGCGGACCTTGAGGCCGCGGTCCAGGGCGCCGTGCTCGGCCAGGGCCTGCAGCACGAAGCCGCCGAAGCCGCCCATGGCGCCCTCCTCGACCGTGATCAGGGCCTCGTGCTCGCGGGCCAGACGCAGGATCAGCTCGATATCCAACGGCTTGGCGAAGCGCGCGTCGCAGACCGTGGCCGACAGGCCCCGGGCGGCCAACAGATCGGCGGCCTTCAGGCTCTCGGCCAGGCGCGTGCCGAAGGAGACGATGGCGACGGCCGTGCCTTCGCGGATGATGCGGCCTTTGCCGATCTCCAGCGGCTCGGCGATCTCGGGCAGGGTCAGGCCCCAACCCTCGCCGCGCGGATAGCGGAAGGCGCTGGGCCGGTCGTCGATCTCCGCGGCGGTGGCGACCATCCGGGCCAGTTCGACCTCGTCGGCCGCGGCCATCAGGATCATGCCCGGCAGAGCGCCCATGAAGCCGATGTCGAAGGACCCGGCATGGGTCGCCCCGTCGGCGCCCACCAGGCCGGCTCGGTCCATGGCGAAGCGCACCGGCAGGCGCTGGATCGCCACGTCGTGGACCACCTGGTCGTAGCCCCGCTGCAGGAAGGTGGAATAGATCGCGCAGAACGGCTTCATGCCGTCGGCGGCGAGGCCCGCAGCGAAGGTGACCGCATGCTGCTCGGCGATGCCGACATCGAAGGTGCGGTCCGGGAAGCGCTTGGCGAACAGGTCCAGGCCGGTTCCTGACGGCATGGCCGCGGTGACGGCGACGATCCGCTCGTCGCGCTCGGCCTGCTTGATCAGCTCCTGGGCGAAGACCTTGGTGTACTGCGGCGCGTTGGGCTGGGCCTTGGCCTGCAAGCCGGTGACCACGTCGAACTTCACCACCGCGTGCAGTTTGTCGTCGGCGCTCTCGGCCGGGGCGTAACCCTTGCCCTTTTGCGTCACCACATGAACCAGGACCGGCTTGTCCTTGATTTCACGCACATTCTTGAGAATCGGCACCAGGGCGTCCAGGTCGTGGCCGTCGATCGGGCCGACATAGTAGAAGCCCAGCTCCTCGAACAGCGTGCCGCCGGTGACCATGCCGCGGGCGTATTCCTCGGCCTTGCGGGCGGCCTCGCGCATCGGGCGCGGCAGCACCTTGGCCACCGACTTGCCGAGATTGCGCAGCGACTGGTAGCCACCGCCCGAAACGACCCGGGCCAGGTAGGCGCTCATGCCCCCCACCGGCGGGGCGATGGACATGTCGTTGTCGTTGAGGATGACGGTGAGCTGGCCCGTGGTCTCGCAGGCGTTGTTCATGGCCTCGTAGGCCATGCCCGCGCTCATCGAGCCGTCGCCGATCACGGCCACGACGCTGTTGTGCTTGCCATGGGCGTCGCGGGCCGCGGCGAAGCCCAGGGCCGCGGAGATCGAGGTGGCCGCGTGGGCGGCGCCGAACGGGTCGTACTCGCTCTCGCTGCGCTTGGTGAAGCCCGACAGCCCGCCGGCCTGGCGCAGGGTGCGGATGCGGTCGCGGCGGCCGGTGAGGATCTTGTGCGGATAGGCCTGGTGACCGACGTCCCAGATCAGGATGTCTTCCGGCGTGTCGTAGACATGGTGCAGGGCGACGGTCAGTTCGACCACCCCGAGGCCCGCCCCAAAGTGTCCGCCGGTCTGCGAGACGGCGTCGATCATCTCGGCGCGCACCTCGTCGGCGAGCTGCCGAAGCTCGGCCGCGTTGAACCCCCGGGTGTCCTTGGGGAACGAGACCTTGTCGAGCAGAGGCGTGACTGGCGGCATGTTTACAGGGGGACGCTGCTTTGAATCTAGTTTCGGCGCTCTAGCACGAAATCGACGCTCGCCCGCAGGAATTCGGCCCGCGGACCGAACGGATCGAGGTGCGCTTTGGTCTGTTGCGCCAGCAGGCTGAGGCGTTGGCGCGCGGCGTCCGCGCCCAGCAGGGTGACGTAGTTCGCCTTGCCCATGGCCGCGTCCTTGCCGGCCTTCTTGCCCAGCGTCGCGCTCTCGCCCTCGGCGTCCAGAAGGTCGTCGACGATCTGGTAGGCCAGGCCCAGGTCCTGGGCGAAGGCCATCAGGGCGTGGCGTTCGCCGTCCCCGGCATGGGCCATGATGAGGGGCAGTTCGAAGGCCACGGCGATCAGGGCGCCGGTCTTCAGCCGCTGCATCCGGGCCACCGCGCCCAGGTCGTCGCGCACGCCCAGCATGTCGATCATCTGGCCGCCGCACATGCCCCGCGCGCCGGCCGACTGGGCCAACTTCAGCACCATCTCGGAGCGGACATTGCCGTCCTTGTGGGTGTCCGGGTGCGCGAGGATCTCGAAGGCCACCGTCTGCAGGGCGTCACCGGCCAGGATGGCGGTGGCCTCGTCATAGGCCTTGTGCACCGTGGGCCGACCGCGGCGCATGTCGTCGTCGTCCATGGCCGGCAGGTCGTCGTGGATCAGGCTGTAGGCCTGGATGCATTCCAGGGCGCAGGCCGCGCGTAGCACCGGCCGGTCGTCCAGGTCGAACATCTTGCCGGTCTCGATGGCGAAATAGGTGCGCAGGCGCTTGCCGGGCCCCAGGGCCGCGTAGCGCATGGCCTCGGTCAACCGCGACTCCGGCCCATCGGCGCGCGGCAACAGCTCGTCCAGCGCCACCGTGACGATATCGGCGGCCTCGGCCACGCGTTGGGCCAGGGACATCCTAGTTGAACTCGGCGGATTCGACGCTGGCCTGGCCGCCCGAGCCCACCACGATCTTCTCGACCTGGAGGCGCGCGGCCTCCAGCCGTTTCTCGCAGTGCGCCTTCAGGGCCGCGCCGCGCTCGTAGAGCTTCACCGACTCTTCCAGCGGCGCCTGTCCGGACTCCAACTGGCCGACGATCCGCTCCAGCTCGGCCAGCGCCTGTTCGAACGACAGGCCATCGATGTCGGCGGCTTCGGCCATTCCAAATCCCTCGAGAAGCGCTGCAACCTAGTAAGGGCTGAGACACCCCGCAACGACGATGATCTCAGGACCGCTCGTAGCGCCGGGTCGACCAGTACTTCCAGCCCTGGTTGGCGGTCATCTTCCAGCCGCGCCGGCGCAGGGCTCGGCCGACCATGAAATTGAAGAAGCCGTGGGCCAGCACCACCACGTCGCTGCCGTCGGCGGCCAGGTCCTCGATCCGCGAGGCGGCCTGGTCAGCGCGAGTCTCGGCCTGGCGGCGGGTCTCGCCGCCTTCGTGGTGATCGAAGAACCACCACCAGAATCGCGCGAAGAAGCCCCAGGTCCTGGGGGCGAGCTTGACGAAGCCCGGCCAGTTCGGCGGCGGCAGCGGGGCCTCGACGAACATCTCGTCGCGGACGAAGTCGCGGCCCCGGCAGAGCGCCACGGCGCTCTCGATCGAACGGGTTCGCACCGAGGAGATCACCGCCCCGGCGGAAGCGATCTGGTCCATCAGCGCCGGCGGCGGCGTCTGGCCGGGACGCAGCCCCCCCTCCTCGTACTTCACCCAGAAGTCGCGGTAGCCACGCGCGGTCAGCACAACGTCGCGCGGGAGCGCGGGTTCGCCATGGCGGGCCAGGATGATGGCGCCGGGGCGTATGGCGGACGGAGGCTGAGGGTCGGCGGTCAAAGCGTCGGCCATGTCATCCGAAAGCCCGCGTGCGCGCAATGCGTACCGGCTTCGCCCTTCACCCCAAAGACAGGGCCCGAACATGCGCAAGCGCCGAGCGACCCAGAGCCTCAAGGTCGTAACCGCCCTCGAGCGAGGACACAACCCGACCTTTCGCGTGGGCGTTGGCGACCGAGACGATGGCCCTTGTAGCCCAATCGAAATCCTCGGCTTCCAGGTTCTGGGTCGAATCGCCGATGGGGTCGCGGACATGGGCGTCGAACCCGGCGGAGACCAGGATCAGGTCCGGGGCGAAGGCGTCCACGTGGCGCATCAGGCCCTCGAATTCCTTGCGCCAGGCCTCGCGAGCGGCCCCCGGCGGGACCACGGCGTTGCGGATGTTGCCGGGAACGGCCTCCGACGGATGGCCGGTGCCGGGCCACATGGGCCACTGCTGGACGGAGACGAAGAACGTATCCTCCACGCCGCCGAGCGAGGCCTGGGTGCCGTTGCCGTGGTGGACGTCGAAATCGACCACCGCCACCCGTCTCAGACCGGCGTCCTGCGCGGCCCGCGCGGCCACGGCGACGTTCGAGAAGATGCAGAAGCCCATCGGCAGGTGCGGCTCGGCGTGGTGTCCGGGCGGACGCACCGCGCAGAAGGCGCGCCGCAGGTCGCCGGCGGCCACGTCGCGCACGGCGCTGACCACCGCGCCCGCCGCGCGCTGGGCCGCCGCCAGGCTGCCGGGCGACATGAAGGTGTCGCCGTCCAGCATGAGGCGGCCGGTCCTGGGTGCGGAATTGATGATGGCATCGACGTAGTCCGGCAGGTGGACGCGGGTCAGGTCGGCTGTCTCGACCAAGGGCGCGTCGCGGCGATCCAGACGCAGGTCGGTGGCGTCGTCCAGGGCGCCTAGCACGGCGCTCAAACGCTCCGGTCGTTCGAAATGTCCCTCGCCGGGACGGTGGTCCAGCATGTCGAGATGGGTGTAAAGCCCGAGGGTCATTGTCGACTCATCCCCTTCCGCACACCGCAGCGAGCAGCATGCAGGAACCCATAATCCGCCGCGCCCGTCTCGACGAGGCCGAGATTGTCGCCGACATCGGCGCGCGCACCTTCCGCGAGACCTTCGCCCACCTCTACGATCCCGGGGACCTCGCCGAGTTCCTGGCCGACGCCTACAGCCTGGAGCGGACGCGGGCCGACCTGGCCGATCCCACCAAGGCGATCTGGCTGGTGGAGACCGACGGCGTGGTGATCGGCTATGCCCTGGCCGGCCCCTGCGGCCTGCCGCATCCGGACGTGACCACGGCCTGCGGCGAACTGAAACGCCTCTATCTGGTCAAGGGCGCTCAGAACGGCGGCGCGGGCGGGCGGCTGTTCGCGCAGACCCTGGCGTGGCTGCTGCAGGACGGGCCGAGGGACCTGTGGATCGGCGTCTGGTCGGAAAACTACGGCGCGCAGCGGTTCTATGAGCGCCACGGCTTCTCCCGCGTCGGAGAGTATGGATTCCAAGTCGGTTCGACCACGGATCGGGAGTTCATCCTGCGCCGCCCCGCGCACGGGTCAGCCTCTTAAGCACGCGCCTGTGCCTCAGACTTGCCAGATTTTCTCTCCAAATCACGATTATCGAAGAAATATTGCTTCGATTTAACATAGCTGTCTTTGACGCCGCCGGTCGGTTTTGCGACCTTCGGCTCAATCATCGCGGAGCTGACTGGGCGACGGTGGGATGTTGAGGATTGGGTATGTACGGCTGCGCGACGCGCGGTCGTCTGAAGACACTGCGGCGTTGAAGGAACTGGGGTGCCACGTGGTCCGGGCGGAGGAACCGACGGGCCCGACCGCTGACGATTCAGCGGTGCTCGCCTCGATTCTCGATTTCATCGGGCCCGGCGATCAGTTGGTGGTCACCCGCCTCAACCATCTGGCGCCGTCCAGCCGCGGCCTGCTCGAAGTTTTGACGAGGCTGGAGGAACGCGGCGCCCATCTCTATGTGGTCGAGTCCGGCATCTCGTCCGAGGGCGAGGGCGGCCGGGCTCTGCATGCGGCCCTGCAGGCGGTGGCCTCGGTGGAGCCGCCCTGGATCGACCGCCGCCGCCGCGGCGCGCCCGCCGACGACATCCGCGCCCTACAGGCCGCCGGCGTCGGGCCGGTGGAGATCGCCCGGCGCCTGGGCGTCTCGCGCATGACCGTCTGGCGCAAGCTCCGCACGATGCCGGCCTAGGATCGGACTAGCTGGGCAGCAGCTCACCGAGCGACCGGATGATCCGGTCGGGCCGCGTCGCGACAGGCGGTGAAGCGCGCGGCGAAGCGGTCGGCGAGGTCCGGGGTCAGGCTGGCCGCGCCCATGGCGGCGAAGGTCTCTCCAATCACCCCCCGCCGGGCCTCGGCGATGTCGAACCGCGCCGCCTTGTGCCGCGCGGCGTCGGACCAGAACTCCGCCAGGGCCGCCTCGAGCCGGTCGGCGAGGTCGGCGGGCCGAACCGGCGCGATGGCCTGGGCGAACTCGCTGGCGATCTGAAGCAGCACCAGGGGCCGCTGGCCCGCGGCCAGGATGGTGTCGTCGAGGTCGAAGAGGATCGTGCGGGGGAGCTGGGCCATGGCGCCCGCCAGCTTGTCGCCCGCGGCGCACGAGCGCAACGCGCAAGCCATGCTGGACATCGGCGGCCCGGGGCTCCATCTTCCGGAGTCAAACACCTGTTCGTCCCCCTATTCGGGAAGCCTGCCCATGTTCATGCGTTTCTTCACCGAGCTTCGCGAGGCCAAGGTGCCCGTGACGCTCAAAGAGTACCTCATGCTGATGGAGGCGCTCGACAAGGTCGTGATCGAGCGGAACGTCAACGACTTCTACTACCTGTCGCGCTCGGCCCTGGTGAAGGACGAGAAGAACCTGGACAAGTTCGACCAGGTGTTCAGCCACGTGTTCAAGGGGCTGGAAAAGGTCGACGGGATCGGTATTTCCGACATTCCGGCCGAGTGGCTGAAGCGGCTCTCCGACCAGTTCCTCACCGACGAGGAAAAGGCCCAGATCGAGGCCATGGGCGGCTTCGACAAACTGATGGAAGCTCTGGCCGAGCAGATGCGCAAGCAGCGCGAAGAGGGCGACGGGGACGGCGAGGGCAAGGGTCAGAACGGCCAGAAGGGCGACGGCAGTTCACCCTTCGGCGCCAATGGCTATCACCCGGAAGGCGTCCGCATCGGCCAGGAGAAGGGCCGCCACGGCAAGGCCGTCAAGGTCTGGGACAAGCGCGAGTACAAAAACCTCGACGACTCCGTCGAGCTCGGCACCCGCAATATCAAGGTGGCCCTGCGCCGCCTGCGCAAATGGGTCCGCGACGGCGCCGCCGACGAACTCGACATGAACGGCACCATCAAGGGCACGGCCGAGAAGGGCTATCTGGATATCCAGCTGCGCCCGGAACGCCGCAACAAGATCAGCGTGCTGATCTTCTTCGACATCGGCGGCTCGATGGACAGCCACATCAAGATCTGTGAGGAGCTGTTCTCCGCAGCGCGGACCGAGTTCAAGAACATGGAGTTCTACTACTTCCACAACTGCCTCTATGAGAACGTCTGGAAGGACAACCGCCGCCGTCACGCCGAGAAGCTGAACACCTGGGACGTGCTCCACAAGTTCTCCCACGATTACAAGGTGATCTTCGTCGGCGACGCCACCATGAGCCCCTATGAGATCACCTATCCCGGCGGCTCGGTGGAGCACTGGAACGAAGAGGCCGGCGCCATCTGGATGGATCGCGTGGCCAACATCTACGAGAACATGGTCTGGCTGAACCCGACCGCCGAACGCCACTGGGACTACACCCCGTCCATCGAGGTGATGAAGCAGTTGGTCGGCGACCGCATGTTCCCGCTCACCATCGAGGGGCTGGACAAGGCCATGCGGGAGTTGGCGCGCTAGAGCGAAGGGTTCGTTTCTGGCGTCCGTACGTTCAATCGGGCCAGTTCATTGCCGAAGATCGCGATATCCACGCCAAGTTCCGTCGATAAGGTCGCATCGCGCTTTGCGGTCTGCCTGTTAAGCTGGAGCAGCACGTGAAGGATTCGCCTGTGGACGCCGCCCCGGCCAACGATCTCCAAGAGCCCAACGAGGCCGCGACCAAGGCCGCGGTGTTCTGCGCCGCCGAGCGCCTGTTCGCCCTGCACGGGTTCCAGAACGTCTCGGTGCGCGACATCACCGCCGACGCGGGCGTCAACCTCGCCTCGGTGAACTATCATTTCGGATCCAAGGACGCCCTGCTGTTCGAGATCTTCCGCCGGCGCACGGCGGAGCTGAACCGCGAGCGCGCCCGGATGCTGCACGAGGCCACCGACCGCCATCAGGGCAAGCCGCCGGTGCGCGACATCCTCGAGGCCCTGTTCGCCCCGCCCCTGCGCTGGGCCACGCCCGAGAACGACCGGCGCATCTCGGTCCAGTTCATCATCCGCTCGCGCAGCGAAGGCACTGAGGAGATGCGCGAGGCCCTGACCAAGGATGTCAGCCACCTTGCGCGCTTCGCCGACGCCCTGATCGCGGCCTGTCCCGGCCTGCCGCGTGAGACCGCCTACTGGCGGCTGCATTTCTGCCTGGGCATGGTGCACAACAATCGCTTCGCCGAGTTCGACCGCCTGCACGTCCTGTCGGACGGCGCCACGCGGGAGGGCGACATCGAGGCGCTGTTGAAGCGGATGCTCGACTTCGCCGAGGCCGGCTTCCTGGCCTAGGGCGGTGGGCCCGCTCGCGCGCCTGCTCGCCACAGCCTGCGCCTTCAAGTTCCTCGACGGCTTCCTGCTGATCTATCCGCTCTATGCGGTGATGTTCGTCGACCACGGCCTGACCCCCTGGCAGGTTTCCGTCACCCTGATCGCCTGGTCCACGACGGCCTTCCTGCTGCAGATCCCCGCCGGCCTGCTGGCCGACCGGCTCTCGCGGCGCTGGCTGCTGTGCGGGGCGCAGGTGGTTCGCGGCCTGGGCTTCGCCGCCTGGCTGCTGTTCCCCGGCTTCGCCGGATTCCTGATCGGCCTGATGCTATGGGGGGCCAAGAGCGCCTTCACCAACGGCGTCTTCGAGGCCCTGGTCTATGACGAGCTGCGCGAGGCGGGACGCGCCGAGGACTATGCGCGGGTCATCGGTCGCGCCCAGGGGTTCGGCTTCGCCGCCATCCTGTTGGCCTCGGTCTCCGCGGCCTATGTGGTGCGGTTCGGCTATCCCGCCGCCTTGGTCGCCAGCCTGGCGGCGGCGCTCGCCGCGGCCGTGGCCGCCGTCGCCCTGCCCCGGGCGACCCGGACCCTCAGCCTCGGCAAGGCCGACTATGTGGGCCACCTGAGGCAGGGGTTCGCCTACGCCTCACGCCATCCGACGATCCCCGGCGTCATCCTGCTGCTCGCCCTCAGCCAGGCGTTCGGCGGCGGCCTGGAGGGCTTCTGGCCGGTCTTCGGGCGCGAAGTCGGGTTGCAGACCTCGCAGGTCGCCCTTCTCGCCGCGGCCATCGGCGCGGCCCAGGGCGCCGGGGCGGCCGTGGCGCATCGGTTCCGCCGCGCGCCGCCGTCCGCCTTCCTGGTGCTGTTCGCAGGGATCGGCGCCGTGCTCATCCTGGCCGCCATGGTCTTCCAGGCCTGGACCGTCGCCCTCGTCGCCGTCCTGGCCGGGCTGTTCAAGCTGATCGACATCAATTTCGACGCCCGGCTGCACGACGCCATCCCCAGCGAGACCCGCGCGACCCTGGCGGCGACGCGCAATTTCGCGGGCCTGCTGGCCCTGACCGTCATGCTGCTGGGCTTCGGCCCACTGGCGAACGCCACCGCCTATCGCACCGCGTTCCTCGGCGCGGGCGCCGCTATGGTGGCGATAGGCCTGGCGCTGCTCCTCGCGCGGACCGTCCGGCGGCCGGCCTAGTTGGCCACCGCCTTTTCCAGACCGTCCAGGATGCTGGCCCAGGTCTTCTCGAACTCCGGGCGCATCTTCAGGTCGGAATCCTTCACCTGGCCGTTCAGGTTCGACTGGGTGAGCGTGACCTTGGTCTTGCCCTCGCCTGCCGGCTCCAGGTCGTAGGTTACGACATGGTAGTTGTCGGGCGTGTCCGGGTCGCCCGACTGCTGGCTCCAGTGGGTGTAGCTAAGCCGCCGCGCGGGGTCGAACGAGCGGATTTCGCCCTTATCCTGATAGGGCTTGCCGTTGTATTCGCCGGCGATCCTGATCGGACTGCCGACCTTCCAGTTGCTCTGGACGTCGGCCCCGAACATGTAGGTCTTGATGATCTCAGGCTTGGTCAGGGCTTCCCAGACGTCGTTGGCGGGCGCGCCAATGGTCTTGGAGACCTGGGCTGTCGGTTCGGTCATGACGACTCCTTTGAGTTCTCAAGTGAGTTCAAGCAGCCCTGGGCCGCATCGTTCCGTCCTCCACTGTGTCGGGGCGGGAACCAGCCTCGCCGCGGGCGGGTTTCGAGTCTGACACGACCGTCCAGCAGGGGACGCTCGCGGATCGATAAACAAGGCCGCCGCATGAGCAGCCAGCCCAAGAAACCTTCGGAGGAAACCCACATGCCCCTGAGGTTCCAGCAACAGGACCAGATGGCGACGTTCAGCCCGCCCAGGTCGGCGGCCGCGCCGCAGCACGGCCAGAAGGCGGACAAGGAGGCGACCAAGATCAAGCCGCCCCGGTCCTTCCAGCCGCGCCCCGGCCACTGAGACGCACGGCCGACCTCGACGAAGGCGGCAAGCTGGCCGAAGCTCGGCCGGCGGGCGGATGGTCCGCCGGCGCGGACTCGATCGATGGACCTCAAGGACCCCTTCGCCCTGGTCAGCCCGAGGTTCATGACGCGCCTGAAGTCGGGCGAGCCTCATCAGGTGTTTTCGGGCTTCCTCTACCACCTGGAAGCCGACCGCTATCTCGTGCTCACCGCCCATCATTGCCTGCTCAAGCCCAACACCTTCTACTTCCGCAACCGTGGGAGCGAGGCGACCTGGGGCGATCTCTACGGGCACACCCTGACCTGCGAGGCGCTGGGCCTCGAGGCGCCGCTCTATGACCAGACCCGGCCGCTGTTCGCCTGGCACCACGATCCGGAGAACGCCGCCCTGGACGTCGCCGCGGTTCCGGTGCGGCTGAAGGGCGATCCCCAGGCGATCAACATGCTGGGCCGCTTCGGCGACTACCAGGTGGTGTCACAGGGCCTGGCGCTGACCACCGGCTCCCAGGGGCTGATCTACGGCTAGCCCGGCGGCGCGAGCATCTTGGGGTCGGCCCCCATCGCGCGCGGCTTCGCCCTGGCGTCCGACTATGGGGTCAGCCCCTACAGCTTCCACGTGGACGGGATCGGCGGGGCCGGCTGCTCGGGCGGCGCGGTGGCCCTGCGCGCCGAGGCCGGTGAGGCGACCCTGCTGCAATGGATCGGCATATACGTGGCCACCCACGAGGCCGAACGCCTGGGACGCTGCATCCCCCTGGCGAAGGTCATGGAGGTGGTGGCGCCCTTCGAGGCCGATATCTTGCGTCGGGTATGACCCCCGCGACGATCAGGACGGGCTTTGGGGCTTACCCCGCCGCCGGACTCTGCTAGACCGGGATCATTGATTTAAGTCGATAAGCATTAGGGAGAGCCGGCGCGGCTTTCATTCCCTGCACGCGCGGGCGCGACGCTGTTGGAAGCAAGATTCGAGGAAGAGGGCGAGGCTGCGTCCGCGCCTGAGGTGACGACGACGGAACCCAGCCTGGCGGACAAGGAAGCCGCCTACGAGAAGTTCGTCTGGGATAACCTGAAGCGCAACTATGTCGGCCATTACCTGCACGGCATGCTGGGCATGACGGGCTTTCGGCTGATCAACGCGCCGACCTTCCTGCCGGCCTATCTGCACATGTTGTCGGGCTCTAACCTGATCGTGGGCCTGGGCCTGGGCCTCCAGCAGCTGGGCGGGGTGATCAGCCCCATCGTCGGCGCCAACCAGGTCGAGCACCGAACCAAGGTCATGCCCGCCGCCCTCTGGATGGGCGGCCTGGCGCGTCTGCAGATCATCGGCATGGCGCTCGCCGGCTGGTTCCTGTCGGGCCAGAGCCGCGTCGTCGCCATCATCGGCTTCATGTTCCTGTTCGGCCTGTTCATGGGCACCCAGCGAGTGGTGTTCTCCATGCTGCTGGCCAAGGTGATCCCGATCAGCCGCCGGGGCCGGCTGCAGGCATGGCGCAACGCCACCGGCGGGGTGATCGCCGCGGGCCTGGCCTATCTGGCGGGGCGCTACTTCATCGACGCCAACCTGTTCGGCAACGGCTACTCCACCACCTTCCTGTTCGCCTTCTTCCTGACCAGCCTGGGGCTGACAGCCCTGCGCCTGCTGATGATCGAGCCCGAGCCGCCGACCGTGCGGGCCCAGATGCGCCTGCGCGACCGCATGAAGGAGTTCCCGACCCTGCTGGCCGACCGGGGCTTCCTCTACTTCATGGTCGTGCAGGTCCTGGCCATCGCCGGACGCATGGCGGTGCCGTTCTATGTCATCTACGCCGCCACCTCGATCGAGCTGTCGGGCAAGAACCTGGGCCTGCTGTCCCTGGCCTATCTGGGGGCCGACACGATCTCGAACCTGGTCTGGGGCTATCTGGGCGACAAGACCGGGTTCCGGCTGATCATGCTGGTTTCGCTGGTTCTTTGGGTGGCCTCCACCGTATTGCTGATCAACGCTCACGACTTCGTTCTGATCTTCGCGGCCTTCGCGGGCCTGGGAGCGTCCCAGTCGGGCTACATGATGAGCGCCGGCACCATGATCCTGGAGTTCGGCGAGCGCGACGAGATGCCGATGCGCATCGCGCTCTCCTCCACGGCGGAGGGGATCATGGCGTCGGCGGGACCGCTGATCGGCGGGCTGATCTCCGCGAGCCTGGGCTATGGCGCGCTGTTCTCGGTCTCCATCGCCTTCCTGCTGGCGGGGCTGATCGTTCTGTTGCTCCTGGTCAAGGAGCCCAGGACCGCGCGGCTGTCGTCACTCTAGGGCGGAAGCGTTCAACTCTTGCGCGACCGCCTTGGCCTCATCCCACCGATCTCCTAAGGATGGACCACAAGGTCCGCGCAAGGATGGCCATGTCCGACCGGCGCCCCGCAGGGGAAGCGGCATTTCTCGAGGGCGGCGGCGAGATGGGCGGCCGTGTCCGCGCCCACGACTGGTCCGCCACGCCCCTTGGCCCGCCGGCGGCCTGGCCCCCAGCCCTGAAGACCACCGTTCGCATGATGCTGGCGGCCCGCCAGCCGATGCTGATCCTGTGGGGCGACGACCTCATCCAGCTCTACAACGACGCCTGCCGCGTCCCCTTGGGGGCCGAACGCCACCCCCACTATCTCGGCCAGCCCGCCCGGCTCTGCTGGTCCGACAACTGGAGCGTTTTCGAACCTCAACTCGAGCAGGTGATGGCAGGGCGCGGCGCCACCTGGCGGGAGGACGAGCGCCTGACCATCGTGCGAGATGGCCGCGTCCAGGACATCTACTGGACCTACAGCTTCACCCCGATCCACGATGAGTCCGGCGGACCCGGGGTCGGCGGCGTGCTGGTCCTGTGCAACGAAGTCACCGCCCAGCACGTGGCCGCCCAGGTCGACAACGCCCGGGCCGCGCGGATCCTGGGCGCGATGAGCGAGGGTTTCATGATCCTCGACGCCGCGTTCCGGGTCGTCGAGGTCAATCCAGAGGGCCTGAGGCTCGCGGAGCTGGCCCGTGCCCAGATGGTCGGCCGCGCGCCATGGGAGATCTGGCCCCAGATGCTGGGCGGGCGGATCGAGGCGGCCTACCACCAGGCCATGAGCGAGCGGACGCCGGTCGACCTCCAGCATCGCTACAACGAGCTGTGGCTGGATCTGCGACTCTATCCGATGGAAGACGGCCTGGCCGCCTTCTACCGCGACATCACCGCCACCAAGCAGGCCGAGGAGGCCCTGCGCGAGAGCGAGTCGCGGCTGCGTATCGCCCAGGAGGCGGGCGGCATCGGCGCCTATGAGTGGGACCTGAAGACCGGCGAGCTTTACACCTCCGACGTGGCGCGCCGGCTGTGGGGCATCGCGCCCGACGCCGAACTGACCATGGCCATGGCCGTGCAGATGATCCATCCCGAGGATCGGCCCTACGCTCTGCCCGTCTCTGACCGGCCGATGGAGGACCTTGTCGGCGCGAGTGAGTACCGGATCATCCGCGGCGACACGGGCGAGGTCCGCTGGATGGCCCGTCATGTGGAGATTGTCCGAGGCGCCGCCGGCGCCGCGGCCCGAGTGATCGGCGCCTTCCGCGACATCACCGAGAGCAAGCACTTCGAGGAACACCAGCAGCTGCTGATCAACGAGCTGAATCACCGGGTGAAGAACACGCTGGCCACGGTCCAGTACATCTCGGCCCAGACCCTGCGGGTCTCATCGAGTATCGAGGAGGCGGGCCTGGCGTTCGAGGACCGGCTGCTGTCGCTGTCGCGAGCCCACAACGTCCTGACCCGCGCCAACTGGGAAAGCGCGGGCCTGCGCGACATCGTCGCCGAGGCCATGACGCCCTATGGCGCCGTCGCCGAGCAGCGTCTGCGCATGTCGGGACCCGACGTCAGGCTCGCGCCCCACACGGCCTTGGCCATCGCCATGGCCCTGCAGGAACTGGCGACCAACGCCGCCAAGTACGGCAGCCTGTCGTCCGAGACCGGCCGCATCGACATCGACTGGACCATCGCGCCGTCCGCCCGCGGCGACCGGCTCAAGCTGGTCTGGGCGGAGTCGGGCGGACCGCTGGTGGCCGCGCCGACCCGGCGCGGGTTTGGCAGCCGGCTGCTGGAGCGCGGCCTGGCTCGCGAGATCGGCGGCGAGGTGCGGCTGGCCTTCGCCGCGGACGGCGTCGTCTGCACCATGGAGGGGCCCATCGAGGCCGGACCGGACATCGCCCACGGGATGTCACGCCGCGAAAGTCCGAACCGTCCTGTCTCCTAGAATCCGCCTCCCCGGCGCCAGATTGGATCACCGAGATGACCGCACGCCTGAACCCCCACACCGTCGCCCCCGACACCATCCGACCGCTGCTCGACCTGGAAGCCTCGGTGGCCGGTAGCGGCCTGGAATTCAGCCTGATCGAGCTGGTGAAGACGCGCGCCTCGCAGATCAACGGCTGCGCCTACTGCATCCACATGCACACCCGCGACGCCCGCGGCGCCGGCGAGACCGAGGAGCGGCTCTACCTGCTGAGCGCCTGGCGGGAATCCTCGCTCTACACCGACCGCGAACGCGCCGCGCTCGCCTGGACGGAAGCCCTGACCCTGGTCGCCCAGACCGGCGCCCCGGACGCCGACTACGACGGCCTGAAGCCGCACTTCAGCGAGGACGAGATCGTCAAGCTGACGATGCTGATCGGCACGATCAATGTCTGGAACCGCCTCGCCGTGGGCTTCCGCTCACAGCATCCGAAGTGCTGGAAGCCGAGCGTGGTCGCGGCCTAAGCCGCCAGCCGCTCGGCCTCGGCCTGGGCGATGCGGGCCTTGGCCATTTCGTTGGCCACTTCGTGGGTCGGCCGGCCCTCGGCCAGGGCCCGGTCGAGCACCTCTTCCAAGGTGAGCATCAACCGATCCAGCTTGGCGCCGACCCAGGCCGGGTCGAAGGCTTCGCCGCGCTCGAGGCCGCGGATCTCGGCGGCCACGTTGATGATGCCGCCGCCGTTGATGACGTAGTCGGGGGCGTAGAGCATTCCACGCTCGAACAGCTCGCGCCCGATGGCCGGATCGGCCAGCTGGTTGTTGGCGCCGCCGGCGATGACCTTGGCCGTCAGCCGCGGCAGGGTCGAGGCGTTGATCGCCCCGCCCAGGGCGCAGGGGGCGAAGACGTCGGCCTGGGCGTCGAAGATGGCCCCCGGCGCCACGACCTTGGCGTTGGTCCGCGCGGCCACCTCGGCCAGGGCGTGTTCGTTGACGTCGGTGAGGATCAGCTTCGCGCCGGCCGCGTGCAGCTTCTCGGCCAGATAGGCGCCGACGTGGCCCACGCCTTGGATGGCGACCGTGACGCCGTCCAGGTCGCGCTTGAGCGCCCGCCTCACCGCCAGCCGCACGCCGCGGAACACGCCCTCGGCGGTGACCGGCGAGGGGTCGCCCGAGGCCGCAGGGTGGCCTTCCAGGCCCGCCACATAGCGGGTGGTCTTGCGCGCGCTCATCAGGTCGGCCGGCGAGACGCCGACGTCCTCGGCGGTCCAGTACCTGCCGCCCAGGGTGTCGACCGCACGACCGAAGGCCTCGAACAGGGCCGGCGTCTTCTGGGTGCGGGAGTCGCCGATGATCACCGCCTTGCCGCCGCCCAGCTCCAGGTCGGCCATGGCGTTCTTGTAGGACATGGCGCGCGACAGCCGCAGCGCGTCCTCCAGCGCCGCCTCGGCGCTGGCATAGGGCCACATGCGGCAACCGCCGGCGGCGGGGCCGCGGGCTGTGGAATGCACGGCGATGATGCTCTTCAGACCGGATTTTTCGTCGAAAAACGAATGGACGCCTTCATGGCCCTCAAATGACGGGGAATCGAACAAGGTCATGCCGGGATCATTGCCTGTACGTGGAAGCTATTTCCGCTGCCTCTACGCCCCTGATCGCCGGTTCACAACCCCGCCACAGCCTTTGCCGCACCCTGCGGCGGCAGGATGGCGTTCGGCCACGCGCGGGGGCCGGGGATCGGCGGCGGATTCGACGGCAGGGGCGCGGCCGGGTCGAGGATGAAGCTCAGCAGGTCGGCCTGGACCACCGAACGGTTGTGGTCGCGGGTCATCAGGTGCCAACCCTTGGCGTAGAAGGCCGATCGGTCCGTGGGTTTCAGCCGGCGCGCGGCTTCCATGGAGGGCTTCTTCGGGATGATCTCGTCATTGGCGCCGTAGATGTACAGCACCGGGACCCTGACCTGCCCCACCTGACGCCAGGCCCGCTCCATCAGGCCGACAAAGGCGTAGAGGAAGTCCGACCGCGCGCCCCAGACCATCAGCGGATCGCGGCCCATGGAGATCAGCTCCTCGCGATTGTCGGTCGGCTTGACACGGTTGGTCACCCAACGGGGCGGTGAATAGACCTTGCCGGGGGTGGCCCGGGCGGCGAACCACAGGGCGGTCTTGTACGGCAGCGGCTGGCTCGACCAACCCCAGACCGCCGGCGCCATCAGGATCACCCGGTCGGCGGCCGGCGGCCGGTCCGAGGCGAAGGCCTCGATGGTCACCGCCCCGCCCATGCTTTCCCCGGCCACCACGACGGGCACGCCCGGGTGCAGGCCGCGGACCAGGGCCGTGATCGTCCTCAGGTCCTCGATCATCAGTTCGTCGCCGGCCCAGACGCCGCGATGGGGCGAACGGCCGAAGCCGCGCTGATCATAGGCGTAGGTGGTTACGCCGTTGGCGGCCCAGTACGGCGCGGCCATGGCGAAGGCCCGCGCATAGTCGTTCATGCCGTGGACGCCGATCAGCACCGCCTTCGGTTCGCCCCCCGCCTCCCAGCGGCTCAGCCCCAGGCGGGAGCCGTCGAAGCTGACGAAGGCCTCGGCGTCCAGCCGCGGCCCTTGGAACCCCAGGGGCGGCCGGCCGGCCTGCTGCACCATCATCGAGGAGCAGGCGCCGAGCAGCAGGGTCGCGAGGAGGACGGCGATCAGTCTCATGACGCCAGGATGCCTTGCACCCTTTGGCGAAGATAGGGCGTGACCTCGGCCTCGAACCACGGATTGCGCTTCAGCCAACCGGTGTTGCGCCACGACGGGTGGGGCATGGGCAGATGGTGCGGGAGGTACTCGCGCCAAGCCCGCACCGTTTCGGTCATATTGGCCTTGGCCCGATCACCTAGCGCCCAAGCCTGAGCGTGGCCGCCGACCAGCAGGGTCAGCTCCATCCGGGGCAGGGCCGCCAGCAGGCGCGGCCGCCAGAGCTGGGCGCAACGCTTCGGCGGCGGGTAGTCGCCGCCCTTGGGATCGGTTCCCGGAAAGCAGAAGGCCATGGCCGCCACGCCGATCTCAGGTCGGCCGTAGAAGGTTTCGGCGTCGATCCCCATCCATCCTCGCAGCCGCTTCCCGGACGGATCGGTGAAGGGCATGCCGCTCTCGTGCACCCGCCGACCCGGCGCCTGGCCGCAGATCAGCAGCCGGGTCCGCGGCGTCACCATGACCACCGGCCGAGGCTCATGCGGAAGTTCGCCCGCGCACGCCCGGCAGGCGGCGATCTCGGCGAGGACGGCGGGCAGGCTCATGGGGCGGATATAGCTTTTCCGCCCCATGAGTTGCAGGGTCGTGCGCGATTACGCCGCGAACATCGCCTTTTCCGCCTCGACCCACTTGGCGTAGGACGGCCGGGCCAGGACCTTCTGGACATAGGCCGTGGCGCGGGGATGGCGCTCCTGGTTCGGCTTCCACTGCAGGTGGCTGAGGTTCACGAAGACGCTGGCCACGGCGATGTCGGCCAGGGTGATGCGGTCCTCGACCAGCCAGCCGCTCTCCGGCAGCACCTTCTCCAGGTAGTCGAGGATCGGCGGCAGGGTCTCGGTCTCGGCCTTGACCGCAGCGGCCTCATCGCCCGGCTTGCCCAGGAACTTGGGCGAGACGATGCGGTTGAAGAACATCGTCCCGGCCGCGGCGATCAGGATGGTGTCGGCGAACTCCTCGTACCAGATCGCCCGGGCGCGGGCCTTTGGCTCCAGCGGGATCAGGTTCGGCTCGGGCTGGAGCGCCTCGAGATAGGTGATGATCGCCGTGGAGTCGCACAGCAGGAAGTCGCCGTCCTTGAAGCCGGGCATCTTGCCGAAGGGACTGGCCAGCTTGAACTCCGGCGGACCGCCGCCCATGCCGGCGGGCTGGAGCTCCAGTTCAATGCCCTTCTCGGCCGCGAAGGCCAGGGTCTTACGCACAAAGGGCGAGAGGGACGAGCCATAGAGAATCATTGGTCAGCTCCTTGCGGTGTGGCGGTTTCGCCGGGCAGCGGGAGGCGCAGCCGGTAGACGCCCTTGAAGGTCTCGGGATCGGCTGGCTTGCCGTGCCGGGTGTGACGATCCTACCCTGGCGCGCGAGGCCCCGGGCGGTGTTTCGCACGTGGCCGGTCAGCTTGCGCCAGTTCTCGTTATCGGCGGCGCGGGCCACCTCCTCGGAGGAGGCCGACTTGCCGGCCGGCAGCTTGCCGAGGATCTCGAGGATTACGGCCTCCATATCGACGCTCATGATCAGCCGCCCCGCTTCAGGGTCTCGCGGGCGATGACCACCTGCTGCACCTGGCTGGTGCCCTCATAGATGCGGAAGATGCGCACGCGCTCGGTAACGCACGAACGGCGCGCATCCTCCGTAACCCAAAGAAGCTCTTCGACGAAGACAATGGACGAGCGCCTCTTCGCCTATCGCGTTCGCCCGCTCAACGGCATCGCGGGCAGAGCTTCACCATGGCCCTGACTTAGCGTTAAGGTATACCCTTCTGAAGGGAGACAGCTAATGCGAGTGTCGAAAAACTTGGCGGTCGTCACATTCGTCTTGGCTGCGCTGGCTGCGGGTCCGGGCGCCGCGGAGCCGACAAGCAGAGAATTAAGGGAGAAGGCAGCGGCGGAGAAGAAGGTCCAGATTGCCGCGCTAGAGCGAACGGTGCAGCCCGTATTGGCTTCGCCAGGCAAGTTGGTCGTTGAAGATCTCCGCCCGGCCGATGCGAAACGCAATAGGCTATTGTCCGGTTGGATGTTCGACTGTCACAGCGCAATCTGGAACCTCGGCGACAACAGGGTTGCGCCCGATCGTATCGCGAGGCTGGAAGAAGCACTGCTGGTCAGTCTGGGCGAAGGTATCGCGGGCCAGAAGCTCACGGTTCGACGCTATACGATCTCCCTGAACGCTCGGGCAGCTGTCAGCGCCACAACCTTCGAAGGCACCGGCGGAATCGTCCCAAGTCTGATGAAGCAGGGCGTGGACTACCAGGAAAACGCGCCGCCTGCTTCGATCCGCGCTCAGTGCAAACGCGAGGAAATGCAGGCCGGGTGGTTCGAAGCTCGCGACATCACAAACAACTACTCGCCAATCATTATCGAGATGGATTTCTCGCTTGGTGATAGAGTCTACTTGGTGCGTTCCGCATACTCGGCGGAGGTAGAGCCTTGGGACGTGTTTGAGCCCAGAAAGAGCACGCCAATTATCGCGGCCATCGTCCAACACGCAATGGCCAAGGCGCATGTCGCTGTAGCGGATGAAGTAGCGAGGCCGGAGTGATTGGAGCCTACCGTTACTCTCCCGCCTGCGGCGTCTCGCCGGGCAGCGGGAGGCGCAGCCGGTAGACGCCCTTGAAGGTCTCGGGATCGGCTGGCTTGCCGTGCCGGGTGATGACGATCCTACCCTGGCGCGCGAGGCCCCGGGCGGTGTTTCGCACGTGGCCGGTCAGCTTGCGCCAGTTCTCGTTGTCGGCGGCGCGGGCCACCTCCTCGGAGGAGGCCGACTTGCCGGCCGGCAGCTTGCCGAGGATCTCGAGGATTACGGCCTCCATATCGACGCTCATGATCAACCGCCCCGCTTCAGGGTCTCGCGGGCGATGACCACCTGCTGCACCTGACTGGTGCCCTCATAGATGCGGAAGATGCGCACGTCGCGATAGAACCGCTCGATCCCGTGGTCGGCGACGTAGCCGGCCCCGCCGAAGATCTGCACCGCCCGGTCGGCGACCTTGCCGACCATCTCGGAGGCGAAGTACTTGGCCGCGGCGGCCTCCATGGTGACGCTCTGGCCGGCGTCACGCTTGCGCGCGGTCTCCATGGTGAGCGCCTTGGCCGCCAGGCTCTCGGTCTTGCTATCGGCGATCATCCCCTGGATGAGCTGGAAGTTGGAGATCGCCTGGCCGAACTGCTTGCGCTCGGTGGCGTAGGCGACGCTGTCGGCGATCAGCCGCTCGGCCACGCCGACGCAGAGCGCCGAGATGTGCAGACGGCCCTTGTCGAGCACCTGCATCGCCACCTTGAACCCCTCGCCCTCGCGACCCAGCCGGTTCTCGACGGGGACGCGGACATTGTCGAAGTTCACGTCGCAGATATGGGCGCCCTGCTGGCCCATCTTCTTCTCGGGCTTGCCCACCGACAGACCCGGCAGATCGCGCTCCACCAGCAGGGCCGTGACCCCGCCCGCGCCGGGCTTGGAGGGGTCGGTGCGGGTCATCACCGTGAACAGGTCGGCCTTGTTGGCGTTGGTGATGAAGCGCTTCACGCCGTTCAGGACATAGTGATCCCCGTCGCGCACGGCGCGGGTCTGGACGTTGGCGCTGTCTGATCCGGCCTCCGGCTCGGTCAGCGCGAAGGAGGTGATGATCTCGCCCGAGGCGATGCCCGGCAGGTACTTGGCCTTCTGGGCGTCGGTGCCGAACATCACCAAGCCCTGGCTCCCGATGCCAACATTGGTGCCGAAGGCCGACCGAAAGGCCGGGCTGGTGCGGCCGAGTTCGACGACCACCAGGCACTCGTCCTCCATGGAGAGGTCCAGGCCGCCGAATTCCTCGGGGATCGACAGGCCGTAGAGGCCCAGTTCGCGCATCTCGGCCAGCACCTCGTCAGGGATGGCGTCGTCCTCCGAGACCTTGGCCTCCAGCGGACGCAGCCGCTCGGTGACGAACCGGCGCACCGTGTCGATGAGCTGCTCGCGGGTTTCGAGGTCGAGGGCCATTGGGTTTTCCGTTAGCTGCAGGGGGTCGCATCGCGGGCCGCCGGAGCGACCTTGGACACCGTGACGGCGATGATGGGATCTGGCCAGGACTGGCTGTGGACCCCACCGGCCGGGACAGCGCAGCCTGAGGCCTTGCGGCGCATGAGCTGGCCGCCGCGGACCGCCGCCAGCTCCAGCTCGAAGGTCACGGGACGGGCCAAGCCGTTCCAGATCTTCATGTAGGACTGCTTCTTCACGGGCGAACTGTCGAGCGCCACCCCGATGCGGCCGGCGCCGGAGCCCTTATAGGTCTCTGCCTCGCCCTCCGGCTGGGCCGCGCCCAGCTTGCCCGTATCGACGCCGCCGAGCACGGGCGCAGCCCTGGCGTCCAACCGGAACAGGGCCCGCTGACCCTGCATGACCTGCACGTTTCCGCCGTCGACCTTGGTCTTGGGATCGAAGCCCACAGCTGCCAGCGCCTCGACCAAGGTCTTGGGCTTCGCGGGGGTTGGGGCGGCGGCATCCGCGGGAGCTGGCTTTACGGGGCCAGGCTCAACTGGAGCCGATTCCGCCGGCGCGACCTGCTCTGGAGCCGCCTCTACGGGCGCCGTTTCGACCGACGCCGCCTCCGCGGGCGCGACCTGGACAGCAGGAGCCTCCGGTGGCGGCGCTTCTGCTGTTTGCTCGGGCTTGAGGAAGTCGTCGAGCGTCAGCGGAGGGGTCGCCTCCTGCGCCTGGGCGGCCGTGGCGAGCAGCAGACTCAGCAGCAGTCCGGCGCGCACGATCACGCCTTGGCGAGCGCCAGAGCCGAACCCTGACCGACGCCGACGCACATGGTGGCGAGCGCACGCTCTCCACCCCGTTCCTTCAGCGCCCGCGCCGCGGTCAGCGCCAGGCGCGCGCCCGAGGCCCCCAGCGGGTGGCCGATGGCGATGGCGCCGCCGTTCGGATTCACATGCTCGGCGGCGTCGTCCAACCCCCACGATCGGGTGCAGGCTAGCGCCTGGGCGGCGAAGGCCTCGTTCAGCTCGATGACGTCGAAGTCGCGCGCCGTGATCCCGAGGCGCGCGACCAGCTTGGCCACCGCCGGCACCGGGCCCACCCCCATGACGCGGGGCGCCACGCCGCCCGAGGCGCCGCCCTCGATGCGGGCAAGGGGCTCCAGGCCGAGCTTCTGGACCATCTCGGCCGAGGCCAGCAGCAGGGCCGCAGCGCCGTCATTGACCCCCGAGGCGTTGCCCGCCGTCACCGTGCCGTCCTCGCGGACGATGGGGCGCAGGGCGCTCAGGGCCTCCAGGGTGGTGTCGGGGCGCGGATGCTCGTCCAGGCTCACCACCACGTCGCCCTTGCGGTCCTTGATGGTCAGGGGCGCGATCTCGCCGTCGAAGAAGCCGCGCTCCCGCGCCGCGCCCACGCGGGCCTGGCTGCGCTGGGCGAAGGCGTCCTGGTCGGCGCGGTTGATCTGGTAGTCGGTCGCCACGTTCTCGGCCGTCTCCGGCATGGCGTCGACGCCGTACTGCTTCTTGAGCGCCGGGTTGATAAACCGCCAGCCGATGGTGGTGTCGTACATCTCCGGGGTGCGCGAAAAGGCGGTGTCGGGCTTGGCCATGACGAAGGGCGCGCGGCTCATGCTCTCGACGCCACCTGCGATGATCAGGTCGGCCTCGCCCGCTGCGATGGTCCGGGCGCCGGCGATCACCGCGTCCAGTCCCGAGGCGCAGAGGCGGTTGACGGTCAGACCCGGCGTGGTCTGCGGCAGGCCGGCCAGCAGCAGGGCCATGCGGGCCACATTGCGGTTGTCTTCGCCCGCTTGGTTGACGTTGCCGTAGATGACCTCGTCGACCAGCTCCCAGTCCAGGTTCGGATAGGCGGCCATCAGGGCCTTCAGCGGATGGGCGGCCAGGTCGTCGGCCCGCACCTTGGAAAGCGCACCCGCATAGCGGCCGATGGGGCTGCGAAGTCCGCCGCAGAGATAAACAGTCCGGCCTTGCATGTGAGGTTCCCGCCGCCTAGGTCGCTTGTGAGATTTGGCGGCAAACTAGTGTTTGAACGCGCGGCGGGCAAACCCTTCGCGCGGCGATCGGCGAGGAATTCTATGGACGGCGGAGAACAGCAGACCACGGCCTGGCGGCACGAGCTCATCGAGGCCGGCGAATGGGCCGGCTGGTACGCCTATGGGAACGACCCGTTCGAGGATCTCGCGGGCCCATTTTACTACCGCAAGGACGAGACCGGCCGTCCGCTCTGCGCCGTGCGCGCCGAGCGGCGGCATATGAACGGCGGCGGCTTCATGCACGGCGGGGCGCTGATGACGTTCGCCGACTACTGCCTGTTCGTGATAGCCCGCGAGGCCCTGGCCGAGAGCCGCAGCGTCACGGCCACCTTCAACAGCGAGTTCGTCGGCGCGGTGGCCGAGGGCTCGCTGGTGGAGTGCACGGGCGAGGTGGTGAAGGCCGGCCGCAGCATGGTCTTCGTGCGCGGCCTGATGACCGCCCGCGGCGAGACGGTGATGAGTTTCTCGGCGGTGCTCAAGAAGACCACCATCAGGACCTGATCCGTGCTGGTCGAGCTCACCTCAGCCGACATCCCCGAGTGCATGCGCATCGAACGCCTGCCCGGCTACGACGCCTTCATCGGCCAGTGGACGGCGGAGGAGCACGCCACGGAAATGGCGTCGCCGGCGGCCCGGTATCTCGGCTGGCGGACTGGCGAGGGCCTGACGGGGTTCGTGATCTTCCAGCGCTACCAAGATCGGGTGGTGCGCCTGCGGCGGATCGCGGTGACCCAGCCCAGCGGTGGGACCGGGACCAGGTTGCTGCTGGCGGTGATCGACTGGCTCTTCGAGCGCAATCCGGCGCACGCCATCGACCTCCACGTCCGGCCGGCCGGCCAATGAGCGAGCCATCAAGGTCTATGCGCGCGAAGGCTTCGTGATGGCCCAGCCGGAAGAAGACAACGCCGAAACCATGATCCTCACCCGCGAGCGGCGGGCGCAACGAAAGGCCCTCACCCCATGAAGCCGCTGGACCCCGCGAAGCTGAAGAAGGCCGCCCCCGGGGCCGCGCTCGTGCTGCTGGCCGGACCCGTGTTCCTGTTCCTGGCCACGGACCTGCTGCTGTTTCTCTTTCTCTCGGCGCGCAAGGGCATGCGGCCCGAGCAGGTCGGAACCCTGGCCAGCGAACTGGTCTTCGGCCTGTTCGCCGGCCTGCTGGCGGCCTACGGCATGCGCATGGTCCGCCGGGCGTTGAAGGAAGAGGCGTGAGCTTCACGCTCTCCGTCCTGGACCTCTCGCCGGTCAGCGGCGAGGACACCCAGGCCCAGGCGGTCCGCGACACCATCAAGGTCGCCCAGGCCGCCGAGCGGCTGGGCTACCACCGCTTCTGGCTGGCCGAGCACCACAATATCGGCACCCTCTCCTCCCCGGCCCCTGAGATCCTGATCGCGGCCCTGACCCAGGCCACGAACACCATCCGCCTGGGTTCGGGTGGGGTGATGCTGGTCAACTACTCGCCGCTGAAGGTGGCCGAGGTGTTCATGGAGCTGGAAGCCCTGGCGCCCGGCCGCATCGACCTCGGCGTGGGCCGGGCCCTAGGCACGGACGGCCGCACCGGCGGCGCCCTGCGCTCGGCGGGCTCCGAGGCGTTCCCGCAGTATTTCGCCCTGCTGAACGCCTGGTTGCTGGACGCCTCTGGTCGTGAGCCGATCACCGAGGCCCACCCCGCCCACGACATCCATGCCAACCCGTCAGGGCCCAGCCACCCTGACCTGTTCATGCTGACCTCCTCGCCCGACAGCGCGGACTTCGCTGGCCGCGCGGGGGTGGGCATGGTGTTCGCCGAGTTCATCGCCCGCGTCGACGGGGCCCCTTCGGTGGAGGCCTATCGCAGGGCCTTCGAGCCCTCGGTGTTCCGTGACAAGGCCTGGGCCGGGATCGCCACCATCGCGCTGGCGGCGGAGAGCGACGAGGAAGCCCAGCGCCTGGCCGCCCCCATGCGCGCCTCGAACCTCGCCACCCTGTTCAACCAGCGCCGGCGCTTCCGCTCGATCCCCGAGGCCCAGGCCTTCCTCGCCGAGCATGCGGACGATCCGCGGCTCGAGGGCGTGATGGCGCGGGGTATCGTCGGCGACGCCGAGACCGTCCGCGCCAGGCTGGCGGAGAAGGCCAAGAGCACCGACGCCGACGAGCTGTTCGTCATGGCTGCCGGTCCGACCCTGGAGACCCGCATCCGCTCGCTGGAGCTGATCAAGCCGTCCTAGTGGGCGTGGTCCATGACGGGCGCGGGCGCCGCCGGCGCGTCGGCGAGCCGCGCCTCGATGCGCGTGACGCCATAGACCGCCCGCCACCGCTTCTTGTCGCCCGAGACCGCCAGGCGCCATGGAGCTTCCTTGGCCCCCAGCGGCTTGCCGTCGACCTTGTCGCCCAGCACCACCGTCGCGTCGTGGAAATCCTTGTCGAGCTCGGCCAGGGAGAACACGGCCTGGAAGCCGTCGGCCCCGGTGACGATCACGAAGGCCCGCAGGGGATCGCCATGCAGGCGCGGTCCCACCGGCAGCCCGCCGGCGCGCAGCACATAGGCCAGGATCGGTCCCTCATAGGTTTTCGACCCCGTGTCCTGCGGCACGGCCACCTCGGCGCGGGGGAAGCCCGCGAGGTCGGCGGCCCTCAGGACCTTGGCCTTGCCGTCCAGGCCGACGACGGTCAGCTCCTGCGCCGCGGCCGGCAGGGCCAGGGCCAGGGTCGCGACGAGGGCGAGGATCTTGATCATCCTAGTGGCCGAACAGTTCGTGCGGCATGGCCCCGACCAGGGCCGCGGTCATGCAGGTGGCCAGGAAGCCGGCGACCAGCGCCTTCCACACCATGCCGATGATCTCGTTGCGCCGCTCGGGCATCAGCACGCCGATCCCGGAGACGGTGATCCCCACCGAGCCGACATTGGCGAAGCCGCAGAGCGCGTAGGTCATGATCATGCGGGTCCGCTCGGTCATCTCGCCGGCCGGGATGGCGCCCAGCTGGATGAAGGCGATGAACTCGGTCAGCATCAGCTTCACGCCCAGCAGGTAGCCGGCTTTCAACGCCTCGTCCGCGTGGATTCCCATGGCCCAGGCCAGCGGAGTGAAGATCACGCCCAGCACGCGCTCGATGGTGACCGGTTCGCCATAGACCGGCGGGAAGATCGAGAGCACGCCGTTACCGATCGCCACCAGGGCCACGAAGACGATCAGGATGGCGGAGATGTTCAGCACCACCGACAGCCCGTCCATGGTGCCCTTGCTGATGGCGTCGATGGAGGAGTCGTATTTCAGCAGCGAGGTGTAGTCGGCGTAGGCGCCGCCCAGGCCCTGCTTCTCCGGCACGATAATCCGCGCCAGCAACACGCCGGCCGGGGCCGAGATGATCGAGGCGACCAGCACGTGGGCCGCGGCGTTGGGCAGGCTAGCCTTCAGGATGGTCGCATAGGCGACCATGGTGGAGCCCGCGACGGTGGCCAGACCCACGACCATCATCAGGAACAACTCCGAGCGGGTCAGCCGGTCCAGATATGCGCGGATGACGATCGGGCTCTCGATCATGCCCAGGAAGATGTTGGCCGCCACCGCGAGCGCCGAGGCCCCGCCCAGGCCCATGGTGCGCTGGAACAGGATGCCGAACACCCGGATCACCCACTTCAGCACATGCCAGTGCCACAGCAGGGCCGACAGGGCCGAGATCACCAGGATCAGCGGCAGGACCTGGAAGGCGAAGGTGAACAGAGCCCCGGTGTTGGTCACCTGATAGGGCTGGTCGCCGCCGCCCATGTAGCCGAACACGAACCGTGTGCCCTGGGCCGTGGCCGCGGCCAGGCCGTCGACCCCGTTGTTGATCGTCTGGATCACCGCCTGCGAACCCGGCAGGCCGAACAGCAGCAGGATCAGCACGATCTGGACGAAGATGGCGCCCGCCGCAAGCCGCCAGGGAAACGCCTTTCGGTTCTCGGAGAGGGCCCAGCAGGCGACCAGGATGAAGGCCAGCCCGGCGAGGCTCTGAGCGTTTTCATGACGGAACATGGATGGCCCCCGGCCCGCGGACTCACAGGCCTAACACGCTCCTATTGACTACGGAGGCCCACGCCTAAGCAAGCGCACGCGCCGCCGCGCCCTTGACGCTCGCCGAAATCGGTCTATTTGATTGTGTACAATTCAATTGGAGACTATCAAATGTCAGCCCTTTACGCCACACAAGCCCGCGCCGTCGGCGGCCGCGCCGGTCATGTCGAAACCCCGGACGGCCTGCTCAGCGTCGACCTCGCCCTGCCCAAGGAGATGGGCGGCCGCGGCGGCGCGACCAATCCGGAACAACTCTTCGCGGCCGGCTACGCGGCCTGTTTCGAGAACGCCGTGCGCTTCATCGCCGGCCAGCAGAAGATCCCGTTGAAGGGCGCGGCGGTCACCGCCCATGTCGAACTCCACCCCCGCGCCGAGGGCGGCTTCAAGCTGGCCGTGGCGCTTGACGCCGAGACCCAAGGGTTGGATCAGGCCGCCGCCGAGGCCCTGGTGGACGCCGCCCACCAGGTCTGTCCCTATTCCAACGCCGTTCGCGGCAATGTCGATGTTGCGATAACCGTTCGAGCGGAATGACCAGGACCACGACCCAGACCACGAAGACCAAGCCGGCCGCGCGCGCGGCCGGCGAAGCCCTGCGCCTCGACAACCAGCTCTGCTTCGCCCTCTACGCTGCGAGCGGGCTGGTCACGCGCGCCTATCGGCCCCTGCTGGAGCCGCTGGGCCTGACCTACCCCCAGTACCTGGTGATGATGGCGCTGTGGGAACGCGCGCCGCGCGCGGTGAAGGAGATTGGCCAGGCGCTGGATCTCGATTCCGGGACGCTCACCCCGCTGCTCAAGCGGCTGGAGACTGCGGGTTTCGTCACCCGTCGCCGCGACTCCGAAGATGAGCGCCGGGTGCAGGTCGAACTGACGGGCGCCGGACTGGCGCTTCGCGAACGCGCCGCCGAGGTCCCGGCCGCCCTGGCCTGCCAGCTCCACCTGCCGCTGGACGAGATTGTCGGCCTGCGCGCGACGCTGCAGGACCTGGCGCGGAAGATGCGCTAGCTCGCGCCGAGCTTCATCAGCACTTCGCGCGGAATGCCGTAGTTGGCGATGGCCGGCTTCTGGTCGCGGATGCCGCACGCCTCGCGCTGGATGAAATAGTACCAGACCGCCGTGGCCGCCGCCTTCACCAGCGCCGCCCGATCACCGCCGGCGCTTTCCCCGGAGTCGAAGGCCTTAAGGGCCGCCAGGGTCTTCTCGACCCGCTGGCCCGCGCGGCCGAGGGACGCGCCCTTCTCCGCCATGATCTCGGCGTCGATGGCGCTCGACGCGGTCTCGAACGAAAACGGGCGCGCCTGGGGAAGTCGGAGGTTCGACATGCCGTCCCAATATGCCGTGGCAAATCGGCAGGGCAAGCTTGGCCTCCCGCGCCGAACGCGAGAGGCCGCGCTGAACTACTTCCCGGTCAGTTCCTTCACCAGCGCCGTCGCGCCGTAGACCTTGGCCAGGGCCTCGGTGGCCGCTGAGGTGGCCACGACCACGGTGCGGTTGATGGTCCCGTCATAGCCATAGGCGCCGCCCAGCGAGTGGATGTTGCCGTCGAAGGCCGCGCCCAGCACCTCGCCTCTGGCGCTCACCACCGGCGAGCCCGAATTGCCGCCGATGATGTCGTTGGTGGTGACGAAGTTGTAGACCGTCTCCGGATTGATCTTGTCCTTGGCCTCGAGCCAGCGCGGGGCGAGCTGGAAGGGTTCGGCGCCCGTGGCCCGCTCGTAGAGGCCGGCGAAATTGGTGGTGGCTGGAATGGTCGCGCCCCGATGGGTCCAGCCCGCGACCTTCCCGTAGGACAGCCGCAGGGTGAAGGTGGCGTCCGGATAGACCGCGTCGCCATAGACGGCGAACTTGGCCCGGGCGATGCGCTCGGCGGCCCTGTCGACGGGACCGGTGACCTCGGTCTCCCAGACCTTGCGCACGGCCCTCGCCGCGGGATCGTTGCGCAGGACCAGTTGGATCATCGGATCGTCGGAGGCCTCGACGGCCGCCAGGCCGCCGTCCCACAGGGCCTTGCGCACCGCAGGGTCGGCGAGCTTGGAGCCCTTCACCGCCCGCGCCGCCAGCCGCTCGGGGCTTTCCCTGCCCAGCAGGGTCTTCACCGCCGCGTCGTCGGTGGTGAGGTATTCGCGGGTCTTCGACAGCCAGAAGCCGAGATAGACCTCCTCGAGCGCCGCATCGACCGGCTTCTCGTCCAGGAGCTGCTTGGCGACCAGCGGCAGCCGGATCTCGGCATATTCCGGCAGGCGCTCGGCCGCGGGCTTGGCGCGTTCCTGCGCCCCGCGGACCAGGGTCTCGGCATAGTCGAAGAGGCTGGAATAGACCGCCCCGCCCTCGATCTGGCGATAACGCAGGTAGGTGTTGGCGTAGGCGTCCTGGGCCTTGGCGATCTCGCCCCAAGGGTCGCCTATCTCGGCGGTCAGAGCCGCGTCGGCGGCGACCTTGGCCTTCAACTCGGCTTCCAGGGCGCTCTTGGCCTCGACGAAGGCCTTGTCGTTCAGCACGAACTGGCGGCCGAAATAGACCTTGAACGAGTTCTCGATGTTGAACAGCGGATCGGTGGCGATGCGCTTGTGCTCGGACCCCTCTTCGGAGAAGCGGGCCAGCCGGCCGCGGATCTCGGAGCGCTGAAGCTGGCCGATCGGGATCGTCAGGTCGCGCAGGGTCTCGAGCTGGGACACCGTCAGCAGGCGGTCCGTCGAACCGGGATTGCCGGACACGAAGGTCGCCTCGCCTTCCACCGGCGCGCGCGCGGTCCAGGTCAGGTGGCGCGGCGTCGCGACGGGCTTGTTGTCCTGATAGAGCCGCAGGAAGCCGATATCGAGATTGTAGCGCGGGAAGTTGAAATTGTCGGGATCGCCGCCGAAGAAGGCCGTGGCGAACTCGGGCGCGAAGACCAGCCGCACGTCGGCGTACTTTCGGTACTTGTAGAGCTTGAACTGGCCGCCGCGGTATAGGCTGACCACCTGGCAGCGGAACAGCGGATCGGACCCGCAGCCGGCCTGCTCGGCGGCCGCCATTGCCCCGTCGCGCGCCTTGACGAAGTCCTGGCCGGTCTTGCCGGCGGTGGCGGCCTTGATGTCCTTGGTGAGGTCGATGATTGAGGCCAGGACCTCGGCCTGCATGCCGGGACACTTGCGCTCTTCGGCCTGGTTCACCGTGAGGAACCCCTCCTTCACGTAGTCTGTCCTCTCCGAGGACAGGTCCTGCACACACTCCACCACGCAATGGTGGTTGGTCAGCACCAGCCCCGACTTGGAGACCAGGGAGGCCGAGCAGCCGGAGGTGAGCCGCACCGAGGCGGCCTGCACCCGGTCCAGCCACTTCTGGTCGAGCTTGAGGCGGTAGGCGGCGTTGACCTTGGCTGTCGGGAAGTTGTCGAAGGTCCACATGCCTTCGTCCGCGGCGGCCGGAGAGGCGGCCAGAAGGCCGACACAGGCCAACAAGCCGGTGGTTGCACGCAGACCACCGGTGATTACACCGAATTTAGGGAAGCTCATTCACATCGCACCTAAGTGACACAGGCCTTGGCCAAGCCTGGGATTGGGCGCGATCTGTAACAATCTCAAATGGGTGTGACCACCCGTCTGAGGGTCGCCTTACCGTGATTTAACTTGGTTCGCCCCCGGCCCGACGTCACACCCTGAGCTTACTGGGAGGGACCCATGTCGTTGGCTCTGGCCACCTTGATCTACGAATGGCGCCGCTACCTGGCGGCCGTGATCGCGCTCGCCTTCTCGGGCCTGCTGATCCTGGCCCAGGTGGGGATGTTCACGGGTATCGTGCAGGCCGCGACGGCCACCATCGACCGCTCGCGGGCGGACCTGATGATCATGCCGGCCAAGTCCGAGAGCCTCATCAATTCCGGGCCCTCCAGCCTGCCGCGCCGCATCGGACCGCAGCTCTACCTCAATCCCCAGGTCGCCGAGGTCTCCAGCTTCGACGGCGGCGGCGGCCGGTGGAGCAACCAGCCGGTCGGCGACCAGAAGCAGATCACCACCTTCGTGCAGGTGAACATGGTCGACACCGAGGTCGGCGCGCTCACCCTGCCGGTCGACTATCCCGAGAGCGTGCGCGTGGCGCTGATGGAGCCCAACGCCATCGCCATCGACCGCTCCGCCCTCGCCCGCCTGGGCGTGAAGCTGGGCGACTCGGCCTCGCTGAACGGCAAGACGGTGCGGGTCCGCGCCCTGCTCGACGGCTATCCCGACATCAACCAGGCCTCCGTCGTGGTCTCCCGCGACAGCCTTCGCCGCCTGGGCCTGGCCGAGAAGGGCGACAAGACCGGCCCGCTCATGGTCCGCGTCAAGAATCCGGCCCAGGCCGAGCAGGTCCGCGACCAGCTCAACGCCACCGCCAACGGCGCCTATCGCGCCTGGACCCGCGCCGAGCTTGCCCAGGCCAACGAGGGCGCCCTGATGAAGGAACAGATCATCGGCGTCTTCCTGGGCTTCTCGGTGTTCCTCGGCTTCCTGATCGGGGTGGGCATCACCTCCCAGACCCTGCGCGGCGCGATCCTGGCCAATATCAAGGAGTTCGCCTCCCTGCGCGCGCTCGGGGTGTCGATGGGCTCCCTGCGCCTGATCGTGCTGGAGCTGTCCTTCTGGGTCGGCGTGGTCGGCCTGGCCGCCACCGGGGTGTTCACCTACCTGGTCGCCCTGCTGGCCAAGAACGGCGGCCTGCCCATGGGCTTCCCCATCAGCTGGGTGATCGGCGTCGCCGTCCTGCTGATGGTCATTTCGCTCGCCTCCGGCCTGATGGCCCTGGGCATCCTGAAGAAGAGTCAACCCGCGGACCTGCTGCGATGAGCACGCTCAACCCGATCGCCATCCAGGGGACCGGCCTGGTCAAGCGCTTCAAGACCGGCCGCACCCATATCGAGGTGCTGAAGAGCGTGGATTTTTCCGCCCGCCACGGCGAGATGACCATGGTCATGGGCCCCTCCGGCTCGGGCAAGTCGACCCTGGTCGCCGCCTTGTCGGGCCTGCTGAAGCCCGACGCCGGCCAGGTGACCGCGATGGGCGAGGACCTCTGGTCCCTGCGGCCGGGCAAGATCGACAAGTTCCGCCTCGACAACTGCGGCTTCATCTTCCAGGGCTTCAACCTGTTCGGGGCGCTCTCGGCCCTGCAACAGGTGACCACCATCCTGAAATACAAGGGCTTCTCGCCCGGTGAGGCCCGCGACCGCGCGGCGGTCGCCCTGACCGAGGTCGGCCTCGGCGCACGCCTGAACCAGCGGCCCTCGGAACTCTCCGGCGGCGAAAAGCAGCGGGTGGCCATCGCCCGGGCGCTGGCCAAGGAGCCGCGCCTGCTGTTCGCCGACGAGCCCACCAGCGCGCTGGACGGCGAGAACGGCCAGATCGTCATCAAGCTCCTGCAGCGGGCGGCCAAGGAGCACGGCGCCGCCGTGATCTGCGTGACCCACGACCCGCGGCTGGAAGCCTATGCCGACCGCATCATCCACATCGAAGACGGCCTGATCCTGGACGACCGGCGCACCGACCATGCGACCGCCCAGGCCGTCGACCGCAAACCCGAGCTCATCGGAGCCTGAAACCCAGATGTTCGCCTTCCTGAAATCCCATCGCGTCAAGCTGATCGTCTTCACCCTGCTCGTGGTGCTGGGCGGGGGCGGGTTCGTCTATTCCAACAAGGCCAAGGCCGAGAAGGAGGCCGCCGCCAAGGTCGCCGCGGCCAAGGCGCCCAAGAGCCCCTTCGTCGCCGTCGCCAACGGCAAGGCCGACGTGGAAGGCGGCATCATCCAGGTGGCCGCGCGCCGGTCAGGGATCGTGCGCGAGGTCCTGGTGCAGGAAGGCGACCGCGTCGTGAAGGGCCAGATCCTCGCCCGCCAGGAGGACGACGAGCCGCGCCTGGCCGCCGCACACGCCGCCGCCGCCGTCAACCAGGCCCGCGCCCAGATCTCCATGCTCAACGTCCAGCTCACCACCGCCCAGCGCGAGCACGCCCGCCTGCAGGGCCTGGTCTCCACCAATTTCGTGGCCGGCCAGCGCATGGACCAGGCCGCCGACAAGATCCGCGAGGCCCAGGCCAATCTGGAAGCCCAGCGCGCCGCCGTGGCCACCGCCCAGGCCTCGCTGGAAGAAGCCCGCTACAACCAGGAACTGACCATCATCCGCGCCCCGTCCGACGGCCGGATCGCGCGACGCTACGCCAATCCCGGCGCCGGCGCCTCGACGCTGAACGTCTCCAACATGTTCGACCTGGAGCCGGCCGCGCCGCGCATCGTCCGCGCCGAGATCGCCGAGAGCTCGCTCTCCCACGTGGCCATCGGCCAGAAGGTGCAGATCTCCCCGGAGTCCGACCCGACCAAGGTCTTCCCCGGCACGGTGATGCGCCGCGCCGACGTCTTCGGCGCCCGCAAGCTGCAGTCCGACGATCCCAGCGAACGCACCGACGACCGTGTCGTCGAGGTGGTGGTCAGCGCCGACAGCGCGCCGTTCCTGATTGGCCAGCGGGTGTTGGTGAAGTTCCTGCGGCCAGGCGCCATGACGCTCGCGGCGCGGTAGGCTTTTCCTTGCCCCTCGCGGGGTGAAAAAAGAGCGGCGCTTGACCTGCGCCTCGCCGCGCCGCACAACCCGGGCCGATTTTCAAACCCCTGTTCGGACGGGAGACTTCGATGGCGGACATCCGCTTTGACGGCAAGGTGGCGATCGTCACCGGCGCGGGCGGCGGCCTTGGCCGTCAGCACGCCCTGGAGCTGGCGCGGCGCGGCGCCAAGGTCGTGGTCAACGACCTCGGCGGCTCGATGGATGGTTCGGGCGGCTCCTCGGCCGCGGCCGACGCGGTGGTGGCCGAGATCAAGGCCTTCGGCGGCGAAGCCATCTCCAACGGCTCCTCGGTCACCGACGACGCCGGCGTCGCCCTGATGGTCAAGCAGACGATGGACGCCTGGGGCCGCATCGACATCCTGATCGCGAACGCCGGCATCCTGCGCGACAAGTCGTTCGCCAAGATGGACATCGCCGACTTCGAGCTGGTCCTCAACGTCCACCTGATGGGCACGGTGAAGCCCACCAAGGCGGTCTGGGAGATCATGCGCGAGCAGAACTACGGGCGCATCGTGGTGACCACCTCGTCCTCGGGCATGTACGGCAACTTCGGCCAGGCCAACTACGGCGCGGCCAAGCTCGGCATCATCGGCTTCATGAACACGATCAAGCTCGAGGGCCAGAAGAACAACATCCACATCAACGCCATCAGCCCGGTGGCCGCGACCCGGATGACCGAGAACCTGATGCCGCCCGCGGTGCTGGAAAAGCTGAAACCGGAATACGTCACCCCCGGCGTGGTCTACCTGGCCTCGGATGAAGCCCCCACGGGCGCCATCCTGACCGCCGGCGCGGGCGCTTTCGCCATGACCCGTCTCTACGAGACCGAGGGCGTCTATCTCGGCGAGGGCGGCCTGTCGGTGGAAGAGGTCCGCGACAACTGGGCCAAGATCTCCGATCCCGCCGGCCAGCAGGCCTATGTCAACGGCGGCGAACAGAGCGGAAAATTCTTCCGCAAGATGCAGGGCGGCTAAGCCCCGCTTCAGATTGTGCTTTCAGCGGGCGGCGGTTTCAAAGGAGGCCGCCGCCCGTTTTGTTTCAATGAATTCACTTGCGAGGGCCTGGGTTATCGAGCGTAACCTGAGGTGAACCAACGCGCCCGCCAGAGGCGCGCCAATCTCTAGGGAGTAGTGTGACCTTGACCCAGGCATCGAAGCCGCGATCCGGCCCCCTGCCCCTTTCCACCGCCCTGGCCTTCGCGGCCACCAGCCTGCCGATCTCGGCTGTCGCCATCGCCGTCTCGGTCTATCTGCCCCGGCACTACGCCAGCCACCTCGGGGTCGACCTGGCCCTCGTGGGCGCGGCCTTCTTCATTGTCCGCATGATCGACATCCCCATCGACGGCCTGCTGGGCTGGACGATGGACAAGACCCGGACGGCCTGGGGCCGCTACCGGGTCTGGACGATGCTCGGCGCGCCGATCCTGATGGCCGGCATCTTCTTCCTGTTCATGCCGCCGGAGGGGGTGGGCCGAAGCTACCTGATCCTCTGGCTGCTGATCATGTACCTGGGCAATTCGATCCTGACCCTGTCCCACGTCGCTTGGGCCGCCACCCTCGCGCCGCACTATGATGACCGCTCGCGGTTGTTCGGCATCATGACCGGCATCGGCGTGCTCGGTGCGGCCTCGGTGCTGGCCATTCCGATCGTCAACGAAGCCATCGGCGCCTCCGACGCCGGCAATGTGGCGACCATGGGCTGGTTCATCTTCCTGCTGACGCCCGTCGCCGCGGCGCTGGTGGTCTGGCGAACCCCCGAGCGGATCGCGCCGGAAGTCGCCGGTCACCAGTTCCGTCTGCGGGACTACTGGGCCCTGGTCGCGCGGCCTTCCTTCGCCCGCATCCTGCTGGCCGATCTCTGCCTGTCGCTCGGTCCCGGCTGGATGAGCGCGCTCTACCTGTTCTTCTTCACCGACAGCCGCGGCTTCACCACCGGCCAGGCCAGCATCCTGCTGGCGGTCTACATCCTGGCGGGCTTCGTGGGCGCGCCTCTGATGGGGCGGCTGGCCACCAGGATGTCCAAGCACCGCGCCACGATGGTGGCCACCACCGGCTACTCGCTGACCCTGGTCTCGCTGATGGCGATCCCGCAAGGGAACATGGCCATCGGGGTAATTCCGATGTTCGTGGCCGGCTTCTTCGCCGCCGGCTTCAACGTGCTGACCCGCGCCATGACCGCCGACGTCGCCGACGAGGTGCGTCTGGAACAGGGCAAGGAGCGCGCCGGCCTACTCTACGCGATGACCGTCATGACCACGAAGATCGCCGGGGCCTTCTCCATCGGCCTCACCTTCTTCGTGCTGTCGCAGGTCGGCTACATCGCCAAGGAAGGCGTGACCAATACGCCCGACGCGATCCGCAATCTCGAGTTCGCCTACCTCATCGGTCCCGTGGTCTTCGTGATGCTCGGGGGCGCCTGCATGATCGGCTACAAGCTGGGCTCGGAACGTCACGCCGACATCCGCCGCCAGCTCGACGAGCGCGACGCCCTCTATGACGAGGCGCCGATCATCGAGAGCGTGACGACCGAAGCCGCCGTGGCCGTGCCGCCGACCGGCCGTTAGGCCGAGAGCAGCTTCGCCGCGGCCAGGAACGCCCTGGCCGCGGCGCTCTCGGGCGCCGTCGCGACCAGCGGCTTGCCGTCGTCGCAGGCCTGGCGCACCGCGACCTCCAGCGGGATCTCCGCCAGCAGCGGCACCCCCAGGCGTTCGGCCTCGGCGCGCGCGCCGCCGGCGCCGAAGATCGGGATCGGGGCTCCGCCGGCCGGGTCGGCGAACCAGGCCATGTTCTCGATGACGCCCAGGATCGGCGTGGCTGTCTTCTGGAACATCGCCGCGGCGCGGCGCGCGTCGATCAGGGCGATCTCCTGCGGCGTGGAGACGATCACCACCCCGTCCGTCTTCAGCTTCTGGATCATGGTCAGCTGGATGTCGCCCGTGCCCGGCGGCAGGTCGACCACAAGCACGTCCAGCGGCTCGGCCTCCGAGCCCCAGGCCACGTCGTGCATCATCTGGCGCACCGCCGAGGAGGCCATGGGCCCGCGCCAGATCATCGGCGCGCCCTCGTCCACCAGGAAACCGATGGACATCACTTTCATGCCCCAGGCTTCCAGAGGTTGCAGCTTGCCGTCCATGAAGGCCGGCTCGCCGTCGATCCCCAGCATCCGGGGCGCGGAGGGGCCGTAGACGTCGGCGTCCAGCAGGCCCACCCGCAGGCCCTGGGCCACGAAGGCGGCGGCCAGGTTCACGGCGATGGTCGACTTGCCCACCCCGCCCTTGCCGCTGGCCACGGCGATCACCCTGCGCACATGGGCGGGGCGGACGGCGTCGGCGGGCGGGCCGGGTGCGGCCTGCGGATCGTTGGACAGCCGCGCGCCCTTGCGCACCCGGGTAACGCCCTCGGCGGGCAGGGCCGGCGCCTCGGCCTCGGCGGTCAGCACGACCTGGGCCTTGAGCACGCCGGGCACGGACGCTAGCGCCGCCTGGGCGGCGTCGCGCACCGGAGCGTATAGGGCGGTGTCGCCGAAGGGGACCTCCAGCATGAAACCGGCCCGGTCGGGACCGATGGAGAGGCCTCGCACCAGCCCCGCCGCCGCCAGCCCCTTGCCGGACTTCGGATCGGTGACCCGATCGAGTGCGGCCAGGACGGCGCCACGTTCCGGAGCTTGCGGCTTCATATCGCCCTTTGGCTTGCTTTAACCTGCGTTGGGCCACATATCCGGCTGACAGCGCCGGTTTACAAGCCCGAGCACGGGCGAGACGACGCGGCCGCGCCGAGACGAAAGCAAGACGACGCGACCATGCCTTGGAATGACAACGCCAACCCCGGTCCCTGGGGTGCTCCGCCGCCCAACGACGGCGACGGCGGCAAGAAGCCTCCCGGTCCCCGCAGGCCGCTCGGCGGCGGCGGTCCCCGCGGACCGCGCCGACCCGACGGCCCTGAGCTGAACGCCGCCTTGGAACGCCTCCAGCGCCAGGTGCGCGACTTCTTCGGCGGCCCCGGCGGCCAGGGGATCCGTCCCAGCGCCTTGGCGGCCGTCGCCGGCGTCGGCTTCGGTCTCTGGGCGCTATCCGGCGTCTATATCGTCCAACCCAACGAGCAGGCCGTGGTCACCACCTTCGGCGCCTATTCCCGCTCGGAAGGCCCCGGCATCCGCTACCACCTGCCGGCCCCGATCGAGAAGGCCGAGCGCGTCGCCGTGACGTCGCTGAACCGCATCGACATCGGCGGCATGGGCGAGAGCGACGTCCCCGAAGAGAGTCTGATGCTGACCGGCGACGAGAACATCGTCGACCTGGACTTCAGCGTCACCTGGCGCGTGGCCGACGCCAGTAAGTACGTCTTCACGCTGCGCGATCCCGACGTGTCGGTGAAAGCCGCCGCCGAAAGCGCCATGCGCGAGGTCATCGGCAAGTCGGACCTGCAGCCGATCCTCACCACCGGCCGCGGCCGGGTGCAGGCCCAGACCGCCGAGCTGATGCAGAGGACCCTCGACTCCTGGGGCGCCGGCATCAGCGTCGTCGAGGTCCAGATCCGCTCGGCCAATCCGCCCAAGGAGGTGGCCGCCGCATTCCGTGACGTGAACAGCGCCGGACAGGACCAGGAATCGGCCCGTAACGAGGCCAACACCTATCGCAACCGGGTCATCAACGAGGCCAAGGGCGACGCGGCTCGGCTCATTCAGTCGGCCCAGGGCTATCGCGAACAGTCCGTGCGCGAGGCCACTGGTGACGTGGCCCGCTTCAACCAGATCTACACCGAGTATCGTCGCGCGCCCGGCGTGACCAAGGAGCGCCTCTACATCGAAACCATGCAGCGCGTGCTCGCCAACTCGAACAAGGTCGTCATCGACGGCAAGGGCGCCAGCGCCCCGATCATCCTGCCGCCCGACGTCTTCCGGCCCCGCACCAGCACGACCCGCCCGACCGTGGAGGCCACGGCGCCGCCCGCGCCGGTTCCAGGAGCGGCCCGATGAACCGCAGCCTGACCGTCCTCGGGATCATCGTCTTCGGCGTGTTGATCGTCCTGTCCCAGACCTTCTTCATCGTGGACCAGCGCAAGCAGGCGGTGATCGTGCGGCTGGGCGAGCCCGTCCGGGTCATCAACGCCCCTGGCGACCCGGCCCCCGGGCTGAAGATCAAGATGCCGTTCGCCGAGAACGTGATCTTCTTCGAGAAGCGCAACCTCGCCATCGAGGCCGCCCAGGAAGAAATCACCGCCTCCGACCAGAACCGGCTCGTGGTCGACGCCTTCGTCCGCTACCGGATTTCCAATCCCCTGCTCTACTACCGCACCCTGCGCGACGAGCAGACCGCCAGCGACCGCATCGAGCGGCTGGTGAATTCGTCCCTGCGCCAAGTGCTGGGTTCGGCCACGTCCAACGAGATCATCTCCGGCCGCCGCGGCGCCCTGATGGCCCAGACCAAGGCCGACGTGGTCACCCGGGCCAAGTCGTCTGGACTGGGCATCGAGATTATCGATGTCCGCATCAAGCGGGCCGACCTGCCGCCGCAGATCCAGGAATCCGTCTATCGCCGGATGCAGACCAGCCGCCAGCAGGAAGCCGCCCGCATCCGCTCCCAGGGCGAGCAGGAGAAGCGCGAGATCATCGCCGGCGCCGACAAGGAAGTGGCCATCACGCTGGCCACCGCCCGCCAGGAGGCCGAGACCACCCGAGGCGAGGGCGACGCCCTGCGCACCCGGCTGTTCGCCCAGGGCTATGGCAAGGACCCCGCCTTCGCCGCCTTCTACCGCTCGATGGCCGCCTATGAGGCCTCGCTCGGCCAGGGCGACACTACGATGGTGCTGTCGCCCGACAGCGCCTTCTTCAAGTACTTCGAGCGCGGCCCCAACGCCCGCTAAGCACGTGGTCACCCTTACGGCCCCCGCGCGCGCCTACATGCCCTCGTTCATCGATGCGATGCGCGAGGGCTTTTCGCGCGATACCCTGCGCCCGGAGACGCCGGAGGCCATCGCCGTGGTGGCGGCCGATCCGGACGCCTACCTCGCCGGATTCGGCAACCCGCCCAGCCACATCACCCTGCCCGACGGCAGCCAGGGCGAGGCGGTCCCGGCCACCATGCTGTGGTGCGTCGAGGGCGACACCTTCCTGGGCTCGGTGGGGATCCGCCACCGGCTGAACGCCAATCTGGAGAAGGTCGGCGGCCATGTCGGCTACGCGGTGCGCCCCTCGGCCCGAGGCCGGGGCCTGGCCAGCGCCATGCTCGCCGACACCCTGGTCTGGATCGGCGCCAACCTGCCGCTGAAGCGGGTCCTGCTGACCGTAAACGCGGAGAACCCGGCCTCCATCCGGGTCGTCGAGAAGAACGGCGGCGTGCTGACCGGCCAGGTTCCGCACCTCTGGCGCCCTGGCGAGACCGCCCTGCACTACTGGATCGACGTCTAGGGCGACGGAACCAAGCTGCAGCTTGGGACGCTTTGCGAAGGTCAGTGACCCGGAGCAGGCCATGCGCATCCAACAGATCCTCCTCGCCGCGGCCGGCGCCGTCGGCCTGGTGATCCTGATCCTGCTGATCGTGGCCTTCTCGCGCAGCGGTGGAGACTCCCCGCGCGCACGGGCCGGCGAAGGGTTCATAGGCGCGGTGGAAGAGGCCCAAGCCGCCACGGTGATGCTCAGCGTCTCGGGTGGCGGCGCAGAGCCCATGCCGATGGGATCGGGCTTCGTGGTCTCCACCGACGGCCTGATCGTCACCGCCGCCCACGTCACCGGCGGCATGCCGGTGGTCAACGCGATATTCGCCGACGGCAGCGTCGCGCGGGCCGAACTGGTGGGCGTGGACGCGGCCGTCGACGTGGCGGTGTTCAGGACCACGCCCGGCAAGCCGATGCGGGCCCTGTCCTTCGCCGACAGCAACCAGGTCCGGGCCGGCCAGCCGGTGGTGCTGATCGGCGCGCCCTTCGGCCTGGCGGGCACGGCGACCTCGGGGATCGTCTCGGCGGTCAACCGCCAGATCGGCCGGGCGTCCGAGGCCGCCAACGGCAACCGGTTCGCCGGCGGCGCGCTGAGCGGCCCGGTGGTCGCCTACATCCAGACGGACGCGGCCCTCACCTCGGGCGGGTCCGGCGGGCCGCTGCTCAATTCCAACGGCCAGGTGATCGGCCTGGCCTCGTCGCGCGAGAGCCGCGGCGACCCCGGCGCGGGCCTGTCCTTCGCCATTCCGTCGAATGTCGTGAAGGCGGTGGTCGATCGGCTCAAGACTGCGCCGGCGCCGGCCGCCTAGCGCGTAGCCCGAACCAGGGCCTCGACCTCGTGCAGGTCGCGCGCGATGCGGACGCACAGGCTCTCGATCTCCTGCGTGGGATCGAGCAGGTCCGGCACCATGATCGCCATCATGCCCGCCGCCGATGCGGCGCGGATGCCGTTGTGGCTGTCTTCCAGCGCCAGGCAGTCGGCCGGATCGACGCCCAGTCGCGCCGCGGCGGTTAGGAACGGATCAGGCGCCGGCTTGCCCTTGGCGTAGTCGCCTTGAGCCACCACCGTGTGGAAGCGGCCCAGCAGGTTCTGGCTCTCCAGGTGGTGCTCGGCGTCCTGGTGGCGCGACGAGGTGGCGATGGCGCGCGGCAGGGCGAACTCGTCCAGGGTGTCCAGCAGTTCGACGACGCCGGCCTTCAGGCAGAGCTGGGTCTTGGCCATCTCGTAGAAGTGGCCGGACGAAGCCTTCCAGAAGGCGTCGACATCGAAATCCTCGCCGAAATGCCCGGTCAGGACGACCCGGCTGGAGTCGCCGGGCAGGCCGATCATGCTGAGGAACAACGGCAGCGGCATGTCGTGGCCGCGCTCCTGGGAGGCCAGGATCATGGCGTCGCGATAGAGGCTCTCGGTGTCGAAGATCAGACCGTCCATGTCGAAGACGACGGCCTTGGGCGTGCGGGGAAGGCTCATGGCCCCTGCCCTAGCGGAGTCCCCGCCGGGGGCGAAATCAAACCCCGCTTCAGTCCGTAACGAACTCGTCGAACCGATAGCCCTGGAAGTGCAGCAGGGCCGTCAGGTCGGCGTGGTCGATCTTGGCGTCGGCCTGGGCCGCGACGATCGGCTTGGCGCGATAGGCCACGCCCAGCCCCGCGGCCTCGATCATCGCCAGATCGTTGGCGCCGTCGCCGACCGCCAGCGTCTCGGCGAGATCGAGGCTGAGCGCCGCGGCTTCCTCCCTCAGGGCGGCCAGCTTGGCTTCGCGCCCGAGGATCGGCTCGCCGACCTCGCCGGCCAGGACGCCGCCGGCCTCGATCAGGGTGTTGGCGCGGTTGGCCTGGAAGCCCGCCGCCTGCGCCACCCGCGAGGTGAAGAAGCTGAAGCCGCCCGAGACCAGGAACGCCTTGGCGCCGTTCGCGGTCATGGTCCGCACCAGGGTCCGGGCGCCGGGATTGAGCCGCACCCGCTCGTCATAGGCCCGTTGCAGGTCGGCCAGCGGCAGACCCTTCAGCATGGCCACCCGCTCGCGCAAGGCCGCCTCGAAATCCAGCTCGCCGCGCATCGCCCGCTCGGTGATGGCCGAGACCTGATCCTTTACCCCGGCGAAGTCGGCCAGTTCGTCGATGCACTCGCAGCCGATGATGGTGGAGTCCATGTCGGCGATCAGCAGGCGTTTGCGCCGGCCGTTCCAGGGCTGGGCGCAGATATCGATGGGCCAGGCGGCGAGCGCGGCTTGCGCGGCGGCGTGAACCGGGGCGATGGCGTCGGCCTCCACCAGCAGGTCCACAGCGCCCAAGCCCAGGATCCTCGGCTCCTTGACGCGGGCGTGCGCGCCTGCGAGCGCTGGGGCCAAGGTGGCGACGGCGAGCGAGGCCGCGTCTGGGTCGGGACTGACGAGGGTAAGGGCGATCTGCATGGAGCCCCGCATCTGGCTGATCGCCGGGCCCACCGCAAGCGGCAAGTCGGCGCTCGCCCTGCGCCTGGCGCGGTCGATCGGGGCTGAGATCGTCAACGCTGACGCCCTCCAGCTCTATGCCGACCTGCGCGTCCTGAGCGCCCGCCCATCTCCCGAGGAACAGGCTCAGGCGCCGCACCACCTGTTCGGCGTCGCCGACGCCGCCGACGGCTGGTCGGTCGGCCGCTGGGCGCGGGCCGCGACGGAGGTGCTGGACGAGATCGCCGCGCGGGGCCGCCCCGCCGTGGTGGTCGGCGGCACCGGCCTCTATTTCAGCGCCCTGACCCAGGGCCTGGCCGACATCCCCGCCATTCCGGCTTCGGCCCGCGACCAGGCCCAGGCGGAGTTCGAGGCCCTGGGCGAAGAGGCCTTCCGTGCGCGCCTTTCAGAACGCGACCCGGCCGCCGCCATCCGCATCGCCCCCGGCGACCGCCAGCGCCTGGTCCGCGCCTGGGAGGTCCTGGCCCATACCGGCGTGGCCTTGAGTGACTGGCAGGCCGCGACCCTGCCGATCCTGGCGCCCGACGCCTGGCGCGGCCTCGCCCTGGAGCCGCCGCGTGAGGCGCTCTACGCCCGCTGCGACGTTCGGCTGGCGGCCATGATCGGCCAGGGCGCGTTGGAGGAGGTCGCCGGCCTCGCGGCCCGCGGGCTCTCGCCGGACCTGCCGGCCATGAAGGCCGTGGGCTACCGCGAACTGGCCGCCCACCTGCGCGGCGAGTCCGGCCTGGAGGCGGCGCTCGCCGCCGCCCAGCGCGAAACCCGCCGCTACGCCAAGCGCCAATCGACCTGGCTGCGGGGCCAGATGGCCGGCTGGCCGCGCATCGACGCCGAGGAGCCAAACGACCAGTGGAGGCAGTTTCTTGCGCTCCACCCCGCCTTGACGCCCTGACGGGGGCATGTCATGACGCCTGCCAATCCATTCGGAGAATGCTCGTGCGCGAGATTCTTGTACTCCCCGTGCGACCCGTAGCGGCCTGACCTCGTCGTCAGCCCGTCAAAGGTCGCTTGCACCAGGCCCTTCGCGGGCCTTTTTTAATGGCCCAACCAAGGTCCCGCCGAAATGTCCGCCCACCAGACCATCGAAGCCGAAACCACCGTCGAGACCCTGACCGGCGCGGAGATCGTTGTCCGCTCGCTCATCGATCAGGGCGTGGAGGTGCTGTTCGGCTATCCGGGCGGCGCGGTCCTGCCGATCTATGACGCCCTGTTCTCCGAGCCGCGCCTGCAACACGTCCTGGTCCGCCACGAGCAGGGCGCGACCCATGCCGCCGAAGGCTATGCGCGTTCCACCGGCAAGCCGGGCGTGGTCCTGGTCACCTCCGGCCCCGGGGCGACCAACGCAGTCACCGGCATCGTCGACGCCCTGATGGATAGCATCCCACTGATCGTCATCACCGGCCAAGTCGCCACCCACCTGATCGGCACCGACGCCTTCCAGGAATGCGACACCATCGGCATCACCCGGCCGATCACCAAGCACAACTACCTGGTCAAGGACGTGGCCGACCTGCCACGGATCATGCACGAGGCCTTCCACATCGCCACCTCGGGCCGGCCGGGGCCGGTGGTCATCGACATCCCCAAGGACGTCCAGTTCTCGAAGGGCGCCTATCAGGGGCCCAACGACGTCGTCCACGCCCACAACTACCGCCCGCGCACCAAGGGCGACCCGGTCCGCATCGCCGAGGCCGCGGCCTTGATCGCCGGCGCCAAGCGCCCGATCCTCTACACCGGCGGCGGCGTCATCAACGCCGGGCCCCGCGCCGCCGAACTGCTGTGCGAGTTCGCCAAGCTGACGGGCGCGCCGGTCACCTCGACCCTGATGGGCCTGGGCGCCTTCCCGGCCTCCGACCCCGCCTGGCTCGGGATGCTGGGGATGCACGGCAGCTTCGAGGCCAACAACGCCATGCACGACTGCGATGTCATGATCGCCGTCGGCGCGCGGTTCGACGACCGGGTGACCGGCCGCCTGGACGCCTTCGCGCCCACCTCCAAGAAGATCCACATCGACATCGACGCCTCGTCGATCTCCAAGAACGTCCGGGCCGACATCGGGATCGTCGGCGACGCGGGCAGCGTGCTGGAAGACCTGATCGCGGCCTGGAAGTCCCGCAACCTCGCCACCGACAAGTCGGCCATCGCCGAGTGGTGGCGTCAGATCGAGACCTGGCGCGACCGCCAGTCCTTCCGCTACAAGCCCGACGCCAACCTGATCAAGCCGCAGCACGCCATCGAGCGGCTGTACGAACTGACCAAGCACCGCGAGACCTTCATCACCACCGAGGTCGGCCAGCACCAGATGTGGGCGGCCCAGTACTACCACTTCGACAAGCCCAACCACTGGATGACCTCCGGCGGCCTGGGCACCATGGGTTACGGCCTGCCGGCCGCCGTCGGCGTGCAGATGGCCCACCGCGACGCCCTGGTCATCGACATCGCCGGCGACGCCAGCGTCCAGATGACCATGCAGGAGATGTCGACGGCGGTGCAGCACGGCCTGCCGATCAAGATCTTCATCCTGAACAACGAGTGGATGGGCATGGTGCGCCAGTGGCAGCAACTGCTGCACGGCGAGCGCTACAGCCATTCCTATTCCGCCAGCCTGCCCGACTTCGTGAAGATGGCCGAGGCCTTCGGTTGCCTGGGCCTGCGCGCCGAACATCCCGACGAGCTGGACGCCAAGATCGTCCAGATGGTCGACTACGACGGTCCGGTGATCTTCGACTGCCGGGTGACCAAGGAAGAGAACTGCTTCCCGATGATCCCGTCCGGCAAGGCCCACAACGAGATGATCATGGCCGAAGAAGCCCGCGACCTGGGCTCGATCATCGACGACGCGGGTAAGCGGCTGGTCTGATCCGGCCGCCGTTCAAGAGTCCCTGATCCGTCGGCCTTGCTTGCCGTGCGGCGATTCCGAACGTCCTAATCCTCGCGTTCAAATTGCGGAGGGACTGGGATGTCGAACGAACGCACGGCCTCTGGACCGATCCACAACCGTCGCGCGCTGCTGGCCGGCGGAACCGCGGCCGCGCTGTTCGCGCCCGGCCTGACCTTCGCCGCCAGCGGCGATCTCGCCGCGATCCGCAAGGCGGCCGAGACCGGCTACGACGCCTCGGTCAAGCGCATCCAGGCATGGATCGCCCTGCCCTCCATCGCTGCGGAGAACCGCGACATGGACAAGGGCTGCGACTACATGATGGCCCTGGCCAGGGACGCCGGCTTCCAGCACGTGGAGAAGGTCCCCACCGACGGCCATCCCGGCGTCTTCGCCACCCTGGACGTGGGCGCCAAGCGCACCATCGGCATCTACTTCATGTACGACGTGAAGCAGTACGACCCGGCGGAGTGGAGCTCCCCGCCGCTGGAGGCGCGGATCGTCGACAAGCCCGACTTCGGCAAGGTGATCGTCGGCCGCGGGGCGGTGAACCAGAAGGGCCCGGAAGCCTCATTCCTGGCGGGGCTGCACGCCATCCGCGCCGCGGGCAGGAAGCCGCCGGTGAACATCGTCCTGGTCTGCGAGGGCGAGGAGGAGATCGGCAGCCCGAACTTCCGCCAGATCGTCACCAAGCCCAACGTCCTGGCCGCGCTCAAGAAATGCGAAGGCGTGGTGATCCCGGCCGGCTGGCAGAGCCCCAGCAACGGCGGGGTCAGCGTGAACCTGGGCGCCAAGGGCATTGCCGAACTGGAACTCGTCGCCAGCGGCGCGAAATGGGGACGCGGGCCCAAGACCGACATCCATTCCAGCGAGAAGGCCCGCGTCGACAGCCCCGCCTGGCGGCTGATCCAGGCCCTGCAGACCCTGGTCACGCCCGATGGCAACACCCCTGCCATCGACGGCTATTTCGAGAAGGTGCGGCCGCTCACCGCCCGGGAAAAGGAGCTGCTGGCGCTCGCGGCCAAGCAGCTCAACGAGGCCGACGCCAAGAAGGCGCTCGGCGTCGACCACTGGATCGACGACCTGCCCTGGGACAAGACCCTGGAGCGCCTGGCCTCCCAGCCCACGGTCAATATCGAAGGCCTGGTGTCCGGCTACACCGGTCCGGGCGGCAAGACGGTCCTGCCCGGCCGGGCGGTGGCCAAGATCGACCTGCGCCTGGTCCCCAATCAGACCATGGAGGACTCCGTCGCCAAGCTGCGCGACCACCTCGACAAGCGCGGCTTCAAGGACGTGGAGGTCAATGTCAGCGGCGGATACGATCCCACCGAAACCGACGAGAACAGCCGCCTGATCAAGGCCGAGATCGCCACCTACAAGCGGCTTGGCGCGGCGGTCACGGTCTATCCGCGGCTGGCCGGGTCCTGGCCGGGGGCGGTGTTCACCTCCGCCCCTGTCAGCCTGCCCGCCGGCCAGTTCGGCCTGGGCCACGGCAGCGGGGCCCACGCGCCCAACGAGTACTACGTGATCGAGTCCAGCAACCCCAAGGTCGAGGGCCTGGTCGGCGCGACCATGAGCTATGTGGACTTCCTCTACGAGATCGCCGCGATCAAGTAGGGGCGGCTCAGGCCTTGAGCCGCAGCGCGCCCAGATAGTCGCGCTTGCCCAGCGGGACGCCCTTGAGCCGCAGGATGTCGTAGGCCGTGGCGGCGTGGAAATAGAAGTTGGGCAGGGAAAACGAGAGCAGGAAGCCCTCGGCCGTGAACGGCATCGACCGCTCGCCGAACTTGAAGGCCATGTCGGCGCCCTCGAACGCGTTCACCTCGACGGGATCCAGGGCCTGCAGAGCGTCCGCGGCGTCGGCCACCCGTTTCTGGAGGTCCGCGTAGCTCAACGGCGTCGTCGGCATGGCCGGCGAGAACTCGCCCTTCCTCACCCCCGCCATCGCCCCCTGGCTGTGATGCGCGACGGACGAGATCTGATACCAGAAGGGCAGCATGTCGGGCGCCAGGCGCGTCTCGACGATCTCCTGCGGATCGATCCCGTTGTCCTGGCAGTGGGCCAGGCCCCGATCCAGGAAGCCTGACACTCCGCCCAGGGTCTGGAGGAATGAAACGACCGTCGCGTCGTGGAGTGAAATCGCCATGTAGGTCCCGGTTCAAAATCTAGCGGTGCAGCTTGGAATGGATGGAACCTAGGGTCCCCAGGGACGAAAACAAGCAGGCCGCTGCTCGCCGCGGAGGCCCGGGCCCGGGGCGCGGGTCATCGGTCGGGCAGATCGGCGGTGGACGAGCCCGTCGCGAGCCCTTTCACAACCGCATCCACATGAGGCGCGATCACCTCGCGCTCCTGCAGTCGCCCCGTCAGCAGGTACAGCCAACTCGTGCCGATCAGATGGGCGACGGCGACCTCCACGCCAGAGGCGTCGGCCAGCTCGCCGCGCGCGACCGCGCGGTCGAAGACCAAGCGTATGAACTCAATCCGGCGCGGCACGAAACGGCTTCGAAGCTCGTCCAGCGTCACCGGGTCGAGCTGGGCCTCTGCGACGATGCTCCGCAGCCCCTCGCCTCCCCAGGTCTCCTCCCACCAGGTCCAGAGCGTCGTGAGCCGCAGGATCAGTTCGCCGCGCAGCGAGCCTGTGTCGGTCGCCGCCAGCGCCGCCTCGCTGGCCTCTTCGTAGACCTCCATGATCAGGGCCGCCTTATTGCGCCACCAGCGATAGATCGTCGGCTTGCTCGAATTCGCCCGCCGAGCCACCGCGTCCATACTGAACCCCGCGTAGCCGGACTCCTCGAGCACAGCCGCGGCGGCGTCGAGGATCGCGCGGTGTGTCTCCGGATTTCTCATGGCGCCGATCGAGGCCCGGCTGCGCGTCCGTATTCCTCGACCGGCGACGCCGCGCTCTTCGTTTGGCTTGGTGTCCTGCATCACTTCACGTTGGCCGCAGGACGCGCAGACCGCAACCAAAGCCGGCGGAGCCCGACGCCATCAGCCATCCCAACGGACCCCGCCGGGTACGGCCGCCCAGGTGCGAACCTATGGCGATGGACGGCGTCACCGACATGCCGGTCCGAAGGCGCTGCAGCCCCTGCTGGTCCTCGTCGAGCCGGACCCGCACGGGGAAACGGCGAACGATCTTCGTGAAGTTGCCGGACGCATTGTCAGGCGGGATCACCGAGAATTCGCTGCCGCTGGCGGGGCCCAGGCTATCTACCGCGCCGCAGAGCCTGACCCCTGGCAGGGCGTCCACCGCGATCTCCACCCGGTCGCCGGGACGGATCCGTGCGAGCTGGGTCTCGCGCAGATTCGCCTCCACATAGAGGCCCTTGGCCGGAACGATGGCCAGCATCCGCGTGCCCGGACCAACGTATTCGCCGACATCAGCCTGGCGCGCAGTGACCACCCCGTCGATCGGCGAGCGTATCTCGGAGGCCGACCGATCCAGGCGCGCCTTGTAGAGGCGGGCCTCGGCGCCACTGAGGGCGGCAAGCGCCGACCGGCGTTCCTCGCCTAGGACGATAACCTGCTGGCGCCCCTGCCGCAGCACGGCGGCGGCCTCGATGACGGCCGACTGCGCCTGGACCTTCGTGGCCTGGGCCAGCTCGTATCGCTGGCGTGGGACAAAGCCGCTCGCCATCAGTGCGCTTACCCGGGCATGGTCGGCGGCCAGCCGCTCGGCGTCGGCGCGCGCGGCGGCGGTCGCCGCATGGGCGCGGACGATCTGCGCCTGTTGAAGATCGACCCTTGCCCCGAGTTCCCCCAACGCCGCGCGCGCCTGCGCGGCCTCGGCCTCGGCGGCCATGACCGCAGCGTCGTAGTCCCGGGGGTCGATCTTCGCGAGCAGTTGTCCGCGGCGGACCTGCTGGTTGTTCCGGGCCAGGACTTCCTGAACCTGGCCCGACACGCGCGCGCTGACGTAACTGATGTCGGCCTTCACATAGGCGTTGTCCGTGCGCTCGAAGCCGACGAGGCCGCGCCATCCGCCGTAGGCCAGCGCCACTGCGGCCGCCAGGCCAAGCATGACTCCGCCTGCCACACACATGCGTAGCGCTGCCGCCCAGCGCGGCGGGCTCCGGCTTGCCTCCATCGACGGTCCAGGCTCGGCGGTGACGTCGAATGCGGGCTTGTTCACGAAGGCTTCCCAGACATGCGGGGCGAAGGGCGCCCCGGCGGCGTCGGAGCGAGCACCGGCAGCGCCCAGGTGAGGACAATGGCGAGCAGCGAAAGTCCGGCCAGGGCTCGGAAGGCGTCTATGAGGGCCAGCCCATGGGCTTGGACGGAGAGCTGACGGGCGAGGCCCGACACCGCGACGCCGGACGCGGCCGCGGGATCGGCGACCCAATGGCCAACTCCCTGCACCATCGCCGTGAGCCGTTCGCCCACCTCGGGGTCAGAGAGCACGAGCGCCTCGCCCAGCCTCTCCCAATGGAGCTTTTCGCGCTGCGCGATCAAGTGCGCGAGGCCGGCGGTCGCCAGGACATGTCCCAGCAGCCTTGAGAGATTGAACAGCAGACCGCAGCTCATACCGTCGACTGCCTCAATGCCATGCACGGCGTAGCGCAGCACGGGCGTCACCACGAGCGCCTGGCCCACGCCCGTCAGGACGGCGACGATGCGCAATTGGTCCGCCGCCCAGTCCGGCGCGAGACCGGTGCAGATCCAGGCTCCGGTGGCCGATAGGCCCAGGCCGAGGCTCAGAGGCCACCGCGGGTCGCAGAACCGCGTAAACCCATAGGCTGCGGGAATTGCGGCCAGTGTCGCCAGGCCGATGACGAGCTGGCTCTCGCCGATCTCGGCGATCGAGTAGCCTTGCGTGCGGACGAGGTACTGGGGCGCGACCCAGGTCGCGATCAGCACTGGGCCGCGGAACATCATCGCGACCAGGATCGACCAGGTGAAGGTCGGCTTGAGAAAGATCGACATGCGGATCAGCGGCGACTTCGACGCGCGCAGGCTCTGTATTGCAAAGCCCAGCCCTACGGCTCCAGCCAGCAGCAGCGCCGTGATCCACCAGGTCTCCAGCCAGAAGCGGCGTTCGCCCTCTGAGAAGGCGACGACCAGGGCGCCGAGGCCAGCGGTCAGCAGGGCGTAGCTGGGCCAGTCCGCCAGGCGAAGGGTCTCGACCTGCCCCTTCTCAGCCACAAGCGTTCGGCTGGCGAGAACCGCGTAGGCGAAACCAAACGCCGCCGGGACCCAGAACAGCGCCCGCCACCCGCCGAATTCCAGCAGTCCGGCCGCGACGGCGGCGGAAAATCCCGCGCCGACGGTGGCCGAGAGGGCGTATGCGGCCAAGCCCTCGGCCTGTCCTTGGCCCGGCCGAAGGCTGCTCATGACCATCAGCATCATGAAAACCGGCAGCATGCCGCCGAACACGCCGTGGACGACCCGGAGCGGCAAGGCCCCGACTAGATCGGGCGCAAGCGCCACCCCGGCGGAGGTCAGGGCGTAGCCGAACCCGGCCAGCGCCATGGCGCGGCCCCGCCCCAGGCCCCGCCCCAGGATCCAGACCAGCGGCAGACCCATCACCTGCCCCAGGTCGTACAGGGTGAGGAACCAGGACGCGTCGCGGGCCGCGGCCGACAGTCCCCCGCCGATCTCCGCCATCGACTGGGCCGCAGCGCCGGCGAAGATGGAACTGAACACCGCCCCAAAGAGCGCGACGGCTATCGCGCCCACCGGCGCCTTTTGGGCTGACGACATACGGACGCGGCTCCAATAGATACGTCTGGTGTCGTTTTATATACACCGATCGTATCTATTGGCAATTTCGATCGAGACCCAGCCAACGGGCGGCGACGTCGCTCGCGCGCCGCTCGATCCCCAGAGCCAGGAACGCGCCCGTAACCCTACCTCAGTAGAAGAACCGCTCCTCGGCGATCTTGCCGTCCTTGACGGTGTAGACCCCGACCTCGTCCATGGTCATGCGATCGCCACTGGCCTTCTGGGTGAGGTCCATCTTGAAGCGGACCGCGAACTGGTCGCCGTTGACATAGGGGCCCTCAACCTCGGACGAATGGACCTCGTGGTTGGCGGCCCACCACTCGCCCTTGCCCCGCACGCCGTCCTTGCCTTTGATCTCGGCCATGTCGCCGGGCATGGCCTCATAGCTGGCCACGTCGTCGGCCCAGTACTTTTCACCGGCTTCGTCGAACTTGCCGTCCTTGCAGAGGGCGACCAGGTCGTTGGCGATGTCTTGGGTGCTCATGTTCAAGCCTCCGGTTGGGTTGCCGCCAAACTTGGACACCGAACAGGCGTCCTCGCAAGTGAAATGTTTCTGTTTTGTTCTTGTCGTCTTATCGTCGCGTTGGACGCCTCCGCCTTGCCCGAAGCCCACGCATGTGAGAGGTCGTCGGCGACCCGAACGAGACGCACGCCATGACCGACGCCCAGCCCGCCTCCGTCTACGACCTCGCCCACGCGGAAGAGGCCGAAAACCTCGCCACCTTCGCCATCCTCGTGGACAACGAACCCGGCGTCCTGCACCGGCTGGTCGGGCTGTTCGCCGCGCGCGGCTACAATATCGAGAGCCTGACCGTCGCCGAGACCGACCGCCGCGCCCATACCTCCCGCGTCACCATCGTCACCCGCGGCGCGCCCCATGTGCTGATGCAGATCGAGGCCCAGCTCGAGAAGATGGTCGCCACCCGCCACGTCCAGGACGTGACCCGCGACCCCAACGGCCTGGAGCGCGAGCTGGCCCTGGTGAAGGTCAAGGGTTCCGGCGCTGAGCGGGTGGAGGCCCTGCGGGTCTCCGACATCTTCCGGGCCAAGGTGATCGACACCACCCACGAGAGCTTCGTGTTCGAGCTGACCGGCGCGCCGTCCAAGATCGACAGCTTCGTCGACCTGATGCGTCCGCTGGGCCTGGTGGAACTCTCCCGCACCGGCGTGCTTTCCATCACCCGGGGCGCGCAAGCCATGTGAGGAGGGCCGATTGGTCCGACCGACCGCCCTGTTCCTGCCTCTCCTGCTGATCCTGGCCACGCCGGCGATCGCCCAGACACCCCGAGCCCAGACGCCGACCGCCCAGGCCGGCCCGGTCGAGCCCGGGGCCGACTGGCCCTATCCGCCGCCGGATCCCAAGACCTGGTGGGAGGAAAAGTGGCCCAAGACCCCTGAAGCCGCCGATCCCCTGGCCGGCCGCCGCCTGGGCCGTGGCGAGCGCCTGGTCGGCGTCGACAACGGCTATGACCCCCTACTCTACCGCCTCTGGGGCCTGCATCCGCTGCAGACCCAAATCCTGCGTGGGTCCGAGATGATCCTGGAGATCGCCATCCGACCCAGCACCTCGACCCGCCAGAGCCTGGTCCGGGTGACCGTGCGCCGCGACGGCGAGGTCTTCGTCCAAGGCCGGGCGGGCCTGGGCTGCTGCGAGCCGGGGATCTCGCGGCGGGTGGGGTTCGATGCCGAGGCGCCCGCCGGCTCCGTCTCCCGGCTGCTGGCCCTGCGCGCGGACCCGGTCTGGGACTCGCCGCGCGAGGTGCGGGTGGACGAGGGCTCGGGCGCGGCCGACGTGCTCTGCGTCGACGGGGCGGCCTACGACCTCACCCTGATGACGCCCGGCCGCTCGCGCTCGATCCGCCGGGCCTGCGACAGCGCCGAGGTGGGCCAGGCCGCCGACATCCTGGAAGCCGCCTTCAGCCTGGCGCTGGGGCACGAACCGCGTTTCGACGTGCTCTTTCCGGGCGGGGCGGATTTCAGCGCCGCCCGCCGCGCCTATGAGGGCCTGATCGCCGAGGGCGGTCGCCTGAAGCCGGCGCCGGGCGCGCGGCCTCAGCAGCCGGCCTTCGAACCGCCGCCGGAGCCTGAGGTCGAGACCCCTAGGCCGTGAGCTCGCCGGCTGCCGCGCGGATGTGGCGGATCGAGACCCGGCGAAACAGCAGGTACTGGGCGGCGAACAGCACGAGCTTGGAGGTCGGCGACCAGATCGCCATGACCTGGGCCGCCGTCATGGCCTCGACGCTCAGGGCCAGGATCAGGTTTAGCGCGGCGCTCGCGAACATCAGCCCCGCCCAGACATAGCCCGCCCCGGTGATCATGGCGGCGGGCACCCGGCCGATGGAGATCGGCGGCATGTATCGGTTCATCCAGCCGCGCTGCAGCATGGCCGCCCCGATCACCGCGTAGACGATGGTCGGCTTGATCAGGATGAACCGAGCGTCGTTCGTCAGCAGGGTCGCCCCGCCCATGACCAGGACCAGCCCCAGGCTCGCCCACTGCATGGCGCTGACCGGCGACCTGCGCAGCTTGAGGACCGCGACCTGGGCGAGGCCGAGCGCCACGCCCAGAGCGGTGGCCGCCATCACGTTCCCCGTGGCGGCGAGCACCCCGTAAAACAGGAAGGTGGCGCCCAGATCGATCAGGATGGGCCGGGCGGCGTGGAGAAGCGGGTTCATGGCGGTCCTCGAAGGGCTTGAATTCGTTGACCGGAGTCTAGCGGCGCGGCGCTAGTAGCCCTGAATCCGTTCGCGAAGTCCGCGTGGCGGCTGGCGCAATCGAGACCCCCGCCCGCGCTTCGCGAACGGCGGAATTCCATAAGTTCTTCAAAACCTAACCCATCGCCCCTATATTGGGCGTGTCGGGCCTCGGCCCGACTATGGAGATAAACGCGCACGTAATAAGCGGACTGGACCCGGGTGCGATTCCCGGCGGCTCCACCAATCTTCCCCCGGAGTTATCGCCGGAAAGTGCGGGGCCGATCAGCATCGACAGACGTG
>NZ_JAUYNW010000137.1 GCF_030698145.1 Phenylobacterium sp. | reverse complement strand
GATGTCGGCATAGGCCATCGCCTTCGCGCCGCCGGCCTTGGCCAGGATCATCGTGATCGCCGCCGTCAACGTCGTCTTGCCATGGTCAACGTGACCAATCGTGCCGATGTTGCAATGCGGCTTGTTGCGTTCGAACTTTTCCTTGGCCATCGGGGTCCTGCCGGCGTTTGAGGTCTAGATTGGAGCGGGTAGCGGGAATCGAACCCGCATCCTCAGCTTGGAAGGCTGCTGCACTACCACTGTGCTATACCCGCCGAAGAGAAGCGCGGCGTCGCGCCAGACTCCTTGAATTAGCAACTCCGAGGCGTGGTGGGGGAAGTAGGACTCGAACCTACGAAGGCGTACGCCAGGGGATTTACAGTCCCCCCCCTTTGCCACTCGGGACATTCCCCCAGCGCGCTCGAAGCCATATCGAAAGCCTGGACAAAAGTTCCGTCGCGTGAGCGAAGGAACCGTCCGGCCCCCAATTTGGAGCGCGTCTTATAGTGTCCTCATCCCGCGAACGCAACGCGCCCTGGAAGGGCGGCAAAAAGGGACCTCAAAGACCCCTCAACCGTAAGCAGGACAACGTTTCGGACGAATGGCTGTGGGGTTGGCATGCGGTAAGCGCCGCCCTGGGCAACACCGCGCGCAAGGCGCCGGAGCGTCTTCTGGCCACCGCCGACCGCACCAAGGAGATCGAGGCTCGATTCGGTCGGCAGAAGGTTCTGGAGACGCTCGACCCGCAGGTCATCGGCAATCACCTGCCCGCCGGCGCGGTCCATCAGGGGGTCGCCCTGCGCGTTCCCCACCTGCAGGCCTGGGGCCTGGACGCCTTCGACGCCAAGCCCGGCGCCGTGCTGCTGATGCTGGACCAGGTCACCGATCCGCAGAACGTCGGCGCCATCCTGCGCTCCGCGGCGGCCTTCGGCGCCAGCGGGGTGATCTTGCAGGATCGCCACGCCCCCAAGCTCTCGGGCGCCCTGGCCAAGGCCGCGGCCGGGGCGGTCGACGCCATACCCTCGGCCCGGGTGATCAACCTGTCGCGCGCGCTGGAGGAACTGGCCGAGCTGGGCTGGCGCGCGGTCGGCTTGGCCGGGACGGCGGAAAAGACCCTGAACCAAGCGCTGAACGGCGAGCCCACCGTGCTGGTGCTGGGGTCGGAGGGCGAAGGCTTGCGCCGGCTGGTGGCCGAACACTGCGACGAGCTCGCCCGGATCGACATGCCCGGCGGCTTCGAAAGCCTCAATGTTTCGGCCGCCGCGGCCGTGGCGCTGTACGAGGCCACCCGTACCCGAAGCTAGGATGGAGATTTTCGCCAGCGCAGCGCCTTAGGCGGTTGCGGAGCCCGGCGGGCTGTCGCATTCAGGGCGCGATGTTGGAAACCCTGTTCGCGCCCGGCGCCTTCGCCGCCTTTCTCTCAGTCCTGATGATCGACCTGGTCCTGGCCGGGGACAACGCCGTGGCCGTGGGCCTAGCCGCCGCCGCCCTGCCGACCGACCAGCGCCGCAAGGCCATCCTCTGGGGCCTGGCCGCCGCCGTGACCATGCGGATCGGCTTCGCCCTGATCACCACCCAGCTGCTGGGCATTGTCGGCCTGCTGTTCGCGGGCGGCCTGCTGCTGCTCTGGGTCTGCTGGAGGATGTGGCGGGAACTGAAGGAACAGGCCGAGCCGGAGGAGGTCGCCGCCGCGGCGGCCATGGACGACGATCCGTCCACCGAGCCCTCCAGCGCCATGGCGGCCAAGCAGCCCAAGACCTTCAAGGCCGCCTTCATCCAGATCCTGATCGCCGACCTCTCCATGTCGCTGGACAATGTGCTGGCGGTGGCGGGCGCGGCGCGGGAGCACCCAACCATCCTGGTGTTCGGCCTGCTGCTCTCCATCGCCCTGATGGGGGTCGCGGCCAATTACATCGCCCGGCTGCTGCACCGGTTCCGCTGGATCGGCTATGTCGGCCTGCTGATTGTGCTCTATGTGGCCCTGCACATGATGTGGGAGGGCCACCAGGACGTGGTCCGCGACCTCGGCCAGACCACGGCCTACAACGCCATCGTCCCCGATTTCATGGACATCCAGCCCAAGGCGCCAGCCGCCCACTAGCTTGACGGCTTGCGGTCGGGGTCGGAATTCCTCGACAATGGGTCGGTGACAAAGCTCATCATCGATTGCGATCCCGGCGTCGACGACGCCGTCGCCCTGTTCCTGGCCTTCGCCTCGCGGGATCTCGAGATCCTCGCGGTCACCACCGTGGGCGGCAATGTCGGCGCGGACCTGACCGCCCGCAACGCCCGGATCATCCGCCAGATCGCCGGCCGCGAGGACGTACCCGTCCATGCCGGCGCCACGCGCCCCCTGGTCCGCGAACCCGTCGAGGCCGACCACTTCCACGGCGAATCCGGCCTGGGCGACCTGCCGGTGTTCGAACCCGACGCGCCCCTGGCGGCAGCCCACGCGGTCGACGTCATCGTCGAGACGGTGATGGCCGCGGCGCCAGGTACCGTCACCCTGGCGGTCACCGGCCCGATGACCAACCTGGCCCTGGCTATCATCCGTGAGCCGGCCCTCGCCCATCGGCTGGCGCGCGTCGTGGTGATGGGTGGAGCCCGGACCGAGGGCGGCAACATCACCCCCTCGGCCGAGTACAACATCTATGCCGACCCGCACGCGGCCCACGTGGTGTTTTCGTCGCGTTGCCCCTGCGTGGTGCTGGGCCTGGACGCCACCCACCAGGTGCGCGCCACGGCCGGGCGGGTCGCGGCGATCCGCGCGGCCGGCACGCCAGCGGCCCAGGCCGCGGCCGGGGTCATCGACTTCTCCAACGGCATCGAGCGCGACCTGGTCGGGGGCAGGAGCGCACCGATGCACGATCCCTGCGTCATCGCCTACATCCTCGCGCCGCACCTCTTCACCACTCGGCCCTGCGGTCTGCAGGTGGAGACGAATTCAGCCCTCACGCTTGGCCACACCGCCGTGGAGTTCCGGCTGGCCGATCCCTCGGCCGCCACCGTCCAATGGGTGACGGAGGTCGACGCCGACGGTGTGTTCGGCCTGATCACCGAACGACTCGCCCGATCATGACCAGGCGCGTGGACATCACCGTGGTCGGTTCGATCAATCTCGACCTCGTGGCTACCGCGGCCACCCTGCCCGCCCCCGGCGAGACGGTCACCGGCGCGACGCTGGGCCGCCATCCCGGCGGCAAGGGCGCCAACCAGGCCCTGGCCGCCCAGCGGCTGGGCGCCACGGTGCGCCTGGTCGGCCGGGTCGGCGACGACGCCATGGCCGATGAGGCCCTGGCCCTGCTGGCCGCCGGCGGCGTCGATCTGTCCGGCGTGGCGCGCGACGCCGAGGCTCCCACGGGCGTGGCGCTGATCGCCGTCTCCCTGGCCGGGGAGAACCAGATCGTGGTCGCCTCGGGCGCCAACGCCGCCTTCCTGCCGCAGCACCTGACGTCGCCGCCGCGGGGCGCCCTGATCTGCCAGCTCGAAATCCCCCTGGCCACCGTGGAGAAGGCCGTGGCGGCGGCCGAGGGCTTCGTCTGTCTCAACCTCGCCCCGGCGGCGGAGATCCCCGAGACCCTGTTGCAGCGGGCGGACCTGATCGTGGTCAACGAGACCGAGGCCGCCTTCTATGGCGAGCGCCTGCACCGAGCCCCCGGGCTTGTCGCGGTGACGCTCGGCGCTCGCGGGGCGGAACTCCGCCGCGCGGGCGAACTGCTGGCCAGCACCATCCCGCCTCCGGTGGAGGTGGTCGACACCACCGGGGCCGGCGACACCTTCGTGGCCGCCCTCACCCTGGCCCTGCTGGAAGAACGTCCACCGCGGGACGCCCTGACCTTCGCCTGCAAGGCGGGGGCGCTCGCCACCACGCGGGCCGGAGCCCAGCCCGCCCTGCCCCTTCGTTCCGAGGTCGAGGCGATCCCATGACCCGTCATGTTCCTGAACTCCGCCTGAAGGCCTTCACCCACGGCGACGCCGCCCAGCGGGCGGCCTTCTCCGACGCCCTGATGGCCGGCCTGCAGGACTACGGCTTCATCATCCTGCAGGACCACAACGTCCCGGTGAAGCTGCTGAACCGCGCCTATGGCCTGGCCGAAAAGGTCTTCGCCCTGCCCGAGGCCGAGAAGCGCCGCCACGCCAAGGGCCTGCGCGGCTACACCCCGTTCGGGGTCGAGCACGCCAAGGACAATCCCCACGCCGACCTAAAGGAGTTCTGGCAGATCGGCCGCGAACCGCGCTCAGACCTGGCCGAGGCCCTGCCGCCCAATGTCTGGCCGGAGGGACGCCCGGACTTCAAGGAGACGTTCTCGGCCCTGTTCGCGGGGTTGGACGAGACCGGCGCGCTGCTGCTGCGCGCGCTGGCCCCCAAGCTCGGTCTCGACGAGGCATATTTCGATCCCCTGGTGACGGACGGGACCTCGATCCTGCGGGTGCTGCACTATCCGCCGATCCCCAGCGACGCCGACCCGGAGTGCGTCCGTTCGGCGGCGCACGAGGACATCAACTTCATCACCATCCTGGTCGCGGCCAAGGGCGCGGGCCTGCAGCTCCTCGATCGCGACGGGACCTGGCTGCCGGTCGAGACCGCCCAGAGCAACCTGATCGTCGACAGCGGCGACATGCTTGCGCGCCTGACCAACGGGGTCATCCCGTCGACCGCCCACCGGGTGGTCAATCCCGAGGGCCCGAACGTCAGCCGCTATTCGATGCCGTTCTTCATGCACCCGACCTCGGCGACCTCGCTGGAGGTGTTGCCCTCCTGCGTGGGCCAGGGCGCGAAGTTCCCGCCGATCACCGCCGGAGAGTTCCTCGACGAGCGGCTGAAGGCCATCGGCCTGGCCAAATGAGCGAAGCCTACGAGGTCCGGGCCCGCGCCGAGCTTGCGGTCTGGAAGCGGCGGATCCTGAAGAAACCTGGCCTGCTGGGCGACGCCGCCCGCGCGGTACAGGGCCGCATCAACCGCGCCATTCCCGAGAAGGTCCACGCGGTGATCACCGAGGTCATCGAGCAGATGACCCGCGGAATCATGACCGGCTCCGACCTCACCACCCCGCAGCCGCTGATCGGCGCGGGCTTGGAGGAACGCGAGGCGCGGGTCCGCGAGAAGATCGCGCTCTACCGCACGACCGCGGCGGCGGAGGGCGGGGTCGCGGGGGCCGGGGGCTTCCTGCTGGCGGCGGTCGACTTCCCGGCCCTGATCGGCCTGAAGATCAAGCTGCTGTTCGACATCGCAGCACTCTACGGCCATTCCGGCGATCTGGCGGCCGAGCGGCTCTACATCCTGCAGATCTTCCAGCTGGCCTTTTCCAGCCCCGGCCATCGCCACGAGATCTATGACGCCATGACCCGGACAGGCTCGACCCCCGTCTCGCTTGAGGACTTCGACTGGCGGAAGTTCCAGCAGGAGTACCGCGACCACATCGACCTGGCCAAGCTCGCCCAGCTCATCCCCGTGATCGGCGCGCCGGTGGGCGCCATCGTCAACTTCCACCTGGTCGACAAGCTGGGCGAAACCGCGATGAACGCCTACCGGTTGAGAATCTTCAGCTAGGCGTCCTGTGTCTCCTGGACGACGAAGCCCTTCCAGCTGTTCATGTAGTCAACGAAGGCCGGGCCAAGGCCCTCCTGGCGCAGATGCTCGCGGGTGACCGGCAGGGACGCGGGCCGGAAGTCGGCGTCGGCCGCCGCCTGTTTCGGGAAGTCATGGTGCAGGATGGCCGCGCGGCCGATCAGCACGAAGTCGGCGCCGGCCTCCAGGCACGCCGCAGCGTCGGCCGGGGTCATCACCTTGCCGGCGACGCCCAGACGCACATCGCCACGCGGCAGGTCGGTGAACCAGGACATCAGGCTGCGGCCCTGGAAGGCCTCGTCCATCGGCTCCTTGCGGTGGTCCCACAGCGACATGTCGAGATAGTCGATCTTGCCCTCGGCCATCAGGTCGCGCGCCAGGTCGCGGATCTCGCCCAGGTCCAGGCCGAACCGCTCGGGCGACAGGCGCAGGCCGAGATTGAGGTCGGGACGGCAGCGGGCGCGCACGCCGACGATGATCTCGCGCACAATGCGGGCGCGGTTCTCCGGCGATCCGCCGTAGCGGTCCGTCCGCTGGTTGACCTCCGGCGACAGGAACTGGCTCAGCACATAGCCGTGGGCGCCGTGCAGTTCGACCCCGTCGAAGCCCGCCTTGTCCGCACGCTCGGCGGCGGCGATGAAGTCCTCGATGAGCTGGGCGACCTCGGCCTCGGTCAGGGCCCGCGCGCCGAACTCCGCCTCGTCCGACGGGCAGACCGGCGCTTCGCCGATCAACTCCTTGGGCGAGCGCATGCCGGCGTGATGCAGCTGCACCACAGCCACGCTGTCAGCCGCCTTGATCGCCGCCGCCAGGCGCGTCAGGCCCTCGAGGTGTTCGTCCCCGAAGATGCCGAGCTGACCCGGGAAGCCCTGGCCGATGCGCTGGACGTGGGCCGCGCAGGTCATGGTCAGGCCAAAGCCGCCCTGCGCCCGCATGGTCAGCCACTTGAACTCGTCGTCCGAGAGCCGCCCGTCCGGATGGCTCTGCAGATTGGTCAGCGGCGCCAGCATGAAGCGGTTCTTCATGGCCGGGCCGTGGGCGAAGCTCAGCGGCTCGAACAGGGTCGATATGGACAAGTGCGTCTCCTGAAAGACTAGACGGCGGCCTCGATGGCGCGCGTGATTTCGGCGATGCGGACGTCGTTGCGGCGATAGAACGTCCATTGCTTGATCTTGGTGGGCGTCACCAGGCCCGCCTGGATGAGGACGCGCATGTGTTCGCTCAGGGTCGGGTGGCTGATGCCCAGCTTCTCGGCCAGCCAGACGCCGCACACCCCGTCGGCGTTCAGGTCGCCGTGGACCTGAGGCGGGAAGTTCCCGACCGGGTCCTTCAGCCACTCCAGTATCTGCAGCCGCCGCTCGTTGGCGAGCGCACGGAAGATGTCGGCCAGCTCCATTTTGTGACTTTGCCAATCGACGAAGTTATGTCAACCCTTGAGCCTCCCAAAGCGACGGATATCCCGATGGCCAGCTACCCCTTCGTCACCCTCGACGTGTTCACCGACACCCGTTTCGGCGGCAATCCGCTGGCCGTGTTCACCGATGCCCGCGGCCTGACCGGCGACCAGATGCAGGCCCTGGCCGCCGAGATGAACCTGTCGGAGACCACCTTCGTCCTGCCGCCGGAGGACCCCGCCAACACGGCCCGGGTGCGTATCTTCAACCGTACGGCCGAGATGCCCTTCGCCGGCCACCCGTCCATCGGCACCGGCTGGGTCCTGTCCCAGATGGGCCGCGGAACCGACCTGCGGCTGGAAGTCCCGGCCGGGATCGTCGGGGTCGAGGTCACCGACCATGGGGCGACTATCGCCGCGCCGCGCCCGCTGTCCCTGGGCGCCGAGCTCGCGGTCGACGTGGCCGCGGCCTGCGCGAGCATCACTCCCGCCGACATCGTCGTCACCGGCCACCGCCCCGTGGAGGCCACGGTCGGCGTCGCCTTCATCTTCGCCGAGGTGACGGGCGAGGCCCTGACCCGCGCCGCGCCTGATCTGGCCGCCTTCCGCCAGGCCGGCGACAGCGATCCGGCGTTCGGCGACCGCCTCTCCCTTCACCTCTACGCCCGCGACGGCGACACCCTCCGTGCGCGGATGTTCGCGCCCAATTCCGGCACGGTGGAGGACCCGGCCACCGGCAGCGCCAACGCCACCCTGGCGGCCCTGCTGCTGTCGCTCTCCGGCGCGGAAGCCGGCGGCTGGGACATCATCCAGGGCGTGGAGATGGGTCGGCCGTCGCGCCTGCGCGCCACGGCCCGCCGCGCCGCCGACGGCGTCAGGGCCACGGTCGGCGGCGGCTGCGTCCCCGTCCTGCGCGGCGAAGCGACCGTTTGACCGGCATGCGCAAGCCCCTCGACCTCCTGGCGGTCACCCTGATGATCGCCCTGTGCGTCTGCTGGGGCTTCACCCAGATCGCCGTGAAGCTGATCGCCGACGACGTGACGCCGATGATGCAGATGGGCCTGCGCTCGGCGCTCGCCGCCATGGTGCTGGGCGCGCTCACCCTCTGGCGCGACAGGCGCGGCATGTTCACGGACGGGACCCTGCGCCCCGGCCTGCTGGTCGGCCTGTTGTTCGCCGTGGAGTTCCTGTTCATCGCCCAGGGCCTGACGCTCACCAGCGCCTCGCACATGGTGGTGTTCATCTATAGCGCGCCGATCTTCTCGGCCCTGGGCCTGGCCCTGCGTTTCCGTGAGGAACGCCTGTCGCCGTGGCAGTGGGCCGGCGTGCTGCTGGCCTTCGGCGGCATCGCGCTGTCGTTCCTGGGCGGCGGCGAGACGGTCAGCCCCACCATGCTGCTGGGCGACGCCCTGGGGCTGTTGGCGGGCCTCTCCTGGGGCCTGACCACGGTGGCGATCCGCGGGTCGAGGCTGTCGGACGCCCCGGCGGTCAAGACCCTGTTCTACCAGGTGGCCTTCGCGGGCGTCATGCTCATGGGGGTTGCGGCCTGGAACGGCGAGTTCCGGGTCAATCCCACGCCGGCGGTGATCCTGAACCTGGGCTATCAGACCGTGATCGTCACCCTGATCACCTACGTCGTCTGGTTCTGGCTGCTGACCAAGTACCTGGCCTCGCGCCTGTCGATCCTCAGCTTCCTGACCCCGCTGTTCGGCGTGGTGTTCGGCGTGGCCGTCCTGCACGAGCCCCTGGAGCCGTCCTTCGTGGTTGGGGCCGTCCTGGTGTTGGCCGGGGTCTCGCTGGTCAGCGGCGCGGAGTTCCTGCGCGACCGGTTCGCGAAGGCGGCGGCCTGACATCGGCGCGGCGAGCCCCCTCCGTCACGTCGCCGAAGAGGGCGGCGCGCCACCTCCCCCAATTCGCGCTCCGCGCTGGGGGAGGATCTGGGAGCCCATAGATGCTCCCCTCTTGGGGGAGCTGTCAGCGAAGCTGACTGAGGGGGACTTTGACTCTTAGTCCTACTCCGCCTCGGCCCCGCCGAAGCGGGCGGTCCATTCAGCGACCTGGTCGTTCTCCACCTTCTTGAACAGCACCTCCGGCGCGGCGACCTTGCGGCCGGCCGGCAGGATGTCGAGCGGGCTGGGACCCGTCGGCCATGTCCCCGGGAAGGGCTCGCCCACGCCGGCGGCGATTTTCTCCGCCGCGAACGGGATGAACGGCTCCGACACCCTGGCGAACAGGGCGACCAGGTTCAGGCCCGTGCGCACCGCCACGGCGGCCCGTTCCGGGTCGGTTTTGATCGCCGTCCAGGGCGCGGCCTCGGTCAGGTACTGGTTGCCCAGCACCCAGAGCTGGCGCAGCGACTGGCAGGCCTTCCTCATCTCGACGGCGTCGAGGTTCTCGGTCAGTTCAGCCAGCTTGGCGGCGACGTCGGCCTGGAGCTTGATCTCCAGCGGCCCCGCCTCCCCGCCCGCCGGGACCGCGCCCTCGAAGCGGGTCTCGGTAAACTTCAGGATGCGGTTGACGAAGTTGCCCAGCACGTCGGCCAGGTCGGCGTTCACCTGGGCCTGGAACTGCTCCCAGGTGAAGGTGGCGTCCGAGCTCTCAGGCGCATTGGCCATGATCCACCAGCGCCAGTAGTCGGCGGGCAGGATCTCCAGGGCCGCGTCGATGAACACGCCCCGCTGGTGGGTCGTGGAGAACCGGCCGCCGTAATAATTCAGCCAGTTGAAGCCCTTGAGCGTGTCGACCAGCTTCCAGGGCGCATTCGACGCCGGACGCCAGGCCCCGTCGGCCCCGCGCGTCTCGTTCATCCCGAACAGGGTGCAGGGGAAGCCCACGGTGTGGAAGGGCACGTTGTCCTTGCCCATGAACTCCACATAGCTGACGTCGTCGGCCACCGGCCCGCGCCACCAACGCTCATAGCCGCTCTCGTCGGCGGGGTCGGCGCCGGGCTGGGCGGCGGCCCATTCCCAGGTCGCGCCGATATATTCGATCGGCGCGTCGAACCAGACGTAGAACACCTTGCCGGCCAGGCCCTCGACATCGGGCCGCTCGCCGGCCGGATTGGGACCCCAGTCAGCGGCGTTGACCGGCACGCCCCATTCCAGGTCCCGCGTGATGCCGCGGTCCTGCAGGCCCTCGTCCAGCCACTTGAGCGCCGTGGAGGTCACCAGCAGCGGCCACTGGCCCTTCTTGTCGGTGATCCAGTCGCGCAGTTTCCCCTCGAAGGCGGTCTGCTTGAGGAACAGGTGCTTGGAATCGCGGATCTCGATGTCTTCCGAGCCCGAGACCGCCGAGCGCGGGCGGATCAGGTCGACCGGGTCGAGCTGGCGCGTGCAGTTGTCGCACTGGTCGCCGCGCGCCGCGTCGTAGCCGCAATGCGGACAGGTCCCCACCACATAGCGGTCAGGCAGAAAGCGCTTGTCGGCGTTGGAGTAAACCTGCTGGGTGGTGCGCCCCTCGATGAAGCCCGCCTCCCACAGAGACTGGGCGAAGCGCTGGGTCAGGACCCGGTTCTGGACCGAGGACGAACGGCCGAAATAGTCCCAGCTCATCCCGAACCCGGCATAGAGGTCGCGCTGGATCTGGTGCTGTTCGTCGCAATAAGCCCGCACGTCCTGGCCGAGCGCCGCGGCGCCCAGCTCGGCCGGCGTGCCGTGCTCGTCGGTGGCGCAGATGTAGAGGGTCTCGACACCCTTCGCGCGCTGGAAGCGGGCATAGACGTCGGCCGGCAGCATGGAGCCCGCCAGATTGCCCAGGTGCTTGATCCCGTTGATGTAGGGCAAGGCCGAGGTGATCAGAATACGGGACATGAGGTCTCTCGAAATGGGGAGGAGCGGCGGCTTATAGGGCGCCCGATCTGGTTCGCCAAAGCGCTCACCGCAAGGCGCAGTGCAATCACCGCTGGTGTTTTCAATGGTTAAGCTTCAGTCTGCCCTGACGGAAGGCGGCCCTTCGCCAACGAAAACAACAAGCTGCCTCCGAATGAAAAAGGGAGAGACGCATGTTGAAAGGCATCAACTGGATTGCCGTCGTCGTGGCGTTCGTCCTGCTCGAGGCCCTGGGCTTCCTGTGGTACGGGCCGCTGTTCGGCGCGATCTGGACGGCCGAGTTGGGCACGCCGCCCGATCCGAAGAGCGATCAGTTCGCCCTGGGCGTCGGCGCCGTGTTCACGATCATCACCATCGTTGGACTGTCCTGGCTGCTGCGTAAGTTGGGCGCGACCTCGCTTCGCGCCAGCCTGTTGGGCGCCTTCGGCGCCTGGTTCTTCTTCAGCTACACCACCATGGCCGTCGACTACCTCTATGTCGGCCAGACCGGGACCTTCGTGGCCATCAATATGGGCTATCAATTGCTCGCCTATCTGATCGCCGGCGCCGTGCTGGGGCTCATCAAGCCGAAGGCGCCCTGAGCCGGGGCCCCAGCGCTTTCATTCCCCGATATGGCTCGCCTATAAGGTCCTCACGACGGGGACGGAGGGCGTGATGCGGGCATGGGTGAAGGCGCTGGGCCTCAGCGCGGTGCTGGCGCTGGCCGGGTGCGGCCAGGCCGACAAGCCGCAGACGCTGACGATCTATAACTGGTCGGACTACATGGACCCGGCGCTCCTGGCCGACTTCACCAAGGAGACGGGGATCAAGGTCGAGTACAGCACCTTCGATTCCAACGAGATCCTCGAGACCAAGGTGCTGCAGGGCCATACCGGCTACGACATCGTCACGCCTTCGAACCACAACGTGCCGCGCTACATCACCGCCAGGGCCATCGCACCGCTGGACAAGGCCAGGCTGCCGAACGCCAAGAACCTCTGGCCCGAGGTCATGGCCCACATGGCGCCCTTCGATCCGGGCGCGAAATACGCGGTGCCCTACATGTGGGGGACTATCGGCGTCGGCTACAATGTCGAGGCGGTGGCCAAGCGCCTGCCCGGGGTGAACATCGACAGCTGGGCCGTGGTCTTCGACCCCGCCAACCTCGCCAAGCTCAAGGACTGCGGCGTCTACTACCTCGACGCCTCGGAGGACATGTACGCGGTCGCGCTCAACTATCTGGGCAAGGACCCCAATTCCAAGACCCTCGCCGACTACCAGGCGGCCACCGACCTGATGGTCAAGGCCCGCCCCTATGTCCGCAAGTTCCACTCCTCGGAATATATCGAGGCCCTTGCCAACGGCGATATCTGCGTGGCGGTGGGCTATTCCGGCGACATCCTGCAGGCCAAGGACCGGGCCGAGGAAGCCAAGAATGGCGTCAAGCTCGACTATGTCATCCCCAAGGAGGGCAGCCAGGTCTGGTTCGACGTCTTCACCATCCCCATCGACGCGCCGAACCCCGACGCCGCCTACAAGTTCCTCGACTTCATGCTGCGACCCGAGGTGATCGCCAAGGCGTCGAACTTCACCCAGTACGCCAACGCCAACGCCGCGGCGACGAAGCTGGTGGACGCCGAGGTGCGCGACAATCCCAACGTCTATCCCACCCCCGAGGTCTTCAAGCGGCTGTTCGTCACCAAGGACAAGGACCAGGCCCTGATGCGCGAGGTCACGCGCATGTGGACCCGGGTGCAGACCGGGCAATGACGGAACGGTCCCGCCCGCGCCTGAACATCGGCGCGGTCCGCTCGACCTTCGCGCCCTGGGCCGATCCCGCCGCCAGGCCGCTTGTGCGCTTCGTGAACGTGGTCAAACGCTTCGACGGCGAGACCGCCGTGGCCGGCGTGTCGCTGGACATCTACGAGGGCGAGTTCTTCGCCCTGCTGGGCCCCTCGGGCTGCGGCAAGACCACCCTGATGCGGCTGCTGGCGGGGTTCGAGGACCCCGACGAGGGCCGCGTGACCCTGGCGGGCGAAGACCTGGCCGGACGGGCGCCGCACCAGCGGCCGGTCAATATGATGTTCCAATCCTACGCCCTCTTCCCGCACCTCAGCGTCGAGAAGAACATCGCCTTCGGCCTGCGCCAGCAGGGCCTGCCCAAGGAGGAGGTCGAGGCCCGCGTGGCCGAGATGCTGGCCCTGGTGCGGCTGGACGGCCTGGCTCGGAGAAAGCCCCACCAGCTTTCCGGCGGCCAGCGCCAGCGCGTGGCCCTGGCCCGCGCCATCGCCCCCCGGCCCAGGATGTTGCTGCTGGACGAGCCGCTGGCGGCCCTGGACCGGAAGCTGCGCGAGGAAACCCAGTGGGAGCTGATGGCCCTGCAACAGAGCCTGGGCATGACCTTCCTGATCGTCACCCACGACCAGGAGGAGGCCATGGTCACCGCCGACCGGATCGCGGTGATGCGCGCGGGCGAGATCGTCCAGATCGGCCGGCCGGCAGAGGTCTATGAGGCGCCCAACTCCCGCTACGTGGCTGACTTCATCGGCGACGTGAACCTCTTCGAGGGCAAGGTCGAAAGCGCCGACGGCCAGATGGTCCGCCTGGCGAGCGCCGAGGCCGAGGGCGGGTTCGAGGCGGTCGAGGACGACATGATCGCGGTGGGCGACACCGTCTGGCTGGCCGTGCGCCCGGAGAAGATTCAGGTGCACCTGGACGCGCCGCCCCCCGGTCCCAACCGCCTGGCCGGCAAGGTCGCCGACATCGGCTATCTCGGCGACTGGACCACCTATCTGGTCGAACTGCCCAGCGGCCGGACGATCCGCGCCGCCCGCGCCAACGCCTCGCGGTTCGTCGAGCGGCCGGTGGACTGGGACGACCAGGTCTGGCTGACCTTCGCGCCCGACGCCGGCGTGGTGCTGACCCAGTGAGCGCCCGGCGCGACAGGACGGGCCTGGCGGCGCTGGCGCCCTTCCTGTGGCTGGGCGTCTTCTTCCTGTTCCCGTTCCTGCTGGTGGCCAAGCTGTCGCTGTCGGACACCGTCCTGGCCATGCCGCCCTATGCGCCGCGGATCGACTGGGCCCAGGGCATGGCCGGCGTCCAGGCCTTCCTCGCCGCCCTGGACTTCGAGACCTATGCGCGCCTGACCTCCGACCGGCTCTATGTGGCGGCCTATCTCTCCAGCCTGAGGTTCGCCGCCGTGGCCACGGGCATCCTGCTGCTGTTGGGCTATCCAATGGCCTACGCCATGGCGCGATGCTCGCCGGCCCTGCGCCAGGCCCTGCTGATGGCGGTGATCCTGCCGTTCTGGACCAGCTTCCTGATCCGGGTCTACGCCCTGATCGGCATCCTCAAGCCCGAAGGCCTGCTCAACACCGCGCTGGCGGCCCTCGGCCTGGGACCAGTCTCGCTGCTGAACACTGACGCGGCCATCTATATCGGCCTGGTCTACGCCTACGTGCCCTTCATGGTCCTGCCGCTCTACGCGGTGCTGGAGCGCCAGCATCACGACCTGCTGGAGGCCGCCGCCGATCTGGGCTGCACGCCGTTCCAGGCCTTCTGGCGCGTGACCTTCCCGCTGTCGCTGCCGGGCGTGGGCGCGGGCGCCCTGCTCTGCTTCATTCCGATGGTCGGCGAGTTCGTGATCCCCGACCTGCTGGGCGGCTCGGGCACCCTGATGCTGGGCAAGACCATCTGGACGGAGCTCTTCGCCAACCGCGACTGGCCGGCAGCCTCGGCCGTGGCCGTCGCCCTGCTGGCCACACTGGTCGTCCCCATCGCCCTCTATCAGCGCCAGCAGGCCAGGCTGAAGGCGGACGCCCGGTGAAATCCTGGATCATCAGATCCTCCCCCAGCGCGCAGCGCGATTTGGGGGAGCAACCGTAGTTAGGCTGGCGCATGTCTCCAGTCTGTGTTGTCGCGGATCATGGCGTTGAGGGTGACGAGGAGCCGTCGCATGCAGGCGGTGAGGGCGAGCTTT
>NZ_JAUYNW010000135.1 GCF_030698145.1 Phenylobacterium sp. | reverse complement strand
GTTGAGGGCGGCGGAGATGGAGAGGCCGAGCACGTCGCGGGTCTGGGCGGGATCGATGATCCCGTCGTCCCACAGGCGGCCGGTGGCGAAGTAGGGGTCGCCTTCGGTCTCGTACTTGTCGCGGACCGGGGCCTTGAACGCCTCTTCCTCGGCGGGGGTCCAGGTGGCGGCGTCGCGATGGACGGTGGCCAGGACGCTGGCGGCCTGCTCCCCGCCCATGACCGAGATGCGGCTGTTGGGCCAGGTCCACAGGAACCGGGGGGAATAGGCGCGGCCGCACATGCCGTAGTTGCCGGCCCCGAAGGAGCCGCCGATCAGGACGGTGAACTTAGGCACCTCGGCGGAGGCGACGGCGGTCACCAGCTTGGCGCCGTCCTTGGCGATGCCGCCGGCCTCGTACTTGCCGCCGACCATGAAGCCCGAGATGTTCTGCAGGAAGACCAGCGGGATCTTCCGCTTGCAGGCCAGCTCGATGAAGTGCGCGCCCTTGAGCGCGCTCTCCGAGAACAGCACCCCGTTATTGGCCAGGATCGCCACCGGCTGGCCCCAGATGCGGGCGAAGCCGGTGACCAGGGTCGTGCCGTAAAGGGCCTTGAACTCGTCGAAGTCCGAGCCGTCGACGATGCGGGCGATGACCTCGCGCACGTCATAGGGCGCGCGCACGTCGGTGGGGACGATGCCGTAGAGCTCCTCGGGATCGTAGGCGGGGTCGCGCGGCTCGGTGAGGTCGAGGTCCACGACCTTCCTCGAGTTCAGGTTGGCGACGATGGAGCGGACGATGGTGATCGCGTGCTCGTCGTCCTCGGCCACATGGTCGACCACGCCGGAGCGGCGGCCGTGGGTGTCGGCGCCGCCCAGCTCCTCGGCGGTGATCACCTCGCCGGTGGCGGCCTTCACCAGCGGCGGGCCGCCCAGGAAGATCGTGCCCTGGCCGCGCACGATCACCGTCTCGTCCGACATGGCCGGCACATAGGCGCCGCCGGCGGTGCACGAGCCCATGACGCAGGCGATCTGGGCGATGCCCTGCGCGCTCATCCGCGCCTGGTTGAAGAAGATGCGGCCGAAGTGGTCGCGGTCGGGGAAGACCTCGGCCTGGTGGGGCAGGTTCGCCCCGCCGCTGTCGACCAGATAGACGCAGGGCAGGTGGTTCTGCATGGCCACTTCCTGGGCCCGCAGGTGCTTCTTCACAGTGATGGGGAAGTAGGCGCCGCCCTTCACCGTGGCGTCGTTGGCGACGATCATCACCTCGCGGCCGGAGACCCGGCCGATGCCGGTGATCAAGCCCGCGCCGGGCGCCTCGTTGTGATAGAGGCCGTGCGCCGCCAGGGGGGCCACCTCCAGGAACGGGGAGCCGGGGTCCAGCAGGCGTTCGACCCGTTCGCGGGGCAGCAGCTTGCCGCGCGAGGCGTGGCGCTTGCGCGACGCCTCCGGACCGCCCAGGGCCGCATGGGCGGCGCGCTCGCGAAGCTGGTCGACCAGGGCGCGGTTGTGGGCGTCGTTGGTCTGGAAGGCCGCTCCGGCCCGGTCGATGGCGGTGGCGAGTTTGGTCATGCGCCCAGCAGTTCCCGGCCGATGAGGAAGCGACGGATCTCGTTGGTGCCCGCGCCGATGTCGTAGAGCTTGGCGTCGCGGACCAGGCGTTCGACGGGGAACTCCTTGGTGTAGCCGGCGCCGCCCAGGGCCTGGACGGCCTCCAGGCTCACCCGCACCGCGTTCTCCGAGGCCAGCAGGATCGCGCCCGCGGCGTCGAACCGAGTGGTGAGCCCCGCGTCGCAGGCCTTGGCCACGGCGTAGACATAGGTCCGGGCCGAATTCAGGGCCACGTACATGTCGGCGATCTTGCCCTGCATGAGCTGGAACGAGCCGATCGGCTTTCCGAACTGCTTGCGCTCGCGGACATAGGGCAGGACCACGTCGAGGCAGGCCTGCATGATGCCCAGCGGACCCCCGGCCAGAACCGCGCGCTCATAGTCCAGCCCGCTCATCAGCACGCCCGCGCCGCCGTTCAGCGGGCCCATGACGTTCTCCTCGGGGACCTCGCAGTCCTCGAACACCAGCTCGGCGGTGTCGGATCCGCGCATGCCCATCTTGTCCAGCTTGGGCGAGACGCTGAAGCCCTTCATGCCCTTCTCGATCAGGAAGGCGGTGACGCCGCGGCTGCCCTCGTCGGGGGAGGTCTTGGCGTAGACCACCAGGGTGTCGGCGTGGGGTGCGTTGGTGATCCAGAATTTGGTCCCGTTCAGCACATAGCGGTCGCCGCGATGCTCGGCGCGCAGCTTCATGGAGACCACGTCCGAGCCGGAGCCGACCTCGCTCATGGCGAGCGATCCGACGTGCTCGCCGCTGATCAGCCGGGGCAGGTAGCGGTGCTTCTGTTCGGGGCTGCCCCAGCGGCGGATCTGGTTCACGCAGAGATTGGAGTGGGCGCCGTAGGACAGGCCCACCGAGGCCGAGGCGCGGCTGACCTCCTCCATGGCGATCACGTGTTCCAGATAGCCCAAGCCCAGGCCGCCGAACTCCTCCTCGACGGTTATCCCGTGCAGGCCCAGCTCGCCCATCTGCGGCCACAGCTCGCGGGGGAAGGTATTGCTCGCATCAATCTCAGCCGCCATGGGGGCGATGCGGTCGGCGGCGAAGCGGGCGGTGGTTTCGCGGATCGCCTCGGCGGTCTCGCCAAGGCCGAACTGGAAGTTGGGACCGGACATTCTGCGGGGCGTCCTTCTGGAGGTCGGTCTGGCCATTTTCCGCCGAAGTGGAGGCCGGTTCGGCGAAGGAAGTGGCCCAACTTTGGAAGCTTGAGCGAAATCCGTGGATTTCGCTCGGGCGATAGCCTCGCAAAACTAGCGGCTCGTGAACAATCCACAAAATTGAACGATCATGATCGACATGATAGATGTCATCTATCATGGATCGGTACCTGCTCCGCTACTTCCTGGCCATCGTCGAGACCGGGAATTTCAGCCGGGCGGCGGCGCGGGAGAACGTCGCCCAGCCCACGCTGTCGGCGGGGATCGCCAAGCTTGAGGGCCAGCTCCAGGCGCGGCTGTTCGACCGCACCAACCGCCGGGTCCACCTGACCGAGGCCGGCAGTCGGTTCCTGGTCCACGCACGGCGCATCGAGCACGAATTCAACCTGGCCCAGGCCGCGGTCTCCGGCGCGGCGCGGCCGGAACAGCTGCGGGTGGCGGTGCTGTCGACCATCCCCACCGCGTTGCTGGAACAGACCCTGGCGCGGCGCGGCGGCGACGAGCAGATCGAGCTGCTGGAAGGCTCCGAACGCGAAGTGCTGAGCCTGCTGGACCGCGGGCGAGTGGACGCGGCGCTCACCATCCTGCGGCCGGCCTCCGATCGGTTCGGGGCCGAGCGGCTGTGCGAGGAGGGCTACAGCCTGGCCCTGCCGGCCGGCCATCGCCTGGCCCGGGCCGACAGCCTGCGCGGCGAGGAGCTGGCCGACGAGGTGATGATGGTGCGCCGCCATTGCGAGGTGCTGGCCGAGACCAGCCGCTATTTCATTGAGCGCAACGTGCGCCCCTTCTTCAGCTATCGCGGCGTCAGCGACGACAGGGTGCTGGGCCTGGTGCGGGCGGGCCTGGGGATCACGGTGATGCCCGACGGCCATCGCGATCCCGGCGTCGCCCGGGTGCGGCTGGAAGGGTTCACCCCTCGCCGCATCCTGGGTCTGGCCTATGCCGACCCCACGGCCCGTTACCGGACGAGCGGCTTCGTGCAAGCCGCGCGGGACGTGTTCGCGGACTAGGCGGCCAGCTCGGAGAGCTGCGCGGTCATATAGCGGGCGTCGGGTCCGTAGGCGGCGACCTTGGCGGCCAGGGCCGGCGGCAGGTCGATCGGATCGGCGTAGCCCATCCGGGCCCAGAAGCGTCCCGCGCCCTGCACCGCGATCAGGTCGCCGCGCGTCAGGCCGAGCGCCATCGCCGCGTCGGCCGCGGCGCGGACCAGGGCGCGGCCCAGGCCCTGGCCCCGCGCGGCTTCGCCGATGGCCAGGTCGTGGACGAACCAGTTGTCGCACGCACCCGGCGGGTCGAGCGCGGTCCCGATCGCCGGCGGGGCTCCGGCCGGCCACGGATGGCTGAGGATGTAGGCGGCCAGGCCGTCCGGCCCGAACGCGCCCCAGCAGCAGGTCGGGGCGATCTCCAGGCGGCTGCCCAGGATCTCCGCCGGCTCGCGATAGAGCGGCCGATAGACGGCGTTCTGGATCGCGGCGGCGGCGGCCAGGTCGGCTGGCGTCAGCGGCGCCAGCCTCACCCGGCGCGCTCCAGCCGCATCAGGCCGATGTCGACGTCCATGCGGATCTTGCGGGTGTAAATCATCGCCCCGGTCGCGGGATCCATGGCCAGGCCGGAATAGAAGGTCGCGCCCGGCGCCTCGGCGACCACGCTGACCGGTCCGCCGTCGACCGCCGAGCTCAGGATCACCGGCGCGCGGCCGGCGGGCCAGTCGATCCAGAACTGCCGCTCGCCCAGGATCATCCAGGCGTTGGTCGGATTGCTGGGACTGTCGGCGATCTGCTGCGCCTTGGAGCCGTCGCCGTTCAGCCGCCAGATGCCCGGGGTGAACTGCTTCATGCCCAGCAGGCCCTTGGGCGTCGCGCGCACCGCCACCCAGCCCGGCCCGGTGATCGGGGTGACGGCGTCCGGCTTGGTGGTGTCGAGGCGCCAGAGGCGGCGCACGCCGCCGCGCTTGGCGGCCAGCACCAGGGTCCGGCCGTCGGCCTCCCAGCTCAGCGAGGTCATCTCGTAGTCGCCGGTCAGCAGGGCCTTCGGCGGGCCGCCGCCCGCGGGGATCTCATAGACGCCGTAGCGGCCCTTGGCGGCGGCGATGAAGGCCAGTCGCCGGCCATCTGGCGACCAGCGGACATCGTCCATGTGGGTCGCGGGGAAGAAGGTGAGCTTCTGGGCCGGCTGGCCCGGCGCGCGGGTCCAGACCGAACGCCCGGCCCGGGTGTCGGCGACATAGGCCAGCACGCCGGCGGGCGAGATGTCGCCCGCCCATTGGATCCCGGCCTCATCGGTGATCAGCTTGCTCGCCGCCCCGCCGCCCACCTGCGCCAGGTTGGCGCGCAGGTCCATCAGCTCCAGGGCGAGCGCCCCGTCGCCGCCGGACGATATGCGCCGGACCTCGCGCAGGCCCGAGCCCAGGCGCACCGGCTCGCCGCCGTCGGCGGCCACGCTCCAGACGCCGAAGTCGCCGCTGCGGTTGGAGGAGAAGAACAGCGAGCGCCCGGTTGTTGACCAGGCCAGGCCGACCACCTCGGCCCCGTCCTGCGTGACGCGGCGCGCCTGGCCGCCCGAGAGGCTCTGGACATAGATGTCGGATATCCCGATCGCCGACCAGCGCACGAAGGCCATGTGGGCGCCGTCGGGCGAGACGGTCAGGTCCTGGTCGCCGCGCATCCAGGCGGGCGGCGAGGTGACCGGCGTGACGGGCCCACCCTCGGCGGCGACGGAATAGACCTGGCGCGCGGCGCCGCGCGCGGGGCGGTCGATGAAATAGAGTCGTGCGCCGTCCGGCGCCCAGACGACCTTCGAGGTATCCGACTTGCGGCACGCCGCCAGGCTGCGCTCGGGGCCATCGGGCAGGGTCTTGATGACGATCTCGCAAGGCGCATTGGGATGCAGGCGCACGAAGGCCAGCCGGTCGCCGGTCGGCGACCAGGCGGGGAATCCATCGTCGGTCGGACCCCCGACCAGGAGGGCGGTCGAACCGTCGCGCACGTTGCGCACGAAGATGTCCTGGCTGCCGTCCTCGGGCCCCGCGGCGTAGGCGAGTTGTCCGCCGGACGCGGAGAGGGCGGGCTGACCCTCGGAGGCGAGGGTGTCGGCGGCGCTCTCGAAGCCCGCCACGCGCCAGGCCTCGTCCCGCCCGATCATCCACCAACCGCCGGCGCCCAGCAGCGCCGCCACCAGCCCGCCGAGGACCAGCAGGGGCAGGTGGCCCAGGCGCCGGGCGGCCTGGGCCTCGGGCGTTGCGTCGACGGCGGCAGCCTGGGTTTCCAGACCCGCGACGAGGTCGGCGGCGACCAGACGATAGCCGACGCGCGGCACGGTCTCGATGACGAAGGAGGCCCGGTCGTCGCTCTCCGACAGCTTGCGAAGGCGTCCGATGCAACGGTGCAGGGAGTCGTCGGTGACCGAGACGTCGCCCCAGCAGTCGCGCAGCAGTTCGTCGCGGGACACCACCGCGCCCATGCGTCGGGCCAGGGCCGCCAGCACCTGCATCACGCGCGGTTCCAGGATGTCGATCACGTCGCCGCGACGCACTTCGCGATAGGCCGGGCGCACCCGGAAGGCCCCGAGCTGGAAGTCGTGCTCGTTGGCGAGGTCCAGGCGGCGGTGGGGGGCGAAGCTCTTGGTTTCGCCTGCCAGTTGGCTGCCGTCGTCGGCCATCATCGGGCTCCCATCGGGTAAAAATCCGAACTGCGCCCAAGCCATCCCGGTCCGCGACGCAGAGCCTCGGTCTGCGCGGCGAGTGGTCCGCAGGTTGGTTTCGAGGCGTTGATGTCGGTCATCGATCGCACTCCGCAATTCGCGGTTCCGAGGTGGTTCCAGTGAACCGCCGCATTCCCCGTTCGCCGGACGATATCGAACAATCGCTGCTTACCGCGATCTCCGATCCTATCCGGCACAAGATCATCGTGCACCTCAGCGCGCGCCCCCTCTGCGTGGGCAAGCTGGCCAGCCGGTTCCCTGTCGTCCGCGCCGCGATCTCGCGTCATCTGAGAGTCCTTCTCGATGCGGGCCTGGTCACCTGCCGGCGCACGGGCTCGCTCAACATCTACTCGGTGCGTCCCGAGCCGCTGGAGCGGCTGCGGACCTATTTCGGCCAGATCTCATACGAGGCGGCTCGCGCGGTCGAGGGCGCTGACGGGGGAGCGTGGCTGGATGCCGCCTAGTTCCCCACCCTCACCCAAGCAGCAAGAGCCACCTTGAGGAGAGCATACACAAAGTCTCAAATGTAACAACCGAGATGAGAATTACATCTGATACACAAATAATGTCTGAAAGACATGAGTGTGTTTTGGAGTTTGCTTGATTCAATTGAGCGAATCCACAGTAGATCTATGCGTAAACACAACATCTAAAAACGCTGACAGGTTACAGAGATCGCCATCACGACGATCAACACTGTCACGTCCTGGGGGATGCAATGAATCATCGCTACAATCGCGAGCGCCTGCTCGCATCGACCATGATCTGCGGAGCGCTGTTCGCGGGAGGACTCGCGGGTCCGGCCTTCGCGCAGGACGAGGACGGCGCGGTCGCCGAAATCGTCGTCACCGGCACCCGGATCCCGACCCCGAATCTGGAAAGCGTCAGCCCGGTCGTCGCGATCGGCGCCGCCGACATCAAGGCTCAGGGCGTGATCCGCGTCGAGGACATGATCAACTCCCTGCCGCAGGCCTTCGCCTCGCAGGGCTCGACGATCTCCAACGGCTCGAACGGCACGGCGACCGTCAATCTGCGCGGCCTTGGCCCGTCCCGGACCTTGGTGCTGATCAATGGGCGGCGGCTCAATCCGGGCAACCCGACCTCGGCCGGAACGCCGGTGGCCGACCTGAACTTCATCCCAAGCGCGTTGATCGAGCGCGTCGATGTCGCCACGGGCGGCGGGTCGGCCGTCTACGGCGCTGACGCCGTGGCGGGCGTCGTCAACTTCATCATGCAGAAGAACTTCGAGGGGATCCGTCTCGACGCGCAGATCTCGACCTACCAGCACCAGAACGACAATCCCGTCGCCTCGATCATTCGCGCCAAGCAAGCGACCGCCGCGATTCCCGGGCAGTTCGCCCTGCCCAAGGAGAATGTGCGCGACGGGGCGGCGCAGGAAGTCACCCTGACGGTGGGTGTCAGCACCGAAGACGACCGCGGCAACATCACCGCCTACGCCAGCTACCGCCACGCCTCGCCGATTCTGCAGAGCAACCGAGACTTCAGCGCCTGCAGCTTCAACTCCGGCGCCGTCTTCACCTGCGGCGGCTCGGGCACGGCCTACCCGGCGCGGTTCGGCAGCTTCATCGTCGATCCCGCCGGACCCGGGAACACGTTCCGCGTCCGAAACGCCGCCACCGACATCTACAATTTCGGGCCGACCAACTTCTACCAGCGCCCGGACGAGCGCTACACCATGGGCGCGTTCGCCCACTACGAGCTCTCCGAAAAGGCCGACATCTACACCGAGCTGATGTTCATGGACGACGTGTCCACCGCGCAGATCGCCCCTGGCGGCATCTTCGCCGCGAACTTCAGCACCAACTGTGACAACCCGCTGATGACAGCGGTCCAACAGGGCCAGCTCTGCGGCGCGGCGGCGGGCACCCCGACCATCTTCACGGGGGTTATCGCGCGGCGGAATATCGAGGGCGGCGGTCGCCAGAGCGGCTTCCACTCGACGTCCTATCGGATTGTGGTCGGTTCCAAGGGCGACCTCGGCGAGAACTGGAACTACGACCTGTACGGCCAGTTCGGCTCCACAAGCGTCGCTGGCTCGGTGAAGAACTTCTTCCACAGCGGCCGCATCCAGAACGCCCTCTTCGCCAAGCGCAACGCCGCCGGCCAGATCGTCTGCCAATCGGTGATCGACGGCAGCGACCCGGCCTGCGTGCCCTACAACATCTTCACCCTGACCGGCGTGACCCCCGCGGCCCTGAACTATCTATCGGTGCCGAGCTACGCCAACGGCACCGCCAACGAGCGCGTGGTGAGCCTGTCGATCGGCGGCGACCTCACGGAATACGGGGTCAAGTCACCCTGGTCGGAGGAAGGCGTCGGGGTCGCGTTCGGGACCGAGTATCGCCGCGAGCACATGGACCTGGCGGCCGACTTCCTCGCCGCCAACGGCCTGATCAGCGGGGCCGGCGGCGCCGTGCCGCCGATCGACGCCGGCTATGATGTCTACGAACTCTTCGGCGAGGCGCGCATCCCCATCGCCAACGACATGCCCTGGGCCAAGAGCCTGCAGCTCGAGGTCGGCTATCGTTACTCCGACTATTCGTTCGGATCCTCCACCGACACCTACAAATTCGGCGGCGACTGGGTCCCCGTGGACGGCCTGCGCCTGCGGGCCAGCTATCAGCGGGCGGTCCGCGCTCCGAACCTGGTGGAGCTCTACGGCGCCCAGGTCCAGGCCATCGGCGGTTCGATCGACCCTTGCGCGGGTCTGGCCGCCGGCAATCCGCTGGTGGCGCGTTGCGCGGCGGCCTTCAACCTGACCACGGCTCAGGTCCTGGCCATCGAGCCCAACCCGGCCGACCAGTACATGGTCCTCGCGGGCGGCAACGCCAACGTCCAGCCCGAGGTCAGCGACACGGTCTCGTTCGGGCTGGTCGCCACCCCGTCCTTCCTGCCGGGCTTCAACTTCTCGATCGACTACTTCGACATCAAGGTCGAGGAATTCATCAGCACGCTGGGCGCCAACAACACCCTCAACCGCTGCGTCCTCGGCGGCGAAGCGAAATACTGCGCCCTGGTCCAACGCGACGCCCAAGGCTCCTTGTGGCTGTCGCCGAACGGACCGCTGGGCCGGACGATCGATCTCACCGAGAACACGGGTTACCTGCGGACCAGCGGTGTCGACTTCAGCGCCAACTACCGCACCGACCTTGACGAACTCGGCCTGGAAGGCATGGGCGGTATCCAGGTCAACTTCGTCGGGACCTGGCTCGACAAGCTGGAGACCGCGCTCCAGAAGGGCGACCGCCCCGTCGACTGCGCAGGCTACTACGGCAGCATCTGCGGCAATCGTGGCGCCGCGCCGGCCGTGCCTAGCCCGGTCTGGCGCCACAAGGCGCGTCTCACCTGGAATACGCCGCTGCCCTGGGACCTCTCGGTGTCCGCGCAATGGCGGTATTTCTCGGAAGTGAAGCTCGACGCCACCTCGTCGGATCCGGAACTGCGCGATCCGTCGGCCCCCGCCACTGACCTGAAGCTGGCTTCGCGCAGCTATTTCGACCTGATGGCCAACTGGACCATCGCGGAAAACTACACGTTCCGCGCCGGCGTCAACAACGTGCTGGACAAGGACCCGCCGCTGAACGGCTCCGACAACTGCCTGACCGGCCCTTGCAACGGCAACACCTGGCCGCAGGTCTATGACGCGCTCGGCCGGTTCCTGTTCCTGGGCGTGACCGCGAAGTTCTAACCCCCCGGCGGCGGGGACGGCCTGAGCACCGGTCCCGCCGCCACCGCCTCATCGGAGCCTCGCGCCAGCGGGGCGGGGCCCTCCCGGGGCGGCGGTTCCCCTCCGCCGCCCCGGATTTTTCATGATCACGCCTTTGGGAGGCACGACCTTGACCGCATTCACCGCGACCCCGTCCAAACGCGCCCTGCGCCCGATCGAGGCGATCTTCGCCGCCGGGCTGATCGCCGCGATCCTCGACATCCTGAACCCCATCATCATCTGGGGGTTGAAGGGCGTTCCCGCCGAGCGAATCCTGCAGACGGTGGCCAGCGGGCTGCTGGGCAAGGCGGCCTTCGCCGGCGGGATGGCCGCCGCTGCGCTCGGTCTGGCGGCGCACACCCTGATCATCCTGGGCGCCGCGACCGTCTACTATCTGGCCAGCCGCCGGCTGCCGGTCATGAACCGCTGGCCCTGGATCGCCGGACCAGCCTTCGGTTTCGGCTTCTATTTCTTCATGAACTACCTGGTGGCGCCGCTGTCGCTGGCCACCAACAAGGCGCCGTCCGGCTGGTTCCCGGTGCTGAACCAGATGTTCTGTCACCTGGTCCTGGTGGGGCTCACCTTCTCGCTGATCATCAGCCGCGCCCGCAGGCCCGGCGAGCCTTCCTAGGCCAACCCTCCTGAGAAGGTCAGGTCAGGGCGCGCGCCCAGGCCTTCTTCAGGTCGTCGCCGAGGCCCCGCTGGGGCTCGTGCAGGTCGTGCCGGATCAGAGACCGCGCCCCGATGAACGAACCGTTGCTCCAGGCGATCTGCGCCTCATGGCCGATGCCGCCCAGGATATCGACCAGCAGGAACTGGTCGGGAACCGCCACGCCGTCGTCGGCGAGGTCGATCCGGAAACCCTCGCGTGAGCGGTCGACGATGGTGCAGGGGGCGACCTCGCCGTCCGCCAGCACCAGCAGGGCGGGAAGCTTGACGCTCTCGCGGGGACTGATGCGACGATCCCCGCCGGCGCGCGAGATCGACCGTCGCTCCAGTTCGCTGGCGTTATCGAGGACGAAGTTGCGCACAAGGGTCTCCAGGACGGCGTAGCTAACCACACAGCCCTTACTCAAACGTGTCAGAGGGTCGCACCCTGGAGCTGATCGCGCGTGGCTCTTCGCCTAGGAGGCGGTGGCGGGCCGCAGCCGCAGGGCCAGCCTGCGCACCAGGATATCCAGGCCGAGCACCACCAGCAGCGAGGCGCCCACCAGGGGATAGATCAGCCCCAGCGGCACGACGATCGCGGCCAGGCCCGGATAGGCCCGCCGATCGGCCGGAGCCGGCGGCGCGCCGAGACGGCCCTTGGGACGGCGCTTCCACCACATGACCAGGGCCGAGATCCCCATCAGCCAGATGGCCACGCAGCCCGCCAGCATCAGGAACTGGTTCAGCCGGCCGAACTGCTGGCCCTGGTGGACGGAGATGCCCCACTCGATGACCTGGGCGGCGGCGCCGAACTGGCGGTAGCCGATGTCGCCGATCACCTGGCCGGTCGACCCGTCGACATAGAGGGTGCGCATGCCTTCGACCTTGTCGGGCATGTGGGCGGCCGACCAGGCCTTGCCGGGTTCCTGGGGAATGGAGATCACGTAGGGCTTGCCCAAGCCCGCGGCGTCGACGCCGGCGATCACCCGGCCAAGGTTCGGCGGGGCCATCATGTGACCGGCGTGCACGTGGGTTTCCTGCAGGGCCCAGGGGACGTCGCCGGACGCCTCTGCCGGCGCTGGGGCGTGGTTGTCGTGCCCGCCGGCCGCCGCGGCGCTGGGCACGGGCGGACGGCCGAGGCCGGCCTTGGTGGTGATGTCGCGCACCTGTTCGCCCCAGACCGCCGACCACGGCATTCCGGTCGTCGCCAGGAACAGGATCAGCCCGCTGGCGAATATCCCGGTGACCGCGTGCAGGTCGCGCCAGAACACCCGCCGGGCCGGTCCGCCGCGAACGGTGACCACCCCGCCGGCCTGGCCGCGCGGCCACCACAGGAAGATCCCGGTGGCGACCATGACGATCGCCCAGCCGGCGACGATCTCCACCAGGATGTTGGCGGGCTTGCCGATGAGCGCGAGGCTGTGGAGCTCCTTGATCGTATGGGTGAGCCCGTCGGCGCCGGTCGAGCCTACCAGACGCGCGTCGTGCGGATCGATGAAGGCGTTGCGCTTCACGCCGCTGCTCTCGACCACCAAGCGCACGGCGCGTCCGGGCTCGGCGGGAAGGGTGATCTTGACGACCTTGCCGCCCAGTTCCTTTTCCGCGATCGCGACCCAGGCCGCCGGGGCGCTCGCCACCGGCCGTTCCGCCACCACCGCGTAGCGGCGGTCCGTCAGGGCGTCGATCTCGTCGTTGAACAGATAGAGGCCGCCGGTCAGGGCCATCAGCATCAGCACCGGCAGCACCAGCAGGCCGGCGTAGAAGTGCCAACGCCAGAAGGCCCGATAGAGGTCGGAGGCGCCGGCGTTCAGCGAGGCTTCCGACATGGCAGCGATCCCCCAAATCTGAAACGGCGCCGTCACTCGTGACCGACGCGCGGAACGGAGCGTGGACGGCGCGCGGGGGGAACGCCTTCCAAGCACTTTAGGCGCTGGCTTCGACCCTGGTGCTTCGAGGTGTCGGTCAGCGACAATATACTTGCGCCAGACTACTTCACACGACCGGCGAAGGCTACAACCCACGCCTGGGCGAAACTCCGGCGGCGTCCTTCCTGGCGGTTGGCCAGACGATCGCCGCGCGACGGCCGCCGAATCTCCGAGACCGGCTATCCCTTGCCCAGCTCTCAGGCGCCGATCTTGTCCGCCGCCCAGCAGCACGTGCCAAATTGTGGCTTCATGGCCGCCGGCCACCAGTTGTTGTGCTTGCGGAAGCGCGTTCGGAACGCTCGATCACACTAGGCGTGAGCGACGTTCCCAAGTCTCCAGCATGAATATTGCGCGACGGTTCGCCTCCTACTCGGCATCGACTGACGCCTTGTTCCCCCACAGGTTGAAAAAACCTAACAACGAGTTAATGGCAATTGACTTCGCCCCGATTTGGGCGTTTTTCAAGTAACGCTGGAACCTGAAACAGGGCGCCCCCACGCTCCGATTGGCCCAGATGAGGACGCCCCGAAAGGGGCCTCGTTGGTTTTTCGCGACTTGGGAGATTACACATGAACCGGCTTTTTGGCAGCGCGATCGGCGCGGCCTTGCTTATCGCCGCCGCCGGGGTCCCGGCCTCGGCCTCGGCCAAGACCCTCGTGCTGGAAGGGTCGGACGCCACCGGCTACCACCAGGACTCGGCCTACACCAGCCAACTGTTCGACTACCTGCGAGAAGGCTCGACCAACCCGGTCCTGGTGTTCGGCTCGGTTGACCTTGGGGCCGATGCCGGCGCCACTGTCTACACGACGGACCTGAGCAGCCTGTCGTTCGACGACTACAGCGCCGTCTACATCCAGAGCCCGGGCGGCTGCTGCGATGACAACCGCACCGGCGCCCTGGCGTATGAAGCTGAAATCACCGCCTTCTACGCGGCCGGCGGCAGCCTCGCGATCCAGGACTACCAAGGCGGCGACTGGGGCACCATCCTCAGCTTCGTGGCTCCGTCGTCCGTGATCGGCGGCTACGGCGGCGGCGCCGGCGGCGCCTCCTGCTTCGACACCGAGATTTTCAACGCCACGGGCCTGGCCAAGGGCTTCAGCCAACCGCCGTCGCTCGGCTGCTGGGGTCACCAAGCTTATGAGATGGCGTACTTCGCGCCGCTCGGCTTCATCAGCCTGGTCGACTCGAACAACGGCCTGGGCGACAAGCCCAGCGACTATTCCAGCTTCCTGGCTCTCGGCGGCACGATCGGCACCCCGATCGGCGTTCCCGAGCCCGCCACCTGGGCGATGATGATCATCGGCTTCGGCGGCGTCGGCGCGGCTCTCCGCGGCGCCCGTCGTCGTCAAGCTCTGGCCCTGGCCTAAGCTTCTCCGACACGATCGATCTGGTCGCGCCGCCGCCCGCAAGGGCGGCGGCGCTTCCTTTTGGACTACTGCTTGGCGATGGCGGTGATCGTGCCGCCGCCGTCCTTCAGGGTGAGGTCGAAGGCGACCTTGTCCCCGACCTTGACGCTCTGCGCCAAGGCCGGCGTCGCCTGGAAGCCCATGTTCATCGCCGGCCAGCCAGCCTCATTGATCGGGGCGTGGTCGATGGTGATCACGCCTGCGGCGGTGTCGACGGCGGTGACGACGCCGGTCCCCTTGGCGGCCGAGGGCGCCGCCGCGGCGGGCGCGGCGTCCATCTTGGCCATGTCGTGGGCGGGCGCCGCGGGCGTGGCCTCGGCGGCCTTGTCTTCGGCCTTGGGGCTGCAGGCGACGAGCGCCAGGGCGAGGCCCAGGGCGGTCAGGGTCGGCTTCATACGATCTCTCCTCAGGTGACGGATCTCAGGTGGGTGACTTGCGCCGCAGCCGCAGCAGCAGGTAAGCGGCCGGCACCACCAGCATCGACAGCAGCGGGGCGGTGAGCATGCCGCCGATCATCGGGGCGGCGATGCGGCTCATGACCTCCGACCCGGCGCCGTGGCCGATGAGGATCGGGAACAGACCGGCCAGGATGACCGCCACGGTCATCGCCTTGGGCCGCACCCGCAGCAGGGCGCCTTCGCGGATCGAGTCATGGACCTGGGCCGTCGTCGGGTCGGGTCCGCGCTCGGCGAGCGCGTGCTTCAGGTAGATCAGCATGACCACCCCGAACTCGGCCGACACCCCGGCCAGGGCGATGAAGCCGACCCCGGTCGCCACCGACTGATGATAGCCCAGCAGGTAGAGGGTCCAGATGCCGCCGGTGAGCGCGAAGGGCAGGGTGGCCATGATCAGGGCCGCCTCGTCCAGTCGCCCGAAGGTCATGTAGAGCAGGACGAAGATGATCGCCAAGGTCGCCGGGACCACGATCTTGAGCCGGTCGGTCGCGCGCTGCAGATACTCGAACTGCCCGGAATAGGCGATGCTGACCCCCGGCGAGAGCTTGACGTCCTTGGCCACCGCGCGGCGCAGGTCGTTCACCACCGAGGCCAGGTCGCGGCCCCGCACATCCACATAGACCCAGGTCGAGGGCCGGGCGTTCTCGGTCTTCAGCATCGGCGGGCCGTCGACAATCTCGAGCTTGGCGACCGAGCCCAGGGTGATCTGCTGGCCCGAGGGCGTCAGCACCGGCAGGGACCGCAGGCCCTCCAGGCTGTCGCGCAGTTCGCGGGGATAGCGCACATTGATCGGGTAGCGGGCCAGGCCCTCGACGGTCTGGCCGATGGTCTCGCCGCCGATGGCGCCGGCGACGATCTCCTGCACGTCGGCGATGTTTAGCCCATAGCGGGCGGCGGCCGCGCGATCGATGTCGATGTCCACATAGCGCCCGCCGGTCAGCCGCTCCGCCAGGGAAGAGGAGACCCCCGGCACGCCCTTGGCGGCCTGTTCGACCGCCGCGGCGATGCGGTCCAGCTCGGCCAGGTCGGCGCCGGAGACCTTGACCCCGATCGGGCTCTTCACGCCGGTGGCCAGCATGTCGATGCGATTGCGGATCGGCGGCACCCAGACATTGGCCAGGCCGGGCACGTTCACCACCCGGTCCAGTTCCTCGATCAGGCGCTCGGGCGTCATGCCGGGCCGCCACTGATCGCGGGGCTTGAACTGGATGGTGGTCTCGAGCATCTCCAGCGGCGCCGGGTCGGTCGCCGTCTCCGCGCGGCCGGCCTTGCCGAACACCGTCGCCACCTCGGGCACGGTGAGGATCAAGCGGTCGGTCTGCTGCAGCAGGTCGGAGGCCTTGGCCACCGACAGGCCGGGCAGGGCCGAGGGCATGTAGAGCAGGTCGCCCTCGTCCATCATCGGCAGGAACTCGCCGCCCAATCGGCTGAGCGGCCAGGCGGTGGTGGCGAAGGCCAGGGCGGCCAGGATCAGGGTGGTGCGGGGCTTGCGCATCACCCAGTCCAACGCCGGGCGGTAGGCCCCCGTCAGGACGCGGTTCACGGGATTGTCCTGCTCGGCGGGAATCCGTCCGCGGATCAAGTAGCCCATCAGCACCGGGACCAGGGTGACCGAGAGGATCGAGGCCGCCGCCATGGCGTAGGTCTTGGTGAAGGCCAGCGGCGAGAACAGCCGCCCCTCCTGCGCCTGCAGGGTGAAGACCGGCACGAAGGACAGGGTGATGATCACCATGCTGAAGAACAGGGCCGGGCCGACCTCGATCGCCGCGTCGGTGATCACCTTCCAGCGCGCCTCGCCGGCGAGCCTGGCGCCCGGATTGGCGTGCTCCCATCGCTCGATGTGCTTGTGGGCGTTCTCGACCATGACCACGGACGCGTCGACCATCGCGCCGATGGCGATGGCGATGCCGCCCAGGGACATGATGTTGGCGTTCACCCCCTGGAACTTCATGATCAGGAAGGCGGCCAGGACGCCGAGCGGCAGGGTGATCACGGCCACCAGGGCCGAGCGGGCATGCCAGAGGAACAGGCCGCAGACCAGCGCCACCACCGCGAACTCTTCAAGCAGCTTGATGCTGAGATTGGCGATGGCCCGGTCGATGAGCTGGGAACGGTCATAGGTGGTGACCACCTCGACCCCGGCCGGCAGGCCGCGCCTCAGTTCGTCGAGCTTGGCCTGGACCGCGGCGATGGTCTGCCGCGCGTTCTTGCCCGAGCGCAGCACCACCACGCCGCCGGCCACCTCGCCCTGGCCGTTCAGTTCGGCCACGCCGCGGCGCATTTCCGGCCCGATCTGAACGGTGGCGATCTCGCCCAGGCGCACCGGGGTCCCGCCTGAGGCGGTGCGTATGGGAATGGCGCGGAAGTCGTCGAGGTCGGTGAGGTAGCCGTTGGCCCGGACCATGTACTCGGCCTCGGCCATCTCCAGCACCGAGCCGCCTGTCTCCTGGTTGGCCCGCCGGATCGCCTCGACGGCCTGGCCGTGGGTGACGCCGTAGGCGGCGAGTTTGGCGGGGTCGAGCACCACCTGGTACTGGCGCACCATGCCGCCGATGCTGGCGACCTCGGCGACGCCCGGCAGGCTCTTCAGCTCATAGCGCAGGAACCAGTCCTGCAGGCTGCGAAGCTGGGCCAGGTCGTGGCGGCCCGAACGGTCGACCAGGGCGTATTCGTAGATCCATCCGACACCGGTGGCGTCGGGCCCGAGCGACGGCTTGGCCGTCTCGGGCAGGCGGCCCTGCGCCTGGTTGAGGTATTCCAGCACCCGGGAGCGGGCCCAGTAGAGGTCGGTCCCGTCCTCGAACAGCACATAGACGAAGCTGTCGCCAAAGAACGAATAGCCGCGGACGGTCTTGGCGCCGGGGACCGACAGCATGGTGGTCGTCAGCGGGTAGGTGACCTGGTTCTCGACGATCTGCGGCGCCTGTCCGGGATAGCTGGTGCGGATCACCACCTGGACGTCGGACAGGTCGGGCAGCGCGTCGACCGGCGTGGCGCGCACGGCCCAGATGCCGGCCGCGAGCAGGCCGATGGCCGCCAGCAGGACGAAGAACCGCGCACGGACGCTGGCGTGGATGATGGCCGCGATCATCGCGCGGCCTTGACCATGCGCCGCACGGTCGGCGCGCCGGAGGCCTGGTCGAAGGAGAAGGTCACCCGGTCACCGACCTTGAAGCCCTTGGCGAGCGATGGATCGCTCAGCGCGAAGGCCATGGTCATGGAGGGCCACTGCAGGGCCGGCACCGGCTCGTGCGACAGGGTGATGGAGTTCCCGGCCAGCTTCTCGATCCGCCCGGCGGTCTCATGCAGCGCGGCCTTGGCGGCGGGCTTGTCGGCGGTCATCGGGCGGGCCTGGACGCCGGCCAGGCTCGCCTCGGAGTCGAGCAGGAACTGGCCCGAGGCCACCACCTTCTCGCCCTCGTTCAGGCCCGCCAGGATCTCGGTCTGGCCGCCGGCCTCGCGGCCGGTCTTCACCTCGGCCGGCCGGAACCGGCCATTGGCGTCGGCCAGCATCACCACGGTGCGCTTGCCGGTGCGGATGATCGCCTCGCTGGGCGCCAGCAGGGCGGGCGAGGCGCCGTCGCTGAATGTCACCTGACCGTACATGCCCGGCCGCAGCCGTCCGCCGCGGTTGGCGAGTTCGACACGGGCGGTGAGGGTGCGGCTGTCGGCGACGGCCTCGGGCAGGATGGCGGCGAGGCGGCCGGAGAAGGTCTCGCCCGGATAGGCGGCCAGGGTGACCGCGGCCGACTGGCCCGGCCTCACCCGCCCGGCCAAGGCCTCGGGGATGGCGGCGTTCAGCCAGACGCTGGAGAGGCCGCTGACCTCGGCCAGGGTCTGGCCCTGGGCGACGCTCATGCCGGACCGAACCCCCAAGGTGCGGATCACCCCGCCGGTCGGGGTGGTGATGGTCACGGTGGTCTGGGGCCGGCCGCTGCGTTCGACCGCCGCGATCAGGCCGGCGGGCATGCCCAGCAGGGTGAGCCGCTGGCGGGCGGCGGCGATCAGGCGCTCGTCGCCGGTGCGCCGGACGGCCAGGTACTCGACCTGGGCCCCGCCCCACTCGGGCGCCAGGATGTCGGCGATCGGCGCGCCAGCGGCGACGATGTCGCCCGGCGCCCGGGCATAGACCCGCTGCACGAAACCGCTGGCGCGGGCCTGGACGATGGCCAGGTCGCGCTGGTTGAAGTCGATCACCCCCGGCACAGTCAATTCGCCGGCCAGGCTGCCGCGCCGCACGCTGACCAGACGGGCGCCCAGGTTCTGGGTGCGCTCGGAACTGACCTGCACCCCACCGCCGCCGTCGGTTTCGTCGGTGTATTTAGGGACCAACTCCATGTCCATGAACGGCGACTTGCCCGGCTTGGCGAACTTCTGGGTCGGGACCATCGGGTCGTACCAGTAGAGCACCTTGCTCTCCTGGGCGGCGGCCGCCGCCTTCGGGGCCTCCGACCCCTTGGCGAGCTTGGAGACGCCGAAGCCGGCGACTGCGCCGGCCAGGAGGAGGACCGCGGCGATGGCGACGCGCGCGCCCGTAGACTGCGTCGCGCTCATGGCGTCTCGCTCCCATAGGTGAAGGTGATGCGCGCCGCGTCGCGGGCCATGGCCGCCTCGCGTTCCAGCAGGGTCAGCCGCGCCTCGGCGAGCTGGGTGAAGGCGTCGAGCAGGCCCGCCAGGTCCACCCGGCCGGCGCCGTAGCTGGCGGTCTCCAGGTCCGACTCCTTGATCGCCGCCGGCAGCACCACGTCGCGGGTCCGCATCCACTGGTCACGGCGCATGGCGTAGTCGGCGAGATCGGCCTCCAGCCCGGCGGCCAGGCTGCGCCGCATGGTCTCGCGCTCGACGGCGACCCGGGCCGCGTCGCTGGTCCGGGCGGCGATCACCGGGTCCTGGCGGTTCTGCGAGAAGACCGGCAGGCTCATGGTCACGCCCGCCGACACCATGTCGCCGAACATCGGATCGCGCCGGCCATAGGCCAGCTCAAAGGCCCAGTCCGGACGCTTGCCCGCCCGGGCCAGAGCCAGCTCGGCCCGCGCCCGGCGCTCGGCGGCCCCGAAGGCGTGCAGGGTCGGCTGCTGCTCGAGGCCCGCGCGCAGCAAGGCCGGCTCGACGGTCAGGACCGGCGGCTCGCCATTGATCCCGGCCGCGGGATCGCCTGTCCATCGGGCGAGCTCGGCCTGGGCCTTGCCGACGGCGGCCTTCAGTTCGCTGCGCTGATCGTCGAAGTCGGCCCGCATCCGGATCGGCGCGAGGCCCGCCGACGGCCGGCTGGCGCCGGAGGCGACCCCGGCTGGGGCGGCCTCCCACAGGGGTTCGAGGGTGGCGGAGATCTTGTCCAGGGCGGCCAGCCGGCGTTCTGAATAATAGAGGTCGATCCAGGCCAGGGCGGCGGCGAGGCGCACGTCGCGGCGCTCGACCCGGCCCTGGGCCTCAGCGGCCTCGATCTGCGCCTGGGCCAGACCGGCCTCGCCCTCGCGGCGTCCGCGATTGGGCACTTCCTGCATCACGCCGATGGTGGCCATGGTCATCTCGTCGTCGCCGAACCGGCCCGAATTCGGGCCCGAGATGGGATAGTTCTCGACCCCCAGCTTGACCTGCGGATCGGGCAGGGCGCCGGCGGCGCGCGCCGAGGCGCGGGCCGCCTCGACCTGCAGCGCCGCGCCTTGCAGGCTGGGCGCGTTCTCGGAGGCGCGCGCCAGGGCGGTGGCGAAGGTCATGGGCTCGGCCCCCGCGGGCGCGGCCAATGCGATCACCGCCAGCACGCCTAGCGCCAGGCGCCGGCGGTTCAGGGAAGCCAGGGGTTCGTACACGATACGCACGTGCGGCTATCGGCTCGGACAGGGCGCGAGCGCGCCAGGTTTGAGTTTCCGATCCATACGCCATCCCCCGTGAAGATCGGGATGGTACTGTCGGCGGCGCTTGACGTCATCCAACTATGTTATCCGAGGTTAGGACCTGTTGAGCGCCGATTTTCCGGGCGCTGCGATACTTCGATGCCGGCGCTTCGCGAGACTCTAGAAGTTGTAGGCCAGACCTACGAAGGCCGAGCGGCCTTCACCGGGGAAGAACACCGTGGTCGCCGCCACGCGGGCGTCGGTCACCGCGCTGAAGTTCGAGATATAGGCCTCGTCCGTCAGGTTGCGGGCGTCGAGGAACAGGCTGAGCCCGTTCTCCAGCCGCCAGCCGGCGTTGATGTTCAGCAGGGCGAACGCGGGCGACTTCATGGTGTTGGCGTAGTCGACCCAGGTGTCCTTGGGCGTCCACTGGACGCTAGGGGCGACGAACCAGCCCGACGGATGCTGGTAGCGCAGCTCGGCGCGATAGATGTGCTCGGGCACCACGGGCAGGCGATTGGACTTGTAGACCTTGTCGCCTTCGAACTGGAAGTCATTGAGGGTGTAGGTCTGGCGCAGGCGCAGGCCCTTGGCGATGTCCCAGTCGATCCCGGCCTCGATCCCCTGGTGGAAGGTCTCGCCGGCGTTGAAGGTCGCCGCCGGGATGCCCAGGCCGGGATTGACGATGAAGGTCAGCAACTCGCCGTCGAGTTCGGCGCGGTAGACCGCCACGTCGAACAGCAGCGGGCCGAACTTGCCCCGGGCGCCGAGTTCGCCGGTCCAGGCCTCCTGCGGCCGCAGCCGAGTGAAGCCCCCGATGGTGGGCGCGAGCGCGCTGAAGTTGGGCGGCTCCACCGACCTTGTGACGTTGCCATAGACCTGCGTGCCGTCCGAGCCCTGCCAGAGGAAGCCGATGCGCGGCGAAAACCAGTCGTAGTCGGCGTCGATGGGAAAGGGCGTGGCCGAGGCGCCGCCCGGGTTCTGATAGCCGGTGTAGTTGCGCGCCGCCCGCCCCCAGGTCCCACCGGCCACCACGGCCAGTTGGTCGGTGACGAACAGGCGGCCTTCGGCGAAGACGTCGAGCGCCTCGGCGTTCTGCTTGGCGCGCGCGATCAGAGCGCCGCGGGAGCCCCGGACATTGACGAACTGGCGCGCGTCGACGTCGCCGGTGCGGGCGTAGACCCCGTAGAAGGCGTCGGCGCGCTTGCCGGCCAGCGCGCCCTCCCAGTTGAACCGCAGGAAGGCGCCCCAGTTGCGGCTCTGGTTGTTGACCACCGCGAAGATCGGGTGGTCGAGGTCCTTCCAGATGCCGAAGACGCCACCGTCGAGCGTGGTGGAAGGCGATATCCGGGCGTGGGTCTGCAGCACCACCCGCACCGTCGCCATGTCGCGCTGATAGTTCAGAGCCAGGTTGGTGGGGTTGGCGAGCTTGGGCGTGTTGAGCGCGGAGGACAGGCTGACCGAGCCGTTGATCTCCTGGTGGACGTAGCCGGAGTTGATGATCAACCGGACATCGCTCTCCTCGCCGAAGCTTCGGCCGACATTGAGCGTCGCATACTGCTGCTGGCCCTCGGAGTTCTGTCGGAAGCCGTCCTGCTTGGCGCCGGTGGCGGCGACGAAGCCGTCCCAGTCGCCCCAGACGCGGGCCGCCTCGGCGTGGGCGCGGAGGTTGCCGTAGGAGCCGCCGTCCAGGCGGACCATGGTCTCCGCGCCGTTGTTGCGGCCATTCGGGGTGATGAGGTTGACCGCCCCGCCCAGCAGCGAGCCACCGAAGCGCAGGGCGTTGCCGCCCTTATAGACCTCGGTATAGCGAGCGATCATCGGGTCGATGAGCTGGAAGTCGCCCGAGCCGTCGGCTTCGTTCCACGGCACGCCGTCCTGGGCCAGCAGCGTGCCGCGATTGTGACTGGAATTGCCGATTCCGGATCCCCGGATCGAGAGGCGCAGGTCGCCGCCCCACTTCTTTTCCGCATAGACGCCGGGGACGTCGCGCAGGATCTCGGCCAGGTTCGGGGTGAACCGGGCGCTGTAGGACTCGGCGGAGACCACGGCCACCGAGCCGGGGGTCTCTGCGAGCCGGGCGCGCGCCTCGGCGACCACCGGCGGGTCCTCCGGATTGGGGTTGGCGGTCACGATGACGCTGTCGACGGTATAGGGATCGGGCTCGGCTTCCGCGGCCTGGGCGGCTGCGGGCGCGCCGAGCGCGGCCGCCGCGGCGAAGGTCAGGTAAAGGGTCTTCATGGTACTGGGTCCTCGATCCGCGGCGCTGGCGCCGGCGGCTGATCTGAAGGCGGCGGCGCACACGCCGAGCGGTGAGGCTGACGTGGCTGGCCGTTCTCGGACCGCGTGGGGGCGCGGACGGTCAGATCAGAGAGGTGGGCCTCGCGCCGGCATGGGCGGGGCGCAGAGGCCGGCGCCGACGGCGACGCCGCGCCACAGCCTGGGCAGGTCGGCGGCATAGGCGGCGAAGATCACGGGGACGAAGGCGATGACGGCCGTGGCGGCCGCCGAGGTGGCGTGGCCGGCGAAGGGGCAATCGCCCGGGGTATGCTTGGCGGGTTCGGGCGTCATAGCCCCGCCGCCCATGTGATGGTGGTGATGCGCGCCGGAGGCGGCGGCCGCGGACTTGGCCATGGCGACCAGCAGCGGCGCCTGCGCCTCGCAGAACATCAGCAGCGGCGCGCCGCGCGCCCCGACCATGAAGCCGGGCGGCACGGCGATCTTGAAGATAAGGGCGAGCAGCGCGAACGTCAGGGCGACGCCGCGAACCCACCTGTCATCAACAGCCCATCGCCCGGTCATCCGGAGCCCCAATATACCGACGCGTCGCGGCGGCGTTCACAAGATCAGAGCTAGTGGGGGCTAGCGGACAGGCGAACAATACTCTGAATATGAATGAATGTGTGAGTTATTCGCACTCCTGATGGTAGTTTTTTATCGTCTGAACTTCCCGCGAGGGGCGATACTCACCGGCGGCCGCGCGAATGCTTTGCGCGCCGAGACGACGGGTTCGAGCCGCTTCGGCGTCGGGAACGGGCGGCTTCGGGTCGCAAGCGCCCGTTTCGAGGCCAGATTACCGCGAATTATGTAGGCCGAGGCCGCTCCAGGCGACAGAAGGGGGGCGGGCGCCCGCGCCCGCCCCCCTGGAGCTTGCCTGGTGATCGCCTTCGCCGCCGTCCTGTCCCTGCTCGCCGGCCCCGAACTGCCGCGCCTGCCCGAGATCCGGCGCGACCCGCAGGTGACCTATGTGGACCGGTCCGGCGCGGTCCTGGGGGTGCGGGGCGGCCGCTACGCCCCGCCCGTCGACCTGGCCAAGTTGCCGTCCTACGTGCCGGCCGCCTTCATCGCCATCGAGGATCGCCGGTTCTACGAGCACACCGGCTTCGATCCGGTCGGCATCGGCCGCGCCATTGTCGCCGGGGTCAGCGAAGGCCGCGCCACCCAGGGCGCCTCGACCATCACCCAGCAACTGGCCCGCAACCTGTTCCTGACCTCGGACCGCACAGTCGAGCGCAAGGCCATGGAGTTGCTGTACGCGGTCCAGCTCGAGCGCACCTACAGCAAGAAGCAACTGCTCGCCCTCTATCTCAGCCGGGTCTATTTCGGCTCGGGCGCCTACGGCCTGGAGGCGGCCTCGCAGCGCTATTTCAACAAGCCCGCCGCGCGCCTGACCATCCAGGAGGCCGCGACCCTGGCGGGGGTGCTGAAGTCGCCGACCAACTACAATCCGGTGGAGCAGCCGCAGCGGGCCGCTCAGCGCGCGGCCCTGGTGCTGAACGCCATGGTCGATACCGGCGCCATCACCCAGGCCGACCGCGCCAAGGCGCAGGCCCGCCCGCTCAAGGTCGCCCAGGCCGCGCCGACAGCTCCGGCCCAGTATTTCGTCGACTGGCTGGACGGCCAGCGCCGCCAGCTGGTCGGCCAGCCGAAGCAGGACGTGGTGGTCGAGACCACCCTGGACCTCGGCCTGGAGAGCGCGGCGGCCCAGAACACGAGCGCGGTGCTGGCGCGCCACAAGAGCCTGCAGGTCGCCCAGGCCGCCCTGGTGGCGGTGGACGGCCAGGGCCGCGTGCGCGCCATGATCGGCGGCGGCGATTACGCCAAGGGTCCCTTCAACCGCGCGGTCACCGCCAGGCGCCAGGCCGGATCGGCCTGGAAGCCATTCGTTTATCTGGCCGTCCTGGAGGCCGGACGGACCCCGGACATGGCGGTGGTGGACGAGCCGCTGACCATCGGGACCTGGTCGCCGCAGAACTACAGCGAGACCTATCTGGGTCCGATCACCCTGCAGGTGGCGCTGGCCCAGTCGGTCAACACCGTGGCCGCGCGGCTGGCCGACGAGGTGGGCCGGCCCAACGTGGCGGCGGCGGCGCACCGGGCCGGCATCGTCTCGGCGATCAACACCGATCCGGCCATGGCGCTCGGCACGACGCTCGTCTCGCCGCTGGAGATGGCCCAGGCCTATGCGACCTTCTCCAACGGCGGCAACCGCGTCTCGGCCTATGGCATCGAACGCATACGCACGACCGGCGGGACGGTGCTCTACCAGCGCAAGGCCGTGCCCCAGCAGCCCGCGGTGGCCAATCCGCCGCTCAGCGACCTGAACCTGATGCTGCGCACGGTGATCACCTCGGGCACCGGAACCCGCGCGGCGATCCCGGGCTATGACCTGGCGGGCAAGACCGGCACCACGTCCGACTACAAGGACGCCTGGTTCGCCGGCTATACGGGCGGTTTCACCACGGTGGTCTGGATGGGCCGCGACGACGGCGCGCCCATGGGCCGGGTCACCGGGGGCGGACCCCCGGCCGAGCTCTGGCGGGGCTTCATGAGCGTGGCGCTGAAGCGGGTCCCGAAACAGGCGATCCCCGTCGGCCCGGCGCCGGCCGCGCCGATCGCGCCGCCGGTCGCCGATCCCATCGACGCCCTGATCCCAGCGCCCGACGCGCCGGTCCAGGACCCGCAAGAGCCCGTGCAGGATCCGCCCTTCGGCGACCGCTAAGCGGCACCGGCGAAGGCGCCGGATCGGACGATCTCGTCGGCGGTCTGGGCGGCGATAGCGTCGGCCTCCGCGAAGGGCACGCCCAGGCCTCGCAGCAATAGGGCGCACATCTGCTGCGCCAGGGGCACGGCGACCGCCAGGGACGGTTCGCGCACCACCCGGATCAGCGACATCTGCGAGACGCCGAGGATGAAGAGCACGCCCGACTCCATGGTCGCGATGGCGAAGCGGCCGGAGGCCAGGCCCTGGGTGACGTCCTCCACAAGGTGGCGGTTCAACGGCGCAGAGGTGGTGGTGTGGCCGTCGTGGACGCGGACCATCACCCTGGCGCGTTCGGGCTCGTCGACCCCATAGCGCAGATAGACGCAGACCGCGCGGGCCGCGCGCCGGGCGGGGTCTTCGACGCCCTCGTTGGCGGCGCGAACCGCCAGTTCGACGCCGGCGCGGATCTCGCTGGTCACCGCGCGGACCAAGGCCTCGCGGTCGGGGAAATGGTTGTAGAAGCTGCCCTTGGCGACATCGGCGGCCTGGACGATGTCGTCGATGGAGACGGCGTCCGCCGGGCGCTCGGAAAACAGCCTGCGGCCGGCGCCGATCAGCGCCTCGCGGGTGCGACCGGCGCGGCCGGTGGAGGGGTTGGCTACTGGCACTGACCTACCGGATTCACACGGCCTCCGCTCGCAGCTTCATTTCCTCGCCCAGCACGGCCATCAGCCCAGGGCGGGCGAGCATTCTTTGCTGGAAAGCATCGAGGTTGGGAAGGGTCGGCAGCCGCCCCGCCGTGGCCGGGCCGGCCCGCCAGATCAGGAACACCAGCAGGTAGAGATCGCAGACGCTGAAGGCGTCCAGCATGAACTCCCGATCGGCCAGGTGGGCGTCGAGCACGCCGAGCGCCCCGGCGAGCAGGCCCAAGTGGCCGGCGCGGACGGCCTCCACCCCGGCGGGATCGGTGGCGAAGCGTTCCGCCCCCATGACCCCGCTGAAGGCGGTGTGGACGCTGCTGGAGATGAAGCTTAGCCAGGACTGGGCGATCGCGCGCTCATAGCCGCCGGGGGGCGGCAGCAGCGCGCGCTCCGGGGCCTGGTCTGCGATGTAGGGCAGGATGGCGGTGGACTCGGTGATCACGCCCTGCGCGGTCTCCAGAGCCGGCACCTTACGGCGCGGGTTGATCCGGCCATAGGCCTGCGTCAGGTGTTCGCCCCGGGTGGTGTGGACGAAGGCGATCTCGTGCTCCAGCCCAGCCTCAAGGAGGGCGAGGCGGCTGGCGAGCGAGCAGGCGAGCGGGGCATGGTGCAGGCGCAAGGTCATCAGGCGGTTTCTCGAACAGGGGTGAGCATGGCGGCGTAGGCGCTGAGCAGGTCGTGGGGCGCGCCGGACCCGAAAACATAACGGTCGGGCCGCACCAGGACGGCCTCGACCCCATGCCTAGCCAGCCAGGCCGAGAGGGCGTCGCGGAAGGGCGACAGCCGGGGGTCGTGGAGGGCGACGGCGTGGACGCCGGGCGGCGCCTGTAGGGCGAGGTTGGAGATCAGCCAGGCCTCGTCGCCCAGCACCTCGTCGAGGCCAATGTGACGACCGGTGACGGCGCCCCAGGGCTGCGGGAAGAGACTGCCCGCCGCCGGGCCGCCCGCCAGGACGCAGCCGGCCGCGAAGGGCGGCGGGGCCGCCGGCGGCAGGGGCGAGCCGCCCGCTGCTCGCTGGGCCAGCAAGCCGGCGTCGCGCTGGGCGGCGATCTCGGGATCGAGGGTGCAGACCACCTGGCCCATGCCGATGGCCAACGCGATATAGGTGCGGACATGCGGGTCGCGCTCGAGCTGGTAGGTGTCGAGCAGGCTGTCCTCGGCGTCGCCCCGCAGCACGGTCTTGAGTTTCCAGGCCAGGTTGGCGGCGTCGCGCAGGCCCGAGCACATGCCCTGGCCGGCGAACGGCGGCATCTGGTGGGCCGAGTCGCCGGCCAGCAGGACGCGCCGATCGCGCCAGGTCTTGGCGACTAGGCCGTGGAAGCGGTAGACGGCCTTGCGCTCGATCACCACGTCGTCGGCGCAGTCCCAGGGCGCCAGCAGGGCGCGGAGGAAGGCTTCGTCCAGCACCTGGTCCGGGGTTTCGCCTGGTAGCAGCATGAACTCCCAGCGGTGGCGGCCCGGCCCCATCAGGACGCAGGTGGTCGGCCGCGCAGGATCGCATATCTGCAAATTGACGTCCGGCAACCGGGCGCCGTCGAGGACCGCGGCATCGACGACCAGCCAGGGCTCGTCGAACTGATAGTCGTCCAGGATCGCGCCAATGGCCGTGCGGACCGGGCTGGAGCCTCCGTCGCATCCCACCAGGTAGCGGGCCCTGATGGTCAGGGGACCTTCCGGTCCGATGACGTTCGCTTCGATGTGGTCAGGATGCTGGACAAGGCTCTCGAAGCGATGGGCCAGCCTCACCTCGGCGGCCGGAAGGGCGGCTAGCCGCGCACGCAGGGCGTTTTCCACGCCGGGCTGATGGAACATGTAGCTGCCGGTCCAGCCGGACGGACTGGGCTGAGCGGGCTGGTCGAAGCGCAGCAGGAGCTGGCCGTCGGCGGCGCGGAACTCGTAGGGCGGCGCGGGCCGAGCGTGGCGCAGTACTTCCTCGGCGACGCCCAGGGTGCGGAACAGCCGCATGATCTCGTGGTCGAAATGGGCGGCGCGGGGCAGGGGATAGACCTCGACCTCCCGCTCCACCGCCAGGGTCCGCACTCCGGCGTCGGCGAGCAGGACAGCGAGCGCTGCGCCCACCGGACCCAGGCCGACGATCAGGACGTCGTAGTCGGTCTCCACAGCCACGCTCAGACCTCCGCCGCGCAGGGGTTGTCGATGGCGCCGAGGCGTTCGATCTCGATGCGCACCCGGTCGCCGTCCGTGAGGAACTGCATCGGCTTCATGGCCGCCCCGATCCCGCCCGGAGTGCCTGTGAACAGCAGGTCGCCGGGCTCCAGGGTCATGGCCTGGGACAGATGCTCGACCTGGGCCCAGACGTCGAAGACCATGTGGCGGGTGTTGGAGTCCTGGCGCGTCTCGCCGTTGACCTGGCAGCGGATGGCGAGGGCGTGGGGGTCGGGGACCTCGTCGGCGGTGGTGATCCACGGGCCGAACGGCGCGTGGGTGTCGAAGGACTTGCCGACCACCCACTGGGGCGTGCGGTGCTGCCAGGCCCGTTCGGTGGCGTCGTTGCCGACGCAATAGCCGAACACCGCCTTGGCGGCGTCGGCCTTGGCGATGTGGCGGCCGCCGGCGCCGATCACCGCGACCATCTCGCCCTCGTAGTCGACCGTTTGTGAGACCTTGGGGATCTGGATCGGATCGAAGGGGCCGTTGACGCAGGTCACCGCCTTGCTGAACCAGACCTGGTGCTCGGGGGCGGCCATGCCGCTCTCCGCGATGTGGTCGGCATAGTTCAGGCCGATGGCCATGATCTTGCCGGGCCGGGCGATCGGCGCATGCAGCCGGACCTGATCGAGCGCCAGGGCGTCGGCGGCCGCCGCAGCGATCGCGCGGACCTGACCCTCGGCCGCCGGCCAGCGGGCGATCAGTTCGATCATGTCGCGTGCGAGGCCGGGCGCGGCGCGCGAGATCGAGACGATACGATCGTCCAGGACGACGCCGAGTTCCGGTCCGGCGCCGGCGGAAAAGGTGGCGAGCTTCATGCGATGTCTCCTCGGCCTCAGCCCATAGTCGGCGGCGCGGGGGATCCCCACTGCACGCCCAGCAGGTCCTGGATGGTGGCGGTGTTGGAGCCGTCGGCGGCGGTGAACAGGTCGCCGTCGGTCCAGTGCTCCAAGATGTGGCCCCAGGGGTCGCGCCAGTAGTCGAACACCTGGCTGCCCAGGATGTGGCGGCCCACGCCCCACTCGGCCTTGTGGCCCGCCTCCCGGAGCTTGGCGTGGCCGGCCATGAGGTCGTCGAGGTCGGCGACCTCGAAGGCGGCGTGGTTGAAGCCCGGCCCCTTGGGCCCCTGCATCAGGAAGATCGTGTGGTGGTCCGTGGGGGTCTCGCCGCGGTCGCAACGCAGGAAGGCGCCCAGCGAGAACTCGGGGGTGAGGGCTATCTCGTCGGAGGTGATGAAGCCGAAGCGGTCCTTGTACCAGCGCTCCGAGGCCCGGAAGTCCGATACATTGAGCACGCAGTGGCCCAGCCGTTCCACGTGGGCCGCGCCCGCCGCGGTGCGCTTGACGCGGCGCTGACGGGGGCGCTCGCGGGCGCTGTTCCAGACCTCGGCCGGGGGCAGGGGCGACCGGTCGGCGGAGGTCTGGCCGGCCACCACCTCGACTCTATGTCCGTCCGGGTCATGCAGGACGACGGCGAGCCCGCCGCCCGGGGCGTCAAGCGGCAGGATCTCGGCCTTTTCCGCGCGGGCCAGGGCGGTGAGGTCTTCCACCGAGGCCGCCCGCAGGCCCAGGGCGACGAAGCCCGGCTCGCCCTGTTCCGTGGCGTGGAGGAAGGGGGCGGTTCCGGCGCCGCGGGCGAAGATCCGGCCCGGGTCGGCCTGGGCCACGACGAGCCCGAAGTCCTCCAGGAACCGGCGCATTTCCGGCAGGTCCGGAGCGGCGAAGCGCACGAAGGCGATGTCTTCGATCTTGATCATGCTCGCAGCACCCTAAATATGACCAAATGGTCAATAAGAGTTTCAAGCGAGAATGACAAGCGCGAAATGTCAGTCCCTCATTAGGACTAAAGCTGACGACGCGTCCCTACAATATGACGAAATGGTCATTACCGGCACGTAGGTTGGGCGATCCAGCCCGCGCCCATGACCCTGCGAGGGGCGTCTACTGCCGCACCATCTCCGCGCGGACCTGCGCCTTGACCTCGCCCTTGGGCATGCTCTCCGGCGTCTCGAACACCACCTTGGCGATCTTGCCCGGATAGGCGAAGGGCGCGACATAGTCGTCGACCACGGGCGACAGGCTGCGGCCCAAATCCATGCCGGTCGATGAGACGATGAACAGCAGGCGCGGGACGCGGCCGCTGGCCACGACCTGGCCGTCCACCGACAGCACGACGTCGCCGCCGCCATCGGCGGTGCGGGTCACGACCAGGCCGATGTCATGGGGGCCCGGGGTCAGCGGCGTGGCCGCCGTCAGCCGCGTGTGGTGGTGGAACTCATTGTAGTCGAAGACCAGCCGCCCCTGCTTCACGAACAGCACGAAGCCGCTGTTCAGACTGCCGCGGGCGATGAGAGCGCCGTCGCCGTCCCCCGCCGGGTGCTCCAGTTGGAGACTCGTCGTCCAGCCCCGCGCCGCCGAGGGGCAGGCGTCGGAAACCAGGTGCGAGAGCGGCGGATAATAGACGAAACGGTTGCGCGACGCGGGCAGGCCCGGCCGCATCGAGGCGCGGAACAGCGCCATGGCGGGACGATCGTCCAACGGCAGGACGCCATGGGTCTGCGCCTCGGCCCACCAGAGGTCGACCATCTCCTTGAGCTTCTCAGGGTTCGTCTCGGCCAGGTCGTCGTGCTCCGAGAAGTCCTCGGCCAGGTGGTAGAGCTCCCAGCGATCCTCGTCGAAGGGCTGGCCCGGCGTGTGGTGGGTGACCGCCTTCCAGCCGTCCTTCCAGATGCCCCGATGGCCCAGCATCTCGAAATACTGCGGTCCGCGATCCAGGGCGGCGCTGGCGTCGGCGAAGGTGGGCTTGAGGCTCACCCCGTGGACGGGCGTCTGCGGAACGCCGGCGACCACGGTGGGGGTCTCGATGCCCAGGGCGTCGAGAATGGTCGGGGCGATGTCGATGACATGGCAGAACTGGCCGCGGGTCTCGCCGCCCGCCTTGACCTGGTTAGGCCAGTGCATGATCAGCGGGTCACGCACCCCGCCGCCGTGGGTGTTCTGCTTGTACCACTTCAGCGGCGTGTTGCCGGCCTGGGCCCAGCCCCAGGGGATGTTGGAGTGGCTGTTGGGACCGCCGATGTCGTTCAGGCGGAGCACCGCCTCGTCGACGCTCTCGCGGATGCCGTTGAACCATTTCATCTCGTCGAGCACGCCCGATGCGCCGCCTTCCTGGCTGGCGCCGTTGTCGGACATGACGATGAACAGGGTGTCGTCGAACTGGTCGATGGACTTCAGGAAGGCCACCAGCCGGCCGATCTGGTCGTCGGTGTGCTCCAGCATGGCCGCGAAGGCCTCCTGCAGCCGGGCGGCGAAGCGCTGCTCGTTGACCGAAAGGTCCGTCCACGGACGGACGCCGGGATTGTGCGGGGCGAGCTTGGTGTCGGGCGGGATCACGCCCAGCTCTTTCTGGCGGGCGAACCATTCTTCCCGCGCCACGTCCCAGCCGGCGTCGAACTTGCCGCGCCACTTGTCGAGATAGCTCTGCGGCGCCTGGTGGGGTGAGTGCATGGCCCCGAAGGCCAGGTAGAGGAAGAACGGCTTCTCCGGCACCAACGAGTGCAGGTCGCGGATCATGCCGGCTGAGCGGTCCACGATGTCCTCGGAGACGTGGTAGCCGTCCTCGGGGCCGCCGGGTGCGTCGATGAAGTGGTTGTCGTGGGTCAGTTCGGGGAAGAACTGGTCGGTCTCGCCCTGCAGGAACCCGTAATAGCGGTCGAAGCCCTTCTGCAGCGGCCAGTTGGTATAGGGGCCGGCGGCAGAGCACTCCGACATGGGCGCGAGGTGCCACTTGCCCGCGGCGAAGGCGCCGTAGCCGTTGTCGCGCAGGATCTCGGCGAGCGTCGCGGCCGAACGCGGGATCGCGCCGCGCATGTTCGGATAGCCGGTGTCGAAGTTGGAGATCGCCCGCATGCCGACCGCGTGGTGGTTGCGGCCGGTCAGCAGGCAGGCCCGGGTCGGCGAGCACAGGGCGGTGGTGTGGAAGCTCGTGAAGCGCAGGCCGCCGGCGGCCAAGGCGTCGATGTTCGGCGTGGCCAGGGTCGAGCCATAGCAGCCGAAGTGCGAGAAGCCGGTGTCGTCCAGCACCACCAGCACCACATTCGGCGAGCCGGCCTTGATCTTGGAGGCCGGCCACCAGGGTTTGGAGTCGGCGATGGTGCGCCCGATGACGCCCTGGAAATCTTCTCCGGACGGGGTCTTGGTGGTCATGGCTTAGATCTCCGGGGCCGGATCGGGCGCCAGCAGGCCGGCGGTCCCGTAGGCGGCGAGCTGTTCGATGAGGGCGGCCATGGCCGCGGGTGTCTGTTGGGCCTTCGGCGTGTCGCGGGCCCAGCGGGCCAGGGCGAAGACCACGCTGTCGATCAGCCACCGCAGGCGCTGGTCGACGAACGACGTCGGGACCTGCGGCGTGGCCTGGGCCAGGCGTCGCTTGCCCCTGCGGATTCCGGTGATCAAGGCGTCGTTGACGCCGCGCTCCCCCAGCAGCTGCGGATGGAAGGTCACCTGGGCCACGATGCTGAGATAGTCCGCGCCCCAGGGCGCCTCGACCACCGCCAGGCCCAGGGGCGCGATGGTCGCCCGGACGATATCGAGCGGGGCGGCGTCCGGCGCCAGCGCGTCCAGCAGGGCCTCGCGGCGGATGTTGAGGGTCGCCAGGCGGCGGTTCATGACCGCGGCCAGCACCCCGGCGCGGGAGCCGAAGTGGTAATGCACCGCCGAGCGGTTCTTCTGTCCCGACTCCGCGACGATGTGGGTCAGGGCCACCTGCTCGACCCCGCGCTCGGCGAATAGGCGCTCGGCGACCGACAGCAGTTGGTCCACCGTGCCTTCGGCGACGTCCTCGACCCTGGCGTTTCCCGTGGCGGGCATTCTGCCGCTCCCATTTAATACGACGTATTACTCAGGGCGTGGCGGGAGTCAATCGGCGCGACGGCGGCCCTTCGACCTAGCTCCGGACGTCGCCGCGTTTCGGGGTGGTGAGCGAGAACGGCACGATCGAGCGTTCCGAGCGCGAGACGCTGAAGCCCCGGTCCACCGGCGGGAAGGCGCGCTGCAGGCAGTCGTCGCGTTCGCAGATGCGACAGCTCACCCCGATGCGCTCGGGCGGGCCCTGCAGGTCGACGCCGTCGGAATAGACCAGGGCGTCGGCGTACTGGACCTCGCAGCCCAGGCCCAGCGCATAGCGGCGGTCGGGCGTGCCATGGGCGCCGGAGCGCTTGAGTATGCCCCAGGCCAGGCACAGGTAACGCGCGCCGTCCGGCATCTCGGCCACCTGGGTCAGGATGCGCCCATCGCGGCCAAAGGCCTCGTGCACGTTCCAGAGCGGACAGGCGCCGCTGAAGCGGGCGAACTGGAAGCGGGTGGCGCTGTGGCGCTTGGTGATGTTCCCCGCGGGATCGACGCGCACGAAGTAGAACGGCACCCCCCGCGCCCCCGGGCGCTGCAGGGTGCTCAGGCGATGGCAGGTCTGCTCGAAGCTGGTCTGGAAGCGCAGGGACAGCAGGTCGATGTCGTGGCGCAGGTCCTGGGCGGCGTGGCGGAAGGTCTCGTAGGGCAGCAGCAGGGCGCCGGCGGCGTAGTTGGTCAGGCTGATGCGGCAGATCTCCACCGCCGAGGGGCTGCGCAGCTCCGAGGCCGCCAGCTCGGCCTCGATCAGCTCGCCCAGCTCCACGGCGACGATATGGCAGGCCATCTGGAAGGAGCGAGTCTCGGCCGGCTGGGCGGCGTTGAGGGTGAGTTCGCGGCCGGCCGCGTCGAACCGGCGCATGAGCGCGCCCGCGGCGACCCGGCGTGTGCGGACCTTCAGGCGGTCGCGCAGATAGGCCTCCAGCGCGGTCTCCAACGGAACGTCGGGACTGAAGCCGCAGCGGCCGTGCAGCGCCTCGGCCGCGAGGTCGAGGGCATGGATGTAGTTGTTCTTGTAGTGGAAGAAGTCGCGCACCTCCTCGTAGGGCAGCAGGGCGCTGGCCGCGACGGTCTCGTCCAACGCGATGGCCTCGTCGGTGGCGTTCAGGCGCTCGCCCGCCCGGCGGTGGGCGCGGTGCAGGTCCAGATAGTGGCGGGCGAAGTTGGGGGCGTTGGTCACCACGTGCTTCAGCTCGGCCAGGGATGGGGCGGGCGCCTCGTCCGTCCATTCGGCGGTAGCCTCGCGCAGATCGGCGATCAGGCGCTGGTCGTCGTCGGCGTCGAGTGAGGCGGCGTCCACATCGAACACCCGCATCATGGCGATCAACACCCGGGCGGTGACCGGACGCTGGTTGGCCTCGATTTGCGAGAGATAGCTGACCGACACGCCGAGCCTTGTGGCGCAAGGCTCCAGCTTCCATCCCCGGGTCTCGCGGAGGCGGCGGACCTTGGGACCCACAAAGAGTTTCTGTTGCATTCGCAAATTCGCAGTTTGAGTTTTTGTGAAGCGCGGATTTTACAATAGCGCCTCTATTCACGTGACGTCACCCGCTGAGGCGCCTATCGCGGCGGTGCGGCTCCTTTTCGGGTCGCCTTTCCGGGGCCCCAGTCCGTGAATCTTCCCGTCCGCAACGCTGAGCCGGCCGGCTCCCGCCAGATCCTGGAAGAACTCGAGCGCCGTCGTGCGGAGGCTCGGCTGGGGGGTGGCGAGCGGCGGATCGCGTCGCAGCACGGCAAGGGCAAGCTGACGGCGCGCGAGCGGCTGGAGCTGTTGCTGGACGAGGGCTCGTTCGAGGAGTTCGACATGTTCGTCGAGCACCGGGCGACGGACTTCGGGATGGCCGACCAGAAGGTGGCCGGCGACGGGGTGGTG
>NZ_JAUYNW010000133.1 GCF_030698145.1 Phenylobacterium sp. | reverse complement strand
CCCGCTGGAGACCTTCCACGCGGCTCTGGAAAATGTCGCGCCCGGCATCGAAGTCCGCTCCCGCCGGGTCGGCGGCGCCACCTACCAGGTGCCCGTCGAAGTCCGTCCGGACCGCCGCAAGGCGCTGGCCATCCGCTGGCTGGTCACGGCTGCGCGCAAGCGCGGTGAAAACACCATGACCGAGAAGCTGGCCGGCGAACTGCTGGACGCTTCGTCGAACCGTGGTTCGGCCGTGAAGAAGCGCGAAGACACCCACAAGATGGCTGAAGCCAATCGGGCCTTCTCGCACTACCGCTGGTAAGACCCGGCAACCATCGCTTTCCGGCGCGGGCGGTTTGAGTTAAACCGCCCGCGCCGTTCGTTCAGACATCCCCGAACGCCTTTACCAGCAGAGCTTCCGCTATGCCCCGCGCGCACAAAATCGAAGACTACCGCAACTTCGGAATCATGGCCCACATCGATGCGGGCAAGACGACGACGACGGAGCGGATCCTCTATTACACCGGCAAGAGCCACAAGATCGGTGAAGTCCACGACGGCGCGGCCACCATGGACTGGATGGACCAGGAGCAGGAGCGCGGCATCACGATCACGTCGGCCGCGACGACCGCTTTCTGGGAAGGCAAGCGCCTTAACATCATCGACACCCCCGGCCACGTGGACTTCACCATCGAAGTGGAGCGCTCGCTGCGCGTCCTCGACGGCGCGGTGACCGTGCTGGACGGCAACGCCGGCGTCGAGCCGCAGACCGAGACCGTCTGGCGTCAGGCCGACAAGTACAAGGTTCCGCGGATCGTGTTCGTCAACAAGATGGACAAGATCGGCGCCGACTTCGACAAGTCGGTCGAGTCGATCCGCGACCGCCTGGGCGCCAAGGCCGTGCCGATCCAATTCCCGATCGGCTCGGAATCGAACCTCAAGGGCTTGGTGGACATCGTCCGCATGAAGGCCGTGATCTGGGACAATGACGGCCTGGGCGCGAACTTCCGCGATGAAGAGATTCCGGCCGACCTGCTGGCCAAGGCCGAAGAGGCCCGCCACTACCTGATCGAGAACGCCGTCGAACTCGACGACGACGCGATGGAAGCCTATCTGGGCGGCGAGATCCCCTCGGAAGCCGTCATCAAGAAGTGCATCCGCAAGGCGGTGCTGACCGGCGCCTTCTATCCGATCCTCTGCGGCTCGGCCTTCAAGAACAAGGGCGTCCAGCCCCTGCTCGACGCCGTCGTCGACTATCTGCCGTCGCCGCTCGACATCCCGCCCACCGTGGGCATCGACTTCCGCACGGAAGAGCCGATCGTCCGCCAGGCGTCGGACGACGAGCCGCTGGCCGTGCTGGCCTTCAAGATCATGGACGACCCGTTCGTGGGTTCGCTGACCTTCTGCCGCATCTATTCGGGCAAGCTCGAAACCGGCATGGGCCTGCTGAACGCCACCCGCGACAAGAAGGAACGCGTCGGCCGCATGCTGCTGATGCACTCCAACAATCGCGAGGACATCAAGGAAGCCTATGCGGGTGACATCGTCGCCCTGGCCGGCCTGAAGGACACCCGCACGGGCGACACTCTGTGCGATCCCAACAAGTCGCCGGTGATCCTGGAACGCATGGAATTCCCCGCCCCGGTCATCGAGATCGCCGTGGAGCCCAAGTCGAAGGCCGACCAGGAGAAGCTGGGCGTCGCCCTGCAGAAGCTGGCCGCCGAGGATCCGTCCTTCACCGTCTCCACCGATTTCGAGTCGGGCCAGACGATCCTGAAGGGCATGGGCGAACTGCACCTGGACATCAAGATCGACATCCTGAAGCGCACCTACAAGGTCGAGGCCAATATCGGCGCGCCGCAGGTGGCCTATCGCGAGAGCCTGGGCCGCAAGGTCGACATCGACTACACCCACAAGAAGCAGACCGGCGGTACGGGCCAGTTCGCCCGCGTCATGATCACGTTCGAGCCGGGCGAACCCGGTTCGGGCTTCGTGTTCGAAAGCGCCATCGTCGGCGGGGCCATTCCGAAGGAATACATCCCCGGCGTCGAAAAGGGCCTGGAGTCGGTGAAGGACAACGGCCTGCTGGCCGGCTTCCCGCTGATCGACTTCAAGGCGACCCTGACGGACGGCAAGTACCACGACGTCGACTCCAGCGTGCTGGCGTTCGAAATCGCGTCGCGCGCCGCCTTCAAGGAACTTCGCGAGAAGGGCGCGCCCAAGCTGCTCGAGCCGATCATGGCCGTCGAGGTCGTGACCCCGGAAGACTATCTGGGTTCGGTCATCGGCGACCTGAACGGACGCCGCGGCATGATCCAAGGCCAGGACACGCGCGGCAACGCCATCGTCGTCAATGCGTTCGTCCCGCTGGCCAACATGTTCGGCTATGTGAACACGCTTCGCGGCATGTCGCAGGGCCGCGCGGCCTTCACCATGCAGTACGACCACTACGACCCGGTGCCGCAACACGTCGCCGACGAAGTGATCAAGAAATACGCCTAACCCCGACCCAACCCTAGTTTAGAGGACAAGCCCAAACAGGGCTGGAGCTTGAAATGGCTAAAGAAAAGTTCGAACGCAACAAGCCGCATTGCAACATCGGCACGATTGGTCACGTTGACCATGGCAAGACGACGCTGACGGCGGCGATCACGTTTACGCTGGCGAAGACGGGCGGGGCCAAGTCGATGGCCTATGCGGACATT
>NZ_JAUYNW010000132.1 GCF_030698145.1 Phenylobacterium sp. | reverse complement strand
CCCGCTGGAGACCTTCCACGCGGCTCTGGAAAATGTCGCGCCCGGCATCGAAGTCCGCTCCCGCCGGGTCGGCGGCGCCACCTACCAGGTGCCCGTCGAAGTCCGTCCGGACCGCCGCAAGGCGCTGGCCATCCGCTGGCTTGTCACGGCTGCGCGCAAGCGCGGTGAGAACACCATGACCGAGAAGCTGGCCGGCGAACTGCTGGATGCGTCCTCGAACCGTGGTTCGGCCGTGAAGAAGCGCGAAGACACCCACAAGATGGCCGAGGCCAACCGGGCGTTCTCGCACTACCGCTGGTAAGACCCGGCAACCATCGCTTTCCGGCGCGGGCGGTTTGAGTTAAACCGCCCGCGCCGTTCGTTCTGACGTCCCCGAACGCCTTTACCAGCAGAGCTTCCGCTATGCCCCGCGCGCACAAAATCGAAGACTACCGAAACTTCGGAATCATGGCCCACATCGATGCGGGCAAGACGACGACGACGGAGCGGATTCTCTATTACACCGGCAAGAGCCACAAGATCGGTGAAGTCCACGACGGCGCGGCCACCATGGACTGGATGGACCAGGAGCAGGAACGCGGCATCACGATCACGTCGGCCGCGACGACCGCTTTCTGGGAAGGCAAGCGCCTCAACATCATCGACACCCCCGGCCACGTGGACTTCACCATCGAAGTGGAGCGCAGCCTGCGCGTCCTCGACGGCGCGGTGACCGTGCTGGACGGCAACGCCGGCGTCGAGCCGCAGACCGAGACCGTCTGGCGTCAGGCCGACAAGTACCGGGTCCCGCGGATCGTGTTCGTCAACAAGATGGACAAGATCGGCGCCGACTTCGACAAGTCGGTCGAGTCGATCCGCGACCGCCTGGGCGCCAAGGCCGTGCCGATCCAGTTCCCGATCGGTTCGGAATCGAACCTGCGCGGCCTGGTGGACATCGTCCGCATGAAGGCGGTGGTCTGGGAGAACGACGGCCTGGGCGCCAACTTCCATGACGAAGAGATCCCGGCCGACCTGCTGGCCAAGGCCGAAGAGGCCCGTCACTACCTGATCGAGAACGCCGTCGAAATGGACGACGAGGCGATGGAAGCCTATCTCGGCGGCGAAGTCCCCTCGGAAGCCGTCATCAAGAAGTGCATCCGCAAGGCCGTGCTGACCGGCGCCTTCTATCCGATCCTCTGCGGCTCGGCCTTCAAGAACAAGGGCGTCCAGCCCCTGCTCGACGCCGTCATCGACTATCTGCCCTCGCCTGTGGACATCCCGCCGACCGTCGGCATCGACTTCCGCACCGAAGAGCCGATCGTCCGCAAGGCGTCCGACGAAGAGCCGCTGGCCGTCCTGGCCTTCAAGATCATGGACGACCCGTTCGTGGGCTCGCTGACCTTCTGCCGCATCTATTCGGGCAAGCTCGAAACCGGCATGGGCCTGATGAACTCGACCCGCGACAAGAAGGAACGCGTCGGCCGCATGCTGCTGATGCACTCCAACAACCGCGAAGACATCAAGGAAGCCTATGCCGGCGACATCGTCGCCCTGGCCGGCCTGAAGGACACCCGCACCGGCGACACCCTGTGCGACCCCAACAAGTCGCCGGTGATCCTGGAGAAGATGGAGTTCCCCGCGCCGGTCATCGAGATCGCCGTGGAGCCCAAGTCCAAGGCCGACCAGGAAAAGCTGGGCGTCGCCCTGCAGAAGCTGGCCGCCGAGGATCCGTCCTTCACCGTCTCCACCGACTTCGAGTCGGGCCAGACGATCCTGAAGGGCATGGGCGAGCTGCACCTTGACATCAAGATCGACATCCTGAAGCGGACCTACAAGGTCGAGGCCAATATCGGCGCGCCGCAGGTGGCCTATCGCGAGAGCCTCGGCCGCAAGGTCGACATCGACTACACCCACAAGAAGCAGACCGGCGGTACGGGCCAGTTCGCCCGCGTCATGATCACCTTCGAGCCCGGCGAACCCGGCTCGGGCTTCGTGTTCGAGAACTCCATCGTCGGCGGCGCGATCCCGAAGGACTACATCCCCGGTGTCGAAAAGGGCCTGGCGTCGGTGAAGGACAACGGCCTGCTGGCCGGCTTCCCGCTGATCGACTTCAAGGCGACCCTGACGGACGGCAAGTATCACGACGTCGACTCCAGCGTGCTGGCCTTCGAAATCGCGTCGCGCGCCGCCTTCAAGGAACTGCGCGAGAAGGGCGCTCCCAAGCTGCTCGAGCCGATCATGGCCGTCGAGGTCGTGACCCCGGAAGAGTATCTGGGCTCGGTCATCGGCGATCTGAACGGCCGCCGCGGCATGATCCAGGGCCAGGACACGCGCGGTAACGCGATCGTCGTCAACGCCTTCGTGCCGCTGGCCAACATGTTCGGCTATGTGAACACGCTTCGCGGCATGTCGCAGGGCCGCGCCGCCTTCACCATGCAGTACGACCACTACAATCCGGTGCCGCAACACGTCGCCGACGAAGTGATCAAGAAGTACGCGTAGCGTTTTTCCTCGGAAATACGCCCACTAAAAGTTTGAACGATCTCCTCGGAGATCGTTCGGGCCCAACCCTAGTTTAGAGGACAAGCCCAAACAGGGCTGGAGCTTGAAATGGCCAAAGAAAAGTTCGAACGCAACAAGCCGCATTGCAACATCGGCACGATTGGTCACGTTGACCATGGCAAGACGACGTTGACGGCGGCGATCACGATGATCCTGGCCAAGGCCGGCGGCGCGAAGGCGATGGCCTATGCCGACATC
>NZ_JAUYNW010000131.1 GCF_030698145.1 Phenylobacterium sp. | reverse complement strand
TTTCGGCGCGGGCGACCGCCCGAACGCATCGGACCACGTCATGCTGCTCGGCATTCTGCTCACCATCCACATCATCGTCTGCATCTCGCTCATCGGCGTGGTGCTGCTGCAGCGCTCCGAAGGCGGCGCGCTCGGCATGGGCGGCGGGCCCACCGGCTTCATGAGCGCGCGAGGCGCCGGCGACCTGCTCACGCGGATCACCTGGATCCTGGGCACGGTGTTCTTCGTGCTGAGCTTGGCCCTGACCCTGCTGGCCGGCAGCGAGCGCGGCGCCTCCTCGGTGGTCGACAACCTGAAGATCGACGCCATCGACCCCAACAGCCTGAACCGGCCGGCGGCTCCGGCGCCGACCCAGCCCGCCACGGCGGCGCCCACGCCCCTGACGGCTCCGACGCCGCAGGTCCGCAACCCCTTCGCCGGTGAACAGCCGGCCGCGCCCGCGCCCGCCCCCGCGCCGTCCAACCCCTGAGTTCAGTGTGATCGTGAAACCAACCCAAGGGCCGCGAAAGCGGCCCTCAGGCCATGTATTGGCCAAGATGCCGCAGGCCCAGGCGGTGCGATCCACAGCTCAATGCGAATCACCACGGGGCGCCGTCTCCGAATCAGAGCTAATCTGAACGCCCATGACCCGGTACATTTTCATCACCGGCGGCGTGGTCTCCTCCTTGGGAAAAGGTCTCGCTTCCGCCGCCCTCGGGGCCTTGCTGCAGGCTCGCGGCTACGGCGTGCGCCTGCGCAAGCTCGACCCCTATCTGAACGTCGATCCAGGGACGATGAGCCCCTATCAGCACGGCGAGGTCTTCGTGACCGACGACGGGGCTGAGACCGATCTGGACCTCGGCCACTACGAGCGCTTCACGGGGGTGAACGCCACCAAGGCCGACAACATCACCACGGGCCAGATCTACAAGACGATCATCGAGAAGGAGCGGCGCGGCGACTATCTGGGCGCGACGGTCCAGGTGATCCCCCACGTCACCGACGAGATCCGCAATTTCGTGCTGAGCGATCCGGGCGAGGGCGTCGACTTCGTGCTGGTCGAGATCGGCGGCACGGTCGGCGACATCGAGGGCCTGCCGTTCTTCGAGGCGATCCGCCAGCTCGGCCAGCAACTGCCCCGCGGCCACGCCTGCTACATCCACCTGACCCTGCTGCCCTACATCAAGACGGCCGGGGAGATGAAGACCAAGCCGACCCAGCACTCGGTCAAGGAGTTGCGGTCCATCGGGATCCAGCCCGACATCCTGCTGTGCCGCTGCGAGCAGCCGATCCCGGAGAGCGAACGGCGCAAGATCGGCCTGTTTTGCAATGTCCGCGAGAGCGCCGTGATCCAGGCGATGGACAGCCCCAACATCTACCACGTGCCGCTGGACTATCACGCCCAGGGCCTGGACCGCGAAGTGCTGGACGTGTTCGGCATGAGCGAGACCGCCCCGGCGCCCGACCTCTCGCGCTGGCAGGCGATCTCCAACGCCCTGACCAACCCCGACGGCGAGGTCAACATCGCCATCGTCGGCAAGTACACCGGCCTGACCGACGCCTATAAATCGCTGGTCGAGGCGCTGATCCACGGGGGCGTGGCCAGCAATGTCCGCGTCAAGTTCGACTGGATCGAGGGCGAGGCCTTCGAGCGGGAGGAGGGGCTGATCTCCGAGCGCCTGACCGGCGTGCACGGGGTCCTGGTCCCCGGCGCCTTCGGCGAGCGCGGTTCGGAGGGAATGATCCGCGCCGTCCAGTTCGCCCGCGAGCACGAGGTGCCCTATTTCGGCATCTGCTTCGGGATGCAAATGGCCATGATCGAGGCGGCCCGGAACCTGGCGGGCATCAAGCACGCCTCATCGACCGAGTTCGGCCCGACATCGGAGCCCATCGTCGGCCTGATGACCGAGTGGACCCGCGGCAACGAGCGCGAGGTCCGCAAGGAGGGCGACGCCCTGGGCGGCACCATGCGCCTGGGGGCGTACGATGCGGTCCTGGCGGCCAACTCCAAGGTCGCCGGCATCTATGGCGGTCCGACCATCAGCGAGCGCCACCGGCACCGCTACGAGGTCAATATCGACTACAGGGACGCCATCGAGCGGACGGGCCTGTCCTTCTCCGGCCTGTCGCCGGACGGGGTGTTGCCGGAGATCTGCGAGCGGGCCGACCACCCCTGGTTCGTCGGCGTGCAGTTTCATCCGGAGCTGAAGAGCCGTCCCTTCGACCCGCATCCGCTGTTCGCGAGCTTCATCGGCGCGGCCAAGGAACGGAGCCGGCTGGTCTAGGCGGGCATTCCGGGCGAGGCTCACGCCATGCCCACCCGCGACGACATCCGGCGCCTGGCCCTCGATCTGCCCGAAGGCTACGAGGCCGACCATCACGGCATCCCGTCATTCCGGGTGAACAAGAAGATCTACTGCACGGTCCACCTCGACCGGCCGCGAATCGTCCTGAAGCTGGACCGGGAAGATCAGCTCAACCTGGTCGCCGCCCATCCGGGGATCGTCGTGGAGGCCGAGTGGTATCCGCAGCACGGCTGGACCTATGTCTGGTTTGAGAAAACCGACCTCGACACCCTGGCTTTGCTGCTGAAACTGGCCTGGCTCAATGTGGCGCCGAAGCGGCTCGTGAAGCTGTTTTCGGGCGAGGCTTGAAACGAAGCAGGCTTTGGGGCATACACCCGCGCTCACGTCGGCGGCCGGTCGTTCGGCCGCCGTCTCTATTTTCCACGCCTGCGAGATCCTCCCATGGCCGTTCCTAAGCGCAAAGTATCCCCGTCGCGGCGCAACATGCGGCGCTCGCACCACGCCCTCGGCGCCAATTCCTATGTCGAAGACAAGGAAACCGGCGAACTGAAGCGCCCCCACCACATCGACCTGAAGACCGGCATGTACAAAGGCCGCCAGGTCATGACGCCGAAGGAAGACTAGTCGTCCTCGCGACGCCGTTCGGCGTCGCACCGGCCCTATCGAGACACGTGACTGCTCCGTTCGCCCAGCGATCGGGGCAGTTTTCGTTTTCCGCCTAGCCCGCTGTCGGGCTGGTGAAGGCGACCTCGTAGCCGTCCGGGTCGCGCAGCAGCACCTCTTCGACGCCGTAGTCCTCCGTCTTGGGGTCTGGCGCGTCGAAGCCCTTGGCGCGGAGGACCTCGCACATGGCCTGGACCGACGGCACGGCGAAATAGAGCACCGCGTCAGTGTAGGTGTCCGGGACCGCCCGCGCCTTGCCCCGCACCTTGTCGGGCGCGTTGAGCATTAGGTCGACGTCGCCGGACCTGAGGCGGATCCACCGCAGCACGCCGGCTTCCTCGAACTTGCCGACCACCTCGAAGCCGACCAGATCGCGCCAGAAGCCGAGCGAACGCTCGATGCTGCCGACATTCAGCAGGGGTGTGCAGCTCTGGAAGGTCATCGGCCGTCTCCTAACTGGGTTTCTGGGTCCTTCCCCGCGCCTGGATCGCCGCGCGGCGGGCCTCGACCATCTCGGGGGTCACGTGCCGGTTGTGGACCGTGGAGCGGGCGTGCTCCAGCTCCAGGCCACGGCGCAGGGACAGCTCGTACCCGTCGTCGATCATCGCCTTGTAGGTCACCAGCATCTCGGTATCGATCGTAGCCATTTCCGAGGCGAGTTTCCGCGCCGCAGGCATCAGGTCGGCCGGCTCCACCACGCGGTTGGCCAGGCCCCACTCATAGGCGGTCTTGGCGTCGAGGAAGTTGCCGCTGAGCGAGAGCTCCTTGGCGCGATAGGGGCCGATGGCGCGCGACAGCTTCTGCGAGAGGCCCCAGCCCGGCGTGATCCCGACCCGCGCATGGGTGTCGGCGAACCGGGCGTTGGTCGAGCAGATCAGCACGTCGCAGGCCAGGGCCAGCTCGAACCCACCGGTGATGGCCACGCCGTTGATCGCGCCGATCACCGGCTTCTTGCTGGCGATGACCGCCCAGGCGGGGTTTTCGGAGGGCTCGACGGCGTTGGCGGCGCGCAGGCCATCCGGGTCGCCGCCCAACTCCTTGAGGTCCAGGCCGGCCGTGAAGGCGCGTTCGCCCGCGCCGGTCAGGACGATCACCCGCACCTCGGGGTCAGCCTCCAGCGCCACCAGCGCCTCGTGCAGGGCGGCCCGGAGCGCCTTGGAGAGCGCGTTCATGGCCTCGGGCCGGTTCAGGGTCACGACGGCGACGCCGTCGGCGGTCTTTTCGGTGAGCAGCATGGGCGCATGAATCGGAGTGCGCCGGCTCAAGTCAAGGCGGGCCATCCGCCAGGAGATCGAGAACGCGGCGCTCGACCGGCGTCTGGTCGTCCCCCAGCGAGAACGCTGCGGCGGCGCGTCTCGGCCCGTCGGTTCGGCGATAGACAGCCACGACACTGCCGGGCCCGCCGCCGGTGTGGCCCGCGGCCGTCCAGCCCTGCGTCGTCGTGGGGCACATTAGGCCAAGCCCATAGGCTGCAAGCGCCCACGGGGGGCGATTGTGTTCTGGCAGTTCCAGACGTTTCAGCATCAAGGCTTGGGACGCCTCCGACAGCGGCGAGCTTGGCCCAAAGAGCCCATCCAGGACCTCTGCGGCGGCGAGGAGCGGGCCGACGAACAGGCCGTGATAGACCCAGGCTGGATCATAGCCCTGCGCCGAGCCCATGCGGACGCCGTCCAGGTCGTCGGCGGTCCGGGCCAGTCGTGCGCCTTCGACGTCCAACGCCGCCAGCACCAGCGCCCGCGCGGCGTCGCCGAGATCGCCGCCGTAGGCCTGCTCGATCCGCTCGCGGGCCGCCAGATATCCGATGTTCGAATAGGCCCAGCCCTCGCCGGGGCCAAAGACCGGGCGGTCGGCCCTGGCGCGGGCCCGCATCTCGTCGCGAGTCCAGGGCGCGTCGCCGCCGGCCACGGCGCGGTGATAGGCCGGAAGCCCGCCGTAGTCGCCCAGACCCGCCTCATGCGTCAGCAGCTGGCGCAGCGTGGAGCCGTCGCGGCCATCGTCCAGCGAGAGTCGGCCTTGCTCGACCAGGCGCAGCGCGGTCGCGGCGATCACCGTCTTGCCGAAGCTCCACCACGGCACGACCAGGTCGCCGCGCGCCTGGGCCACGGGCTTTCCATCTTCCAGCAGGACGAAGGCGTCGCTCACGCCGTCCAACACGCCACGAACCCGCACCAAGCTCAAGGGCCGCCCAAGATTGCCCCGACGGTCGAAGCTGGCTAAGGGTCCCGGCGAAACGCCAAGGAGCTTCCATGACCGAGATCGTCGACATCACCGCCCGGGAGATCCTGGACAGCCGCGGCAACCCGACGGTCGAGGTTGACGTGATCCTGGAAGACGGCGCCATGGGCCGCGCGGCGGTGCCCTCCGGCGCCTCCACCGGCGCCCACGAGGCGGTGGAGAAACGGGACGGCGATAAGAAACGCTATCTCGGCAAGGGCGTCCTGCAGGCGGTCGATGCGGTCAACGGCGAGATCTACGATGCGCTTTGCGGCGTCGACGCCGAGGACCAGCGCCGCCTCGACAAGCTGCTGATCGAACTGGACGGCACGCCCAACAAGTCGCGCCTCGGCGCCAACGCGATCCTGGGCGTCAGCCTGGCCGCCGCCAAGGCCGCGGCGATCAGCGCCGGTCTGCCGCTCTACAAGTACGTGGGCGGTGTCTCAGCCCGCGTCCTGCCGGTGCCGATGATGAACATCATCAATGGTGGCGCCCACGCCGACAACCCGATCGACATCCAGGAATTCATGATCCTGCCCACCGGCGCCGACACCTTCGCCGAGGGTCTGCGCATGGGCGCCGAAATCTTCCACGCGCTGAAGAAGGCGCTGCACGACGCCGGCCACAACACCAATGTCGGCGACGAGGGCGGCTTCGCGCCCAACATCGGCTCGGCCGAGGAGGCCCTGGCCTTCATCGTCAAGGCCGGTCAGGCGGCGGGCTACAAAGCCGGCGACGATTTCCACCTGGGCCTGGACGCGGCCTCCACGGAATTCTTCAAGGGCGGCAAGTACGTCATGGACGGGGAGGGCAAGAGCCTCGATCCGGGCGGCATGGTCGACTACCTGGCCGGCCTGGTGGCCAAGTTCCCGATCGTCACCATTGAGGACGGCATGGCCGAAGACGACCTCGAGGGCTGGAAGCTGCTCACCGACAAGCTGGGCGCCAAGATCCAGCTGGTGGGCGACGATCTCTTCGTGACCAACCCGGCGCGGCTCTCGGCGCTGGGCGTCCAGCAGGGCCTGGCCAACTCGATCCTGGTCAAGGTCAACCAGATCGGCACCCTGTCGGAGACCCTGGACGCCGTGGATATGGCCCATCGCGCCGCCTACACCGCGGTGATGAGCCACCGCTCGGGCGAGACCGAGGACGCCACCATCGCCGACCTGGCCGTGGCCACCAACTGCGGGCAGATCAAGACCGGCTCCCTGTCGCGCTCGGATCGCACCGCCAAGTACAACCAGCTCCTGCGGATCGAGGAAGAACTGGGCGACCAGGCCATCTATCTGGGCGCCAGGGCGATCAAGCACCTGTAGCCTGTTTCAAATCGTTGCTGAGCCCCTGTAGGCTCCTCCAACAGGGGCTCAGGGGCGGCGATGAGACGGCTTGCGACTTCATCGGCGGCTTGGGTGATCGCCGCCCTGGCGATCGGCTTGACACTGGGGGTCCTGGGACACGGTAGCCCCTGGGGCGCCAGGGCGCAGGAGATCGTGGCCCCGGTCGGCCAGCTCTGGGTCAACGCCCTGCGCATGACCGTCATCCCGCTGATCGTCCCGCTGCTGGTGGTCGCCATCGCCGGATCGGGCGACCTCAAGCAGACGGGCGCGCTGAGCCTGCGGATGGTCCTGCTGTTCCTGGGCCTGCTGGTCGCCTTCACCTTGGCCAGCTTCGCGGTCAGTCCAGCGCTGATGAGCGCGGTGAGGCTGGACCCGGCCGCCACGACCGCCCTGATGGCCCAGGCGGCCCAGCCGCCGCCCGCCGCGCCGGTCACCGCCAGCGAATGGCTGGTCTCCCTGGTGCCCTCCAACGTCGTCAAGGCCGCCGCCGACGCCGCCCTGCTGCCGCTGCTGGTGTTCACCGTCGCCTTCGCCCTGGCCACGGCCCACGCGCCGCCCGCGACCCGAACGCGGGTGGTCGAGGCGTTCCGCGCCGTGGCCGACGTGATGCTCATCCTGGTCCGCTGGGTCGTGGCCCTGGCGCCGATCGGGGTCCTGGCCCTGGGCTTCGCGCTCGGCGTCAATCTGGGCGCCGCCGGGGCAGGGGCGGTCGGCTATTTCCTGGCCGTATCGATCGGGCTCTATCTACTCGGAACCCTGATGCTCTACCCCGTGGCGGTGTTCGGCGGCCGGGTCGGCTGGCGGCGGTTCGCCGTGGCCATGCTGCCGGTCCAGGCGGTCGGGCTGAGCTCCCGGTCCTCCCTGGCCAGCTTGCCGGCGCTGATCAAGGCCGGCCACGACGACCTGCGCCTGCGTCCCCAAGTGGCCGACCTGGTGCTGCCCGTGGCGGTCTCGACCTTCAAACTGCAGCACGCCATCGCCACGATCCTGGGCGTGGCCTTCGTGAGCCGGCTCTACGGCCTCGACCTCACGCCCTTCGCCATCCTCGCCAGCGCCGGCGCGGGCGTCCTGATCGGCGCCACGACGCCCGGCGTGCCGTCCGCGGGCCTGATGCTGCAGGCGCCGCTCTATTCGGCGCTGGGCCTGCCGCTGGAGGGCCTGGCCCTGCTGATCGCCATCGACTCGATTCCCGACATGTTCAAGACGCTGTTCAATGTCACAGCCGACATGGTCGTGGCGGTGTTGCTTTCGCCGCAGGGCCCGGAAGAGGGCGGCGTAACCTGAAATTAAGCACGAATGCGTGAGATAGCGGTGTTCAGGAGTCTCAGATTCGCCCGTGCTCGCCCGCCTTCGTTCCTATTTGCCCACAGCGGCCCTGGCGTTCCTGATCTTCTATTTCGGGTACCACGCCTTCACGGGTGAGCGGGGCCTCCTGTCGTCAACCCAGCGCGACGCCACACTTGCGGCAAAGACCCAGGAACTGGCGGTTCTGCGTACCCAGAGGCAGGATTTGGAGGCGCGTGCTCAGCTTCTGAGAGATACGAGCCTTTCGGCCGATCTTCTGGAAGAACGCGCCCGTTCCCTGCTAGGCTTCGCGCATCCGAACGACTATGTGATCCGCTTGAAGCCTTAGGGCGGACTCAGTCGTTCTAGGCAACCGGAAACGCGGAGCGTAACCGCGATGATGCAATCCTACGGGAGAGACGAATGGCGCGTGGGCAAGCGGGCTCTGCTGCTCGGCGGAAGAGTGCTGACACCGGTGTCAATGGTGTTGTAGAAGGACCTGTGACCCAGGACGAGCTTCTCAAATACTATCGCGACATGCTGCTGATCCGCCGCTTCGAGGAGCGGGCGGGACAGCTTTACGGCATGGGCCTGATCGGCGGCTTCTGCCATCTCTACATCGGTCAGGAGGCGATCGCGGTCGGCGTCCAGGCGATCAAGGAGCCGGGGGATCAGGTGATCACCGGTTACCGCGACCATGGCCACATGCTGGCCTGCGGCATGGATCCGCGCGAGGTCATGGCCGAGCTGACCGGCCGGGCCGGCGGATCGTCCAAGGGCAAGGGCGGGTCGATGCACATGTTCTCGACCGAGGCCGATTTCTACGGCGGTCACGGCATCGTAGGCGCCCAGGTGGCGCTGGGCACGGGCCTGGCGCTGGCCAACCACTACCGGGACAACAAGAAGGTCAGCTTCACCTATTTCGGAGACGGGGCGGCCAACCAGGGTCAGGTCTATGAGAGCTTCAACATGGCCCAGCTCTGGAACCTGCCGGTCGTCTACGTGATCGAGAACAACCAGTACGCCATGGGCACCTCCATCGAGCGCTCCTCCGCCGAGACGCGCCTGCACAAGCGCGGCGCCTCGTTCCTGATCCCGGGCGAGGAGGTCGACGGCATGGACGTGCTGGCGGTCAAGGCCGCGGCCGGCAAGGCCGCCGCCCACGCCCGTTCGGGCAAGGGGCCCTACATCCTCGAGATGAAGACCTACCGCTATCGCGGCCACTCCATGAGCGACCCGGCCAAGTACCGCACCCGCGACGAGGTCGACGAGGTCCGTAAGACCCGCGACCCCATCGACCACGCCCAGGAGCTGCTCACCAAGCGCGGCTGGGCCGACGAGGTCGCCCTGAAGGCCATCGACGCGGAGGTCAAGCGCATCGTCGCCGACGCCGCCGAGTTCGCCCGCACCAGTCCCGAACCGGACCCCTCCGAGCTCTATACGGACGTCTACCTGGAGGCCGCCCAGTGACCGACGTCCTGATGCCCGCCCTGTCTCCCACCATGGAGGAGGGCACGCTCGCCAAGTGGCACGTGAAGAAGGGCGATTCCGTACGTTCCGGCGACGTGATCGCTGAGATCGAGACCGACAAGGCGACCATGGAGGTCGAGGCTGTCGACGAAGGCGTGATCGAGGAGATTCTGGTCGCCGAAGGCACCGAGGAGGTGAAGGTCAACACGCCCATCGCCCGGCTGTCCGGCGGCGACGGCGCGGCGCCTCCGCCGCCCAAGTCCAACGGCGAGGCCAAGGCCAAAGCCGTCGCCGAAGCCCCGCAGCCGCAACCAACCGTGGCCGCCTCGCCGGCCGCCCCCGTCGCCCCGAAGGTCGAGCTGCGCGACCCGGAGCTTCCGGAGGGCGTCAAGCTGGTCAAGACCACCATTCGCGACGCCCTGCGCGACGCCATGGCCGAGGAGATGCGCGCCGACGACAAGGTGTTCCTGATGGGCGAGGAAGTCGCCCAGTACCAGGGCGCCTACAAGGTCTCGCGCGATCTGCTCCAGGAGTTCGGCGACAAGCGGGTCATCGACACCCCGATCACCGAGCACGGCTTCGCCGGGCTGGGCGTGGGCGCGGCCATGGCCGGCCTCAAGCCGATCATCGAGTTCATGACCTGGAACTTCGCCATGCAGGCGATCGACCACATCATCAATTCGGCGGCCAAGACCCTCTACATGTCGGGCGGCCAGATCAAATGCTCGGTCGTGTTCCGCGGACCGAACGGCGCGGCCTCCCGCGTCGGCGCCCAGCACAGCCAGGACTATTCCTCCTGGTACGCCCAGGTGCCGGGTCTGAAGGTCGTGGCGCCCTACGACGCGGCCGACGCCAAGGGCCTGATGAAGGCCGCGATCCGCGACCCGAACCCCGTCGTCTTCCTCGAGCACGAGATGATGTACGGCCAGGAGTTCGACGTCCCGGAGGGAATCGACTGGCTCGTGCCGATCGGCAAGGCCAAGGTCCGCCGGGTCGGCAAGGACGTCACCATCACCGCCCACTCGCGGATGGTCGGCCTGGCGCTCAAGGCGGCCGAGGAGTTGGCGGCCGAGGGGATCGACGCCGAGGTCATCGACCTGCGCACCCTGCGACCGCTCGACCACGCGACCATCGTCGAGAGCGTCAAGAAAACCAACCGCCTAGTCACCGCCGAGGAAGGCTGGGGGCCCATGGGCGTCGGCGCCGAGGTGATCGCCCGGGTGATCGAGCACGGCTTCGACTATCTGGACGCCCCGCCTGCGCGGGTCTGCCAGAAGGACGTACCGCTGCCCTACGCGGCCAACCTGGAGGCCCTGTCGCTGCCGTCTGTGGAGGACATCGTCAAGGCGGCCAAGGCGGTCTGCTACAAATGACCGACCCCTTCACCTGGCGCGCCGGGGGCTGCCATTGCGGCGGCGTCCGGTTCGAGGTGGCCTTGCCTGAGGTCGTCGAGGCGCAGAGCTGCAACTGCTCCATGTGCGCCAAGACGGGCTATCTGCACGTCATCGTATCGGAGAGCCGGTTTCGGCTGACCAAGGGCGCCGAGCGGCTCGCGGAATACACCTTCAACAGCCGGGTGGCGCGTCACCTGTTCTGCTCGGAGTGCGGGATCAAGAGCTTCTATCGCCCGCGCTCCAACCCGGATGGCTGGTCGGTCAACGCCCGCTGCCTGGACGAGGCCCTGCGCCTCGAGATCACCGCCTTCGACGGCGCCAACTGGGAGGCCAACGCCGACCAGCTGGCGCGCCTGTCGCTCGAACCTTCCTGACGAGTTCAGAAAAGCCATGTCCATCGACGTCCTGATGCCCGCCCTGTCTCCCACCATGGAGGAGGGCACGCTCGCCAAGTGGCACGTGAAGAAGGGCGACAAGGTCTCCTCGGGAGACGTGATCGCCGAGATCGAGACCGACAAGGCCACCATGGAGGTGGAGGCCGTCGACGAGGGCGTCATCGAAGACATCCTGGTGGCGGAAGGCTCCGAGGGGGTGAAGGTCAACACCCCGATCGCCCGCCTCTCCGGCGAGGACTCCGGCTCCGCACCGCCCGCGCCCAAGGCCGAGGCTCCGAAGGCCGAAGCGCCCAAGGCCGAAGCGGCCAAACCCGCGGCGGCTGAGCCCGCGCCGGCCGCCAAGGCCGCGCCTGCGGCCCAGACCTCTGCGGCCCAGGCCCCCGCAGCCCAGACCAACGGCGAACGGGTCTTCGCCTCGCCCCTGGCCCGCCGGATCGCCGAGCAGAAGGGCCTGGACCTCGCCAAGGTCGTGGGTTCCGGCCCGCACGGCCGGATCATCAAGCGCGACGTCGAGGGCGCCACGCCCTCAGCCAAGACCCCCGCCGCGGCGCCGGCCGCCGGAGCGCCCGCGCCGGCCCGCCAGGTCCAGAGCCTGGCCCAGATGGGCATCCCCGACGGGACCTACGACCTCGTGCCCCTGGACGGCATGAAGAAGACCGTCGCCCGGCGGATGACCGACAGCTTCCGCGACATCCCGCACTTCCCGCTGACCATCGATCTGGAGATCGACGGCCTGCTGGCGGCGCGGACCAAGATCAACGCCATGCTGGAGAAGCAGGGGGTCAAGGTCAGCGTCAACGATTTCGTGCTGAAGGCCGCGGCCGTGGCCCTGGCGCGGGTGCCGGAGGCCAACGCCTCCTATTCGCCCGAAGGCATCGCCATGCACCACAACGCCGACATCGCCATGGCGGTGGCCATCGACGGTGGCCTGATCACCCCGATCATCCGCAAGTGCGAGACCAAGGGCCTGGCCCAGATCGCCGTTGAAGCCAAGGACCTGGCCGAGCGCGCCCGGACCCGCAAGTTGAAGCCCGAAGAGTTCCAGGGCGGCACCTTCTCGGTGTCCAACCTGGGCATGTTCGGCATCAAGTCGTTCGCCTCGATCATCAACGAACCGCAGGGCTGCATCCTGTCGGTGGGGGCGGGCGAGCAGCGGCCGGTCGTCAAGAACGGTGAGCTCAAGGTCGCCACGGTGATGACCGTCACGCTCACCTGCGATCATCGGGTGGTCGACGGGGCCATCGGGGCCCGTTGGCTGCAGGCCTTCAAGGCCCTGATCGAAGATCCCATCACGATGATCGTCTGAGGCTAGCCACATGGATTTCGACGTCATCGTCATCGGTTCGGGGCCGGGCGGCTATGTGACCGCCATCCGCGCCAGCCAGCTCGGCTTTAAGACCGCCATCGTCGAGCGCGAGGCCCTGGGCGGCATCTGCCTGAACTGGGGATGCATCCCCACCAAGGCCCTGCTCAAGTCCGGCGAGGCCTACGAGAACCTGAGCCACCTGTCCGACTACGGCGTGAAGGTGGAGAAGGCTTCGTTCGACTTCTCCAAGGTCATCGAACGCTCTCGCAAGGTGGCCGGCCAGCTCAACGCCGGCGTCGCCTTCCTGATGAAGAAGCACAAGATCGAGGTGATCGAGGGGATCGCCAAGCTCGAGAAGGGACAGGGGGCTCCCAAGGTCGTGGTGGCGCTCAAGGCCGGCGGCTCGCGCAGCGCCCAGGCCAAGCACGTGATCCTGGCGACCGGGGCGCGGGCGCGCACGATCCCGGCCATCGGCCTGGCGCCGGACGGCGAACGGGTCTGGACCTATCGCGAAGCCATGGTCCCCAAGACCACGCCCAAGACCCTGGTGGTGATCGGCTCGGGCGCCATCGGCATCGAATTCGCCAGCTTCTACCGGGCCCTGGGTTCGGAAGTGACCGTCGTCGAGGCCCTGCCGCGTATCCTGCCGGTGGAGGACGAGGAGGTTTCCAAGGCCGCCCACAAGGCCTTCGAGAAGCGGGGCCTGAAGTTCCGCGTCGGGGCCAGCGTCAAGAAGTTGACGACGTCAAGGACCGGCGTGTCGATCGAGCTTGAGGCCGGCGGCAAGACCGAGACGCTCGCCGCCGACGTCGCCATCGTCGCCGTGGGCATCGCCGGCAATGTCGAGGACCTGGGCCTCGAGGGCCTGGGCGTGAAGATCGAGAAGAGCCACGTGGTCACCGACGGCCACGGCGGCACCGGCGTCGCGGGCCTCTACGCCATCGGCGATGTGGCCGGTCCCCCCTGGCTCGCCCACAAGGCCAGCCACGAGGGCGTGCATTGCATTGAGCACATCGCGGGCCTCAAGCCCGCCAACCTGACCTCCCCGATCCCGGGCTGCACCTATTCGAACCCGCAGATCGCCTCGGTGGGCCTGACCGAGGCCCAGGCCAAGGAGCAGGGGCTCGCGATCAAGGTCGGCCGCTTCCCGTTCCGGGTGAATGGCAAGGCCATCGCCTCGGGCGAGCTCGAAGGCTTTGTGAAGACCGTTTTCGACGAGAAGACCGGGGCGCTGATCGGCGCGCACCTGATCGGGGCGGAGGTCACCGAGATGATCCAGGGCTTCACCTTGGCGATCACCCTGGAGGCCACCGAGGCCGAGCTGATGGCCACGGTCTTCCCGCACCCGACCATGAGCGAGGCGATGCACGAGTCCGTCCTCGACGCCTACGGCCGGGTCCTGCACATCTGACCCACGCAGGCCCTTCGGCCCACGGATTGCACCGGTTCTAACCCCCGGCGCCTACGCCGAAGGCGCCGGACGATATGAAGCGAACATTTGTATGAGCTTCACCGTCGACGGGTGGACCTGCGCGCGTGCCTGTTCCATCGAAGGTTGAGGACATAAGGGACGGGGTGACCGGTCCGGGGTCGCTAATGGAGCGGTAGGATGTGTTGCGCCATGGTGGCCGGGCGTACGATCACATCGGCCAGCGAGCCAGGTGGAAGCGCCGATCGGCGGGCTGAGGCGGTCGATCGAGAGCGCGCCGCGCTCGGCGCCCTGATCAACCTCTCTGGCAAGCAGCGGATGCTGTCGCACCGCACCGTCATGTTCCTGGGCCTCAGCTGTGGAGCATCCTCGCCACGATCGCGGGAGGACTTGATACGCAAGGCCGCCGAAGCCCTGGCCGAGTTCCGCACCAACAGCCGCATCCTGGTCGAAGGTGACGCCGCGACCGACCTGCCGCCCCTGTTCTCACAAAGTGTGGGCCGCCTACTCCACGGCGAGGAGAGCGCCTATCTCAAGCTCATCGAGCGGTTCGCCGTCGAGGCCGAAGACTGCGCGCTTCGGCTCGGGCGCGGCGATCCCGCCCAGCCGCAGCTGGTCGCCCTCGCGGACCTGACGGCTGGCGAGTTGCTCGCCGCTTTGAACCGCATTGCGCGCGCCTTCGAGGCCGACCTCTCGACGGCCATTCGGTCGGAGAAGGCGCACACCGAGGAGGCCCGCCGCATGGCCGTCTCGACGCTGTCGGAGATCGAGACGCTCGGCCTGCGCGTCAAGCTGATCGCCTTCAACGCCCTCATTGAGGCGGCTCGGGCCGGCGAGGCGGGCCGCAGCTTCGCCGTGATCGCTCAAGAAATCAAAGCCTTGAGCGAGCAGACTCAAGCTGCGGCCGGCAGTGTCGGTCGCGCGCTGGAAGCCTTGAGTTTGCCCGCCGCAACCTGATTCCACTCAGGGCCGCTTACGGACCTGGGCGTCGATGCTCCAGGCTCCGCCCCCCGCGAACACCAGATAGAGGAAGACGAAGCAGAACATGATCGCCAGTTCGCCCTGGTTCAGCGCGGGCCAGAAGCCCTGGCTGCCATGGGCGACGATATAGGCCACCGCCATCTGACCCGAGCAGACGAACGCCACGATGCGGGTGAAGAGGCCGACGGCGATCAGGCCGCCGCCGATCACTTCGAGCCAGGCGGCCGCCATCAGGATCGGCGGCAGGGGATCGGGCGCGCCCGGCTGCGGCCCCGGGAAGTCGAACAGCTTCATCAAGCCGTGCTGCATGAAGAGCAGGGCGGTGATCAACCGCAGGATGCTGAGCACCCGCGGCGTCCAAAGGCTGAGGTTCGGCATAAAGGTCTCCCCCTAGACGGCCCCGCGGCCGCGTTGATCGTCAGGCGGCGCGCAGTCCGTCGGCTTCCGCCATCCGCTGGATCGCCACATAGTCGGTCTTGCCGGTGCCAAGCACCGGGACCTCGGTCACCTTGATGATCTTGCGCGGCACGGCCAGTTCGGGCGCGCCGATCGCCTGGGCGTGGGCCACCAACGGGGTCGAGTCCGCATCGCGGCGGTCGGTGACCAGCACCAGGCGCTCGCCCTTCTTGGCGTCGGGCATGGCGATCACCGCGTGGCGGCTGTTGGGCCAGACGGCGGTGGCGATGTCCTCGGCGGCCGTCAGCGAGACCATCTCACCACCCACCTTGGCGAAGCGCTTCACCCGGCCGAGGATCTTGATCCAGCCGTCCTCGGTGATGTCGACCACGTCGCCGGTGTCGTGCCAGCCGTCGGGCGGGGACTCGATCACGCCGCCCGCTGTCAGGTAGCCCGCCATGATGTTGGCCCCGCGCACAAACAGCCGCCCGCCGCCCGGGATGCCCTCCACCGGCTCCAGCCGGGTCTCGATGCCGGGCAGCAGGCCGCCGACCGTACCGCGACGGTTGTCGGTGGGCTTGTTCACCGCGATCACCGGAGCGGCCTCGGTCGCGCCGTAGCCCTCCAGCACCGGCACGTCACCGAACCGGTCACGGATCAGGTTGTGGGTCTCTTCGCGAACCTTTTCAGCGCCGCAAACGATGAACTGCAGGCCCGAGAGCTCGCCCGGATCGGCGGCGCGGGCGTACTGGTTCAGGAAGGTGTCGGTGGCGAACAGGATCGAGGCGCCGGTATCCTTGATCAGCGGCGGGATCTGCTTGACGTGCAGGGGCGATGGGTACTCGAAGGCCTTCATGCCCTTGAGGATCGGCAGCAGCGCTCCACCGGTCAGGCCGAAGCAGTGGAAGGTCGGCAGGGGATTGAACATCACCCATGACGGGTCGAGCGGAATGTGGGCCGCGATCTGGTTCACATTGGCGATCAGGTTGGCCTGGGTCAGCACAACGCCGCGCGGGGCGCCGAAGCTGCCCGAGGTGAACAGGATGACGCCGGGGTCCGAGGGCTTGGTCTCGGCGCGGAAATTCATCGGCAGGGCAGCCGCGGCCGCGGCGTAGAGCTTGTCGGCCAGGCCGATCTTCTCGCGCACGTCCTCAAGGTAGGTGACCTGGGCCACGGTCTCCAGGGCGTCGATCAGGTCGTGCAGCTTGCCCTGCTCGACGAAGCGGTGGGACGTCAGCACGCGCTTGACCCCGGCCAGCTCGCAGGCCGCCTTCAGATTACGGATGCCCGCCGTGAAGTTCAGCATGGTGGGCGTGCGGCCGAAGGCGTGCAGGCCGAAGAACGTGACCACGACCGCCGAGCTGGACGGCAGCAGGATGCCCACGTGCTCGCCCCGCGAGGTCATGCCGGCGATCTTGCGGCCTAGGGCGAAGGCTCCGCGGACCAGGTCGGTATAGGTCAGCGGATTGCGCTCCTGGTCTTCCAGGATCGGCTTCTTGGCGCCGTACTTGGCGCGCGCGGCGATGAGGGCGTCGAACAGCGAAAGCTCGGCCCCAGTGGATTCCAGATTACGCGACAAAGGCGACAACCTCCCCGATCGTCCCGCCATGCTCATTGCGGCGGAGCCTATCGCCCGGGCCCGTCATTGAAAAGATATGTTACAGACCGTGAGGGCCGAACCGTTAGTTTCGCGGCAAAATGTGGTCGTAACATATTGATATTACGGATTAACGCGACGTGCAGAGACGGCGCTGGCGATGAACTTCAAAACCTCCGTCCGCCAGATACCGCGCCATGGATCGGCTTCCAAGTGCAGGGCGCGGCGCGCCGCGGCGATCGGAACCGTCCGGCATTCCGGGGCCCTTGCGCATAGCGACGCGCTCTCCGAACCGGGGTTCAGCATCAGGATGGACGTCCGCGCAGAGGCGGCGCGATTGGCCACCTTGCGGCTCATGGTGCGGTGCGCGGCGGTCCAGCCCCGGCTGGGACCCGACATCCGTAGGTCCGGATTGGCGGTCTGCCAGGCCTGGCCGACCGCGCCGCGCCAGGGGTCGTGAGTGTGCTTGCGCGCCAGGTCGTCGGGTCCGTCGCGGGTCCAGCTCCGCCAGCCGGGCGGGGGCAGGCGGTTGACGCCGGGCAGGGCGACCGATGGGGCGACGCCCGGCTCCAGCCAGGGCGAGGAGGCGATGACCCCGTCGACCCTCAGGCCCGCCTCGACCGCCGCCAGGGCCACGACCGCGCCGTCGGCGTGTCCCAGCAGCACGACCGGCGTCTCATCCGGCGCGCGGACCACCACCTTCAGGAGGTGCATCAGGCCGGTGACGTCGGGGTCGAAGTTGGGGGCGTGACCCAGATCCCGGGGCAGCACGAAGCGCTCGGACCCGCCTTGGCCGGCGCGGTCGAGGATCCAGACCGTGTAGCCCTCCGCCACCAGGTCGCGAACCGTCTCAAACCAGACCTCAGCGCTCTCGCCATAGCCGGGCGTGATGACCACGATGGCGCGGGGAACCCGCGAGGTGCTGGCCACGCCATAGCGCTGAACGGGATTGAGGCCCGTGCGGATGAACCCCCAGGCCCAACCCTCGGGGGGCTGGAACCTCGCGCCCAGCGATGGTGGAACCCGGCTCTCGGCGAACGGCGCGCGCGCCTCGTCGCGTCCGCACGCCGCGAGACCGAGGAGCAAGGCGACGATCACAGACGCACGGAACATGGCCAAGTTTGACCATGCGGCGCTCAGCCGCTCAATCACGGCTTGATCCGCGGGCCTCGAAAGCCGATCTAGGCGCCATGGCGACCGTCATCGATACGCTCAGCGGCGCGCGTCCGCGCCACCCCGAAAAGCAGGCCCGGCCGGACACACCGATGCTGCGCAAACCCGAGTGGCTGCGCGTGCGCGCGCCCGGCTCGTCCGGCTACAACGCCACCCGCGCCATCGTGAAGGAACACGGCCTCACGACCGTCTGCGAGGAGGCGGCTTGCCCGAACATCGGCGAGTGCTGGACCCAGAGCCACGCCACCATGATGATCATGGGCGAGATCTGCACCCGAGCCTGCGCCTTCTGCAATGTGGCCACCGGCAAGCCCATCGCGCTCGATCCCACCGAGCCCGCCCGCGTCGGCGACGCGGTGGCCAAGATGGGCCTGAAGCACGTTGTCATCACCTCGGTTGACCGCGACGACCTTCCGGACGGCGGCGCCGCGCACTTCGCCGCCGTGGTGCGCGCGATCCGGACCGCGGCCCCGGGCACGACGGTCGAGATCCTGACCCCGGACTTCCTGCGCAAACCCACGGCCGCCGCCGAGCTGGTGATCGACGCCAAGCCCGATGTCTTCAACCACAACCTGGAGACCGTGCCGCGGCTCTACCTGACCATCCGGCCCGGCGCGCGCTACTATCATTCCCTGCGCCTGCTGGAGCGGGTGAAGGAGCGTGATCCCACCCAGTTCACCAAGTCCGGCCTGATGGTCGGCCTGGGCGAGGCCAAAGAAGAGGTCATGCAGGTCATGGACGACATGCGTTCGGCCGGCGTCGACTTCCTGACCATCGGCCAGTACCTGCAGCCGACCCGCAAGCATGCCGCCGTGGACCGCTTCGTCCATCCCGACGAGTTCAACGCCCTGGAGGAGATCGCCCGGGCCAAGGGCTTCCTCATGGTCTCGGCCAGCCCGCTGACGCGATCGTCGCACCACGCCGGCGAGGATTTCGCCCGGCTGAAGGCCGCGCGGCTCGCCAAGGACGCGGCGGCCTAGATCCGTTGCAGCATCACGTCGAGAAGACGCTGCCCTACACGCCCGACCAGCTCTTCGCCCTGGTCGGCGACGTCGAGGCCTATCCGCAGTTCGTGCCGTGGATCGTCTCGATGCGCACGTGGAACGCACGTAGCGAAGGTGAGAGCGTAAGCACGGTCGACGCCCAGGCCGGGGTAGGGTTTTCGTTCCTGAAGGAGAAATTCTCCACCCGCGTTCGGCGCGACGCCGCCGCTCGCCAGATCGAGGTGGGCCTGTTGTCTGGACCGTTCCGCAAGCTCGCCAATCGCTGGCGCTTCGTCGAGGTCCCGGGCGGCACGAAGATCGAATTCGATATAGATTTTGAATTCAAATCCCGTCTGCTCGCCGGTCTGCTTTCGGCCAACTTCCATCACGCCGTGGACAAGCTGATGGGCTGTTTCGAGGCCCGCGCGAAGGCGCTCTACGGCTAGCTTATCCGGTCGCGCAGGGCCTGCAGCGCGGCCTGCACCGCCAGTTCCTGGATCTCGGCGCGGGTCTCGCAGTCGAATAGTTCCGAGCGATGCTGCAGACCATGATTGGTCCGCGCGGTGGCGATGTGGACAGTGCCGACCGGCTTCAGCGGCGTGCCGCCGCCAGGCCCGGCCACGCCGGTGACCGCCACGGCGACATGGGCGTTGGAGGCCTCCAGGGCGCCCTCGGCCATCATCCGGGCCACCGGTTCGGACACCGCGCCCAGGTCGGCGATCAGGTCGCCGGGAACCCCCAGCATCTCCTGCTTGGCCCGGTTGGTGTAGGTGACGAAGCCGCGCTCGAAGACGTCGGAGGCGCCGGGGATCGAGCAGATGGCGGCGGCCACCAGCCCGCCGGTGCAGCTCTCGGCGGTGACGATCCGCAGGGACCGCTCCCGGGCTTCGTCGATCAGCAGCCGCGCCAGGGTGACGATCTCCAGGGAAAACATGGCGGCGACTCCAAATGTCTAGGCAAGGCGAAGGCGAGACCACAACATCGCCGCTGCTGCGGATACAAGCCGAATCGAGCCCATGACCTCTGTTGATACGGCCATACGGCCCAGCGCCAGCGTTTCTCCCGCCTTGTTCGCGGTGACCATCTTCTCCAGCGCCGGCCTGGTGTTCATGGTTCAACCCATGGTGGCCAAGCTGGTGCTGCCGCTATTGGGCGGCAGCCCCTCGGTGTGGAACACCTCCATCGCCTTCTTCCAGACGGCGCTGCTGGCCGGATACGTCTACGCCCACCTGCTGCAGCGGATCGCCTCGATCCGCACCCAGGCCTTGGTTCATATCGGCGCCCTGCTGTTGGCCGCCCTGACCCTGCCGCTTCACGTGTCGGATTTGATGGGAGAGCCCAACTCCGAGCATCCCTCGCTGTGGCTGTTGGGGGTCCTGGCGGTCTCCATCGGCGCGCCCTTCGCTGTGCTGTCGGCGACAGCGCCCCTGCTCCAGGCCTGGCACGCCCGCACGGTCCACGCCGAGACCGGCGCCGAACCCTATGTGCTCTACGCCGCCTCGAACCTCGGCAGCCTGCTGGCCCTGCTGGCCTATCCGGCCCTGGTCGAACCCCTGGCCACCCTGAAGAACCAGACCCTGGGCTGGAGCCTCGGCTACGGGACCTTCATCCTGCTGATAGGCGCGTTGGCCCTGGCGGTTTCCCGCGCCAAGTCGACCGCCATCGAGACCGTGGTGGCCGAGGCCGGGCCCGCGCCGGTCTGGCGTGAGCGCCTGGTCTGGATCGCGCTGGCCGCCATCCCTTCCAGCCTGATGCTGGGGGTCACCACCCATCTGACGACGGACGTGGCCTCGGCGCCCTTCCTCTGGGTGGTGCCCCTGGCGCTCTACCTGCTGACCTTCATCATCGCCTTCTCCGAGAAGCCGCTGATCTCGCAGACCAATACGCTGTTGTTCCAGGCCGCGGCGGTCGCGGCCTGCGCGGGCCTGCTGCCGTTCAAGAGCTCGAACTTCCTGCTGCAGCTCTTCATCCACCTGGCGGCCTTCTTCCTCACCGCCCTGATGTGCCACCAGGCGCTGGTGGCCCGGCGGCCGAAGCCCGCCCACCTGACCGAGTTCTATCTCTGGATGTCGTTCGGCGGGGTGGTCGGTGGATCGTTCAACGCCTTCGTCGCCCCGGTGATCTTCAACAATGTCTGGGAGTATCCGCTGATCCTGGCCCTGGCCTGCCTGGTCCGTCCGGGCTGGGGACCCATCGAGCCCTGGCGCTGGGTGACCTTCGCCCTGGGAACCGCCGCGTCCGTCGCGGCCCCGATCTTGGCGGGCATCTACGGCCTGGAGGGGAACGTCGGGATCCTGGTCAAGCTGGCCCTGGCCGCCGCCGTGGTCATGGCCTTCATCTCCCGGCGACGGACCATCGTGTTCTTCGGCCTCATCGTCCTGCTGTCGGTGGGGGCGGAGGTGGTCGGCGACCGGGTCGATGTGCGGCAGAGCTGGCGCAGCTTCTTCGGCGTGGTGCGCCAGTCGGAGATGCCGGTGCCGGGCCTGGGCGGACAGGTGCGGATGCTGTCGCACGGCACCACCCTGCACGGCGCCCAGGCGCAGGACCCGAGGTACGACTGCCGTCCTCTGGTCTATTACGCGCCCGAGACGCCCATCGGTCAGATCTTTACCCGAGGCTATGCCGGGCCCAACGCCCTGAGGATCGGCGCCGTGGGCCTGGGGACCGGCGCCGTGGCCGCCTATACGCGGCCGGGCGACCGACTGACCTTTTTCGAGATCGACCCGCTGGTCATCAAGATCTCCACCGATCCGAAGCACTTCAGCTACACCACCACCTGCGCCGGGGGTAAGATCGACTATGTCCTCGGCGACGCGCGCCTGACGCTGGCCAAGCAGCCGAACGACAGTTTCGACGTGCTGCTGATCGACGCCTTCTCCTCCGACGCCGTGCCGGCTCACCTGCTGACGGTCGAGGCGATGCGCGGCTATCTGGCCAAGCTGAAGCCGGACGGGGTGCTGATCCTCCACCTGTCCAACCGCAACCTCGAGCTTCGCGGGCCAGCCATGGCGGTGGCGGAGGCGGCGGGCGGCTTCGCCCTGATTCAGCGCCACGACTCCGCCAAGAGCAGTCCGGTGCTCTGGGAGTCGGACGAGGACGCCCTTCTGGTCACCAAGAGCCTGAAGGCCCTGGCGCCGTACGAGGCCGACAAGCGCTGGAGCCAAACCGACCCGACGCTCGCCCGACCCTGGACCGACGACTACATGAACCTGGTCGGCGCGCTCTACGCCCAGCTCAAGGTGACCTGGACCTGGCTGCCCTAGCTCAGGCAGGCGTCTCGATCGACACCACGGCTTGGGCCAAAAGGCCTTCTTCGCGGCCGGTGAAGCCCATGCCCTCGGTCGTGGTGGCCTTCACGCTGACGCGGTCCAGCGGCAGGTTCATCAGTTCGGCCAGGCGCTGGCGCATGGCGTCACGGTGCGGCCGGATCTTGGGACGCTCGCAGACCAGGGTGACGTCGGCGTTGAGGATGCGCCCGCCCTTGGCGGCCACCAACCCGACCGCGTGGCTGAGGAAGCGATCGGAGGAGGCGTCCTTCCACTGCGGGTCGGACGGCGGGAAATGCTCTCCGATATCGCCTTCGCCAATGGCGCCGAGAATGGCGTCGGTCAGGGCGTGCAGGCCGGCGTCGGCGTCGGAATGGCCGATCAGGGCGGCGTCATGCGCGATCTTCACGCCGCAGAGCCAGACGGCCTCGCCGGGACCCCAGCGGTGGGCGTCCAGCCCCTGGCCGATGCGGACGATGCGGGTCTGCAGCCGTTCGGCCATGGCGAAGTCCTCGGGATAGGTCAGCTTCATCAGCATGGGATCGCCCGGCGTCATCACCACGCGACCACCGACCCGTTCGACCACGGCGGCGTCATCGGTGGGCTCGGCGTCGGCGGGCCAGGCGGCGTAAGCCTCGCGCAGGGTTCCCAGCCGGAAAGCCTGGGGCGTCTGCGCGCGCCAGAGCTCCTCGCGGGAAACGGTCTCGGTGATCGTATCGACACCGCGCTTCAGCGTATCGGCGACGGGAAGGACGGGAACCGCCCCGTCGGCGCCGGCCAAGGCCGCCAGCAGGGCCTCGACATGGTCGACGGTCACGAAGGGGCGCGCCGCGTCGTGGACCAGAACGGGTTGGTCGGCGGGGCAGGTGAGGGCGGCGAGGCCGGCCCGCACCGACTCGGCCCGCGTCGCGCCGCCGGCGACGGCGCGCCAGCCCGACAGGCCCGCGAGGGCTTCGTCGGCCCCAGCGATCCGCTCGGACGCCGTCACCACGACGATCTCCGCGGCCCCGGCGGAGGCCAGGGCCTCGACTGACCAGCGCAGGATCGGCCGGCCGCCCAACGACCGCCAGGGTTTCGGCGCACCGGGTCCGGCCCGTGTGCTAGATCCCGCCGCCACGATCACCGCCGAAAACGTCATTGCGTTTGTTTAACCGAGGGCGGCGACCTGTCCAGGCTTTACGACGCTCCAGAATATGCCTAAAAAGGGTGCGATAGGGGTGCGTAAGAAATGAGCAGTCAGCTCGATATCGGGGATGTGTCTGTCGGCGGCCGGGCGTGGATCGCGCCGATGACCGGCGTCTCCGACCTGCCGTTCCGCCGCGCGGCCAGCAAGCTGGGCGCGGCCTATGTCGCCACCGAAATGGTCGCCTGCGACGAGTTCGCCAAGGGCCGGCCCGACGTCGTGCGCCGCGCCGCCGTGGGCGAGGGCCTGCCGCTGATGGTGGTCCAGCTCGTGGGCCGTGATCCGGTCCATATCGCGCAGGGCGCAAGGTTGGCCGCCCGCGCCGGCGCACAGATCATCGACCTGAACTTTGGCTGCCCGGCCAAAGAGGTAACCGGTGTCCTCTCGGGTTCGGCCCTGATGCGCGATCCCGACCTCGCCGAAAGCCTGATGGCCGCGGCGGTCGACGCGGTTCCCGATGTGCCGGTGACGGTGAAGATGCGGCTGGGCTGGGATAACGCGAGCAAGAACGCCCCGGACATCGCCGCCCGAGCCCAGGCCCGAGGCGTCAAGGCCGTCACGATCCACGGCCGCACCCGCTGCCAGTTCTATAAGGACGCCGCCGACTGGAGCGCCGTGGCCGCGGTCAAGGCCGAGGTCTCCATCCCGGTGATCGTCAACGGCGACATCACCTGCGGCGTCAGCGCGCGCCGCGCCCTGGCGGCCTCGGGCGCCGATGCGGTGATGGTCGGCCGCGGGGTCTATGGCCGCCCCTGGATCGCGGCCCAGATCGAGGCCGCTCTGAACGGCGGGGCCTTCAAAGCGCCGGAGGCGGAGGACCGCCTGACCATCGCGCTGGACCATTTCAACGACAGTCTCAAGTTCTACGGCGACCGTCTGGGTTTGCGGATATTCCGCAAGCACCTGGCGGCCTATGTCGACAACGCGCCATGGCCCAACGAGGCCGAGGCCCGGCGAAGCGCTCGCTCCGCGCTTTGCCGTCTGGAGGATCCGGGAGAGGTCGAACGTGGCCTGATCGCGCTGTGGCGCGATCCCCAGACGAGGTTGGCGGCATGAACGGGCAATCCAGGACCCTCCCCGGAGGCGTGAACTTGGAGACGCTGAAGGCGCAGGCCTTCGATCTTTCTCCCGAGCCGGCGCTGGTGGTGAACCGCGACGGCGCCCTGGTGGCGGTCAACGAGGCCGCCGAGCGGCTGTTCGGCCAGGGGCTGAGCCTGTTGGCCCGCGGGCGGTTCGGTGCGGCCCTGCCGACCGGATCGGCGCTGGTCTCCCTGTTGAACCGGGCGATCGAGGAGGGGGTGGCCGTCCGCGAACGCGGGGTGGAGATCAGCCTGTTCGGCCATCCTTCCTTCGAAGCTGACGGCGCGGCCGCGCCGCTGGGTGACGGCTCGGTCCTGCTGACCCTCCATGTGAAGGGCGGGTCGCTGGGCGGCGAACGCACCGGGGCCGAGGCCGCGGGCCTGCGCACCATCGTCGGCCTGGGCCGGATGCTGGCCCACGAGATCAAGAACCCGCTGATGGGCATCCGTGGCGCGGCGCAGCTGCTCAAGACCGGCGCCAAGGCCGAGGACGCGCCGCTGGCCCAGCTCATCGTCGACGAAACCGACCGCGTGCGCCGGCTGGTGGACCGGATGGAGGCCTTCTCCGACGACGCCCTGCCGGACTGCCAGCCGGTCAACATCCACCAGGTTCTGGACCGGGTGAAGGCGCTGGCCGCCAACGGCGTCGCCGACGGCTTGTCGCTGACCGACGACTACGATCCGTCCCTGCCGCCGGCCCTGGGCGACGAGGACCAGCTGATCCAGATCTTCCTGAATCTGGTGAAGAACGCCGCCGAGGCCGCCCATTCGCGCGGCGACGGCCGCGGCGCCATCACCGTCCACACCGCCTACCGTCACGGCGTCCGGGTCCGGGCCTCCAAGGGCCAGGTCCTGCGCGGCGCGCCCCTGGAGATCCGCGTGCAGGACAACGGCCCTGGCGTTCCAGCCCACATGCGCGAGAGCCTGTTCCAGCCGTTTGTCACCACCAAGACCCACGGGGCGGGCCTGGGCCTGGCCCTGGTCGCCAAGCTGGTCGCCGGCCATGGCGGTTTGATCGATTTCGAGTCCGAGCCCGGCCGCACGACCTTCCGTGTGTTGTTGCCCATCGTTTCCCAAGAGGACGTCACCGCATGAACGTCGCGGCCAACGCAAACAAGAAGATCCTGATCGCCGACGACGACGCCTCCATTCGACTGGTCCTCAGCCAGGCCTTCACCCGCCTGGGCTATCAGGTCCGGGCCACGGGCAACGCCACGACCCTACTGAAATGGGTGTCGGACGGGGAGGGCGACCTGGTCGTGACCGACGTGGTCATGCCCGACGAGAACGTGTTCGACGTGCTGCCGCGCATCCGCAAGGAGCGTCCCAAGCTGCCGGTCATCGTGATGAGCGCTCAAAACACCCTGCTGACGGCGGTCAACGCCGCCGAGGTGGGCGCGTTCGAATACATTTCCAAGCCCTTCGACCTAGACGACATGACCTCGGCCGCCCGTCGCGCCCTGGCCCGGCCCGCCGACGCCGACGCATCCAAGGCCCAGGCCCGCGCCATGCGCGACGAGCGCCTGCCGCTGATCGGCCGCTCCGGGCCCATGCAGGACGTCTACCGCACCATCGCCCGCCTGGTGGGCGCGGACCTGACCGTGCTGATCCTGGGCGAGAGCGGCACGGGCAAGGAGCTGGTGGCGCGGGCCCTGCACGACATGGGCCGACGCAAGGACGGCAAGTTCGTGGTCATCAACCTGGCCGCCGTGCCGCGCGAGCGGGTCGAGGCCGAGCTGTTCGGCCGCGACGACGGCGACTACGGCAAGCTGGTGGAGGCCGACGGCGGCACCCTGTTCCTCGACGAAATCGGCGACATGCCGCTGGACGCCCAGACCCGGCTGTTGCGGGTGATCGACGGTTCCGAGCAGACCCTGAACCCCAGGACCGGCCGGCGGCCGAATGTGCGGATCATCGCGGCCACAAATCGCGACCTGCGCGGCCTGATCCAGCAGGGCCTGTTCCGCGAGGACCTGTTCTTCCGCCTGAATGTCGCGCCCCTGCGGCTGCCGCCGCTGCGCGACCGTACCGACGACATCCCGGACCTGGCGCGGGCCTTCCTGCTGCGGGCCAACCGCGAAGGCCTGCCGTCCAAGACCATTGACGCCGCGGCCCTCGAGCGCCTGAAACTGCATGCCTGGCCGGGCAATGTGCGCGAGCTGGAGAACCTGATCCGCCGGATCTGCGCCCTCTACGGCGAGGATCTGATCAGCGCCCGCATCGTCGAGCGCGAACTGGCCGACCAGCAGCCGGTGATCCCGGGCCACGAGGGCCCGGTGACCCTGGCCACTCTCGTGGAGCGTCACCTCGGCGGCTATTTCGCCGAGCAGCCCGACGGAATCCCGCCCATCGGCCTCTATGACCGTGTGCTGGAGGAGGTCGAGCGTCCGCTGATCCAGCTCACCCTGACGGCGACCCGCGGCAACCAGGTCCGCGCCGCCGAGATCCTGGGCCTCAACCGCAACACCCTGCGCAAGAAGATCCAGGACCTCGGCGTCGAGATGAGCCGCGGCCGGCGGTAGGGGCACGCTGACACCGCTCATCCCGGCGAAGGCCGGGACCCAGATGGAACAGCTCCGAAGCGGGCTCTAGAAGCTCTGAACCCTTCCAACCCACCGCTGATCGTAGAGATCTGGGTCCCGGCCTTCGCCGGGATGAGCGGATGGAGTTGGTGATCAAGTGCGCCGCTACGCCATCTCGCCCACCACAGCCGCGCCCACACCAAGTCCCCGAGTCCGCCGCGCGCGGACGGCGGCGGCGAGGTCGTCCAGGACCTCGACCGAGGTCGCCCAGTCGATGCAGCCGTCGGTGATGCTCTGGCCATAGGTCAGGGGCTGCCCGGCGACCAGGTCCTGACGGCCGGCCACGAGATGGCTTTCGACCATCACGCCCACGATGCGCGCGTCGCCGCCCGCCACCTGGGCGGCCACGTCGCGGACGACGGCGGGCTGGTTGGCCGGGTCCTTGCCGCTGTTGGCGTGGCTGGCGTCGACAATGAGGCGCGGGGCGAGGCCCGAGGCGATCATCTCAGCGCCGGCGGCGGCGACGCCGGCGGCGTCGTAGTTCGGAACCTTGCCGCCCCGCAGGATCACGTGGCTGTCCTCATTGCCCCGGGTGGAGGCGATGGCGGATCGGCCATGCTTGTCGACGGCCAGGAAATGGTGGGGCTGGCTGGCGGCCTTCACGGCGTCCACGGCGATGCGCAGGTCGCCGCCCGTGCCGTTCTTGAACCCGACCGGGCAGGAGAGGCCCGAGGCCATCTCGCGGTGGATCTGGCTCTCGGTCGTTCGCGCGCCGATCGCGCCCCAGGCCACCAGGTCGGCGATGTACTGAGGCGTGATCACGTCCAGGAACTCGACGCCGGCCGGCAGGCCCAACTCGTTGATCTCGCACAGCAGACGTCTACCCAGCCGCAGACCCTCGTCGATCCGGAAGCTGCCGTCGAGGCGCGGGTCGTTGATCAGGCCCTTCCAGCCGACCGTGGTCCGGGGCTTCTCGAAATAGACCCGCATGACGATCTCGAGCTCGCCGGCCAGGCGTGTGCGCTGATCGGCCAGGCGATGGGCGTAGTCCATGGCCGCCACCGGATCGTGGATGGAGCAGGGGCCGATCACCACGATCAGGCGGTCGTCCCGGCCCTCGAGGATCTCGTGCTGGGCGCGGCGGGACCGGGTGACGGTCTGCTCGGCGTCAGGGCTGGCGGGCAGCTCGGCCATCACCGCCACGGGCGGCGCCAGCGGCTTGATGTTCAGGATGCGAAGGTCGTCGGTCGTGTGGGGCATGTGGCGCTCCGGAGGTTGGTCGGGTCCGGCGGCGCTTATGAAAAAAGCCGCCAGAACCTGGCGGCTTGAAAAGGGCTGTGACTAGGACCGTCTGGTCAGGTCACGCGATCCCCTTCCTCCGCCCAGGGCGTCGGAATAGCCAAAATACCAAAACGAATATTGGTTGGCCGCGAGGATCATCGAACGACCAGATAACCCAGCCGCCGCCGTTTGTCATCCCAGAGCGACGTGACAGGTCGCTGCGCACGTCCGATAGTGCCCGCCAAGCGGCCCTCAGAGGCCCGATGGAGGGAAGCCATGGCCTATGCCCCGGACCACCGCGCGTACTACGACGCCGACAGCCACATCATGGAATTGCCGGACTTCCTGAAGAAGTACGCCGATCCCGGGCTGCGCGACGAGATCCCCGAGGTGAGCTACAGCGCCTCCCTGGTCACCGACGAGGAGGTGGCGGTGATCGTCGGGCAGGGCGGTCGCCACAGCGACGCGCACATCGCCGCCCAGATCGCGCTGGGCGACCGGCTGATCGAGAGCTCCAAGGAGATCCAGGCCCTGGGCGCCTTCGATCGCGGCGACCGCAGCCGGGCCCTGGACCTGCTGGGCTTCAAGAAGCAGCTGGTCTTCGCCACCCACAGCGTGGCCATGCCGTTCTCGGCCAGCGCGAAGATCACGCCGGAGCTGCGCTACGGCGCCACCCGCGCCCACAACCGGCACATGGCCGATTTCTGCAGCGATGACGCACGGCTGCTGGGCGTGGCCATCGTGCCGCTGGACGAGCCCGCCCTGGCCATCGCCGAGCTGGACGCGGCGATCGCCGCCGGCTTGAAAGCCGTCTGGATCCCGCACCGTCCCTGCGGCGAGCGTTCGCCAGGCCACGTGGACTTCGACCCGTTCTGGGCGCGGCTGGCCGAGAGCGGCACGCCGTTCCTGCTGCATGTGGGCGGCGCGCCGCTGCAGCAGGCCAGGGCCTGGATGAACAACGGCAAGGGTCCGACCGCAGACTGGATGGGCGGCGGCGAGAACCTGCGCAGCAAGGACATCGCCATCCTGCACCAGGGGCCCGAGACCTTCCTGTCGGTGATGATGATCGATGGGGTGTTCGAACGTTTCCCGACCCTGCGTGGCGCCAGCGTCGAACTGGGCGCGGGCTGGGTTCCATCCCTGCTGACCCGACTGGACTGGGTGGCTAAGAACTGGATCCGGGCCGACAAGAACCAGACCCCGTTCAGCCGCAAGCCGTCGGAACAGCTCACCCAGCAGATGGCCTTCACCCCCTTCGTCTTCGAGGATGTGGGCGCCCTGATCGACCAGTCGAACCCGGAGCTCTACCTGTTCTCCAGCGACTATCCGCACGTGGAGGGCGGCCGCGATCCGATCAAGCGGTTCGAGGGGTTCCTGGGCGACCGGAGCGAGGCCGTGCGCGAGCGCTTCTACGCCGAGAACTTCCTGCGCATCTTCCCCGACGCCCGAGTGTCCGGCCCGGTCCGCGCCAACGCCTTGCAGTGAAGCTTGTCGGCAACATCACTGTTGTGTCTGGGGTACACTCCCCATTAGGATCGGCCAGCAATGGCGTTCCTGGTCCACGAAGGCGGTACTGAGGCGACGACGTCCGCGCGCATCTGGCGGACGCTGCAGTCGCGTTACGTGCTCGGCGGGGGATATGCGCTCGCCGCAATCCTGACGGCGGTGGCCATCCTGCTGGCGGCCTCGCCGCCGGAAACCGGCCCCCTGGCGCCGGCCTCCAAGAACATCCTGGCGATCCTCGGCTTCAACCTGGTGCTGATCCTGGTGCTGGCCGCCCAGGTGGGCGTGCGCCTGGCGGCCCTCCTGCGCGCCCGCTCGGAAGACGCCGGCGCGCGCCTACACCTGCGCTTCGTGACCCTGTTCGCGCTGGCCGCCGTGGCCCCGGCCGTGGTGGTGGCCCTGTTCTACGGCGTGCTGGTCAATCGCGGGGTCGAGAACTGGTTCTCCCAGCGGGTCCAGACGGTGATGGAGAACTCCGCCACGGTGGCGCGCTCCTATGTGGACGACCAGAAGCGCTATGTGGGCGACCACGTCTCGCTGATGGCCGTGGACCTCAACCGCGCCGCGCCGGCCTTGCAGGCCAGCCCCGTCACCTTCAGCCATTTCCTGGCCTACCAAGCCTCGTACCACGCCTTCCCGGCGGCCTATCTGATCGACCGACAGGGCCGCATCCTGGCCCGCGCCGAAGCGGTGGACGCGCCCAAGTTCGTCACCCCACCGCCCTCCAGTTTCACCGCCGCCGACGAGGGCGACATCTTCGTCACGACCGACCTGACCCGAGCGCTCTACAAGCTCTCGGCCTATCCAGACGGCTATCTCTATGTGACCCGGCCGGTCCAGAAGGGCATCGTCAACCACCTGCAGGAGGCCGACCGGTCACTGGCCGCCTATCGCGAGGCCGCCGAGAGCCGCTCGCGCATCCAGACCGTGTTCGCCCTGGCCTATATGGAGACCGCCATGCTGGTGCTGGTGGGCGCCGTCTGGCTGGGCCTGGGCGCGGCCAACGCCATTTCCGCGCCGGTGGGCCGGCTGGTCCAGGCCGCCGGCCGAGTCGCCGGCGGCGACCTCAACGCCCGCGTCGACGCCGACAACGATCCCGAGGAGATCGCAGTGCTGTCGCGGGCCTTCAACAGCATGACCCACGACCTTCAGGTCCAGCAGGCGGCCCTCAAGCGCGCCGGCGACGAGGCCGAGCAGCGGCGGATGTTCATCGAGACCGTGCTGGCAGAGGTCTCCGCCGGGGTGATCGGCCTGGATACCGAAGGCCGCATCTCGGCGGCCAACCGCCAGGCGACCGTGCTGCTCGACCTGGGCGGTGGATCGGTCCGCGGCCGGCGGCTTAACGAGGTAGCGCCCGAGTTCGCCCTGATCGCCGAGAACGCCCTGATCGCCGGCGAGGCGGAGGAGGAGGTCGACGTCGCCCGCGACCGCGAGACGCGGCGCCTGCGTGTTCGCGCCAGCCGGTCCGAGGGCGGGCTGGTGCTGACCTTCGACGACATCACGCGGCTGGTCTCAGCCCAGCGCAACGCCGCCTGGCGCGACGTCGCCCGCCGCATCGCCCACGAGATCAAGAACCCGCTCACCCCCATCCAGCTCTCGGCCGAGCGCCTGCGCCGCAAGTTCCGAAGCGGGGTCGCGCCCGAGGACCTGGAGGTCTTCGACCGCTGCACCGACACCATCGTGCGCCAGGTGGACGGGATCGGCCGGATGGTCGACGAGTTCTCCTCCTTCGCCCGGATGCCCGCGCCCAAGTTCGCCGAGCAGGACGCGGTGGAGCTGTTGCGCGCCGCGGTGTTCGCCCAGCGCGTGGCGAGCCCCGACATCGACGTCGAAATGCTGGAGCCCGCGCCGGAGGTGATCCTGCTGGCCGATGGCCGGATGGTCTCCCAGGCGCTGGGCAATGTGCTGAAGAACGCGGCCGAGGCGGTGAGCGCCCACATGGCCGCGGCGCATGAAGCCCGCGGCCACATCACCGCCCAGCTCGTCTCGGGCGACCAGGGCGTGGAGATCATTGTCGAGGACAACGGCGTCGGCCTGCCCGACAAGGACCGCGACCGCCTGACCGAACCCTATGTCACGACCCGCGAAAAGGGCACCGGACTGGGCCTGGCCATCGTCAAGCGCATCCTGGAAGACCATGGCGGCGAACTGATACTTACCGACGCGCTGAGCGGCCAGGGCGCGCGCGCGGTGCTGAAATTCCCGACGGCGGCGCGCGTGACGAGGCCCCCCGCCGCCCCGACCCCGGCCCAAGGCTTAGGAGTGACCTGATGGCGGCTGATGTTCTGGTTGTCGACGACGAGGCGGACATCCGCGAGCTGGTGGCCGGCATCCTGTCGGACGAGGGCTACGGCGTGCGCACCGCGACGGACTCCGAAAGCGCGCTCGCGGCGATCAAGTCGCGCAAGCCCGCCCTGCTGATCCTCGACATTTGGATGCAGGGGGGCGGCATGGACGGGCTGGAGCTGCTCGACATGGTCAAGGCGCTCGATCCCGACCTGCCGGTGATCATGATCTCGGGCCACGGCAACATCGAGACCGCGGTCAGCGCGATTAAGCGCGGCGCCTATGAGTTTCTTGAAAAGCCCTTCAAGTCCGACCGGCTGCTGCTCTGCGTGGAGCGGGCCCTGGAGACCAGCACGCTGAAGCGGGAGAACCGGCGGCTGCGCACTCAGGCTATCCAGCCGGAGGGACTGATCGGACGCTCGGTGGCCGCCCAACAGCTTCGCGGCCTGATCGCCAAGCTGGCCTCGGCCAACAGCCGGGTGTTGATCGCCGGTCCGCCCGGTGCTGGCAAGGAGACCGTGGCGCGCCTGATCCACGGCGCCAGTCCGCGGGCCCGGAGCGAGTTCGTGGTGATCAGCGCCGCGGGCATGACGCCCGAGCGCATGGACCTGGAGCTGTTCGGGGAGGAGGGGGCCAGCGGCCGTCCCGCCAAGATCGGGGTGTTCGAGAACGCCCACGGCGGCACCCTTTATCTGGACGAGGTCGCCGACATGCCGCGCGAAACCCAGAGCCGCATCCTGCGGGTCCTGGTCGAACAGCGTTTCCGCCGGGTGGGCGGCGACAGCGACGTGCAGGTTGATGTCCGCGTGGTGTCCTCGACCTCCCGCGACCTGCGCGAGGAGATCGCCGCCGGCCGATTCCGCGAGGACCTGTTCCACCGCCTGAACGTGGTGCCGGTGACGGTGCCTGGCCTCTCCGAGCGCCGCGAGGACATTCCCGAGCTGGTCGACTACTTCATCAAGCGGATCTGCGACGCCAGCGGCATGGCGCGCCGCCGGCTGGCGGACGACGCCCTGGCCACCCTGCAGGTCAAGGCCTGGCCGGGGAACCTGCGCCAGCTGCGCAACAACGTCGAACGCATGCTGATCCTGGCCTCCGGGGATCCGTCCGAGGCGATCAGCGCCGACATGCTGCCCGGCGACGCCAGCCCCAGCGACCAGCCCAGCGCACTTGGCGCCGAACGGATCATCGCCCTGCCGCTGCGCGAGGCGCGCGAAGTGTTCGAGCGCGAGTACCTGAACGCCCAGATGCTGCGGTTCTCGGGCAATATCTCGCGGACTGCGGCCTTCATCGGCATGGAGCGCTCGGCCCTGCATCGGAAGTTGAAGTCGCTGGGCCTATCGGGCGCCCGGCCGGTCGAAGAGGAAGACGCGTAATGGGGCGTTACGCCTATGTGAACGGCAGTTTCGTGCGTCATGGCGAGGCCAGCGTTCATATCGAGGATCGAGGCTATCAGCTCGGCGATGCGGTCTATGAGGTCTGGGCGCTGTTCGACGGCAAGCTGGCCGATCCGGAGGGGCATTTCGCCCGCCTGGAGCGCAGCCTGGGCGAGCTGAAAATCGCCATGCCCATGAGCCGCGCGGCGCTCACCATCGTCCTGCGCGAGGCGGTGCGGCGCAACCGGGTGCGGGAAGGCCTGCTTTACCTCCAGGTCGGCCGCGGCGTCGCCCCGCGCAACCACGCCTTCCCCGACGGCGACGTCCCGCCCAGCGTGGTCATCACCGTTTCCGCCGTCGACCGCGCCGCTACCGAGGCTAAGGCCGCCAAGGGCGTGGCGGTGATCACCACGCCGGAGAACCGCTGGGGCCGTTGCGATATCAAGACCGTCGGCCTGCTGCCCAATGCGCTGGCCAAGCAGGCGGCCAAGGAGCGCGGCGCCGTCGAGGCCTGGTTCGTCGACGAGCTGGGTTTCGTCACCGAGGGCGCCTCGTCCAACGCCTGGATCGTGGATGGCGAGGGCCGCCTGCGCACCCGCGACACCAACGCCAACATCCTGCGCGGGGTGACGCGCTTCACGCTGCTCGACCTGTTGCGGGAGGAGGGGATGGAGGTCGACGAGCGGCCCTTCACCCCGGCCGACGCCAAGGCGGCCAAGGAAGCCTTCATCACCGGCGCGGGTTCTCTGGTGCTGCCCGTGATCAAGGTCGACGACCACCCGGTGGGAAATGGCGTGGTCGGACCCATAGCGATGAAGCTCCGTCGCCTCTATATCGAGCGGGCGCGGGCTACAGCCATCTAAAGTCGGGTCGGCGATTGCGCCCGTCATGCGGGATGCTCTAGCGTTCAACTTGTGTGTGGAGAGCGTCTTGCTCTTCGATCCAGAAAAAAGGGCGACAAGCCATGTCGAACAACGAAAAGAAACAGAATCTCCAGGACACGTTCCTGAACAGCGTCCGTAAGTCCAAGACGCCCCTGACCATCTTCCTCGTGAATGGCGTCAAGCTGCAGGGCGTGGTGAGCTGGTTCGACAATTTCTGTGTGCTGCTGCGTCGGGACGGGCAGTCCCAGCTGGTCTATAAGCACGCCATCTCCACCATCATGCCGGCCCAACCCGTTCAGTTGTACGAGCCGGCGGAAGACGAAGCCGATTGACGTCAAAATCTGTTGATCGCGAGGCCCCGCCGCAAGGCGTCCTCGTCATCCATCCCGAGCGGGACGGGCGTGACTCGTCCCGCAGCGCCGAGGCGCGGCTGGAGGAGGCCATCGGCCTCTCCCTCGCCCTGGACCTGGAAACCCGCGACGCGATCATCGTGCCGCTGCGCAAACGCACGCCCGCCACCCTGTTTGGTTCGGGCAAGGTGCTGGAGATCGCCGCCCTGTGCGAAAGCCTGGAGGCCGACGTTGTGGTCGTCGACGACGCCCTGACCCCGGTCCAGCAGCGCAATCTGGAAAAGGCATGGCAGGTGAAGGTCATCGACCGCACCGGCCTGATCCTGGAGATCTTCGCCCGTCGCGCCCGGACCCGCGAAGGCAGGCTGCAGGTCGAACTGGCCAGGCTCTCCTACGAGAAGTCCCGCCTGGTCCGCACATGGACCCACCTGGAACGCCAGCGCGGCGGCTTCGGCGTGATGGGCGGCCCCGGCGAGACCCAGATCGAGACCGACCGCCGCCTGCTGGCCGAGAAGATCGGCAAGCTCAAGAAGGAGCTGGTCGAGGTGCGCCGCACGCGCAACCTGCAGCGCGGGGCGCGCCAGCGCCATCCGTTCCCCTCGGTGGCCCTGGTCGGCTACACCAACGCCGGCAAGTCGACGCTGTTCAACCGGCTGACCAATGCCGACGTGGTGGCCCAGGACATGCTGTTCGCCACCCTGGACCCGACGCTGCGGATGCTGGACCTGCCCGACGGCCGGCCGGCGATCCTGTCCGACACCGTGGGCTTCATCTCCGACCTGCCGCACGAACTGGTCGAATCCTTCCGCGCCACCCTCGAGGAGGTGAAGGAAGCCGACGTGATCCTGCATGTGCGCGACATCGCCACCGCCGAAAGCGCCGCCCAGGCGCAGGACGTCCGCACGGTGCTGGAACGCCTGGGGATCACGGTCGCCGACCGCAATGTCATCGAGGTCTGGAACAAGGCCGACCTCGTGGACGAGGAGCTGCGCGACGACCTGGCCGGCGACGCGCGCCGCCAGAAGCCGCCGGCGGTGCTGCTCTCCGCCGTCACGGGCGACGGGTGCGAGGCCCTGCTGGGGACCATCGCGGCGCTGGTGGATGACGCCGAGCCCGTCGAAATCCAGACGACCGAAGGCGCGGCCATAGCCTGGCTCTACCGGAACGGCCGGGTGATGGGCCGCCACGATGACGACCATGGCGGCGTACGCCTGTCGGTCCGGCTATCGCCCCAGGCGCTGGGCCAGTTCGAACAGCTCTTCCCGAAGGCCGAACTGCGCTACTAACCGGCGACCTTCTCCGCGGCTTTGGCGGCGTCCCAGAGGGCGTCCATCTCCTCCAGATCGGACTGATCGGGCGTCTTGCCGCGCTCGGCCAGGGCCGCCTCAATGAACCTGAAGCGCCGGGCGAACTTGGCGTTGGTGGCGCGCAGGGCGTCCTCGGGCTCGATGTCCAAGGTGCGGGCGATGTTGGCCACCACGAACAGCACGTCGCCCAGTTCCTGCCGGGCCTTCTCCAGGTCGCCGGCGGCGATCTCGACCTCGAGCTCGGCCACCTCCTCGTGCAGCTTCTCGACCACCTTCTGGACGGTGGGCCAGACGAAACCGACGGTGGCGGCGCGCTTGGAGAGTTTTGTGGCCCTGGTGAGAGCCGGCAGGCCGACCGGCACATTGTCCAGCAGGCTGGCCTTGCCGCCCTTGGTCGCCCGTTCCTGCGCCTTGATGACCTCCCAGGCCTGGGTTTGCTCGGCGCTGGTGCGATGGTTCTCGCCGCCGAACACGTGAGGATGACGGCGGATCATCTTGTCGGAGATGGCGGCGGCCACGTCGTCGAAATCGAAGGCGCCCTGATCCTGAGCCATCTGGCTGTGGAACACGACCTGGAACAGGAGGTCGCCCAGTTCCTCCTTCAGGTCCGACAGGTCGCCGCGCTCGATGGCGTCGGCCACTTCATAGGCCTCCTCCACCGTATAGGGGGCGACGGTGGCGAAGGTCTGTTCCAGGTCCCAGGCGCAGCCGGTCCCGGGGGTCCGCAGGGCGGTCATGATCGCGCGCAGGCGCTCGATGGGCGGCAGGTCGCTTGGCGCGTTTGACGTTGGCATGGGTCTCTTTGCTGAACCGCGAGGCAAGACTCAACGGCGAGCGTAGGCCTTGCCGCGGCCCAGTTGGAAGGCGAAACGATCGATGCCGTGCTGGGCGTCGGCCCAGGTGCCGCCGATGCGGGAATCACGGATGTCGGTCTCGTACCAAGTGTAGCGGATCGGGGTGATGTCGCCATCGATCGAGACGGCCTGGCCCTCGATCGAGACCCCGCCGGTGCCGAAGCTCTCATAGGAGAGGCCGGGCCGGTCGCCGAGTTGCTTGAAGGTGGGGCGATTGGGGCGGACGTCGATCAGGGTGAGCTCGACGCGGCCTCCGGCCAGGACGCCGGTGCGATGCAGCTCGCGCTGCACGTCGGACTGGAGTTCGGCGACCAGGCGGTCGACATCGCGGACGCCGTAGTCCTCTGCCGCCTTCTTGGCAAGGTCGGGACCGATGGTGACCTGGACGCTGGAGACAGTCGACAGGGGCTCGGCCATGGCCGAGCCGACGAGGCCGGCGAGAGCGAAAGCGGCGAAAAGGAGAATGCGCATGGGGGTGCTCCGGTGCGAAGGCGAGCGCTGCGTTCGATTAAGAGATAGGCCCACGACGGCCGAAGCGAAAGGCACGACCAAAGCGTGGCCTTAGTGTGGCGCGGCTGTCATCGCGTGGTGGCTTGACGGGGCGCGGCGCGCAGCCAAGTCTCGCCCCCGGGGCGGACGACCCAATCCAAGAGCAGGAGGCTCGCGTGGCCCATAAGTTCGAAATCTACAAGGACAAGGCTGGGGAATACCGGGTCCGGTTCAAGTACAACAGCGAGGTTATGTTCTCCACCGAGGGCTATTCGTCCAAGGCCAGCGCCACAAGCGCCATCGAGTCGATCAAGAAGAACGGTCCTGACGCTCCCGTTGACGATACGACCGACTAGGCTTGCGCCGTCTCCAGGCGCGCGAGGTCCTCGCGCGCCTGGGCGACAATCTCGAACGAGGCCAGCCGCGCGGCGTGATCGAACACCTGGGCGGTGACCATCAGCTCGTCGGCGCCGGTGCGTTCGACGAAGGCGGCGAGGCCCCGCGCCACGGTCTCTCGCGAGCCCACGACCGCGCAGCTCAGCGCCTGGCGCAGCATCGGCCCGCCCAGGCCGTCCAGGCGGCCTTCCAGATCCTCGACAGGCGAGGGCAGGGGGCCGGGCCGTCCTTGACCCAGATTGATGAAGGCCTGCTTCACCGAGGTGAACAGCCGCTGGGCTTCGGCGTCGGTCTTGGCCGCCACCACGCTCAAGCCCGCCATCACATAGGGCCGATCCAGATGCTCGGACGGCCGGAACTGACTGCGATAGAGCGCCAGGGCCTGGTCCAGATAGGCCGGGGCGAAGTGGGAAGCGAAGGCGAACGGCAGCCCGAGCGCCGCGGCAAGTTGGGCGCCGTAGGTGCTCGATCCCAAAATCCAGAACGCCATGTCCAGTCCCGCCCCCGGCACGGCGCGGATCAGCTGTCCCGGTTGGGCGGGGCGGAAATAGTCCATCAGCTCGATGACGTCGCGTGGGAACTGGTCGACGTCGGAGGCGAGGTTGCGGCGAAGCGCCCGGGCGGTGGCTTGGTCCGAGCCCGGCGCGCGGCCCAGGCCCAGGTCGACCCGGCCGGGATAGAGCGAGGCCAGGGTGCCGAACTGCTCGGCGATCACCAGGGGCGCATGGTTGGGCAGCATGACGCCGCCGGCCCCGACCCGGATGGTCGTGGTCGCCTCCGCCACATGGCCGATGATCACGGCGGTGGCGGCGCTGGCCACTCCGGTCATGTTGTGATGCTCGGCCAGCCAATAGCGGCGATAGCCCCAGCGCTCGGCATGCTGGGCCAGGTCGCGGGTGTTGCGGAACGACTGGGCGGCGTCGCCACCCTCGACGATGGGCGACAGATCAAGGACGGAGAGATCAACCATCCGCCCCATATGGGGTCCTTCGCCGGCGAGGCCAGGGCCTAAGCGTTGGCGAACACCGCATGGCACAGGGCGACCGCGCGCGGATCGCCCACCAGGCCGCCGCCCATCTGGTTCATGACGTAGCCGATGGCCACGCCGGTCGCCGGATCTGCGCAGGCGAACGAACCGCCCCAACCGGAATGGCCGAAGGTCCCGGCGTGCGGCCCGAACACGCCTGAGTCGTTCAGCGCCACGCCATGGGCCCAGAACGGCTTGAAGCCCAGCATGACGTCCTCGCGCCGGGTCTGGACCGTGGTCAGCTTGGCGATGGTCTCCGCCGACATCAGCCGCACGCCGTCCAGTTCGCCCCCGTTGGCGAGCGCGCCATAGATCCTGGCCAGGCCCAGGGCCGTGGCGTGGCCGTTGCCGGCCGGCACCTCGGCGGCGCGCCAGGCGCGGTCGTTGGGGATGGTCGGTTCCATGGCCGGATTGGCCACCGCCGCCAGCGCCTCGGGCGCCATCGTCGCGGGATCGAAAGCCTCGCCTGCCTTGGGGGCGATCAACGGCGCCACACGGGGCTCGTCGCGTTCCGCCAGGCCGATATGGAAATCCGCGCCCAGCGGGCCCGCGATCTCCTCGGCCACGAAGCGTCCGACGCTGCGGCCGCTCACCCGGCGGATGATCTCGCCGGCCAGGAAGCCGTAGGTCATGGCGTGATAGGAGTTCTTCGTCCCCGGCTCCCACATCGGCGCTTGGCCGGCCAGGCGGCGAGTCACCGTGTCCCAGTCGTAGAAGTCGGTGAGCGGCGTGGGGTCGACGAAGCCCGGCAGGCCGGCCTGGTGCGACACGAGCAGGGCGACGGTGATGTCGGCCTTCCCGGCCTGGGCGAACTCCGGCCAGTAGGTGGCGACCGGCGCGGCGTACTCGACCTTGCCCTGATCCACCAGTCGAGCCAACGCGATGGCGGTGACGCCCTTGGTGGTCGACCAGACATTGGCCAGGGTGTCGGCGGTCCAGGGAACCTGGCGCGCCTCGTCGCGGAACCCGCCCCAGAGATCGGCCACGAGCACGCCGTGCCGATAGACCGCCAGCGAGGCCCCCACCTCGCGGCTGGCGTCCTCGCGGCGGAAGTTGGCGACGAACTGGTCTCGAACCGGCTCGAGGCCCGGGGCGACCGTGCCGTGGATGCGGACTTCGTCGGGGGTCGCCAGGGTCATGGTCAGCTCGCTTTCAGGCCTAGGGTGAAGAGGGCGACGACTTCGTCGCCGAACCGGAGCGGATCGCGCGCGTCGTCCGGAGTGATCCACTTGGGCAGCCAGCCGAAGGCGCCGGCGCCCAACTGGGCGACGATGGGCACGTCGCAGGGCCGGCAGGAGCCGTCCGCGATCCCTTGGCGTATGAAGACCGAGAACTGGTTGCGCAGCCGATTGGCGCGCCGCACGAAGGCCTGCCGATGCGGGGCGGGCAGGGCGTCCAGGCCCACCTGCGGCATCAGGGGCGACAGCTCGCCGACCTGGGCCTGGGTGTTGAGGTGCACGCCGATCATCGAGCGCTCGAAACCCGTGGCGCCGCGGGCCTTGGCCGCCGCAGCGAAGGCCTCGAACAGGTCGAAACCGCGCTCGTAGCAGCGGACCACCAGGTCGGTCTTGTCCTGCATGTAGTGATAGACCACGCCCTTGGTCGCCCCCAGCGCGGCGCTCACATCGTCCAGGGACGTGGCCTCGATGCCGTTGCGGTTGAAGAGCTGCGAGGCGGTCATCACCAGTTGGGCGGCCTTCATCTCGGCGGCCTCGCGGCGGTCGAAGGCGTTGAAGCGGCCGGGCAGGAAGCTCTGGGCGTCGACGGGGCAGGGCTGGATGTTGCGCGCGCCCTGGCCGATGCCGTTCTTCAGCAGGTCGAGCATCGCCGCCCCGGTCCGCGCGCGGAAGCCGGGGCCCTTGGCGCCCAGCACCCAGTAGGGCGAGAGTTGCGCCCAGGAGAGCATGCCGATGATCGATCGGGCCGCGATCTTGGCGTCGCACAGCCGGATGCCGCCGTCGCGGACTCCCTGCTCGACCATGGCCTCGAGGTGGGCGGCGTTGCGGCGGTTGGCGGTCTCCACCAGCTCGCGATGGGGCGAGGCCAGGTAGCCGATCTCGCTCAGCACCGCGACGGGCGGGCGATCGGGCGCGGTGGCGCGCTCCACGAAGGCCAGGACCTGGCCCAGGCCGCCGCCCGGCGCCTCCGAGGCGATGGCGAGATCCTCGGCGGTCTGATCACAGGCCCGCATATAGCACTGGAAGACCAGCTCGGCCCGGTCGTCGAGATAGTAGTAGAGCGCCGCCCGCGTGAGCCCGGCCTCGGCGGCGATGTCGCTCAGCGAGGTGGCCGCGATCCCGCGCAGATTGAACAGCTTCGTGGCCTGAGCCAGCAGCGCTTCGCGCTTCAGGCCGCGCTTGCGCGTGCCGCCGGCGGACTTCGCCGGCGCGGCGGCCTGATCGGAAAAGGTCTTTCGAATCTGCGGCATGGCCTCGGCTCCCCACGTTTCTGGACGCGAGGTTTAGGAAACATACGCAGATGTGGAATTCGTTGACAAGCAAATCTGCTCGTGCCGTTATCGCCACATACTTCGATGTCAAATTTCTCCGGCGAAGGCCGCAAGACGCGGTCCGGGACAAGCGGGGAAAGCACGGGGAGGGAACGAATATGATCCGCCAACATGCGAATCGCTCGGCGCTGCTGGGCTCCACGGTGCTGGGCGCCGCGATCCTGCTGGCCGCGCCGCCGGCCGCCGCACAGGAGGCGACGCTGATGGAGGAGATCACCGTCACCGCCCAGAAGCGGGCCCAGGACGTGCTCGATGTCGGCGGGACCCTCGACGTGGTCGGCGCCAACGAGCTCAGCGAACGCCGGGTCGAGCAGGTGAGGGACCTGACCTCGGTGGTCTCCAGCCTGGACATCAAGGAGCAGGTCGCCGGCGCCATGCCGATCATCACGATCCGCGGCGTCGGCCTGGACGACTTCTCCTCCACCAACAATCCGAGCGCCGGGGTCTATGTGGACGAGGTCTACCTGGCCTCGCTGGCCCAGATGAGCTTCGACCTCGTCGACCTGGAGCGGGTGGAGGTCCTTAAAGGTCCGCAGGGGACGCTCTACGGCCGCAACTCGACGGCCGGGGCGCTCAACATCGTCACCGCCAAGCCGTCGACAACCGGCTTCTCCGCCCGGGCCGCGGCCGGCGCCGGCGATTACGACAGCTACGACCTGGAAGGCATGGTCAATGTACCGCTGAGCGACACCCTGGCCCTCCGCTTCGCCGCCAAGACCATCCAGCAGGGCGAGGGCTACTACTTCAACCGGGTGATCAATCGCGACATCGGCCGCCGGGACCTCTGGGTTGGCCGCGCCCTGGCGCGCTGGACGCCCAGCGAGACGCTCGACGTCAACCTGAAGGTCGAGGGCCAACGGTCGCGGTCCGAGATGGGGCAGGGCGAGTATTTCGGGCAGTTCCCGTCACCGCTGTCGCCCGGCGCGCCATGCCCGGGCAGCCCCCGTTGCAGCAACTTCTTCGGCTATGTAGACCTCGACGGCGACCCGTTCCGCGGCGACTGGTCGGGCCAGCACTTCTACGATTTCGACCAGTTCGCCACGACCCTGAAGGTCGACTGGAAGCTGGGCGAAGCCACCCTGACCTCGGTGACCGGCTACGCCAATTTCGCGCGCAGCTTCTATATCGACACCGACGCCAGCCCGCTTCGCCAGACCGACTTCATCCAGACCGACAAGATCCACCAGCTCTCGCAGGAACTGCGGTTGGCCGGCTCGACCGAACGGCTGGAGTGGCTGCTGGGCGGCTTTTACTCGACCGACCGGGTGAAGGTGACCACGCCGGGTTTTCTCGAGGACCTGTTCAACACCCGCACCATGAGCGTCGCCGACCAATCGACCGACTCGCTGGCGGCCTTCGCCCACGGCGAGTGGAAGCTCGGCGAGCGGCTCAGCCTGGTCACCGGCCTGCGCTACACCTGGGAGGAGAAGTCCAACCGCGCCGGCGCCTCCGACCTCGTGGCCCTGTGCCCGGGCAGCGCGCTCACCCTGGCGCCGTGCGGCTCTGGACCCATCCCACTGTCCTTCATCGACCAGACGATCGACGACACCAACTGGTCCTGGAAGCTCGGCCTAAACTTCAAGGCCGACCCGCTGACCCTGTTCTACGCGAGCGCCTCGCAGGGGGTGAAGTCCGGCGGCTTCTTCTCGGGCATGACCACTTCCACCGCCCAACTCATCCCTTATGAGCCGGAGCGGCTGGTGGCCCTCGAGGCCGGCTGGAAACGGCGGGTCCCGGAGCTGGGCCTGCAGACCTCGGCCAGCGTCTTCTATTACGACTATCACGACGTGCAGACCTTCATTCGCGACACCTCCGGAGCCCTGCCGATCCAACGCCTGGGCAATGTCGAGGAGGCCGAACTCTATGGCGCCGACCTGGACCTGACCCTGCGGCCGCCGGGCCTGGAGGGCCTGACCCTGCAGGCGGGTCTAGGCCTTGTGCATAGCGAGCTCGGCGCCTTCGCCACCAGTGGCGGCGTCGTGCCCTCGGGCAACGAGCTGCCCAACGCCCCGGCGCTAACCTTCAACGGTTCGGCGCAGTACGAAGTCGAGGTGTCGGAAGGCTGGGCGCTGACCCTGCAGGCCGGGGCGCACTATTCGGACGAGGTGTTCAAGGACGCCTTGAACGATCCCGTGCTGCTCCAGGACAGCTATTGGAACTTCGACGCCCGGGCGGCCCTGGCCCTGACGGCTCACGACCTGGAGATCGCCGTCTGGGGCAAGAACCTCGGCGACGAACAACACCTGACCCAGGGCATCAATCTCGCGGCCCTGGGCTACGGCAACCGCAACTACAACGCCCCGCGCACCTACGGCGTGACCCTGTCCAAGCGCTGGTAGCTTGCCAGCCCGCCTTCGCCGCGCCGATGATGCCAAGCACGGGAAGGCGGGCGCGGGGAGGCGGGCGATGACGGACCAGGCATTCGGAGACCCGGCGGTCGCGGCGGTGTTCGACCGTCATCCGCCGGACCTGCGCGCGGCGCTCATGGACCTGCGGGCCCTGATCCTGGCCGCGGCGGCCGAAACGCCGCGGGTGGGCCAAGTGGTCGAGACCCTGAAATGGGGCCAACCGGCCTATCTGCCGGCGCGGCCGCGGGTCGGGACCACGGTGCGGATCGACGCCCTGGCCGGGGCGTCTGGCGGCTATGCTATGTATTTCCACTGCCAGACCAGCCTGCTGGCGACCTTCCGGGACATCTATCCCGACGACTTCACCTTCGAGGGCGACCGGGCTTTGATCTTCTCGACCGCCCGGCCGATCCCGGAGGAGGCCGTCAAGCACTGCGTCTCCCTGGCCCTAGGCTACCACCTGCGCGCGGTCGCCTAGAGCGCGAACGAATAGCCGAGCGCGGCATCGGCGCTGTCATCGGCGCCCTCGGTCCCGCCGACCGAGACATAGAGCGCCCGGGCCGCGGCGTTGCCGACATTGGTCAAGACCCACGCCTCGCGGCAGCCATGGTCGCGGCCGACCTGGAGCAGGGCGCGCATCACCGCCTTGCCCAGGCCCTGGCCGTGATGGCTAGGCGCGACCCCGACCTCGTTGATCCAGAGTTCGGCCGGCTTGTCGGGGTGGACGTAGTGGACGCCCGAGGCGAAGCCGACCACCAGGCCGGCGTCCACGGCGACCGCAATATGGTGGCGGGGATCGGCCAGGAACTCGCGGCTCAGCGCCGGATCCACGGGGTTATCGAACACCTCCGGCGCGACATGGCCGAGCACGGCCTCATCACCGGACTGGAGGACCTTGATCTCAACGGTCATGTATCAAGCGGTGTCTGCCGCCGCAAAGTGGGCCATCTGGTCTTCGTATGCCTTCACGAAGGCCGGTCGGGCCATGGCGCGCGCGACGTAGTCGCGACAAGCAGGATAATTCGCTAGCCCGTCGAACCGATCCACGAGGCGCAGCACATCCACCATGAGAATGTCGGCTACAGAGAAGGTCCCGGCGAGCCATTCGCGCCCCGCCAATACCGGCTCCATATGCTGGAGTCGGTGGACCTTGAGGAACCCGTCGAAAAGCTTCCAGGCCGCCGTATCCTCGCTCTCCCCGGAGAACTCCAATAGGGACCAGGGCAGACTCGCCATCTCGACTGAATTCAGGGCCGCGAACAGCCATTCCTTGGCCTCGCTGCGACCGCGCGGATCGGCGGGCAGCAGCGCATCGCTGCGCTCGCCGAGGTGCAGCAGGATCGCGCCGCTCTCGAAGATCGAGAGGTCGCCATCGGTCAGCCACGGCGCCTGTCCAAAGGGCTGATGCGCGAAGTGCCCGGCTTTGCGATCGCGGAAGGACACGCTCTCAACGCGGTAGGCCAACCCGGCTTCTTCCAACGCCCAACGCACCCGTATGTCACGCACATAGCCGCGCGGCATTTCGGGAACCCAATCGAAGGTGGTGAGGGTCAGGTCGCCCATTCCGCATCTCCAAGGAAAACGACTAGTTTATCGAGGAGGCCATCCCAGCCTTCCTCGTGACTATTGCGCGCCTCTTCATCGGGAAGATGCTCGTGGATCAGGGTCAGTTCGGTGCCGCCGTCAAACGGCTCAAGCAGAAACGTGACCAGCGACTCTCGTTCTGGCATTCCGGGCCATTCCCAGGTGAAGACCAGCTTCTTCCCAGGAACCACCTCCTGATAGACCCCAGTGGGATTGTGCTCCTCGCCGTTCAGCAGCCGGAATACGACGCTAAATCGACCTCCGGGTCGGACGTCGGTCTCGGCGCTGAGCGTCGGCCCCGCATCAGGACCCCACCACTGCATCATGAGTTTGGGCTGTGTGATCGCCGCGTAGACCTTCGCGGGCGACGCCTTGATTTTGCGCACGATGGTCAGGCTCGGCAGGCTCTTGGTCATCGCTCGCCATCCTCTTCCACGAGCGCAGCAAGCCTATCGATGCTTACCGTCCAGAAGCGTTCATATCGCTTGAGCCACTCCATCGCCTCCCGCATCGGCCCGACCGAAAGGTGAACCGACACTGTCCGACCGGCCTTGGTCCGGGTGATCAATCCCGCATCAGACAGGACATCCAGATGCTTCATCATTCCGGGAAGCTTCAGCGAAAACGGTCGAGCGAGTTCGCTCACGGAAAGGCCGGGTTCGTCCTTCAGCCGTAGCAGGACATGCCGGCGGGTAGGGTCGGCGAGCGCGGAGAACGTGCGGTCGATGCCCGAGGCTTGATACTTCACCATGTAGCGAAGTGTTATTTACTTCTCTGGTGGAGTCAACGATCTGAATCCGCAGCCGAGAGACGTCCTTGCGGCTCATCGTGATCACGGTCATCCGCCGCCACCTTCAACGCCTGAACCGAAGGGTAGGCTTGTGACATTCCGAACGGCGAGGCCGGTGACATCTCCATCGGTGATCTACATCCGTTCTTCGCCTAAGGAAGATTATCAGAAATTGCATTATCCAATCGGCGATAGACCGAGGTCTTTGGCGGCGTAGTGAAGAATGCCCCCAGGGTTTCAAAATCGCCTCTCTCGGCGCGCCACCGCCCGTAGAGTTTAGACTTTTCCTCCGACTCCCAGTGCTCCAGGAAGACAACCTCGCCTTCGGCGTTTCGGTAGATCTCGAAAAGCTCGCATCCGTCGAAGGCTCGGGTGCGAGGCGCCTCCACCAGCATCAGGGTTTCGAACTCCTCCAAACGCTCGGCGGCGACTTGGAAGCTGATCATCGCTGCGTACTGAGCCATGGCTGTTCCTGGTGAAAACGGCGGCGATCCTGGCGGCATCGCCGCTTGATGGAACCGCCAGCGTGGCGGACAGTCAATCCTGACGCGCAGGATCGCGACGAGACGATCCGCGTTCAGGGAGAACCATATGACGCCTGGCGAACAGCGTGGCGCGGGCCACGGGCTTCTGGTGCTGCTAACGCTCATGAACGTCCTGAACTTCGTGGATCGACAGCTGCTGTCGAGCTTCGCCAACTTCATCGTTCCGGACCTTAGCCTGACCAACACCGAGTTCGGCCTGCTGACCGGTCTGGTGTTCATCGTCTTCTATGCGGTCGCCGGCCTGTTCATGGGCGCCTTGGCCGACATGGTGAACCGGCCGCGGCTGATCGCCGGCGCGATGTTCGCCTGGAGCGCGCTGACCGCGGCCTCGGGCCTGGCGCGCAATTTCGTGACCCTGGCGATCCCGCGGGTGTTCATCGGCGTCGGCGAGTCGGCGTTAACCCCTACCGCCATGTCATTGCTCGCCGACCGATATCCTCTGGAAAAACGCGGGTTTGCGGCGGGTTTCTACTATATGGGCGTGCCGATCGGCGTCGGCGTCAGCCTGCTGGTGGCCGGGTTTCTGGGACCGGCCATCGGCTGGCGCAATTGCTTCTTCCTGCTGGGCGCGATCGGCGTGGTGTTCTCGCTGATCATCTTCCAGGTCAAGGAGACCCGGGCGGTTCGCACCGAGGCGACCAAGGCGGCCAGTCCCAAGCTCGGCGAACTCCTGCGCATCTTCGGCGCCGCGCTGGCGGCGTCCCCTGCCCTGCAACTGACCATCGCCGGCGGGGTCGTGGTCCATTTCCTCCTGGGCGCGGCGGCCTTCGATCAGCTCTGGCTGGTGCGCGAGCGCGGTTTCGAACGGGCGGAGATCGCGGTGATCAGCGGCCTGATCGCCTGCGCCGCCGGGGTGGCGGGCAACCTGTTCGGCGGGGTGGCCAGCGACCGCTGGGTGACGGCGACCGGACAGAGCCGGCCGATGTTCATGGTCTGGGTGCTGCTGGCCCTGCTGCCGATCAACCTGGCCTATCGGCTCATCGACCCGGGGAACGCCATGTTCTGGGTCTGCATGGTGGTGGCCTATTTCCAGCTCGGCGCCTTCTACGGCCCGACCTTCTCCACGGTGCAGGAGCTGTGCCCGTCGCAGGTGCGCTCGACGGTCGTGGCCTTCTACATCATGAGCCTGAACGTGATCGGCCTGGGGATCGGCATCACCGGCAGCGGGGTCCTGGTCGACGCGCTGATCGCCCGCGGCGTCGAGCAGCCCTATAGCTGGACGCTGTTCGCCTTCACCTGTCTCTCGGCCTTCGCCATTCCCTGCTATTTCGCCGCCGCCCGGATGTGCGCGCCGCGTGTCGCGCCCGCTAATACCTGACGCAAGATGTCAGTTGGACAGGGTTAGGTCACTCCGCAGTCACCTCGGAGAGCCCATGCCCATCAGTCACCGCCACCTCGCCGCCGGCCTGCTGGCGGGCGCTAGCTTGCTGACCGCCGGCTCGGTCGCCAACGCCCGCGATCCCAAGCCTGACGCCGTACTGGAACTGCGTCAGTACACTCTGCATCCCGGCAAACGCGACACCCTGATCGACATCTTCGAGCGGAACTTCGTCGAGGGTCAGGAGGCGCAGGGCATGACCATCGTTGGCCAGTTCCGCGATCTCGACAGTCCCGACCGCTTCGTCTGGCTGCGGACCTTCCCCGACATGGCGGCGCGGGCCCGGGCTCTGAATGGCTTCTATTTCGGCCCGGTCTGGCAAGCGAACCGCAACGGCGCCAATCCGACCATGGTCGATTCCGATAACGTGCTGCTGCTCAAGCCCGCCCTGCCGCGATCGGCCCTCGCCCCCAGCCGGGAGGCGCGGCCCGAGCCGACCGCCAAGGGCTCCGGGCCCGGCCTGGTGGTCGCCCAGATCGTCTATCTGCGCACGGCGGCCGATCCGGCATTCCTGGCCTTCTTCGACAACGAGCTGCGGCCACTGCTCGCCGCGGCCGGCGCGCCGGTCCTGGGCGCCTATGTCACCGAGACGGCGGCGAACAACTTTCCCCAGATTCCGGTGCGCAACACCGAGCCGGTGTTCGTCTGGTTCATGAGCTTCCCGGACGGCACGGCCTATGAGCGACACCGCATGGCGCTGCGCCAGTCGCAGACCTGGCGGGCCGCTACGGGCCGGCTCAGCCTCTGGAGTTATCAGCCGATCGAGACCCTGCGGCTGCAGCCCACGGCGCGCTCGCGCCTGCACGGTTAGCCCGGCAGGACCAGTTCGCCCTTGACCAGCCGCTGAAGGGTCTCGACGAAGAACCCGGGCTCCAGGTCGGTGACGCGTGCCTCCAGGCTGTCGGCGGTCTCGCCGGGCTCCAGAGGCACGGCGCGGGCGGCGATCAGCGGGCCGTTGTCATAGATCTCGTCGACCAGGTGAATGGTAACCCCGCTCTCGGCCGCTCCGGCGGCGATGACGGCCTCGTGGACCCGGCGGCCATACATCCCCTCTCCGCCGAAGCGCGGCAGGGGGCCGGGATGAATGTTCAGGACCCGGTTGCGATAGGCGTTGAGCGTCCGGGGGCCGAGCCGGCGCAGATAGCCCGAGAGCACCACCAGTTCGACCTCGGCGGCCTGCAGCGCCGCGCAAAGCCGCGCGTCGGCGGCGTCCGAATCGGCCTGGGTCGCGATCACCTCAGCGGGGACGCCGTGGTCCTGGGCGAAGACGAGCGCCTGGGCCGCGCGGTTGTTGCTGACCACCAGGCGCGCCTCGGCGGCCAGGCTCCCGGACTCGATCGCCGCCACGATGGCCCGCAGGCTCGAACCGTTTCGGGATGCTAAGAATCCCAGCCTAAGCGGCGAAACTATCATCGAAAATCGCCACCAAGTTCATGTTCGAATTGCAGGCCATCGAAGGCCGGCTCGACACCCGCAGGCAGACGCGCGGCCAGGTCGTCATAGTCGAGGTCGATATGCATGTTGGTGAGGATCGCCCGGCGCGGCCTGACCTTGTCGATCCATTCGAGAGTTCGCTCCACATGGGCGTGGGTCGGGTGGGGCCGCCAGCGCAGGGCGTCGACGATCCAGACGTCGAGGTCGGCCAGGGCCTCCAGCGCCGTCTCGTCGAGGTCGACCACGTCGCTGGAATAGGCCACGCCGCCAAACCGGTAGCCGACGGAGCGCACGGCGCCATGGTCCTGGTCGAAGGTGACCACGGGGATCGCGCCGGACGGCCCCTGGACATCCCAGGTCTGCCCGTGGCCCGGCAGGTCCCGCAGATCGGCGATGGCCGGATAGCCCGCCTCCCCCTCGAAGATGTAGCCGAAGCGCCGCCGCATGCTCGCCGCCGTCGGGGCGTCCACGTGGCAGGCGATCCTGGCCCTTTGGCGGATGGCGAAGGCGCGGATGTCGTCGATGCCGTGGGTCTGGTCGGCGTGGTCATGGGTCAGCAGCACGGCGTCCAGTCGCTTGGCCCCGGCCTCGGCCGTCTGCCACACCAGGTCGGGCGAGGTGTCGACGATCAAGGTCGTCTCGTCCTCGGCGCTTTCGCCCTTGCGGCGGACCAGCAGCGAGCAGCGGCGGCGGCGGTTCTTCGGATTGGCCGGATCGCAGGCGCCCCAGTCGCCGTCCGCCCGGGGCACGCCACCGGACGAGCCGCAGCCCAAGATCGTGAATTCCAGCCGGGCGCTCATGGCCGGGGGATCCGGTCGAAGAGGGCAAAGAAGGCGTCCTCGGCGCGCCGCTCGGCGTCTTCCGGCGTCCAGCCCCGGATCTCGGCCAGCTTGTGAACGATGGGCGCGAGATAGGCCGGCTCGTTGCGCCGACCACGGTGCGGGACCGGCGCCAGGTATGGGCAGTCGGTCTCGACGATGATCTTGTCGCCGGGCATGTCGGCGATGATCTCGCGAACGTCCCTGGCGGCCTTGAAGGTGGCGATTCCCGAGACCGAGAACCACGCCCCCAGCGCCGCCATACGCCCCGCCAGCTCCGCGCCCGAGGTGTAGCAATGCATCAGGATCTTGAAGGCGCCGCGCCCGTGGGCCTCCTCCAGCATGTCGCCCATGACCTCGTCGGCCTCCCGGGTGTGGACCACCAGGGGCAGGCCGGTCTCGCGCGCCGCGGCCACATGCTGGCGGAACACGTCGGCTTGGATGTCGCGCGGGCTGAGGTCGTAGTGGAAATCGAGCCCCGTCTCGCCGATCCCCACCACGCGCGGGTCGGCGGCTATGGCGATGAGCTGGGCGCTCGTGAGGTCCGTATGGTCCCTGGCCTCGTGCGGGTGGGCGCCGACCGTGCACCAGATGTCGGCCTGGTCGGCCAGGGCGCGGACCTTCGGATAGTTCGGGATCTTGTCGCAGATATTGACCATCAGGCCGATCCCGGCCGCCCGGGCGCGCGCGATGACCGCCTGGCGGTCCTCGTCGTATTGCGGTGCGTGCAGGTTGACGTGGCTGTCGATCAGCATGGGGTCTCAGGCGCGGGCGGCGTCGCGCAGTTCCGAAAGGGCCGAAAAGAAGGCGTCCGCGCGGTCGAGATTGACTGCCTCCACCTCGCGCGGAAGGCGTTGCAGCGTCTCCCACGCCGAGGCCCAGCGATCAAGGCCGCCGAAGCCCTCCGCCGCCTGGCGCCGCAGGTGGCCATGCACCCGCTCGGCCAGACGCTCGATCAGCAGGGCGAACTGCTGGGCGCCCTCCCCGCCCCGGAACCGGTCGGCCAGCGCCAGCGCCATGCCCTCGTCCACCTTGGGCAGGTTGAACAGGATCTCGCGCGCCGCGTCGTCGATGGCCACCGCGCCGGCGGCGTAGAGCGCCACCGCCCGGCCCGGCGCTCCCCCCGACATCCGCGACACCCGGATGGCGTCCTCGGCGTTGGCCTCGGTCCGCGCCTGGACGAAGGAGGCGACCTCGTCCTCCGGCAGGGCGTGGAAGGCGAGCCTGCGGCAGCGCGAACGGATGGTCGGCAGCAGCCGGCCGGGCGAATGGGAGACCAGCAGCAGGACCCCGCGCGATGGCGGCTCCTCCAGGGTCTTCAGCACGGCGTTGGCGGCGTTGACGTTCAGGTCGTCGGCCGCGTCGATGATCGCCACCCGGTGCGGCGCCGTGGCCGGGGACTTGGAGAAGAACTCCGAGAGCTTGCGCGCCTCGTCGACCGGGATGACCTTGCGCGGCTTGCCATCCTCGCCGATCCGCTCCAGCACCAGGATGTCGGGGTGCGAATGAGCGATGATCTGGCGGCTCACCGGATGGTCGGGCTCGGCGCCGAGGATTCCGTAGGACGGCTCCGGCGGCGCCCCCAGCAGCCGGCGCGCGGCGCGGTAGGCGAAGGTGGCCTTGCCCACCCCCTCCGGTCCGGTCAGCAGCCAGGCATGGTGCAGCCGCCCCCGCTCGCGGGCGTCCTCGAACGCGGCCTCGGGCCCCTCATGGCCCTGCAGGGTGAAGGTCTGGTTGGGATGGTGCTCAGCCATGGACGGCCAGCCGCCCGGACACCGCGTCCCAGACCTGGGCCTCGACGCCCTCGATCGTATCGGCCGCGTCGATCAGGACGCAGCGCGCGGGTTCGGCCTCCGCGATGGCCTGGAAGGCCGCGCGCAGGCGTTCATGGAAGGCTGCGCCCATGGACTCGAACCGGGTCTCGGCATGGCCCGCCGCGGCGGCGTGGATCTCGGCGCGCGCCAGGCCCACCGCCACCGGCAGGTCGAAGACCAGGGTCAGGTCGGGCCGGACATTGGCCAGGACATGGGTCTCCAGCGCGGCGATTAGATGCGGGTCGACTCCGCCGGCTCCGCCTTGATAGGCCCGGGTGGAGTCGGCGAACCGGTCGCAGACCACCCAGGCGCCGCGTTCCAGGGCGGGCGCGATGGCGCGCTCGATATGGTCGCGCCGCGCGGCGTACATCAGCAGGGTCTCGGTCGCCGGGCTCCAGCGGTCGGCCGAGCCCTTCAGCACAAGTTCGCGGATCGCCTCGGCGCCGGTGGAACCGCCGGGCTCACGGGTGGCCACGACCTCCTGGCCGGCCGCGCGCAGGCGCTCGACCAGGCGCTTGACCTGGGTCGATTTCCCGGCGCCCTCGCCGCCTTCGAAGGTGATGAACCGACCGCGTGCCACGCGGCCAAATTGGCCGGTTCGCCGGCTTTGTCCAGCGCCCTAGAAGGGCCGAACGACGCGGGCC
>NZ_JAUYNW010000128.1 GCF_030698145.1 Phenylobacterium sp. | reverse complement strand
GGCGACGCGCCACCGTGATGAGCGCCGGCTCGCGCTTGCGAGCCGGATGCGATCGACAACGATTTGTCGATCGCCGCGAAGAACGCCCTTCGCCTCGCGAAGGGCGGGGCCCCTAACCGCGCTGCGCGCTGGGGGAGGATCTAGGAGCACCTCAAACCCGACGATAAGCCGTCGGTTCGCCCACGCCGTTCGCCAGATAGCGCGCGCGGGTCTGGGCCAGGGGCTCGATGGCCGTGGCCATGTGGAAGGCGTTGGCGTGGATGATCCGCGTCTCGTCCAGCATCATCGCCACGTGGCCGTTCCAGAACACCAGGTCACCCCGCATCAGGGTTTCGACGGGTTCGCCGACTGCTTCCTGCTGGTCGGTGTCGCGCGGGAAGGCCTTGCCGCAGGCCAACAGCGCCTGCTGCACGAGGCCCGAGCAGTCCGCGCCCAGGCTCTCGCGGCCGCCCCAAAGATAAGGCGCGCCCAGGAACCGCTCGGCCACCGCCGCGGGGTCGGTCTCGAACACTCCCACCGGCGCCAGGTGCGCCTCGATGAACCAGCCGGCATTGGCGGCCTTGGCGAATCGCCCCTCGCGCGCCTCGACGGCGACCAGGGAATTGATCGAATAGGGGCCAAGCGCCCGGGACTTGATGCTGGGTTCGGCGAAGGCGTAGGTGCGGATGGCGGCGACCCTGTGGGTGGCCGGACCGCCGGCGGGCGTCAGGGCGGCCGTCTCCACGAAGCCCACATAGCCGTCGCGGCGGGCCTGGCCCCAGGCGTAGCCGTCGGCCGCCTCGAGCAGGTCGAACACCTCGCCGAACAGCACCTGGTCGACCTGTTCGGACCAGGGGTCGGGCGCGCGGCGCAGGGCCGCGGCCGGGACGATCGCGGTCATGGCGTGGGGATCGGCATAGGCGTCCGCCGCGACGACCCCTTCCAGGGCGCGGCTGGCGAGGTCGCCCCGGGCGGGCGTCACGCGGGGATCGAGGCTCACGCGAATCGATCCCGGATCATGCGGTAAAGGGCGCGGATCGCCTGGGCCTCGCCGCCAGAGGTGAAGCCCGGTCGGTTGCGCGGGTTCCAGGCGAAGATGTCGAAATGCGCCCAGGGGCCCGTGGGCGCGAAGCGCTGCAGGAATAGGGCCGCCGTCACCGAGCCCGCCTGCGCCCAGGCGTCGGAATCGTTCTTGATATCGGCGACGTCGCTGTCGATGCTGTCGGCATAACCCTTCCACAGCGGCATCCGCCACATAGGGTCGGAGACCGCGGCCATGGCGGCCTCGATCTGGCCGGCCAGGACGTCGTCGTCGGTATAGAAGGGCGGTAGTTGCGGGCCGAGCGCGGCCCGCGCCGCCCCGGTCAGGGTGGCCAGATCCAGGGTGAGCGCCGGCTCCAGTTCGGCGGCGCGGGTAAGCGCGTCAGCCAGGATCAGGCGGCCCTCGGCGTCGGTGTTGCCCACCTCGATGGTCAGGCCCTTACGGCTGTCCAACACGTCGCCCGGCCGCATGGCGTCGCCGGCGATGGCGTTCTCCACCACCGGGATCAGCACCGCCAGGCGCACCGGCAGCCGGGCCGTCATGATCATGCGCGCCAGGGCCAAGACGTGGGCGGCGCCCCCCATGTCCTTCTTCATGTTGCGCATGCCCGCCGAGGGCTTGATGTCCAGGCCCCCGGTGTCGAACACCACGCCCTTGCCCACCAGAGCGACCAGCGGATTGGCGTCCGCACCCCAGGTGATCTCGATCATGCGCGGACAGCGAGCCTCCACCGCCGCGCGGCCCACGGCGTGGACGGCAGGATAGTTGGCTTCCAGCAGGCCTTCACCGGCGATCACGGTGATGCTCGCGCCATGCTGCTCGGCGATCTCGCGCGCGATGGTCTCGATCTGCAGCGGGCCCATGTCGTTGGGCGGGGTGTTGACCATGTCGCGGGCCAGGGCGCAGGCGTGGGAGATGCTGCGCACCTCGGCCAGGTCGACGCCCTCGGCCACCAGGCGCGGCTGCGGCGAGCCTTTCTTCTTGTAGCGGTCGAACCGGTAGCTCCCCAACGCGAAGGCCAGGGCGATGAGGTCGGGCGCGAACTCCGGCGGGGCTGACGCGATGCGGAAGTCGCCGGCCGGCAGCCTGGCGGCCAGGGCGCGGAAGGTCATCGGGTCAGTGGAGGCGCCCAGGCCGAACAGCACCCGGTCCAGCCCGCCCTCGGTATTGGGGACCACCAGGGTCTGGCCGGGCTTCGCCTTGAAGTCCGACAACGCGGCGAAGGCCTTCACGAAGGCCTGGCGCCCGTCGAGGAACCCTTCCAGGTCCTTTTCATAGAGGGCGTGGACGGGGATGGCCGCGCCCTGATGGTGGTCGACGACGACTTCGGTCATGACGCTCTCCGGCGCCCGTCACTGAGCGCAGTTATGCTTAACGCTTCCTTTAAGCGGGCGGGGGATGTTGGCGGCCGATCACCCGGAGCCCGTCCAAGTCATGTGTCGCATGTCGGCGCTCGCCGCAACCGCCCTCGCCCCCGTCCTGGCCCCAATCCTGGCCCCAATCCTGGCGGGAGCGCTTCTGGCCGCCGCAGCCCCCGCCGCCGCCCTGCCCTGGTCCAAGGCCAAGCCCGCCGCGGCGGCTCCGGCCAAGGCGGCGACGCCCGCGCCCGCGGCCCCTCGCCGCAAGGCGACCCCCGCCGAGCGCGCCGCGGTGGCGCGCAGCGAACCCCTGGCCCGCGCCGCCTTCTGGGCGCGCGAGCTGGATGCGGACGGCGGCGACGTCGAGGCCGGCGTCCAGCTCTCCCAGGCCCTGCGCTCGCTGCAGAACTATGGCGATGCCGTCGCCGCCATCCAGCGGACCCTGGCTGTGTCGCCCGACAGCGTCGAGGCGCTGCTGGAGCTCGCCAAGTCCCATGTCGGCCGCGGCCAGGGCTTCTATGCCATCGACCCGGCCCGCCGGGTGCAGCAGCTCAACCCTCGCGACTGGCGCGCGCCCTCCCTGCTGGGCGTGGCCTATGAGCAGGCGCAGCGCGACGAGGAGGCCCTGGCCGCCCATCGCCTGGCGCTCAGACTCGCGCCGGAGAACCCCTCGGTGATCTCCAACCTGGCCCTGTTCCAGGCCACCCACGGCCAGCCGGCCGAGGCCGAGGCCCTGCTGCGCCAGGCCATCGCCCGGCCCGGCGCCCCGATTGCGGTGCGCCAGAACCTGGCCCTGGTGCTCGGCCTGCAAGGTCGTCTGGACGAGGCCGAGAAGCTGGCCCGCCAGGACCTGCCGCCCGAACTGGTGGCCAGCAACATGGCCTGGCTGCGCGCGGCCACCTCCACGGCGCCGGCGGGCCGTTCCTGGCAGGACGTCGGCCGGCCGCAGTAGGCCTAGGCGCGCACTTTCAGCATATGGACTGCGATGCCGCCATTGAGCTCCTCTTCCCGCTCCACTTGGTAGCCGAGTGAGGAATAGAGGCGAAGATTCTCCGTGAAGAGCTTGTTGGTGTAGAGCCGGGTCCCCATGAGCCCGGAGGACGCGGCCAGCTCGTCCGCCGTTTTCAGCAGCCTGACGCCGAAGCCCCGCCCCCGGAAAGCCGGACGAACGGCGACGTTCACAATCAGAAGGTGGTCGCGCTCTGGAACTGTCTCGATCAGGGCGGCCAGATGGCGGCCGACATGAAGCAGGTCAAACCGGTGCTTTCTGACCGCGTCCGAATAGTCGACCGTCATCGGCAAAGGCTCGCGGCCAATCACCTTCACCCACTTCGCGTAGGCCTCGCGGGTCAGCGCGCCTATCGCGTCGGCGTCTGCCTCGTCGGCGACCCTTAGGCTCACGGCTTCGTCCATGCGCTGCCTCCTGTGCGCGAATCTCACGACGGGCAGAAGCTTAGCAAACGTCGACAAAGGGTCCGCCATGGAGCGAAGGCGGCCATGTCCGTCAACACACATCGTGGCGGACAGCCCACCAGCCATACAGCGGCGCGTGACCTAGCGGAGATTCGGACTTGCCCAATCCATCGCCGACCTCTCGTCTTGGTTGGCTGGGCCTCCAAGAGTTGGCGCCCTAGCTGTCGGCGATCTGCTGCAGGCGCCGCGGGTCGAGGAGCGCGATCCTTCCATATTCCAACACCACCAGCCCCTCTCGCCGGAACGCCGCCAGGTGGACATTCACGGTCTTGCGCGTCAGGCCCACCAGTTCGGCGAGCGCCTGCTGGTTGAGGTTCAGCACGCTCGGTTCGGGACGTGACCTGGTGAGCGCCAGCAGGCGCGCGGCGATCCGCTGGCGCGGCGGCAGGGCGGCCAGTTCGGCCGCGGTCTGCAGGGCGCTGCGGAGCTGGAGATAGACCAGGGCCGCCACCGCGCGCCAGACATCGGGCCGGTGGCGGGCGATGCGCTCCAGCCCGGTGTCGGAGATTCGGAGCAACAGGCTCGCCTCGGCGCAGACCGCCGTGACCAAGCGCGGTCCGCCGCCGAACCGCATGGTCTGGCCGAGCGCCGCGCCCGCGCCCGCATGGCCGACGCGGACCTCCCGGTCGCCCGGCGCCTGGCAGTAGAGATCGACGGCGCCCTCGACCACCACCATCAACCCGGTCTCCTCGTCGCCCTCGGCCTGGGCCCACTGGCCGGCGGCGAGCCGCGCCAGGGCCCCCTCGGCGATCAGGGCCTGGGCCAGGCCCTGCGGATAAGGCGCCAGCCACCGCGAGGCGCGCAGCAGGGCCAGGGCGATCTCGGAATCCTGGGTCATTCCAAAATGTAACCTGAGTGACAATCTTTCGCGATGGTCTCCGTAAACTCCCGCAAACAGACAAGCGCCAGGGAGGCGACCATGACCGCCATCGTCCGTGAAACCGAGGGCTGCGGGGCCGAGATCGCCCAGGTCGCCGTGGCCCAGGCCAGCGACGCCGACATCGACCTGATCCGCGACACCGTCTATCGGCGCGGCGTCGCCTTCCTGCATGGTCAGCACCTGAGCCCCGAGGAGCATATCGCCTTCGCCGAGCGGATCGGGCCGATCGTGGTCAACCGCTACTTCCCACCCTCGGAGCGCTATCCGCAGATCGCCAAGGTGGAGAAGACGCAGGCCCAGACCACTAATATCGGCGGCGGCTGGCACACCGACCACAGCTACGACCAGGCGCCCGCCATGGGCTCGGTCCTGCTGGCCCTGGAGACCCCGCCGGAGGGGGGCGACACCCTGTTCGCCGACATGTACGCCGCCTATGAGGCGCTGTCGGACGGACTGAAGGCGACCCTGTCAGGCCTGCGCGCGGTCCATGCCTCCGAGCACATCTACGGGACCGAGGGCGTCTACGGGAAGACCGACCAGGCTCATCTCGCCGGCCACGCCGACAATCCCAGCGCCGTGCACCCGGCGGTGATCACCCACCCGGGCAGCGGCCGCAAGGCGCTCTATGTGAACCCCGCCTTCACCGTCGGTTTCGAGGGCTGGAACCGCGAGGAGAGCATGGCCCTGCTGGCCTACCTCTACCAGCACGCGACCAAGCCGCAGTTCGTGCACCGCTTCAAATGGGCGCCGGGCTCCATGGCGATCTGGGACAACCGCGCCACCTGGCACCACGCCATGAACGACTATCAGGGCCAGCGGCGGCTGATGCACCGCATCACCATCGCCGGCGGGCCGTTGCACTAACCCCGAGAAACTACTGCAGGGACGAGGCGTTGCTGGCCATCATGTCGGTGACCTTCATCACCGCCGGGCCCAGGATCACCACGAACAGCACCGGCAGGAAGAACAGGATCATCGGCACGGTGAGCTTGGCCGGAAGCTGGGCGGCCTTCTTCTCGGCGGAGGCCAGGCGCATCTCGCGGTTCTCCTTGGCCATGACCCGCAGGGCCGCGCCCAGCGGCGTCCCGTAGCGCTCGGCCTGGATCATGGCCGTGGTCACCGACCTGATGCCTGGATGGTTGGTCCGGCGGGCGAGGCCCTCATAGGCCTGGCGTCGCTCCGGGAGATACGAGATCTCGGCGGTCAGCAGGGTCAGCTCCTCGGCCAGCTCGATCGAGGTCGAGCCGATCTCGGCGGCCACCTTCTGGATCGCCGCCTCGATGGACATGCCGCTCTCCACGCAGATCAGCAGCAGGTCAAGCGCGTCGGGGAAGGCCCCGACGATGGACTCCCGCCGCTTGGTCGCGATGTTGGTGATGTAGACGTTGGGCGCGTAGTAGCCGAGCGTCAGGCCGCCGATCGAGAAGGCGGTCCGGGTCATGGTCGGCAGGCCGAAATCCTTGACCACGAACAGGTAGAAGGCGATCGCCACGGCGAAGACGAACGGCAGGACGAAGCGGAAGAAGTAGAAGGTCGAGACCGGCCGCGGACCGCGGTAGCCGGCCTGGGCCAGCTTGTCGACCACCTGCGGATCCTCCAGCAGGCGCGAGAGCTGCAGGCGCTCCACGACCTTCTTGTACATGCCCTCGTCGGTGTGTCGCAGGCTGCTCTGGCCGTTGGCCCCTTTAGTCGCCAGCGCCTCGCGCGACTTGCGCCGCAACTCCTCGCGCCGGCTCGAGACCGATTTCAGCCGGGTCTCCAGGCTGGTCCGGTTCATCATCGGCATGGCGATGGTGACGATGGTGGCGAACACCACCATGGCGACGAAGGCCGCCAGGATGTTGTCGGGGTTGGAGATGACGCTGACCAGTTCCATGCCCGCGTCCTAGATCTTGAAGTTGATCATCTTGCGCATCGTGAAGATGCCCAGCGCCATCCAGAACGCACCGGCCATCAGCATCACGTGGCCGCGCTGGTCGGTGAACAGCGGGCGCATGTAATCCGGCGCGGTCATGCTGATCAGGCCCATCACCGCTGGCGGCAGAGAGCCGATGATTATCGCCGAAGCCACCGCTTCGCCGGAGAGCGCCTTGATCTTTTCCCGCATCAGCTTGCGCGCGCGGATGACAGTCGAGAGACCACCGAGCGCCTCGGCTAGATTACCGCCGGTCTTGCTCTGGATGGCCAGCACGATCGCGAAGAACCGCACCTCCGGCGTCGGCATCTGCTCGTACATCTTGTCCAGGGCCTGATCCATCGACACGCCCATGCCGATGCCCTCCACGAGGCGGTTGAACTGGCCGGCCATGGGTTCGGAGGTCTCGCGGGCGATGACGCGGAGGCTGTCATGGACCGGCAGGCCCGATTTGATACCGCGGACGATGATGTCCATGGCGTCGGGGAAACCCTCGGTGAATTTCTTGACGCGGCGCCCGGCCAGGAAGCCCAGCACCCAGCGCGGCAGGCCGAAGCCGGCGGCGAAGCCCAGGCCCAGGCCGATGAACGGCGACTGGCCCAGGAGCAGGACGGCGATGAAGACCACCGCCCCCACCACGCCGCTGGCGATCCAGAAATTGCGGACATTGTCGCCCAGCCCCGCCTGCAGGAGCTTGGCGCTGATGCTCAGCGTCGCCTTCTTCTGCTGGCGATCCTGGTCTCGCAGGGTCTTGAGGATCTGGCGGCGGCGCTGGTCCTGGGCGCTCACCGCCGGTCTCCGGCGTCCGCCCGCGGCGCGGGTCTCGCCCCCGCTGACAATGGTCTGGGCGCGTTTGACCGTCTTGGCCTGGCCGTTGTCACCCCCGGCCAGCGCCAGGCCCAGCCCGGCGACGGTGATGAAGCCGAGAACCGCGATCAGCAGGGTGACGAGGGTCGGGCCCATGCCTATTCCGACGCGTCCAGCGCTTCGGCCAGCTCGCGTTCCAGGCCGTAGTAGCGGGCGCGGTCCCAGAACCGGGGCCGGGCGATGCCGGTGGAACGATGGCGGCCCATGACCTTGCCGTCGGCGTCGTCGCCGGTCATCTCGTAGACGAACAGGTCCTGGGTGATGATCACGTCGCCCTCCAGGCCCACGACCTCGGTGACGTGGGTGATGCGGCGCGAACCATCGCGCAGGCGGGCGGCCTGGATGATCACGTCCACCGAGCCCACGATCATCTCGCGGATGGTGCGCGACGGCAGGCCGTAGCCGCCCATGGTGATCATCGATTCCATCCGGCTGATGGCCTCGCGCGGGCTGTTGGCGTGCAGGGTGCCCATGGAGCCGTCGTGGCCGGTGTTCATGGCCTGCAGCAGGTCGAAGGCCTCGGGTCCGCGGACTTCGCCGACGATGATCCGTTCCGGACGCATCCGCAGGCAGTTCTTGACCAGGTCGCGCATGGTGATCTGGCCCTGGCCTTCCAGGTTCGGCGGCCGGGTCTCCAGGCGCACCACGTGCGGCTGCTGGAGCTGCAGCTCGGCGGCGTCCTCGCAGGTCACCACCCGCTCGGTCGGGTCGATGAAGGCGGTGAGCGTGTTGAGCAGGGTGGTCTTGCCCGAGCCCGTGCCGCCCGAGATGATCAGGTTGCACCGGCAGGCGCCGATGACGCCCAGAACCCGCGCCCCCTCGGGGCTGATGGAGTTGTACTCCACCAGGTTCTTCATGGTCAGTTTGTCTTTCTTGAACTTCCGGATGGTGAGCGTGGGGCCGTCCAGCGAAAGCGGCGGCGAGATCACGTTCACCCGCGAGCCGTCGGGCAGGCGCGCGTCGCAGATCGGCGAGCTCTCGTCGACCCGGCGGCCCACCTGGCTGACGATCCGCTGGCAAATGTTCATCAGCTGGGCGTTGTCGCGGAACCGGACATTGGTCAGCTGGACCTTGCCGGCGACTTCGATGAACACCCGGCTGGCGCCGTTGACCATGATGTCGGCGATGTCGTCGCGGGCCAGCAGCGGCTCCAGGGGACCGTAGCCGAGCACGTCGTTGATGATGTCCTGGACCAGCTGGTCCTGCTCGACCACCGACATGGAGACGTTCTTGATCGCCACCAGCTCGGCGACGATGTCGCGGATCTCCTCCCCGGCCTGCTTGACGTCGAGCTGGGCGAGCTGGGCCAGGTCGATGGTGTTGATCAGGGCGTTGAAGATCGTGGTCTTGGTCGCGTGGTAATAGTCCGACTGCTCGCGGACCACCTGGGTCGCCGGGGCCGGACCCTGGGCGGCGCGGAGCTGCTCGAAGGCCAGGGTCGGCTTGGGGCCGGCGGCGGAGGCCTGGGCGGCGCGCTCGGCCTTGGTCGGGATCGGTATCGCCGCGGCCGGCGCGGGCGCCGCGGCGGGCTCGATGCGCTGGGGACGGGTGGCGATGGGCGCGCTGTCGCCCGCCGCGGGGGGCGGCGTTGACGGCCGCGGCCGGGGCGCTTCGCCTTCGGTGGGACGCTTGCCGAACATCCTATTTGCGCTTGAACAGGTTGGAGAACATCGAGGTCTTCTGGACCGCCGGCGGGTCGCGGCGGGCGATCTGCTGGGCCAGGTGGTCGATGCCTTCGGCCGACCGGGACTTGGGACCGACCTCGGCGATCATCTGGCCGTTGTTGGCGGCCTGACCGAACAGCTTGGGATCGAAGGGCAGGCAGAGCGTGGGCGTCAGGCCCAGCGCCTCACCGAAATCCTTGACCGGGATCTCGGGACGGCCGGGCACACCCACCTGGTTCAGCACCAGGCGCGGCGGGGCGTCGTTGGGGCGCGCGCGGCGCACCAGGTCGACCATGTTCTTGGCGTTGCGCAGCGAGGCCAGGTCCGGCGTGGCGACGATCACCAGGTCGTCGGAGGTCAGCAGGATCTTGCGCTTCCACGCAGTCCAGACATGCGGCAGGTCCAGCACCACGAAGGGCGCCGCGCCGCGGATCTTCTGTGTGACCTCCTCATAGGCCTCGCCGCCGATCTCGTAGTCGGCGTCCAGGGTGGCCGGCGCGGCGAACAGGCTGAGCCGCTCGGTGCAGCGGGCCATCATCCGGTCCATGAGCACCGGATCGAGGCGGTCGGGTTGCGACAGGGCGTCGACGATGCCCTGCAGCGGATCCTGGTTGAAGTCGAGGCCCGCGGTGCCGAAGGCCAGGTCCAGGTCGACCAGCACGGCGCCGGTCTGCAGCCGCTCGGTGATCGAATAGGCGACGTTATGGGCCAACGTCGAGGCGCCCGCTCCGCCCTTGGCGCCGCAGAAGGCGATCTGGCGACCCACGAAGGGGGCCGACGGGTCGGCGTAAAGGCCGGCCACCGTGCGGACCATCTGCAGCGGGTTGAGCGGCGGGACCAGGTATTCCGAGACGCCCCGGCGCATCAGCTCGCGATAGAGGGCGATGTCGTTGGCCGAGCCGATCACCACCACCTTGGTGCCGGGATCGCAGACCTGGGCGAGGCGATCCAGCAGGCCGAGCAGCTCGGCGCCGGTGTCCAGGCACTCGACCATCACCAGCGAGGGCGTGGCCTGGTTCTGGTAGATATCGACCGCCGCGGCCAGGCCGCCCATGCGGGTGACCACCGTGGTGCGCTCCATGCGCCGGTCCTCTGTCGCCCGGTCGGCGAGCTCGGCGGTCTCCGGCGTCGTACAGAAGATGTGGATGGTGATGCGCGGCAGCAGCGTCTCGCCGAACGCGGCTTCCGCGCCGGCCAGCATCTCGTGGACCGGATTGGGAACGGCCACCCGGACGGGCTCCGACGCGGCGCCCAGGGACAGCGCGGCATCCAGGTCCCCGATCGAGGGAGCGACCGGCGAGGCGGCGAACGGGTCGGATTCGGCTTCCACCGCGACGGGAGCCTCGCTCCAGGTGTCGGTCGGCGGCGCGGCGGCGAACTCGTCGTCGGCGTCGAAGTCCAGCTCGAAGGGATCTTGGGTCGACTTCGGGTTCATTGGATCGCGCCCCGCATCACTTCACCACCTGCGAAACGGCGCCCGTCGCCTGCTTGTCCGCCTGCGAGGACGTATTCTCGCCCTTGCGGTACTTGGCCATCACGTCCACGCGGCGGGCCGCGTCCGGCGCGGTCGTCGCGCGTGGGCCCTTGAAGTCGGCGGGATTGGCGATCTGGGCGGCCATGTTGGCCGTGACTGCGCAACCGAAATTGGGCTGCACCTCGTTGGCCATGCTGTGGGAGATGTTGGTCCACGAGCGGCCGCACTCGGGGATCACCGCCTGGTGGCGCAGATAGCCGACCAGCAGGGGCGGGCTCGCCTCTCCCTTGGCGTCATAGCCGACGATACGGATCTGGTCAGGGCGGACACCCTGGCCGGTCAGGAAGGTGCGCGCGCCCTCGCCGGTGCGGAACGCCGCCGAGCCGTCGACGCCGGGGCCGCTGGGAGCTTGCAGTGTGATGGTCCCTCCCTCGACCTCGCGCCAATCGGCGGCGAACCCGGCCAAGGCGTCAGCCTGGGTCGACGAAAGGCCCGCGGCGTGGACCGCCAGTCGGATCTCGTGCGGCTGGCTGGCCACCTCGACTTTCCACAGTTCGGTGGGAGTCCGCGGATCGGCCACCTGGCCGACGTCCATCGAGGGCGGCGTCGCGCAGGCCGACAAGGCGGCGAGACTGGCCAGGACGGCGAAGCGATGCATCGGGGCGAACCTCATTCGATCACGTACCCATAGGGGCCCTGATAGGCGCGGCCCGTGTCGGCTTGCGGCTTGGCCTTGTAGGCCTTGGTCAGCGCGCCCATCAGCAGGGTCGAGTGGTCGCTCGCCACCCGCATCCCGTCGACCGGCGTTTGCAGGCGATCGGCGCTGGTCGCCTGGACGATGTAAGGGGTGACAATGATCACCAGTTCGGTCTCACCGGCCAGGTAGTCGCGCGAACGGAACAGCGACCCCAGGACCGGCAAGGTGGTCATGCCCGGCAGGGCGTCGATGTTCTGGCGGGTCTTCTCCTGCAGCAGGCCCGCGATCATCATGGATCCGCCTGACGGCAGCTCAACGGCCGTCTCGGCCCGGCGCACGATCAGGGCCGGAATGGTCAGGGTCGCATTGGCGCCCGGCGAGGACAGGGAGAAGGCCCCGTCAGTGGTCAGTTCGGAGACCTCGGTGGACATCTTGATGGCGATGCGGCCGGACGACAGCACCACCGGCGTGAAGCCCAGGCCCACCCCGAAGGGCTTGAACTCCACGGTGACGGCGCCAGTCGAGTCCTGGGCCACCGGCACCGGGAATTCGCCGCCCGCCAGGAACCTTGCGGACTCTCCGGAGACGGCTGTCAAATTCGGTTCGGCCAGGGTGCGGACCAGACCCACGCGTTCGAAGGCGCGTAGGGTTGCTTCACCCTGATTCCGCCCCCCCACTTCCCGCACGGTCGCCGAGCCGCCGCCGAGGAGCGCGCCATTGACGGCGAAGGTTGCGGCGGTCCCGAGCAGGAATTGGGTGTCGCCCAGTTCTCCGACGATCGCGTTGAGATTGAAACCGAGCTGCTTGATCGCGTTTCGCTGCATCTCCACGATGCGGACCTTCAGCATCACTTGGTCCTTGCCCGCGATGCTGAGCATGTTCAGCACCATCTCCGGCTTGGCCACGGCGGCGCGGGCGATCTGGTTGGCCTTGTCGGCGTCGGCCAGGTTGGCCACCTGGCCCGACAGGATCAGACTCTCGTTCATCGCGTCGACCCGCACGTTGGCGCCGGGGATGATGCGGTTGATGGTCTGGGCCACCGCGCTCGGGTCCTGGTCGACCCGGATGTCGAGGCTGAGGATGCGGCGGCCGGCGCTATCGAAGAACACCGCGTCGGTGGTGCCGGTCTTGAGCCCCAGGATGAAGATCCGCCGCTGCGTGCGCAGCATGGCGTCGGCCACGGTCGGGCTGGTCACCAGCACGTCGCGCACGTCCACCGGCAGTTCGACGATGGCCGACTTGCCGACCGGCAGGCTGAGCGACTGGGTGTTGCCGCCGCCGGCCAGGTCGACGCGCATGACCGCCGCGGAGCTCGACAGCCCCGCGGCCAGCGTGTCGGACTGGGCGAGGGCTGGGTTTAGCGGCGCCAGGATCGCGGCGGCGGCCAGGGCCAGCGCGCCCAGGGAACGGAACGGGCTCATTGGGCGACAACCTCCGAAACTTGACCGCCGCGATAGACCCGCAGGCCGTCGCCGGTCCGGCTTGGCCCCCCGCGTCCGGCGACGCCTCCCGCGTCGGCGTAGGAGCGCAGGGCCAGCTGCATCTCGCCCAGAGCCTTGCCGCGCGCCAGGACCTCGACGTCGGAGGCCGGCAGCTCCAGGGTCGCCACGGCGCCGACGATGGTCTTGGCGTCCTTGCCGGGCGCGGTCGCCTGGTCGATCGCCAGGACGCGCAGATTGCGCATGAGGACCTCGGTGACGACGCCGTCGCCCTCGGCCGCCTTGCGGCTCTGCAGGACGTCGACCCGGTCGCCGGGCAGGATGAAGCCGCCGGCGGCGGTCTCGGCGTTGATCGGGACGGCCATGGCGCGCATGCCCGGCGCCACGACCACGGCCATGTAGCCGCTCTGGCCAGCACGGACGACCTTGCGGGCCATCATCGGCTCGCCCTTGAGAATGGCTTCCTTGACGATGGCGCCCTCGAAGGCCTGGATCGGCCCCGGGGTCATGATCATGTCGGTGGTCACCTTGGCGGCGGTCTTCACGGCCTTGTCGGCCCCCTGCGCGGGGACCGACGGCGCGGCGCCGTCGGTGACGAAGGCGGCGTTGAGGGACTCGGTTGGCCAGGCCTGCCAAGTCATGTCGCCAGGCGCCAAGCGCACGCCGATGGGCAGGTCGCGCTTGGCCACCAGGACCTGGGCCATCGGCTTGGCGGGCGCGGCGGTGGCGATCATCGGGGTTGGCGGCGCCTTGGGCGTGAGCATCCCGCGCACCAGGAAAGCGAGCGCGATCGCGGCGATCGCGGCGACGGCGAGGATGGCGATGCGGACGGCGCCCATGATGCGACTACCCGAAACTCCCGCATTGCGGGCGAACGACGCGGCCCCGGCGTTTCGCCAGGGCGTGCGATTCGATTGTCCGACCTTCTGCCGGCTACACGTCTATTGGCCCGCCATGGTTAACGTCGGGCTAAGGGCTGGTGATCATCCCAACCCCGCGAACGCCTTCAGCACCGCGCTCGTCGGAAAGGCGACCAGGGCCCCGACGGCGATGGCGACGCCGTAGGGCACGCTCTCGCCCGGAGTGGCCAGGCGGTTGAACCAGGCCGGTCCGGCCGGCACGAAGGCGCGCGCGCGCGATGAGCGCAGGCTGAGCAGGCCCATGGCCAGGGCCCCACCCCCCACCCCGGTGGCCAGCAGGAAGGTGACCGCCGCCGGCCAACCGAGCCAGAGGGCCGCGGCCGCGAACAGCTTGGCGTCGCCGCCGCCGATCCAGCCCAGGGCGAACATCGCCATGCCGGCGACCAGCGCAGCAACGCCGATCGCGAACTGCAGGCCGATCGTCTCAAGAGGCAGGCCCAGGGCCAGCGCCGCGGGTACGAAGGCGAGGATCAGCCCACCTGATATCCAGTTGGGGATCGTGTAGGTGGTGACGTCCCGCAGCGCCGCGACGATGACCAGGGCCGGAAAGACGAAGAGCAAGGTGGCTTGCACGATCGGCGGCATGGAGGACGGACCTTGGCGGCGGCGATAGTGCGGCAGGATCGGACAATGGGATGAACGGAGCGTTGAAATAGAAAAGCCGCGGCGCTTTCGCGACGCGGCTGCGGGAGGCTGGGATATCCTGGAGACCGTCAGTCCACCGGAACGGCGGCGGCGACCTGCGAGAAGACCTCGGCGATCTGGCCGCCGAGCGTGGTGACCGCTCCCACCAGGACCACTGAAACCATGGCGGCGATCAGGCCATACTCGATGGCGCTGGAGCCCGACTGATCTGTGGCGAACCGTGAGAAGAAAGTCTTCATGGATCGAACTCCTGGTGGACTCCAACGGCGAGGCGAACCCACAGGGCCAAAAACGCAACCGCGGCGGCTTTCGCCGCCGCGGCGCGTCTTGGTGCCGAAGCCTGACTTAGGCGGCGGCGTCGAGGTCGGCGCCGAGGCGGCCGAAGAGTTCGCCGAGGTCGGTCGCCAGGGCGCCCATGGCGCTGACCAGGACCACGGCGATGAGGGCGGCGATGAGGCCGTACTCAATGGCGGTGGCGCCGGATTCATTCTTCACAAAGCGAGTGACAAACTTGGACATGCTCGATCTCCTTTTTGCTGCGAGCAGACTGTTGAGGGATCAAGCCAGTTGGCCTGCTCGCCCCGAAACGCAGGGACACATTCGCCCATCGCGTTTAATGTCGAGTAAACAACGGAGTATTCGAGAAGAAGTTTGTATGGTTTACTTGTGTTTACTGTTATCAACCGTTAACCATGCGGCCCGAAATGGCCATAAAACGCTGATTTGACATAATGATTCTCGCGCGCACGCGTAGAGGCGGAAATTCAGTCTTTCTTGACCATTCGCGCCCAGCCTCGCCGTACGATTTTTTCCGGACAGCGATCCCATGCGACGTCTTCTGATCAGCCTGACCGCCGGCCTGGCGCTCCTGGCGACCGCCTCTCAGGCCGACGCGCCGACGCTGGCGGTGCCGATCAACCAGAGCGCCCGCCTCCTCCTGCCGGCCGGCGCCCGCGACGTGATGATCGGCAATCCAAGCATCGCCGACGTCAACGTCATCGATGGCCGCAGTGTCGTGGTCCTGGGCAAGGGCTATGGCGTGACCAACCTGCTGGTCATAGACGCCCTGGGCCGCACGGTGCTGGAGCGCCAGGTGGTGGTCTCGGGTCCGGGCAGCGGCCGCGTCTCGGTGATCCGGGGCGGCCAGGTGGACAGCTACGCCTGCGCCGGCTCCTGCGAAAAGGAACCGCCGCCGGAAGACAAGGCGAAATCGGCGGCGCCGCCGCCCCCTTAAACCTCCGGTTAGCCAGATTTGGCTATGCTTCCCAGGTTCGTAGGCCTGGGGACGCCATGTCGCGCCTTGTCAGAAAATGCGTCACCGCCCTGACGCGGTTCGCCCGCGAGAAGCGCGGCGCCACGGCCGTGGAGTTCGCGATCATCGCGATCCCCTTCATGATGCTGATGTTCGGAGTCATTGAGATCGGCATGGTGCTGTTGATCTCCGCCACCCTGGACACCGCCGTCGAGTTCGCCGCCCGCAACGTGCGCACCGGCGAGTTCCAGCAAGGCGGCGCGGTCTCCAAGGACGACTTCAAGGGTCTGGTGTGCCGCAACATGACCTGGCTGCAAGGCAGCTGCCCAGCCCGGATTATCGTCGAGTCGCAGACCTTCGACACCTACACAAACGCCCGCGACTCCACGGCCGCGGTCGCCGCGACCTTCGACCCCGCCACGCCGCGCTGCTGGTCGGTCGGCGCACCCAGGGACATCGTGCTGATGCGCGTCTACTACCAGTGGGACCTGTTCACCCCGATGTTGAACAGCTCGCTCGAGAATATGGGCGGCGGCAAGCGGCTGATTGTCTCGTCCTCAGCCTTCCGCAACGAGCCCTATGACCCCAACCAGGATCCGGTAGGCGCCGCATGCTGAAACGTCTCGCCCGTGATCGCCGCGGCTCGGCCGCCGTCGAGTTCGCCTTCATCGCCCCGGTCGTCCTGATGATGTACTACGGCATGGTCGAGGCCAGCCAGGGCATGCTGGCCAACCGCCGCGCGGGCCACGTGGCCACGGCCGTGGGCGACATCGTCGCCCAGGACGGCCAGACCACCATCGCCCAAGTGGACGAGATCTTCGACATCGCCGGCGCGATCTTCCGCCCGCTGCCGACCAACACGCTCAGCATCCGCATCACCAGCATCAAGATCGAGACCGACGGCACCCAGACCGTCCTGTGGTCCCAGACCAGGGGCTCCCTGCCCGTGCTGACGGGCACGGTGACGGACGTGCCGCCCGCCATGGTCGTTCCGGGGTCCGGCGTGATCCGCGCCGACACCACCTATACCTACAACTCAACGCTCCAGAAGATGCTGCCCGAGCCGATCCAGATGGCGCACACCACGCACATGAAGCCCCGCGCTTACGTGCCGGTGCTGCGGCCGAACTAGAGCGCCTTCGCCAGGCGCTCGACCAGCGCGTTCGGCCCAAAGTCCGTCGCATCGAGGGCGGCCACGCCCCTCACCCCGATCAGGCTGTTGGTCAGGAACACCGCCTCCGCGCCGATGAGATCGGGCGGCCCGGCGGCGACCTGCGCGGTCTCCACCCCGAGCCCGGACGCCGCGGCGATCACCCGGGCGCGCATCACGCCGGCCAGCGCCCCGCAGTCCAGGGCCGGCGTGAACAGCCGCCCTGCCCGCACCCAGAAGATGTTGGCCGCCGCGCCGCATGCGACCTCGCCCCGGTTGTTCAGCATCACCGCCTCGTCGGCGCCCTTCCCGCGCGCCTGCGCGCGGGCCAGGACATTGTCGAGATAGGCCAGGGTCTTCAGCCGCGAGGCCGGCGAACCCTCGTTGCGGCGCACGGCGCTGAGCGCCAGGCGCGCCGGACCTTGGGGCGCCGCGGACGCCGCGGCGGTGGCGAACAGGCGCGGTGTCGGCTCGGCAGGGCGATCCAGTCCGCGGCCGCCCGAGCCCGCCGTCAGGGTCAGCCGCACCGCCACGCGCGGCGTCGCCACATCCGCCAACGCCTGGCGCATCAGCCGCTCGGCCTCGGCCCGGTTCGGCGGCGGCAGGCCCAGGGTCACGCACCCGGCGGCCAGGCGGTCCAGATGGGCGTCGAGATCGGCCAGGACGCCATCCACCGCCAGCAGGGTCTCGAACAGGCCGTCGCCCAGCAGCAGGCCCCGGTCATCAGCTGGAACGCCGTCGAGGGCGATCATGCGCAACTTCCCTGCAGGGCGCGCAGCAGCGCCGCGATCTTGGCCTCGGTCTCCAGGCGCTCGGCGTGGGGATCGGAGTCGGCGACGATCCCCGCACCGGCCCGCGCCTCGGCGCTCCAGCCCTCGGCGTCCTCCACGAAGGCGGCGGTGCGGATCAGCACGCTGGAGTCCAGCGCGCCGTCGACTCCCGCCCAGAACAGCGAGCCGCAATAGGGGCCCCGCGGGCTCTCCAGCCCGGCGATCACTTTCATGGCCTGGACCTTGGGCGCCCCGGTGATCGAGCCTGGCGGGAAGGCCGCGCGCAGCAGGTCGACGGCCCCGCGCCCCTTGGCCAACCGCCCGGTCACCGCCGAGACCAGGTGATGCACATTGGCGAAGCTCTCCACGGCGAACAGCTCCGGAACCCTCACGCTGCCGGGGATGCAGACCCGGGCCAGGTCGTTGCGCATCAGGTCGACGATCATCAGGTTCTCGGCCCGGTCCTTGTCGCTGGCGCTGAGCTGCCGGGCCAGGTGGGCGTCCTCTTCGGGACAGCGGCCGCGCGGGCGGGTACCCTTGATCGGCCGGGTCTCGACCTGGCCGCCCTCCACCTGCAGGAACCGCTCGGGCGAGTTGGAGACGACCGCCAGACCGGGCAACCGCAGATAGGCGGCGAAAGGCGCCGCGCTCTGCCCTGCCAGCCGCGCGAACAGATCGAATGGCCTGGCCCCCGCCGCCAGTCGCCCCGACCAGGCCCGCGCGATATTGGCCTGGAAGATCTCGCCGGCGTGGATGCGGGCGACGACGTCGGCCACCGCCGCCTCATAGGCCAGCGGGTCCGAGCCGGTCATGCCGTCCGACAGTACGCCGCCGGCCGGCACGCGGGGCGCCAGGTTGACCCAGCCACAGGCCGCCGCCGCCCGAGCCCCCGCCTGCGCGGCGTCGCCGCCGCGGCCCACCGCCACCACCTCCCGCCGCTCGTGATCGAAGGCCAGCAGGGCGGGATAGCGGCCCGCGGCGAGGTCGGGCCAGCCGGCCTGCCTGCCCAGGCCCAAGGCCTCGACCGCGTCCCCCAGCTCATAGCAGGCCAGGCCCGCGATCCCGCCCTGGAACGGCGGCCCGTCGGGAAGGCTGGCCTGCGCGGGACCCAGCAGGCCGTCCAGGCCCTCGAACGGATCCTGGCCGGGCGGCGCCAGCAGGGTCGCCTCGGGCGCCCGGGCCACATAGGACCAGCGCCCCCGCGGCCCGCCGCCGCCGGACACGAAGCCGATCGCCCACGGCTCCTCGGCGAAGGCCGAGAGCACCTCGACCGGATCGCGCCAGGAGGTCCGGAGCTGCGCCACGCACTGCATGGCGCGGGCCTTAGCCTTCACGGGCCATGAGGGGAAGTCAGACTTGGGCGTCGCCTCCGCGCACGAACAGCAGGCCGACGAAGCCGATGGCCAGCAGGATGATGATCATCGCGAAGCCGCCCTGCTGGCTATGGAAGATGTTGGTGCCCAGATTGACCAGGAACGAGCCCAGCCAGATCGTCGCCGTGCCCGACAGGGCATAGACCCCGAAGAAGGCCCCGGTCTGCTCCGGCGGGGTCAGCCGCACCAGCAGGGTGCGGCTCGAGGCGTAGTGGGCGGTGATGAAGATGGCGTTGGAGAAGCCGATCAGCAGGTAGATCCACTCCGGCAGGCTACGGAAGAACGGCCCGTTCCACATCGGCGCGTGGGAGGTGGGATCATAGGCCCAGAAATAGAGGATCTGCTCGGGCCCCATGCCGATGATGGCGATGATGCCGACCAGCGACATGAAGATCTCCACCTGCACCGCCCGTCGCGGCCCCAACCCTGCGTCCAGCCAGCGCCCGACGAAGCCGCCCAGGACCGCCAGCACGGTCAGGATGATGCCGTACATCAGCATCTCCAGCGCGCCCCAGCCCATCACCCCGCTGGCGTAGATGCCGCCATAGATCAGGATGGCGGTCATGCCGTCGACATAGAACATCCGGCTGATCAGGAAGATCGCCGCGTCCTTGTAGTGCTTCATCCCGGCGACCATCCGCCAGAGGTCCACGGCGCCCTGCCCCAGGGCGCGGAACACCGGGACCCCGGTCGGCTTGGCGTCGGGGGTGAACAGGAAGAGCGGGATCGCCCCGATGGCGAAGGTGATCGCCGCCATGGGGCCCACGATCCGCTCCGGCTCATGCAGCAGGGGTTCGAGCCCGAACAGCGGCTTCTCGGGCACGCAGGGCAGGCCGCTGCCCGGCAGGGCGAAGGCCCAGGCCGTGAACCCCAGGGTCAGCAGGGCGAAGGCGTTGCCCAGCGCCAGGGCCAGGCCGGACGCCTTGTGCGCCGCCGAGA
>NZ_JAUYNW010000127.1 GCF_030698145.1 Phenylobacterium sp. | reverse complement strand
GTCGAGCTTCGTCGACGGCCTGCGGGTCACCGACGAGGCCACCATGGAGGTCGCCGAGATGGTGCTGTCGGGCGCCATCAACAAGGAGATCGCCAACTGGATCACGCTCGCCGGCGCCGAGGCCGACGTGCGCGGCGTGGGCCTGTCGGGCAAGGACGCCCGGCTGATCACGGTGGAGAAGGCCGTCCGCACCAAGAAGGACCCTGACAGCCAGATCGAACAGGCCGTCGACCTGGGCTTCGTGGGCGAGCCGACGGTCATCGATCCCAAGCTGATCGAGGCCTTGATCTACGCCGACGAGGACTATGTCCCGGTGATCGCCCCCATCGGCACCTCGGTGGAGGGGATGACCTACAACATCAACGCCGACACCGTGGCCGGCGCCCTGGCCGGGGCGCTGAACGCCAAGCGCATGCTGCTGCTCACCGACGTGCGCGGCGTGCTGGACGCCAAGGGCGACCTCATCCGCCAGATGACCGTCGCCGAGGCCCGCGCCGCCATCGACAGCGGTGTGGCCACCGGCGGCATGATCCCCAAGCTGGAGACCGCCATCGCCGCGGTGGAATCCGGCGTCGAGGCCGTGGTCATCCTGGACGGCCGCCGGCCCCACGCCATGCTGGTGGAGCTGTTCACGGAGCACGGCTCGGGCACGCTCATCTGCGCATGACCGCCGACCTCACCCACATCGACACCTGGCTCTTCGACCTGGACAACACCCTCTATCCTGAGGAGTCCGGGTTCATGGGCTCGGTCGAGGGGCGAATGACCGACTTCGTCGCCAAGGTCTCGGGCCTGCCCCGCGACCAGGCCTATGTCCTGCAGAAGAAATACCTGGCCGAGCATGGCCTGACGCTGAAGGGCCTGATGCTGAACCACGGCGTCGATCCAGCCGATTTCCACGCCCTGTTTCACGATCTCTCGCTGGAGGTCCTGGCCCAGGATCCCGACCTGCTGGCGGCCCTGGCCCACCTGCCCGGCCGCCGGTTCATCTTCACCAACGCCGACGACAAGCACGCAGAGCGGGTCATGGCCCACCTGGGGCTGGCCGGCCTGTTCGACGATGTCTTCCACATCCATTCGTTCGGTTTCGCGCCCAAGCCCGATCCCCTGGGGTTCCAGCGGATGATCGACGCCCATGGCATCGATCCCGGGACCACCGCCTTCTTCGAGGACAGCGAGCGCAACCTGAAGCCCGCCGCCGACCTCGGCATGACCACGGTCCTCGTCGGCCCTCGCGCCGCCGCCTCCACCGCCCCCTACGTCCACCACCGCACCGCCAAGCTCGCGCCCTTCCTCACCGGGGCCCGCCTGAAGGAAGCCGCCTGATGTCCGATTTGAAGCCCGTGATCGAAGCCGCCTGGGACGCCCGGGATGAGGTCAACACCGCCACCCAGGGCGCCGTCCGCGAAGCCGTGGAGGAGACCCTGAACCAGCTCGACGCCGGGACCCTGCGCGTCGCCACCCGCGGCGCCGACGGGGTCTGGACCACCCACCAGTGGGCCAAGCAGGCGATCCTGCTGTCCTTCCGCCTCAACGCCAACAAGCTGGTCGAGGCCGACGCGCCGGGCCCCTACTGGGACAAGGTGCCGTCCAAGTTCACCGGCTGGGACGCCGCTCGCTTCGAGGCCGCCGGCTTCCGCGCGGTCCCCGGCTGCGTGGTGCGCCGCGGCGCCTTCCTGGCCCGCAACGTGGTGCTGACTCCGTCCTTCGTGAACATCGGCGCCTATGTCGACGAGGGGACCATGGTCGACACCTGGGCCACGGTCGGCTCCTGCGCCCAGATCGGCAAGAACGTGCACCTGTCCGGCGGCGCGGGCATCGGCGGGGTCCTGGAGCCCCTGCAGGCCAACCCCACCATCATCGAGGACAACTGCTTCATCGGCGCCCGCTCCGAAGTGGCCGAAGGCGTCATCGTCCGCGAGGGCAGCGTGCTGTCCATGGGCACCTTCATCACCTCGACCACCCGCATCATCGACCGCAAGACCGGCGAGGTCTTCATGGGCGAGGTGCCGCCCTATTCGGTGATCATGCCGGGCTCCATGCCCAGCCCATTCGGCGAAGGCCTGCCCTCGATCAACTGCGCGGTCATCGTCAAGACCGTGGACGAACGGACCCGCTCCAAGACCTCGATCAACGAACTGCTGCGGGAGTAGCGTCCTCCCAGATGCTCCCCTCCTGGGGGAGCTGTCACCGCAGGTGACTAAGGGGGACTTTGACTCTTGTTGGTGGGCTGCAACCCCCTCCGTCACGTCGCCGAAAGAGGCGACGCGCCACCGTGATGAGCGCCGGCTCGCGCTTGCGAGCCGGATGCGATCGACAACGATTTGTCGATCGCCGCGAAGAACGCCCTTCGCCTCGCGAAGGGCGGGGCCCCAAACCGCGCTGCGCGCTGGGGGAGGATCTGACGGTCAATAGGGCGTACCGTCCTTGTGGACGTAACCGGAGCTGCCGGCGGGCGCTTCAAGGTCGACGTCGGGATAGTGGCAGGCCGAGCCCGGCCGCCGCGAGCCGATCTCCAGCACCACCGCCACGCGGCCGCTGCGGTTCTGCAGGTGGTGGCCGTTCGGCGCGTCACGGGGAAAGCCTGCGAAGTCGCCGGCGACCAGCACCGTCTCGCCGCCGTCCTCCACCAGCACGACCTCGCCCTCGACGATCATCACGAACTCGTCCTCCTCCTCGTGCCAGTGGCGCTGGGCCGACCATTGGCCGGGCGGCAGCCGCAGCAGGCTGACCCCGAAATCGGTCAGGCCAACGGCGTTTCCCAGCTTGGTGCGGCTGATCTGGGCGCACATGAGGTTGAGCGGCGGGGGGTAGCTGTCCCCGTGCTTGGTGAGCGCGGCGGTGAGGTCGACCTTCGGCATGCGCAGGTTCCGTTTGCGATTGGGCCGCCGGAACCGTAAAGCGCGCCCATGTCGCTCGCCATCGATCCCGTCGCCCTCACCCAGGAATTGATCCGCCGCCCGTCGGTGACCCCCGCCGACGAGGGGGCCATGGACATCGTCCAGCGCACCCTGGAGAGCCTGGGCTTCGCCTGCCGGCGCATGAGGTTCGGCGAGATCGAGAACCTCTACGCCCGCTTCGGGACCGCCCGGCCCAACCTCTGCTTCGCCGGCCACACCGACGTGGTGCCGGTGGGCGACGCCCAGGCCTGGAGCCGCGAGGCTTTCGCCGCCGAGATCGTCGACGGCATGCTGATCGGGCGCGGCGCGGTCGACATGAAGAGCGCGGTCGCCGCCTTCGCCGCCGCCGCCGCCAAGGCCATCGCCGCGGGCCAGGTGAAGGGCTCGCTGTCCTTCCTGATCACCGGCGACGAGGAGGGCGTGGCCACCCACGGCACCCGGATGGTCGTAGAGGCGCTGAAGGCGCAGGGCGAGATCCTCGACCATTGCGTGGTGGGCGAACCGTCCAGCGCCGAGACCTTCGGCGACATGATCAAGATCGGCCGGCGCGGCTCGATCAACACCTGGATCACCGTCGACGGCAGGCAGGGCCACGTGGCCTATCCCCAGCGGGCGGCCAACCCGATCCCAGTGTTGATCGAGCTGCTCGCCCGCTTGCAGAACCATGTGCTCGACGAGGGCTACAACGGCTTCCAGCCATCGAACCTGGAAGTCACCACGGTCGATGTCGGCAACGGCGCGACCAATGTCATCCCGGCCCAGGCCAAGGCGCGGCTGAACATCCGCTTCAACCCCGCCCACAAGGGCGCGGACCTCGCCGGCTGGATCGCGCGGGAGGCCGCCGCCCTGGACATCGACTTCGCCGGGACCATCAAGGTCGAGCCGGTGATCAGCGGCGAGGCCTTCCTCACCGCGCCGGGACCGTTCACCGACCTGGTGGCCGCCGCCGTGGCCGACGTGGCCGGCCGCGCGCCCGAGCTCTCCACCACCGGCGGCACCTCAGACGCCCGCTTCATCCGCGACCTCTGCCCGGTGGTCGAGCTCGGCCTGGTGGGGACCACCATGCACGCCGTCGACGAACGCGCGCCGGTCGAGGAGATCCACAAGCTCCAGGCGGTCTATGAGCGCCTGATCGCCCGCTATTTCGAGGCGTTCGGCGCGTAGTCCACGCCGGTCAGATAAAGCCCGTCGGCCGGGGCGACGGGACCGCAGGCGGCGCGGTCGCGGGCCTCCAGGGCGGCCTTCAGGTCGCTGGCGCTCCAGCGCCCGATCCCCACCTCGACGATGGACCCGGTCAGGGACCGTACTTGGCGGTGCAGGAAGGATCGCGCCTCGAAGACCAGCCGGACCTCCTCGCCATCCCGGCTCACCCGGGCCACGTCGAGGGTCTTTTCCGGCGACTTCGCCTGGCAGTGGATGTGGCGGAACGTCGTGAAGTCGTGGTGTCCGACCAGGGCCTGGGCCGCCTCGTGCATCGCCTGGGCGTCCAGCGGCTTGGCCACGTGCCAGACCCGGCCCTGGTCGAGCCCCGGCGGTGCGCGGCGGTTGAGGATCCGGTAGAGATAGCGCCGCCCGGTCGCCGAGAACCGCGCGTGCCAGTCGTCCGGCGCGACCTGCGCCTCCAGCACCACGATGGGTTGGGGCCGCAGATGGGCGTTCAAGGCGTCGCGCACCACCTCGGCCCGCCAGTCCTTGGCCAGGTCGATGTGGATCACCTGTCCGGTGGCGTGGACCCCGGTGTCGGTGCGTCCGGCCGCGTGGACGCGCAGCGTCTCGCCGCAGAAGGCCTCCACCGCGCGCTCGATGGAAACCTGCACTGAAGGCAGGTCGTCCTGGGCCTGGAAGCCGCGATAGGGCCGGCCGTCATACTCGATGGTGAGCCGGTAGCGGGGCATCAGCCCAGCACCACGCCAGGCGCGACCGGGCGGCCACGCAGGAAGGTCGCCGCGTCCTGGGGCCCCTTGCCCTCGCGCTGCACGCGCAGCAGGCGCACCGCGCCCTCGCCGCAGGCCACCAGCAGGGCGTCGTCCAGCACCGTGCCCGGCGCGCCCTCGGCGTCCTCGCGCTGGGACAGCAGGGCCTTCACACGGACCGGGCCCCGCTCGGTGGGCAGTTCGAACCAGGCGCCGGGAAAGGGCGATAGGCCGCGAATCTTGCGATCCACCTCGGCGGCCGGCCTGGTCCAGCGGATGCGCGCCTCCTTGGGGCGGATCTTCTTAGCGTAGGTCTCGCCCTCCGCCGGCTGGGGCTCGGCCCGGGCCTCGCCGCGTTCGACGGCGGCCATCGTGCGGGCAAGCAGCGCCGCGCCGACCTCCGCCAGGCGGTCGTGCAGGGTCCCGGCGGTCTCCAGGGCGTCGATGCGCAGTGTCTCCGAGGCCAGGACCGGCCCCTCGTCCAGGCCTTCGGTCATCTGCATGACCTCGGCCCCGGTCAACTTGTCGCCGGCCATGATCGCCCGCTGGATCGGGGCGGCGCCCCGCCATCGCGGCAACAGCGAGGCGTGCAGGTTGAAACAGCCCAGGCGCGGCGCGTCGAGCACCTCGCGCGGCAGGATCTGGCCGAAGGCCACCACCACCCCGGCGTCGAGGCCGAGGGCCGCGAAGGCCTCGATCTCGGCCGCGTCGCGCATGGAGGCCGGGGTGCGCACTGGGATGCCGTGTTGCTCCGCATAGGCCTGCACCGCAGAAGACTTCAGTTCCTGGCCCCGGCCGCGCGGCGCGGGGGGCTGGGAATAGACGCAGGCGACATCGTGCCCGGCCTCGACCAGGGCGTTCAGGGCGGCGACGGCGAAGTCGGGGGTTCCGAGGAAGGCGATACGCATTGACGCTCGTTTAGCGGCGTGGCGGAGTTTTAGGAACCAGGCGCAAGCTTGGCCGTTCCTCTGAACGCCGGGATAGGGAAACCACACGTCATGCGCACGCTACTGACCGCCGCGGCCATCGCCGCGATCCTGGGCCTCGCCGCCTGCTCGCCCGCCGAGAAGGCCGACGCCCAGGCCGCCGCCGACAAGGTCGCCGCCGAAACCAAGGAGGCCGCCAGCACCGTGGCGGCCGAGACCAAGGACTTCGCCACCAGCCCCGAGGTGAAAGCCGCAGGGACCGAGATCAAGGACGCGGCCAAGGACGCCGGAACCATGGCCAAGGAAGCCGCCAAGGACGCCGCCGGCGAAGCCAAGCAGGCGATCCACTCGGCCACGGCGCCGACGCCGGCCGAGAAGGCCGCCCAGGACCACGACGGGCACTGACGATCCGTACGCTCGTTGCGATGCGTCACCTTCGCGGGCAAGGTCCTGGCTAGTTTCGGACGAGCGGGCCCTTGATCATTCACCTGAACGGCTACCCGGGCGTTGGAAAACTCACGGTCGGGCGCATCCTCGCCCAGCGGCTGAATGGGCGTTTGCTCGACAACCACGCGATCTACGATGTCGCCTTCGCACTGGCGGACTTTCGCTCGCCAAGCTGGGACTTGCTCGCACGCGGCGTTCGCGATGTAGCCTTCAATGGTGTGGAGGCCCTGCCGCTCGACGTTCCTGTCGTGACGACAAACGCCTGTAGCGACTCCGACTGGGGTCGGGAGATGTGGCAGGCGATGCTGGATATGGCCGTCCGTCGCGGCTCGAAATTCCTTGTCGTGTCTATGGCCTGCTCACCCGAGGAAAACGCCCGGCGCGTGCAGTCCGAGGGACGCGGTCGAGGTGGGAAGATGACCGATCCGATTGCGCTTCAGGCATATCGGAAGAATTGGGCGCTATTGGACACTGGCGGCGACGCGCTGCTGCGCCTCGACTGCACGCAGCTGTCGGCCGAGGCCGCAGCCCTGGCGATACTTGATTGGCTCGCCTCGTATCGCCAGGCGGAGATACCGACTGGGATTAGGCCGCGCGGGCCTGTTTCTTGACCTTGGCCACGGCCCGGTCGCGCTTCAGGCGCGAGAGGTAGTCGATGAACAGCACGCCTTCGAGGTGGTCCATCTCGTGCTGGATGCAGACGGCGAACAGGCCCTCGGCGTCCTCGACCACTTCCTCGCCCGAATAATTCAGGTATTTCAGCTTCACCCGGGCGGGGCGCTCGACCTCGTCGAAGATGTCGGGGATCGACAGGCAGCCCTCCTCGTAGGGAAGGGTCTCCTCCGAGGTCCAGAGAATTTCCGGGTTCACGAAAAAGCGCGGCGCCTTCTCCTCGTCGGGTCCCGCGATGTCCATGACGATGACCCGCTTGGCCACGCCCACCTGGATCGCGGCCAGGCCGATGCCGGGGGCTTCGTACATGGTCTCGAGCATGTCATCCATGAGCGCGCGCAACGCGTCGTCGACCTTCTCCACAGGCTGGGAGACCCGTTTCAGGACCGGATCGGGGACAACAAGGATTTCGCGTAAGGCCATGAGAACGCAGGTAGGTCAGCGACCCTTGGCCGTCAAGGCGGTGACTTGCCCCGCCTCGTCAGGGTCGAACTCGCTGGCCAGCTTGGTCAGCGCGCGGACGCCGCCGTCGACGGGGGTCAGTTCGGGCAGTTCGCGCCCCTCGTGGTCGACCTTCAGGTCCTCGAAGCGCCGGGCCTGGGTCATGACCTGGGTCTCCAGCGAGCCCACGAAGGCGTTGTACTTGCCGACCGCCTGCTCGAGCGCCTTGCCCACCGAGGCGGCGTGGCCGCCCATCACCGACAGGCGCTTGTAGAGCTCGCGCCCCAGCTTGGAGATCTCCTGGGCGTTGGCCGCCTGCTCCTCGACCCGCCAGCCGTAGACCACGGCCTTGCAGAGGGCGAACAGGGTGGTGGGCGTCACCACCAGCACCCGGCGGTCCATGGCCTCGGTCATCAGCTCGGGCGCCCGCTCCAGGGCCGCGGCCAGGAAGCTGTCTCCGGGGATGAACATGGCCACGAAATCGGGGGAGCCCTGGTTGAACTGGTCCCAGTAGGCCTTGGCCGACAGGCCCAGCATGTGGGCCCGGACGCTCTGGGCGTGCCGGACATAGGCCGCCTCGCGCACCGTCTCGTCCACCGCGTCCTGGGCGTCGAGAAAGGCGTTCAGCGAACACTTGGCGTCGATCACGAACACCGCCCCGCCCGGCAGGCGCACGGTGACGTCGGGCCGTCGGCGGCCCTCCTCGGTGTCGGTGGAGGTCTGTTCGTCGAAGTCGTAGCGGTTATGCAGGCCCGCGGCCTCCAGGACGTTACGCAGGGTCTGCTCGCCCCAGCGGCCCTGGACCCCGGCCCCGCGGCGCAGGGCGGCCGACAGCTTGCGGGCTTCCGACTGGGTGTCGACCGAGGCCTGCATAAGGGCCGCGATCTGGGCCTTCAGCCCCCCACTCTCCTCGGCCCGGCTTTTCTCGACGGCGACCACCTGTTCCTGGAACTTGGCCAGGCTCTCGGCCACCGGCTTGAGCTGCGCCTCCAGCCTCGCCTGGGCGAGCTGTTCGCGGTTGTGGAAGGTCTCGTCGGCGCGCTTGAGCACCTGTTCGGCGATGGCGCTGGCCGCCTCGCCCTGGAGGAAGGCGGCGTTCTTGGCCCCCTGCTCCTCGATGATCTTCACCCGCACGGCCGCGTCCTGCAGCGACCAGGCGCGCGCCTCGGCCCGGTTGGCCCGCCCGCGCTCCATCAACGCCCAGGCCAGCAAAGGCAGGCCCACGAGCAGCGCGGCGGCGAGGATCAGCAGCAAGGTCTCGAAGTTCATGCTCCGTTCTTTAGTCGGAGTCGGCCAGGATCGCCAGCAGCGCGGTGACGCAGAGGGCCGAGTTCGCCGCGGCCATGGCGGCCATCTCACCGTAGGTCAGGTGACTGTCCTCGCCGGCGAGGTCCGAGAGCGTGCGGATCACATAGAGCGGCCGGCCCCAGGCCTGGGCCACCTGATCCACCGCGCCGGACTCCATGTCGATGGCGTCAGCCCCGAAGTCGGCCCGCAGGCTGTCGCGGGTCGCCGCGCAGTTCAGGAAATAGTCGGCTGTGACAACGCCGCCGAGGCTCACGGGGTGGCCCAGCCGCCCCGCGACCGCCTCGCGCAGCCTCTCCAGGATCGCGCGAACCCTGACGGGGACGGGCGCCAACGCCGTCAGGCGCGGCGCGCCCAGCGGAATCTTGCCCGACAAGGTCGGGGTGAACCTGTTCTGCGCGACCAGGCCGTAGTCGTGGATCGCCAGACCGTCGGCCAGGAGCACCGCGCCGACCGGCAGGTCGGGATTGAGGCCCCCCGCCACGCCCGCGAAGATCAGGGCCTTGGCCTCGAAGGCGCTCAACAGGATCGTGGCGGCCGCGGCGGCATTGACCTTGCCCAGGCCCGCCAGCGCCAGGGCGAAGGCCTCGCCGTCGTGGACTCCGGTCCAGACGCGGCTCGGCCCGAAGACTTGCGGCGTCGGATCGACGGCGAGCCGGGCCCGCAGCGCGGAAAGCTCTTCCGGCGTCGCGCAAAGGATCCCGTACATCGCCTGCTCGCCTCTCGCGCCCACCGTCGCGTGCTAGCATAACGTGGCCAGGAGAGGGCAAGCCGATGATCCGCACCGACCGCCTGATCCTGCGACCCTGGCGCGACGCCGACCTCGACGGCCTCGCCGGCATGCTGGCCGATCCCGAGGTGATGGCCGACTATGGCGGCCCGCTCGACCGTGAGAACGCCGCGCGCAAGCTGGACCGCTATCGAGACGCCTACGAACGGCAGGGCTTCAGCCGCTTCGCCGTGACCGACCCGGACGGCGGGTTCCTCGGCTACGTCGGGATCATGCCGGTCGACAGCGGCCATCCGGTCGGCCCCGGCGTCGAGATCGGCTGGCGGCTGGCGCGCCGCGCCTGGGGCCAGGGCCTGGCCACCGAGGCCGCCCGCGCCAGCCTGGAGGACGGCTTCGCCCGCCACGGCTTCGACGAGGTGCTGAGCTACACCGAGCCCACAAACCTGCGGTCTCAATCGGTCATGCGGAAGCTGAACCTGGAACGTGACGCGGCGCGCGATTTCGAGACCGTCAACGACGGCCACGCCTGGCGCGGCCTGGTCTGGGTCGCGCGGCCCTAGGCCGGACGTCTGGCCCGCATGGCCTGATTGATGGTGCCGTCGTCCAGCCAGTCGAGCTCACCGCCCACCGGCACGCCGCGCGCCAGCATGGTCACTGAGACGCCAGCGCCGGCCAGCCGTTCGGCCAGGTAGTGGGCGGTGGTCTGGCCGTCAACCGTGGCCGGCAGGGCCAGGATCACCTCGCCGATGGCCTCCGCCTCGGCGCGGTGAACCAGCGGCCCGATTTTCAGCGCGTCGGGCCCCACACCGTCCAGGGCCGACAGCAGGCCGCCCAGCACGTGGTAGCGGCCGCGGAAGGCCACCGCCCGCTCCATGGCCCAGAGCGCGCCGACTTCCTCCACCACGCAGATCAGGGAAGCGTCGCGGCTCTGGTCGGAACAGATGGCGCAGGGGTCCTGCGTATCCAGCGAGCCGCAGACCGAGCAGGTGCGCACCCGTTCGGCGGCCTGGGTCAGGGCCTCGTTCAGCGGGACCAGAAGCTGGTCGCGGCGCTTGAGCAGAGCCAGCGCCGCACGCCGGGCCGACCGGGGCCCGAGCCCCGGCAGCTTGGAGAGCAGCGAGATCAGCCGCTCGATCTCGGGTCCGGCGGAAGCGGCCAGGGGATACTCCAGTCAGGCTAGGCGCTCGACGTAAGCGGCGTCAGAATGATTCGATTCAAGCACGGGGCGGGCCGCGAATGAAGGCTGATGAGTTTCCGACGCTCGAAGGTTATCAGCTGGTCGCCCTCGGTGAGGCGGACGTTGCGAACCTGCAGCGCCTGCAAGAGCGATGCGCGGACTTCAAGACGCTGGTCACCGGCGCCGCGCCGGGACCCGAGGCGGCGGCGGAGCTGTTGGCGGCCGCGCCGCCCGGCCTGCCGCTGGAGCGCAAGCAGGTGATCGGCGTGCTGGCTTCAGGCGATCTCGTCGGCGCGATCGACCTGCTGCGCGACTTTCCCGAGGACCGGACTTGGTACCTGGGCTTGATGATGCTCGCGCCGGAGGCCCGGGGAGGCGGCCTGGGCACGCGCCTCTACGGAGCGCTCACCGCCTGGGTCGCCGACTGCGGTGGCGAACGAATCCGTCTGGTGGTCCAGCGGCAGAATCCCCGTGCTCTGGCCTTTTGGACCCGGATGGGCTTCGAGCAGATCGGAACAGCAACTCAGCAGCTCAGCGACTCGGAGCACGAGGTGCTCCGGATGGAACACCGGCTCCCAGTCTAGAACTTCGGCATGCCGGGCAGGCCCATGGCCGCCAGCGGACCGGCGGCCTCGCGCATCAGCTCCGACTGCTGGGCGTCCAGCTTGCGCTTGGCGGCGGCGTGGGCGGCGACCAGCAGGTCGGAGATCACCTCGCCCTCGCCGGGTTGCAGCAGGGTCTCGTCCAGCTCGACCGCCGCCAGTTCGCCGGTGCCCTTCAGGGTCAGCTTGACCATGCCGCCGCCGGAGGTGCCCTCGACAGTGATCTCCGCCAGCCGCGCCTGGGCGTCGGCCAGCTTCTGCTGCATGGCCTGGGCCTGCTTCATCAGGCCGCCCAAATCCTTCATCGAGCTAACTCTTTCATCGATAAATTCTCCTACTCGTCTTCGTCCTCGTCCGGCGCGTCGGTCATCGGCGACGCCTCCGGCACGGGCAGGTTACGCACGCTGACGATCTCGGCCCCGGGGAAGGCGTCCATCACCGCGACGATGAAGGGGTCGGCCTCGATCTGGACGCGGACCTCGCGCTCCTCGCGCTTCTGGCGTTCCCAGGCGCTCTCGGCTCCGCCGCCGCCCTGGGCGGCGATCAGCCAGGGCTGGCCGGTCCATTCCTTCAGGCGGCCCACCAGGCGCTGGGCCAGGTTCACCGGCGCGCCGGGGGCGGGCTCGTATTCCAGGGCGCCGGGCCGGAAGCTGATCGGCCGGACATAGCGTTCGACGTCGAGGCGCAACGCGATGTCGCGCTTCTTCTCGATCAGGGCCAGGACGTCGGCGAAGGACTGCAGGGTCGGAACCGGCTCATTGGTCTGGGGCTGGGCCACCATCCGCGCTTGGGCGTTGACCGAACCGCCGATGCCGGCGGCCGACATGCCGCCGCCGCTTCCGCCGCCACCCGAAGGCGCCGGAGCCGGGCCGCTGCTCGGCAGGGTCTCGCCCGACTGCAGGCGCTTCAGCGCCTCCTCAGGGCCCGGCAGGTCGGCGGCGTAGGCCAGGCGGATGAGGGCCATGTCGCAGGCCGCCGCGGCGTCGGGCGCGCGGCGCACCTCGTCGTGGCTCCGCAGCAGCATCTGCCAGACCCGCGACAGGGTCCCGGCCGAGACCGCCGCCCCGATGGCCGCCAGCCGTCCGGCCTGCTCCTTGGGCATGATCAGGGCCTGGGGCCCGATGGCCTTGGCGACCGCCGCGCCGTGGGCGTGGTCCAGCAGGTCCAGCATCACCTGGTCGGGACCGGCGCCGAAGCCGTAGAGGGTGCGGAAGGTCTCGATGGCCGCGCCGGCCTCGCCGCGCATGGCCTGTTCGAACAGGGTGATGGTCTGGGCCCGGTCGGCCAGGCCCAGCATGTCGCGGATCGAGGCGGCGGTGACCGTCTGGCCCACCTCGGCCTGCACGATGGCTTGGTCGAGCATCGACTGGGCGTCGCGCACCGAGCCCTCGGCGGCGCGGGCGATCAGCAGCAGGCCGTCGGCCTCGACGCGGGAGCCCTCGTTCTCAGCGATCATCTCCAGGTTCTTGACGATGACCTCCGGCTCGACCCGGCGCAGGTCGAACCGCTGGCAGCGCGAGAGGATGGTCACCGGCACCTTGCGGATCTCGGTGGTGGCGAAGATGAACTTGGCGTGCGGCGGCGGCTCTTCCAGCGTCTTCAGCAGGGCGTTGAACGCCGCCGTCGACAACATGTGCACTTCGTCGATGACATAGACTTTGTATCGCGCCTCGACAGGGGCGTAGCGCACCCCGTCCAGCAGCTCGCGCATCTCGTCGACCTTGGTGCGGCTGGCGGCGTCCAGCTCCAGCACGTCCATGTGCCGCCCCTCGATGATCGCCTTGCAGTGGCGGCCGTCGACGGAGAGGTCCAGGCTCGGCTCGTGGACCGTGTCGCTCTCATAGTTCAGCGCCCGGGCCAGCAGGCGGGCCGTGGTCGTCTTGCCGACCCCCCGGACCCCGGTGAGCATGAAGGCGTGGGCGATGCGGCCGGTGGCGAAGGCGTTGCGCAGGGTGCGCACCATCGCCTCCTGTCCGAACAGGTCCTCGAAGGTCCTGGGCCGGTACTTGCGGGCGATGACAGTGTAGGCGGCGCTGCCCGTTAGCTCAAAGGAGCCGGTCTCGGCCTTTAGGATGTGGTTCGCAGGCGGAACCGCAGGCGCGCCGAACATGTCGCTCGTGTCGGGATCGCGTTCGACTGTCTCGGGTTCGTCTTCGTCGGCCATTGGCGCCCGAGGGTAAAGCTTTGGGTGGAGACCGAACGACGACCCGGAGCGAAACTCGTTGCGGCTGCTTCCTTCCGGACCTGACCGGGTTGGCGAGGCGTCC
>NZ_JAUYNW010000123.1 GCF_030698145.1 Phenylobacterium sp. | reverse complement strand
GCGCCTGGTGCCCGGCTACGAAGCCCCGGTGAAGCTGGCCTATTCGGCCCGCAACCGCTCGGCCTCGATCCGCATCCCGCACGTGGACAGCCCCAAGGGCAAGCGCCTGGAAGCCCGCTTCCCGGACCCGATGGGCAACCCGTACCTGACCTTCACCGCCCTGCTGATGGCCGGCATCGACGGCATCATCAACCAGATCGATCCGGGCGCGCCCGCCGACAAGAACCTCTACGACCTGCCGCCCCGCGAGCAGAAGAAAATCCCGGAAGTCTGCGGTTCGCTCAAGGAAGCCCTTGAGAACCTGGACAAGGACCGCGCCTTCTTGAAGGCTGGCGGCGTCATGAATGACGATTTCATCGACGCCTACATCGAACTGAAGATGGAAGAGGTCATGCGCCTCGCCCTCCACCCGCACCCGGTGGAATTCGACATGTACTACAAGTGCTAATCGCCATTACCTAAGACGTCGGATCAGGGCCGCGGATAGCTCCGCGGCCCTTTTTCGTGGGCGGGCGCGCCGACATCTTGCCGAGCAATCCCCGATCCTGAAGCTTCACCGTTGACGGACGGCGTTCGAATGGCCGTCATCGGCCCCTAGCGCGGCGCGTGCAGACGCCGCCAGAGGGAAACGCGATGAAGACGATCCGCAATTCGGCGGCGGTTGCGCTCGTGCTGGCCGCAGGCCTGGCCGGCGGCGCCCAGGCCGCGCGCTACGACGTCGAGATCGTCCGCACCAAGTACGGCATCCCGCACATCACGGCGGCCGACTATGGCGGCCTGGGCTACGGCCAGGCCTACGCCTTCGCCCAGGACAATGTCTGCCTGATCGCCGACAAGATCGTCACGGTGAGCGGTGAGCGGTCCCGGCATTTCGGCGCGGACGGGGTGACCACGGTCGCCTTCGCCGACATCAAGAACCTGGAGAGCGATTTCTTCTTCAAGGGCGCCCTCGACATCGTGGCCCTTCGCGCGGCCTTCGCCCGATCCAGCAAGGACTATCGCCAGCTCGTGACCGGCTATGTGGCCGGCTACAACCGCTTCCTGCGCGACACGCCGAGCGACAAGCTGCCCGAACCCTGCCGCGGCAAGGACTGGGTGCGGCCGGTCAGCGTCGACGACATGCTGCGCCTCAACGAGGAGCGGATGATCCAGGCCAGTGGCGGCGCCTGGCTGCGCCAGACCAATGCGGCGGCTCCGCCGAGCGCCGCGGATCCCAAGCCCATGGCGGCGCTCGGCCTGCCCGAGCCTGCGGAGACCTTCGGCCTGGGCAGCAACGGCTGGGCGTTCGGCCGCGAGGTCACGGCCAACCGCTCGGGCCTGCTGCTGGGCAATCCCCACTTTCCCTGGGAGACCACCAACCGGTTCTACGAGCTGCACCTGACCATTCCCGGCAAGACCGACGTCATGGGCGTGACCATCGCCGGTGCGCCGGGCATGTCGATCGGGTTCAACAAGGATGTCGCCTGGACCCACACGGTCTCCACCGACCGCCACTTCACCCTGTTCGAGTTGGCGCTCGATCCCGCCGATCCGACCGCCTATCTGGTGGACGGCAAGCGGCGGCAGATGACCCGTCAGGACGTCACCGTCGAGACACCCACCGGCCCGCAGACCCGCAGCTACTACGCCACCCACTACGGCGCAGTGGTGGTCGCGCCCCAGGCCGGGCTCGGCTGGAGCGCCAAGACCGCCTATGCGATCAAGGACGCCAACAGGTCCAACCTCCGCTCGGGCGACACCTGGCTGGCCATCACCCGCGCCAAGTCCGTGGACGAGATCAAGGCGATCGCCAGCCGGACCCTGGGCATCCCCTGGGTGAACACCATCGCCGCCGATCGCCACGGCGACGCCCTCTATGCCGACATCACCGCCACGCCGAACGTCTCGGCCGAAAAGCTGAAAGCCTGCGCGCCCAGCGCGCCAGCCGCCGCCCTGGGCGGTCTCGCCCGGATCTACGTCCTGGATGGCTCCCGCTCGGCCTGCGACTGGGATGTGGCGGCCGGAACCGTCGCCCCCGGCGTCATGCCGGGGGACGTCATGCCGTCGATGATCCGCACCGACTATGTCGCCAACAGCAACGACAGCTTCTGGCTGGCCAATCCCAAGGCGCCCCTGCCCGCCTTCTCGCCGTTGATCGGCCCGACCGCCGTCGTCCAGAATCTGCGGACCCGGTCCGGCATCGTCGAGATCGAACGCCGCCAGGCCAGCGCCGACGGCCTGGAGGGCAAGACCTTCGACGCGGAGAAGGTCAAGACCATGCTGTTCTGGAACCGCAACCTGGCCGCGGACCTCTATCTGGACGACGCGCTGAAGGCCTGCGCCGCCAACCCGACGGCGACCACCGCGGCCGGCAAGACCGTCGACCTCGCCCCCGCCTGCGCCATCCTCGCCAAGTGGGACCGGCGGATGGACAACGACAGCGTCGGGGCCATGCTATTCGTGGAGTTCTGGAGACAGGCCGAGCGTAACCCGACCCTGTTCGCCACGCCCTTCGATCCCACCGATCCCGTCAACACCCCGCGCGGCCTGAAGACCGACGCCGACAGCGCCGCCAAGCTCACCCAGGCCCTGGCCGGCGCCGTCGAGCTGATGGAACGCCAGAAACTGGCCCTGGACGCGCCCTATGGCTCTGTCCACTTCGCCGTTCGCGGAGAGCGCAAAATCCCGGTCCACGGCGGGGAGGGGCAGGCCGGGGTGCTCAACGCCCAGCAGTCGCGGTTCGTGCCCTCGGCCGGCGGCTATGTGCCCTATCACGGCTCCAGCTACATCCAGGTGGTGACCTTCGACGACAGGGGTCCGGTGGCCGACGCGGTGCTGTCCTACTCGCAGTCCACCGATCCGGACTCGCCACACTATGCCGACCAGACCGAGCTCTATTCGAAGAAGGGCTGGCATCGCCTGCCCTTCCACAAGTCCGACATCGCCGCCGAGGCGATCAGGCCGGCGCTTAAGCTTTCGGAATAGGGGGAGATCGGGCGTGGTCGGCTGAGCCAATTGGCGAATTCCGCGAACCCGCCGCCCCTTGCGCCACGCTAGTTCAAGGTCATCCGTCCGCCTAGGCGCGTGGCGGCCTTGATCGCGTCGATGGCGGTCATCTGGGCCACGGCGTCCAGTCCGCCGGTGAGCGGCGGCGGTCCGCCCCGGACGGCCGCGACGAAGGCCCGAAGTTGGAAGTCGTAGGTGGGATCGCGGGTCACGGTCTCGCGCCGGCCCCCCTCACCTTCCCGCGTCACCTCCAGCAGATGGCCCATCTGCGGCGCGAGGGGATTGATCACCTTCAGGCTTCCCTCCAGGCCGGTGATCTCGAGGCTCGCACGGACTGGGGCGGCCATGTCGCAGGTCAGTTCGGCGATCACCCCGCCGGGGAAATTCAGGATGGCGTGGGTGGAGATGTCGACGCCCGAGGCCCCGAGCACCGACTCCGCCTGGGCGCCGAGCGGCTCGGCGCCGGCCACCGTCCGCGCCCAGTGCAGGCAATAGGTCCCGAGGTCCATCAAGGCGCCGCCGCCCAGGGCCGCGTTGTAGCGCAGCTCGTCGGCGGTCTCGGCGATGGAGGCGGTGAACACGGCGTCCATGCGGCGGACCGCGCCGATCTCGCCGCTGGCGCAGATCTCCAGAACCCGGGCGAACAGCGGGTGGTAGCGGTAGTGGAAGGCCTCCATCAGAACGAGACCCGCCGCCTGGGCGGCTTGCGTCATGGCGCGGGCTTCGGCCGCATTGAGCGCGAAGGGCTTCTCGCACAGCACCGGCTTGCCGGCCTTGAGCGCCGCGAGAGTCAGGTCGGCGTGCCGTGACGGCGGCAGGGCGTTGTAGATCGCCTCGACCTCCGGGTGGGCGATCAGGGCCTCATAGCTGTCCAGCGCGATGGGGATGGCGTGCTCGATAGCATAGGCCGTTGCCCGGCCCTGGTCGCGCGCGGCGACCGCGACCACCTGCGCGACGCCGGTCGCCCTGGCCGGGCCGATCAGGGCGGGCGGCGCGATCCGCGCGGCGCCGAGAATGCCGATCCGCAAAGGCCGCTCGGCCATGATCCCTCTCCGTCAGATCCAGCGTCGCACGCGCCGGGCATAGGCCTCGTAGGCCTCGCCGAACTTGGCGCGCAAGGCCTTCTCCTCGAACGGGATGTATACGAACTGGCTGGCGGCGGCGAACACCGCCGGCCCGGCGAACGGACTCGCGGCGCCCAGCAGGACCGCGACCCCGATCAACAGCAGCAGGAAGCCGAGATACATCGGGTTGCGGGTCAGCCGGAACGGGCCGTCGGTCACCAGGACGCCGGGCTCGTTGAAGGTCTGGATGTTGGTCCCGATCCGCCGGAACAGCCCCGAGCCTTGCAGCAGCAGCAGGACGCCAAGCGCGCCTGGAAGCAGGCCCAGCCAGTTCAGCGGCGACGGCAGAAGGATAGCGCCCGGCCAGGCCAGGCGCAGGGCGCCCATGACGACCAGCAGGATCAGGACCAGGGGCGGCGGCAGGAGTCTCATCGGACGGACCCTCCTTCGGACCGGGCCGCCAGGGCCCGGCGCAGAACGACTTGCAGCGCCGCCAGCGATCGTTCGCAGTCCTCGCCCTCGGCGACCGCGTCGGCGGTCTCGTGCAGCACGGCGAACAGCAGGCGCGCGGTGGGCTCCGGGTCGAGGCCGACGAAATCGCCCGCCTCCTGCCCCGCCCGGATGACGGCGGCGAGGCGCGTGGTGGCGCTCTGCTGGGGTGGCAGGGGCCGGCGCCGCGCGAAGTCGCTGTGGAACAGCACGTCGTGCAGACGCGCCTGGCCCAGGGTGAAGGCGACGAAGGCCGCCGCCAGTTCGTCCAGCACCCGCAGCCAGTCGAGCGGAGCCTCGACCTCGCTGGGCAGCTGGTACCGCGCATCGAAGCGCTCGAAGGTCCGGGTCCGCAGGGCTTCCAGCAGATCGTCCCAGGTCGGGAAGTAGTGATAAAAGGTGCCCTTGGCGGCCCCGGCGGCGGCCACCACGTCCTCCACCCGAACGCTCTCGCCGTCGCGCGCCAGCAGGCGCTCGGCGGTTTCGAGAATTTCCAACCGCCGCGCGGCGGGATCGAGGCGTCGGCGCTGCTCGGCCATGCTCGCTTCCTATCGACTGATGGTCGATAGTTGTTGACCATGGGTCAATTGTCAATCCTGGGGATGGGCTCGATACGGGCGGAGCGGTCGCATTGCTTTGCCGGCCGCCGCGATTCATATGGTGCGGTCTCGAATCGTTCCATTTTCAGGTCTCATGTCCAAGGCCCTCCTCCCCCAAGCTTCCCTGTTCGATGACGCGCTGAACCCGGCGCCGGCCGCGCCGCTGGCCGAAAGCCACGAACCGCGCGCCGATCCGGCCATCACCGGCGGCTATTCGGCCAAGGACATCGAGGTGCTGGAGGGGCTGGAGCCGGTCCGCAAGCGCCCGGGCATGTATATCGGCGGCACGGACGAGCGCGCCCTGCACCACCTGTTCGCCGAGGTGCTGGACAACGCCATGGACGAGGCCGTCGCCGGCCACGCCAAACTGATCGAGGTGCGGCTCGAGGCCGACGGCACGCTCAGCGTCAAGGACGACGGCCGCGGCATCCCCGTCGACCCGCACCCGAAGCATCCGGGCAAGTCGGCCCTGGAAGTGATCATGACCGTCCTGCATTCGGGCGGGAAATTCTCGGGCAAGGCCTACGAGACCTCCGGCGGTCTGCACGGTGTGGGCGTCTCGGTGGTCAACGCGCTCTCCGAGCACGTCGAGGTCACCGCCTGGAAGGACGGCTTCGAGTGGCGCCAGTCGTTCAGCCGAGGCAAGCCGCTGGGCGGCATCGAAAAGGGCGCGCCGACCCGCAAGAAGGGCACGGCGATCAGCTTCCTGCCCGACCCCACGATCTTCGGCGAGGGCGCGGCCTTCAAACCCGCGCGGCTCTACCGGATGGCGCGGTCGAAGGCCTATCTGTTCGGCGGCGTCGAGATCCGCTGGAGCTGCGATCCCTCGCGCATCCACGACCAGACCCCGGCCGAGGCGACGTTCCGCTTTCCCAACGGCCTGGCCGACTTCCTGGCCGAACGGGTCAAGGGGATCGAGACCGTCACCCCTGAACCCTTCGCCGGCCGCATCGAGCGCAAGCACGAGGGCGGGACAGTCGAATGGGCCATCGCCTGGACCCCGGCCGGCTTCGGCGAGGCCGACGGCTTCATGCAGTCCTACTGCAACACCGTGCCCACGCCCGAGGGCGGCACCCACGAGGCGGGACTGCGGGCGGCCCTGACCCGCGGCCTGAAAGCCTATGCGGAACTCACCGGCGAGAAGCGCGGCGGCATCCTGACCGCCGAGGACGTGGTGGCCCAGGCCGGCGCCCTGATCAGCGTCTTCGTGCGCAATCCCGAGTTCCAGGGCCAGACCAAGGAGCGGCTGTCGTCCGCCGACGCCCAAAAGCTGGTCGAGAACGCCCTGCGCGACCCGTTCGACCATTGGCTGACGGCCCAGCCGAAGGCCGCCAGCGCCCTGCTGGAATTCGTCATCGAGCGGGCCGAGGAGCGGCTCAAGCGCCGCCGCGACAAGGAAGTCGCCCGCGCCTCGGCCACCCGCAAGCTGCGGCTGCCGGGCAAGCTGGCCGACTGTTCGGGCCAGGCCACCGACGGCACCGAGATCTTCCTGGTCGAGGGCGACAGCGCCGGCGGCTCGGCCAAGCAGGCCCGCGACCGCCGCACCCAGGCGATCCTGCCCTTGCGCGGCAAGATTCTGAACGTGGCCTCGGCCTCCCTGGACAAGATGTTCGCCAACAAGGAGCTCACCGACCTGATGCTGGCGCTGGGCGTCCAGGGCGGGTCGAAGTTCAAGGAAGAGGACCTGCGCTACGAGCGCGTGGTGATCATGACCGACGCCGACGTCGACGGCGCCCACATCGCATCGCTGCTGATCACCTTCTTCTACCGCACCATGCCCAACCTGATCCGGGCGGGGCGGCTCTATCTCGCCCTGCCCCCGCTCTATCGCCTGAGCCACGGCGGCAAGATCATCTACGCCCGCGACGACGCCCACCGCGAGGAGCTGCTGGCCACCGAGTTCAAGGGCAAGAAGCCCGAGATCGGCCGCTTCAAGGGCCTGGGTGAGATGATGCCGGCCCAGCTCAAGGAAACCACCATGGACCCCAACCGCCGCACCCTGGCGCGGGTCACCCTGCCGCGCGCGGAAGAGGCGGTGGAGGAGCTGGTCGAGGCGCTGATGGGGCGCAAACCGGAGTCGCGTTTCCGCTTCATCCAGGAGAACGCGGAGTTCGTCGTGGCCGATCTGGACGTCTAGCCGCCGCCTAAGATGAGCGGCCCTTGAACCATAAGCTACAGAACGCGTTTGACTTGGAGGCGGCAGACCCTATCTTCCGCCGCGCGCGACGATCGCCGTCCGCGCCGCCGCGGTTCGTGCTCCCTCTCGGGCGGGCCAGCCGCCCCACTTGCAATTGAATGACTGAATTTTCCGAACTGGGCCTGTCGCCCGCGACATTGAAGGCCGTGGCCGACACCGGCTACACCACCGCAACACCGATCCAGGCCGAGGCCATCCCCGTCGCCCTGCAGGGCCGCGACGTGCTGGGCATCGCCCAGACAGGCACCGGCAAGACCGCCGCCTTCACCCTGCCGATGATCGATCGCCTGGCCGCGGGGCGCTCCAAGGCCCGCATGCCGCGCGCCCTGGTCATCGCGCCCACCCGTGAGCTGGCCGACCAGGTCTCCGCCTCCTTCGAGAAGTACGCCAAGGGCCAGAAGACCAAGCTTTCCTGGGCGCTGCTGATCGGCGGCGTCTCCTTCGGCGACCAGGAGCTGAAGCTCGACCGCGGCGTCGACGTGCTGATCGCCACCCCCGGCCGCCTACTCGACCACTTCGAGCGCGGCAAGCTGCTGATGACCGGCGTGCAGATCATGGTGGTCGACGAAGCCGACCGCATGTTGGACATGGGGTTCATCCCCGACATCGAGCGCATCTTCAAGCTGACCCCGGCCAAGAAGCAGACCCTGTTCTTCTCGGCCACCATGCCGCCGGAGATCACGCGGCTCACCAAGCAGTTCCTGAACGATCCGGTGCGGATCGAGGCCACCCGGCCGGCGACCACCGCCGAGACCATCAGCCAGTACGTGGTGCGCCTGCCCACCTCCGATCCGAAGGCCAAGCGCACCGCCCTGCGAATGCTGATCGGCGCCGACGACGTGCGCAACGGCATCGTCTTCTGCAACCGCAAGTCCGAGGTCGACATCGTCGCCAAGTCGCTGAAGGCCCACGGTCTGGACGCGGCGCCGATCCACGGCGACCTCGACCAGGCGACCCGGATGCGCACGCTCGAGGCGTTCCGCAAGGGCGAACTGAAGCTGCTCTGCGCCTCGGACGTCGCGGCCCGGGGCCTGGATGTCCCCGACGTCAGCCACGTCTTCAACTACGACGTCCCGCACCACGCCGACGACTATGTGCACCGGATCGGCCGAACCGGCCGCGCCGGCCGCACCGGCAAGACCTACATGATCGTCACCCCCGCCGACTCGCAGAACATCGCCAAGGTGTTGAAGCTGATCGGCAAGGATCCGGAAGAAGTGGTCCTGGAAGGCGTCGATTTCGCCGCCATCAAGGACGAACGGCGCACCGAGGGCCGCGGCGGACGCGAACGCGGCGGCGGTCGTGAGCGCGGCGGTTCGAAGGATCGCTCGCCGCGCGGTGAGCAACGCAGCCGCCCCCACGCCCCGCACGGCCAGACCGCTTCCATGGAGCCGATCACGGCGCCGATGGTCGCGCCGGTCACCGAGGAGACGCCTCCGGCGCCGGCTCGCGGCCGTGGGCGTAAGCCGCCGGTCGAGGCGCGGGTCGAGGTTCAACCCGAGGCTCGGGCCGAGGCCGCTCCGGCCCCGCGCGAAGAACGCCCCGTGCGCGAGGAGCGTCCGGAACGGTCCGAACGCCCGGCCCGCGCGGAACGTCCTGAACGCCAGGAACGTCCCCGCCGCAATGAGCGCGAGGAACGTCCGCGTCGCGAAGCCCGTGAGGATCGTCCCCGCCGTGAAGACCAGGACGATCGCAGTGTGGTCGGCTTCGGCTCCGATACGCCCGCCTTCCTGATGCGCGCGCCGCCGAGACTGCCGCCCGTCGACGAATAGTCGCGGGCCAGAGTTCAGCCTTAACGCCTCATTCGACTCTCGGAACTATTCTCGTTTTCCAGTTTGGAGAATCTGGCAAAACGCCGATCTCCAGAATCGGGGAACGGGACGAATGTCGGCCAATATCGAGACCAGGCTACGGGGACCGGGGGCGTACGCCCTGGCGCGCGAAGTTCTGGAGGCCATGGAAGCCCATCAGGTCTGGCCGACCTCGGTCAATTTCGAGCTCTGGACACACTTTGTCGCCGAACCCGACAGCGACCTGGGTCGCGAGATCACCCGCCTGATCTCGGTCGGCGAGGCCTTCACCGACCTGCTGGCCGACGAACTGGCCGCGGCTTACCTCCCCAAGGCCAAGCTCACCGAACAGATTCGCGACGCCGGCGACGCGCTCAGCAAGGAGCTGATCTCGGTCAGCCGGGCCATCGAGAGCGCCCAGAAGTCGAGCGAGGCCTACGGCCAGACCCTGGCCAGTGCGTCCGGAGCCCTGATCGCCGACCCCGAGCCGCAAGAACTCAAGGCCATGGTCGACACCCTGGCCTCAGCGACCAAGCGCGTGCAGCGCGAGAACAAGTCGCTCGAGAAGCGCCTGGCCGAGTCGACCAACGAGGTCGCCCGCCTGCGCGAGCACCTGGAACAGGTCCGTCGCGACGCCACCACCGACGGCCTCACCCAACTCGCCAACCGCAAGGCTTTCGACGAGGAGCTGGAGCGCGCCTGCGCCGAGGCCGACATCGGCGGCCATACAGTGACCCTGGCGGTCATCGACATCGACCACTTCAAGAATTTCAACGACACATGGGGCCACCAGACCGGCGACCAGGTGATCCGCTATGTCGCCAGCGTCATCGGCCGCGTGGGCGCCCCGCCCCGCTTCGCCGCCCGCTACGGCGGCGAAGAGTTCGCCCTGATCTTCCCGCGCGAGACCGCCGATGTCGCGACCCTGGTGCTGGAAGAGATCCGCGAGGAAGTGTCCTCGCGCATCCTGAAGCGCCGTTCGACCAACGACGACCTGGGCGCGGTCACCGTCTCGGCGGGCCTGGCCCAGATGCGGCGCGGCGAGAGCGCCCACAGCCTGATGGAACGCTCCGACACCGCCCTCTACGCTTCGAAGCGTTCGGGCCGGAACCTGGTCACCAACGCCGAGGCCGTCGCCGACGCGGCGTGACCGCGGTGGATTTCCGCTAGCCTGACGCCGGGGTATCTCCTCTTAGAATGCGCGCAAGACCGCATCGGAGGACGCCGTGGCCTATTCGAAACTCAAGACATCCGTCGCTGACGGCATCGGTGTGGTCACCCTGGCCGACCCCGCCACCCTGAACGCCGCCGGCCTCGACCTGATGGCCGAGCTGACCGACGCCTTCAAGTCCATGGCCGCCGACAGCTCGGTGCGCTGCGTGGTGCTGACCGGCGAAGGCCGCGGCTTCTGCTCGGGCGCCAACCTTTCCGGACGCGGCGGCGGGATCGGAAGCGAGACGCCGGACCCCGAGGGCCCCGACGCCGGATCGGCGCTGGAGAGCGTCTACAACCCGTTCATGAGCTCGATCCGCGATTTCCCGGTTCCCATCGTCACGGCGGTGAACGGCGTGGCCGCCGGCGTCGGCTGCTCGCTGGCCCTGATGGGCGACATCATCGTGGCGGGCGAGAGCGCCTATTTCCTGCAGGCCTTCCGCCGCATCGGCCTGGTGCCGGACGGCGGCTCGACCTACCTGCTGCCCCGCCTGATCGGCAAGGCGCGCGCCATGGAGATGGCCCTGCTGGGCGACCGGGTGCCGGCCAAGACCGCACTCGACTGGGGCCTGGTCAACCGCTGCGTCCCGGACGCCGACCTGATGTCGACGGCCATGGAGCTGGCCAAGGCGCTCGCCACCGGGCCCAAGTCATTGGGCGCCATCCGCAAGCTGGTCTGGGAGAGCCTGGACACCGCCTGGGCCGAACAGCTCCACGCTGAACGCATGGGCCAGAAGCTCGCCGGCCGCACCGAGGACAGCCGCGAGGGCGTGCTGGCCTTCCTCGAGAAGCGCCCAGCCGAGTTCAAGGGCCGTTAAGCCACGGCCCGCGTCCGCCGGAGCGAGATCGACTCCGAGGCCGCCACGCCGACCAGGATCACGGAAACCGCGGCGCTGAATGTGGCGGGGGTCATTGCGAACCCCAGCGGCGCCAGGACCGTGAGCGCGCCCAGGCCCGCGACATGGGACCAGGGGATGACCGCGACCGTGGCCCAGCGGAACAGCAGGTTGCCGACCAGGTAGAGGCCCGGACCGACCACCAGCACTGCGATGGTCTCGACATTGATGTGGCCGCTGGGGTGGGCGAGCGCCAGTTCATCTCCCACGGCCGAGACCACAATCCCGGCCACCAGGGGCAGGTGGATATAGGTATAGGCCAGCCGCGCGATGCGCCCGGTGTCCTTGGATTGCGCGAAGCGATGGCTGGCGCGTTCGACGGCGGTGTCGAAATAGATCCACCACATGGCGACGCTGGCCACGAAAGCGGACACGAAGGCCAGGAGGACGCCGGAGGTCAGTTCCAGCCGCGCGGCCGTCGCCCCGGTGACGAGGATGGATTCCCCCAGGGCGATGATGACGAACAGGGCGCACCGCTCCGCCATGTGCGCGGCCTCGACGTCCCAGTCCGTGGTCGCCGAGCGACCCAGACCAGGCGTCCAGAATCCCAAGGACGGCGACGCCACCTCGATCACGATCGCCACCGCCCAGAAGGCCATGCGGGCGCCGTCGTCGGAGAAGCCTCCCGCCAGCCAGAAGATCGACGAAAACACGAACCAGGCCGAGATCCGCAGGAAGGTGAGGAAGTGGGTCGGGTTGTGCCGCCGAAAGGCCCACAGCGTGAACAGCGTGCGGCCGAGTTGGATCAAGGAGAACGCGGCGCCGAAGACGAGGCCGCGTTCCTCGAAGGCCTCCGGCAGCGAGATGGAAAGCACCAGGCCGGCCAGCATCACCGACAGCAGCATCAGCCGGACCGGCGTGCGGTCCGGATCGAGCCAGTTTGTGCACCAGCAGGTGTAGATTCAGGCCCACCAGACCGCCAGGAACAGCATCGCGGTCTGCACCGCGCCCAGCGGAGTCAGGTGCTCCAGCAGCGAATGCGAGAGCTGGGTGATGGCGAAGACGAAGACCAGATCGAAGAACAACTCGATGAAGGTCACGCGGTTATGGCCGTCGGGGTTGCGCACCCGCTGAAAATCCAGTTTCGCGCCGATCATTCCCGACTCCCGCTTTCACGGCGTGACTTTGGCGTGGCCCGCCCCGCGGCGCCACCGCTTTCCTAGCGTCAATTTACGTTGTAAGTTCACAAACTCCTCTTCATGAAAGCGCGCCATGCTTGTCGTCCATCACCTGAACAACTCCCGCTCCCAGCGCGTCCTCTGGCTGCTGGAGGAACTGGGTGTCCCCTACGAGATCCAGCACCACCAGCGCGACGCCAAGACCATGCTGGCGCCTCCGGAGCTGCGCGCGATCCATCCGCTGGGCAAGTCGCCGGTGATTGTCGACGGCGATGTAGTGCTGCCCGAGACCGGAGCCATCGTCGACTGGATCGTCGAGCGGTACGGGAACGGCCGGCTGGTTCCGGCGGCGGGCACGGCGGAGCGATCGCGCTGGACCTATTGGCTGCACTACGCCGAGGGCTCGGCCATGCCGCCGCTGCTGATGAAGCTGGTGTTCAGCCGCCTGCCCGCCAATGCGCCGTTCCTCCTGCGCCCGGTGGTGAACGCCATCGCCGCGCGCGCCCAGGCCGGGTTCGTCGATCCGAGCCTGAAGCTCCACTTCGACTATTGGGAAGGCGAACTGGGCAAGTCCGAGTGGTTCGCGGGAAGCGAATTCAGCGCCGCCGACGTGATGATGAGCTTCCCGGTGGAGGCCGCCGCCAACCGCGGCGACGCCCTAAACGGCCGGCCGCGCCTGAAGGCCTTCCTGGAGAAGGTCCACGCCCGCCCGGCCTATCGCCGCGCCCTGGAGAAGGGTGGGCCCTACGCCTATGCGGACTAGGCGTCGGTCTCGGCGGCCGGCTGGATCGTGACGCTCTCGCCGCAGCCGCAGGCGTCGGTCTCGTTGGGGTTCTTGAACACGAACTTGGCCGAGAGCCTGTCGGTCTCGTAGTCGATCACTGTGCCGATCAGGAACAGGATCGCCTTGGGCTCAATCAGGATGGTGACGCCCTTGTCCTCGACCACCTCGTCGAGCGGCCCGGCGGCCTCGGCATATTCGATGATGTATTCAGAACCCGCGCAGCCGCCGTTCTTCACGCCTACCCGCAGGCCCGCATAGGGCTTCTCGGCCTTACCCATGATCTCCTGCACGCGCGCCGCGGCGGCGTCGGTCAGGGTGACCACCTTGGGCCGGGGGCGGCGGGCGCGGGGCGCGGCGGTGAGGTTCAGGTCGGTCATGTTCGATCTATATGGGGTCAGAACATGTTCAATTGAAGTTTCGCCTCGTCGGACATCCGCGAGGGATCCCAGGGCGGGTCGAACACCAGGTCGACCTTCACCTGGCCGATGCCGGGGATTTCGCGCACCGCGTCCTCGACCCAGCCCGGCATTTCGCCGGCCACCGGGCAGCCCGGCGCGGTCAGGGTCATGTCGATGGCGACATTCTTCTCGTCGGAGACGTCGACCTTGTAGATGAGGCCGAGCTCGTAGATGTCGACCGGGATTTCGGGGTCGAACACCGTCTTCAGCTTCTCGATGAGCTGATCGGTGAGCGCGTCGAGTTCGCCCTGACTGAGAGGCGTCGTCGAGGTCGGCTCGATGGCGGCGGCGTCATCCATGGTCATGCATGCTCAAGCAAAAAAGGCCTGGGTACGGTTGAGGGCGTCGACAAAAGCGTCGGCCTCCCCTTCCGTATTATATAGGGCGAAGGAAGCGCGCGCCGAGGAAGTGACCCCGAAACGTTTCATCAGGGGCTCGGCGCAATGGGTCCCGGCGCGCACGGCGACGCCGTAGCGGTCGAGGATCTGGGCCACGTCGTGGGCGTGGGCGCCCTCGACGGTGAAGGACAGGATCGCGCCCTTGCCCGGCGCCTCGCCGATCACCTTCAGCCAGTTGGCGCCGTTTAGGCGTTCGCGGACCCGGTTGTAGAGTCTGGCCTCGTGGGCGGCGATGGCTTCGCGATCGAGCCCGTTCAGCCACTCGACGGCCGCGCCCAGGCCGATGGCTTCAAGAATCGGCGGTGTGCCGGCCTCGAACCGGTGGGGGGGCTCGGCATACGTAATTTTGTCGAGGCTGACCTCGCCGATCATCTCGCCGCCGCCCTGATAGGGCCGTAGCGCCGCCAACTCGGCGGCCTTGCCGTAGAGGATGCCGATCCCGGTCGGGCCATACAGTTTGTGGCCGGAGAAGACATAGAAATCGACGTCCAGCGCCTTCACGTCCACGGCCTGATGGACGATGGCCTGGCAGCCGTCCAGCAGCACCTTGGCGCCCGCCGCGTGAGCCTGCGAGATCACCTGCGCCACCGGATTGATCGTGCCCAGCACGTTGGACATGTGGGTGAGCGCTACGACCCTGGTCTTGTCGGTCAGCAGGCCCGGCAGGGCGGCCAGGTCCAGGGTCCCGTCGTCCAGCACCGGAATGAACTTCAGCACCACCCCCTGGCGTTCGCGCAGGAAGTGCCAGGGCACGATATTGGCATGGTGCTCCATCTCGGTGAGCAGGATCTCGTCGCCGGCCTTGAGATCGGCGCCGAGGCCGGAGGCCACCAGGTTGATCGCCTCGGTGCCGCCCTTGGTGAAGACCACCTCGCCCAGCTCGGCGTTGATGAAGGCCGCCACCGACTTGCGGGCTGCCTCGTAGGCGTCGGTCGTCTCGTTTGCCAGGGTGTGCAGGCCGCGGTGTACGTTGGAATAGGAACCTTCCATCGCCCGGGTCATGGCCGAGATCACCGCGCGTGGCTTCTGGGCCGAGGCGGCGCTGTCCAGATAGACCAGCGGCCTGCCGTTGACCTGGCGGGTCAGGATCGGGAACTCGCGGCGGACCTGTTCGACGTCGAAGCTCATGGCGTCGCCCTCAGCCGGTCGGCGGCCCAGGCGCGGGCCACCTCGCGCGCCCCGTCATGCTCGATGCGGTCGACCACCTGGCCGACGAAGGCCTCGATCAGCATGGCCCGGGCGGTCTCCCGCGGCATGCCCCGCTGCATGGCGTAGAACAGGGCCTGCTCGTCCAGCGCCCCGATGGTGTTGCCATGAGCGCACTGTACGTCGTCGGCGAAGATCAGCAGCTCGGGCTTGGCGTCGACCTCGGCCTTGTCGGAGAGGATGAGCGCGTTGTGGGCCATCCGCGCGTCGGTGCGGTCGGCGCCCTTGGCGACCTTGATCCGCCCCTGGAAGACGCCGCGCGACTGGTCGCGGACCACGCCCTTGGTGAGCTGGGTGGTGGTCCCGTCGACGCCCAGGTGTTCGACCACGGTGGTTAGGTCGGCATGGCGCTTGTCGGCCAGGAGATAGGCGCTGTCGAGGCGTAGGCCGGCCCCGGCGCCCGGATGGGCGACACGGGTCTCAATCCGCTGACGGCGCGCGCCGTCGGTGAGCACAGTCTGGGCGAACTGTGCGCCGGCGCCCAGGGTCACCTCGGCGACCGAGACGCTGACGCCCTCGGCGCCGTCGGCGGCCAGGACGATGCGTTCCAGGCGCGCATTGGCGCCCACGGTGATCGTGAGATCGTGGTTGGCGACATAGTCGGCGCCGTCGCCCTGGTAGCTCTCCAGCAGGATCAGATGGCCGCCCTCGGCGACCTCGATCCGCGCCGAGGCGGCGTGGGAACCGCCGCCGAGCGCGGCGAAATGCAGGGCGACCACATAGGGCGCGACCGAGGCGCTGCGGATGACCACCGGATCGCTGGCGTTGACCACATGGATCGGCAGGTTGGCGAGCGCGGCGAACGGCCCGGTCGGGGCCTCGCCCTCAAAGGCCCGCGACGGCTCGGGCAGGACCCGCAGCAGGCCGCGCAGGTCGGTCCACTTCCAGTCCTCGTCGCGCTTGGACGGAAGCTGGGTGACGTCACCGCTCTTGAGGGCCGTGGCGAGGCTCACGCGGCCCTCGCATACTTGTCGTAGCCCTCGCGCTCCAACACGTGGGCGAGGTCAGGGCCGCCCGAGGCGGCGATCCGGCCGCCGGCCAGGACGTGGACGCGGTCGGGTTTGATGTAGTCCAGCAGGCGCTGGTAGTGGGTGATCACCAGCATGGCGCGGTCGGGCGAGCGCATGGCGTTCACCCCGTCGGCGACGATCTTCAGCGCGTCGATATCGAGACCGGAATCGGTCTCATCGAGGATGAGGAAGCGCGGCGAAAGCATCGCCATTTGAAAGATTTCCATGCGTTTCTTCTCGCCGCCGGAGAACCCGACATTGAGCGCGCGCTTGAGCATCTCGAAGTCGATCTTCAGCGAGGCGGCGGTGGTCCGCGCCAGCTTCAGGAACTCCGGCGCGGTGACCTCGGGCTCGCCGCGGGCCTTTCGCTGGGCGTTCATGGCCGTGCGGATGAAGGTGAGCGCCGGGACGCCGGGGATCTCCAGCGGATACTGGAAGGACAGGAAGACGCCGCGGGCGGCGCGTTCGCTGGGATCGAGGGCCAGCAGGTTCTCGCCGTCGAGCGTGGCGGTCCCCTCGGTGACCTCATAGCCTTCCCGGCCGGTCAGGACATAGGACAGGGTCGACTTGCCGGCGCCGTTCGGCCCCATGATGGCGTGCACCTCGCCCGCCGGAACGTCGAGGGTCAGGCCCTTGAGGATCGGCTTGTCGTCGACGCTGGCGTGGAGGTTCTTGATCGACAGCATCAGACGGTCTCGTCGGCCAGGTACTGGGCCATCACCTCGAGGGCCTCGTCGACAGTCTGGACCATCTGCTGCTTGCGCGGGGCGGCGGTGGAGGTGGATGCCGACCGCTTGTCGGCCGAGCGCACCGTGGCGGTCCCGGCCTCGAAATAGGCGTCGATCAGATAGTCCTCATGGTTGAGGATCACCGTGTAGCGGCGGCGATCCAGGGTCAGGCCCTTCTCCTTGAGGAAGGCGGCGTCGGCGGCGAGCGCGTCGTGAAGCATCTCGGCTCGGGCCAGGTCCTCCTCCTGCTGCTGGCGCTCGGCCTCCTCGCGCGCATGACGGGCGGCGTCACGTTTGGCGTGTTCGGCTTCGAAGGCGCGGCGGAAGGACATGCTGAGGTTCTCAAGGGTTGCGAGGGTCATCCGACGGACCCTTCAAGGGAAATGGCGACGAGCTTCTGGGCTTCCACGGCGAACTCCATGGGCAGCTCCTGAAGCACCTCCTTGACGAAGCCGTTGACCAGCAGCTGCACGGCCTCCTCCTGGGAGAGCCCGCGCTGCATGGCGTAGAACAGCTGGTCTTCGGAAAGCTTGGTGGTGGTGGCCTCGTGCTCGAAGACGCACTGGCCGTTGCGCGCCTCCACGTAAGGAACCGTGTGGGCGGCGCATTCCTTGCCGATCAGCAGGCTGTCGCACTGGGTGAAGTTGCGCGCGCCCTTGGCCTTGGGATGCGCCGAGACCAGGCCGCGATAGGTGTTGGACGAGCGGCCCGCCGAGATGCCCTTGGAGATGATCCGCGAGCGGGTGCCCTCGCCCAGATGGATCATCTTGGTGCCGGTGTCGGCCTGCTGGCGGCCATTGGTGATGGCGATGGAGTAGAATTCACCCACGCTGTCCTTCCCGCGTAGGACGCAGGATGGGTACTTCCAGGTGATCGCCGAGCCGGTCTCGACCTGGGTCCAGGAGACCTTGGAGCGGTCGCCGCGGCAGTCGGCCCGCTTGGTGACGAAGTTGTAGATGCCGCCCTTCCCGGTCTCCGGGTCGCCCGGATACCAGTTCTGGACCGTGGAATATTTGATCTCGGCGTCTTCCAGGACCACCAGCTCGACCACGGCGGCGTGGAGCTGGTTCTCGTCGCGCATGGGGGCGGTGCAGCCCTCCAGATAGGAGACGTAGGACCCCTTGTCGGCGATGATCAGGGTGCGCTCGAACTGGCCGCTGTTCTCCGCATTGATGCGGAAATAGGTGGAGAGCTCCATCGGACAGCGCACGCCCGGCGGCACATAGACGAAGCTGCCGTCGGAGAAGACCGCCGCGTTCAGGCAGGCGTAGTAGTTGTCCGAAACCGGCACCACGGAGCCCAGGTACTGCTTCACCAGCTCGGGATGCTCGCGGATCGCCTCGCTCATGGAGCAGAAGATCACCCCGACTTCGGCCAGCTCCTTCTTGAAGGTGGTGACCACCGAGACCGAGTCGAACACCGCGTCGACGGCGTATCTCGGCGCGCCTACGACGCCGGCCAGCACCTCCTGCTCGCGCAGCGGGATGCCTAGCTTGGCGTAGGTGGCCAGGATATCGGGGTCGACCTCGTCGAGGCTCTTGGGGCCCGTCTTCTCCCTGGGCGCGGCGTAATAGTAGCTGTCCTGGTAGTCGATGCGCGGGAAAGCGACCTTGGCCCACTGCGGCTCATCCATGGCCAGCCAGCGCTCATAGGCGTCCAGGCGCCAGTCCAGCATCCACTGGGGCTCGTCCTTCTTGGCCGAGATGAAACGCACGATGTCGGGCGACAGGCCCTTGGGCGCGAAGTCCTGCTCGATGTCGGTGACGAAGCCGTGCTTGTACTTCTCGAGGCTCTCGACGTGTTCGACGGTCTGTTTGACAGCGGCCATAAGCTTACCTCCTCACGCCGCCGGCGCGCGGCGCGCGGCGTGACGGATTTCACTCCAGGCGTCCACGAAGGCCGCCCAATCGTTCTCAGTCGTGCCCCAGCCGCCCGAGACGCGGATGGCGCAATCGGCCAGCTCGCCCAGGCCCATGGCCGACAGCACGTGGCTGGCCTTCACCTTGCCCGACGAACAGGCCGAGCCGGCGCTGACCATGAAGCCAGCCAAGTCAAGCTTCATCACCTGCAGGTCCGAGGTATGGCCGGGCGTAGCCACGCACAGGGTGTTGGGCAGGCGCGGCGAGGTCTCGGCGATCACCACCGCGCCTAAAGCCTTCAGCCGTTCAGCCGCGGCGTCGCGCATCGGGGCCTGATCGTTCAAGTCGCGCAGGGCGGCCATGGCTGCGGCGCCGAAGCCCGCGATGCCCGGGACGTTCTCAGTGCCGGCCCGGCGTCCCCGCTCCTGCCCTCCGCCATGCTGGCGGCGCACCAGGGTGGCGCGGGGGCCGAAGGTCAGTGCGCCCACGCCCTGCGGCCCACCCAGCTTGTGCGCCGAGGTCGAGAGGGTGTCGGCGCCCAGGGCGCGGCTGTCGGTGGGGATCTTGCCGGCCGCCTGGATGGCGTCGACATGCAGCCAGCCCTCGGCGGCGCGGACGATCTCGGAGGCCTCGCGGACCGGCTGGATCACCCCGGTCTCGTTATTGGCCAGCATCAGGGCCACGAAGGGCCGGCCGTCGGCGGCGTCCCAGCGCGACAGCCGCTCGGCCAGCCAGGCCAGGTCGGCCAGGCCCTCGGCGTTGACCGGTAGGATCTCGACCGACGCGCCGCTGGCCTTGGCGGTCTCCAGCACGCTGTCGTGCTCGATAGCGCTGACGATCAGGCGCTTCGAACCCGTGGCCACGGCGCTGTCGACGGCCAGCGCATTGGCCTCGGTGCCGCCGGAGGTGAAGACCACGGTTGAGGCCGGCCCGCCGATCAGGGCGGCGATCTCGGTTCGAGCCTGCTCCACCAGGGCGCGGGCCGCACGGCCCGCCGCATGGATCGAGGACGGGTTGCCGCCCAGGGCGTAGGCGCGGGTCACGGCCTCCAGGGCTTCGGGGCGCAGGGGAGCGGTGGCGTTGTAGTCGAGATAGACCCTAGTCATGCCGCCTCCGGCTGGGAGGCGCCCAGCCGTCCCGTAACGACGTCGGCCAGGGAGACCGAGGCCAGGTAGGTCTCGAGCTGGCGGCCCATTTCTTCCCAGAGGTCGTGGGTCAGGCAGCGCTCGCCCTTCAGCATGCAGCCCTTGCCCTCGGCGTTGCAGCGGGTGGCGCGCAGGGGTTCGTCCACGGCCAGGACGATGTCGGCGATATTGGTGTCCTCGGCCGTGCGCGCCAGGCGATAGCCGCCCCCGGGACCGCGCAGGCTGCGCACCAAGCCGCGGCGGCGCAGGCGGGCGAAGAGCTGTTCCAGATAGGAGAGCGAGATCTGCTGGCGGGCGGCGATTTCGGACAGGGCCACGGCGCGGTCGCCCTCGCCCAGCGCGCCCTGGCGTCGCGCCAGGTCGGCCATGGCCATCACCGCATATCGTCCCTTGGTCGAGAGGCGCATGTCGCTCCTGCTGGCCCGCACGATTTTTCGAGCATTTCGCGCGGCCCCTATGTTACAGGCCCCGCCTTGCAGCGGGACTTGTCGCCGGTACGGGCCGACGGTCGCGACTTAGGAAGACCCAGCGCGTTAGTCAAGTATTAGGCGGCGCGCATGACGAGAGGACGAGCATGCCAGAGGTGGTTCTGACCGGTGCGGCCGGGCGGATCGAGGGCCGGTATTCGGCGGGCAAGACCCCGACGGCTCCCATTGCGCTGATCCTGCATCCGCACCCCAAGGCCGGCGGCCAGATGAACCATCCGGTGGCCGTGCAGCTGTTTCACCTGTTCATGAAGCGCGGTTTCTCGACCCTGCGGTTCAACTTCCGCGGCGTGGGCCGCAGCCAGGGCGAGTTCGATAGCGGCATCGGCGAGCTGGCGGACGCCGCCACGGCGCTGGACTGGCTGCAATCGACCAATCCGGCAGCGTCGCAGTGCTGGGTGGCCGGCTATTCGTTCGGCGCCTGGGTGGGCATGCAGCTGCTGATGCGCCGCCCCGAGACCGACGGCTTCATCTCGGTCTCGCCGCCGACCAACATGTACGACTTCAGCTTCCTGGCGCCCTGCCCGGCCTCCGGCCTGATCCTGCACGGCGGCGCCGACACCGTCGTGCCGCCGGTCGAGGTCGAGCGCGTGGTCTCCAAGCTGCGCACCCAGAAGGGCATCGTCATCGACCACGAGGTCATCGACGGCGCCACCCACTTCTGGGCCGAGAACCTGCCGGACGTCGAACAGCGCGTCGGGGCCTATCTCGACAAGCGCATCGCCGCGGATCCGATCTAGGGCGCCCTTATCCCTCCTCCTTGTGGGGAGAGCAGATCCCGAAGGGATCGAGGGTGGGGCTTTCTGAAACCTCCGCGCAGATTGCCGGACTTCCCCACCCTGGCGGCTGCGCCGCTGTCCCTCCCCACAAGGAGGAGGGACAGAGCGTTCTAGCTCCCCTTCAGGAAATCCAGGGCCATCAGGGCCTGAGCCCGCACGCCGGTCTCCATGGCCGCCTCGTCGACGTCGAAGAACGGCGAGTGGTTGCCGCCCTTCGGGAAGCCGACGCCCAGATGATAAAAGAAGCCCGGGACCTCCTTCTGGAAGTAGGAGAAGTCCTCGGCGCCCATGATGTAGTCGATATCGTCCACGACCTTGCCCCCGGTCGCCCGCGTCAGGGTCGGCTTCATCCGCGCCGTCAGGGCGCGGTTGTTGTCGGTCACCGGATTGGGCGTGCCCCAGACGAACTTCGCCGTGGCGCCGTAGCGTTCCGAGATCGAACTCACGGCCTTCTCGGCCCGGGCGATCACGTCGGTGCGCATTCCCGGATCGAAGGTCCGCAGGGTGCCTGTCATGGCCATGTCCTCGGGGATGATGTTGTAGCGCAGGCCGCCATGCAGGGTGGCCACGGTCAGCACCGTGGGCGTCTTGGAGACGTTGATCTGGCGCGAGGCGATCTGGTTGAAGGCGGTGACGATGTCCGCCGTCAGGGACGACATGTCGATCCCCTGCCAAGGCATGGAGCCGTGCGCCTGGCGGCCCTTCAACTGGATCTCGAAACGGTCCGACGCCGCCATCATCGGGCCCGGACGCCAAACCATGGTCCCCACCGGGCCCGGAAAGGCGTGCAGGCCGAAGATCGCGTCCACCTTGGGGGCTTTCAGCACCCCTTCCTTGACCATCAGGGTCGCCCCACCCTCCTCGCCCGCCGGCGGGCCCTCCTCGGCTGGTTGGAAGATGAAGACCACCGTGCCCTCGATCTGGTCCTTCATGCCCGCCAGGACCTCGGCGGCGCCCATCAGGATGGCCACATGGCTGTCATGGCCGCAGGCGTGCATCACCGGCACGGTCTGGCCATTGTACTGGGCCGTGACCTTGGAGGCGAACGGGAGTCCGGTCTGCTCGGCCACCGGCAGGGCGTCCATGTCGGCGCGCAGGGCCACGACCTTGCCGGGCTTGCCGCCCTTCAGGACGCCGACCACGCCGGTCTTGCCGACCCCGGTGCGCACCTCGAAGCCCAGCTTGCGCAGATGGTCGGCGACGATCTTGGCGGTCCGCACCTCGCTGTTGCCCAGCTCGGGATGCTCATGGAAGTCGCGCCGCCAGGCGATCACCTTGGGCTGCAGCGCCTTGGCCGCGGCGAACACCGCCGCGTCATAGGGCTGGGGCGCGGGCTTGTCCTGCGCCTGCGCCCCCGTGGTCAGCGCGAACGCCGCGGCCGCACCGGCCAGCCAATAGCCCTTGGACATCGATAGACTCCCCGATTCATGCCGCTGGTCGGGCGACGCGCCCGCCGGTCATGGGCGCGGTGACGCCCGTGGTCTTTGGATATGAGATCGCCAGGCCGCGCAGGGTTCGCGCCGCCAGGTAGGCGAAGGCCTCGGCCTCGATGGAATCGCCGCGCCAGCCATGGTCCTCGGCGGTGGTCACCGGAACCGACAGCCGTTCGGCGAAGGCCTTCATGAGCTGCGGATTGTGCCGCCCGCCGCCGCACACGACGAGCTCCGTCGGCACGCCGCCCATCAATTCGAAGCCCAACTTCACCGCTTCGGCGGTGAAGGCCGTCAGGGTGGCGGCGGCGTCCTCGAGCTGGAGCTTCTCCAGCGGCGCCAACGGGAAGTCGTAACGGTCCAGCGACTTGGGCGGCGGCGCCTTGAAATAGGGATGGTCCAGCAGGCCACGCAGCACGGTCTCGTGCACCTGGCCGACGCTGGCGTACTTGCCGCCGGCGTCGTAACGGCCCGCGCCGCGGCCCTGGACCAACAGGTCGAGCATGCCGTTGCCGGGGCCCGTGTCGAAGGCGGCGATGTCGCCGGTCTCCGACCAGAAGGTGACATTGGCCACCCCGCCCACATTGAGGATGGCGAGCGGCGGCTTCAGCCCCGCGGTTCGGGCCCGCGCCAGGTGGTAGATCGGCGTCAGCGGCGCGCCGTCGCCCCCCGCGGCCACGTCAGCGCTGCGGAAGTCGTAGGCCACCGGCACACCCGTCGCGTCGGCCAACCACTGGGCGTCGCCGAGCTGGACCGTGCGGCCGATGCGGTCGCCCTGGGGACGTTCATGCAGCACCGTCTGGCCGTGCATGCCGATCAGGTCGATGTCGGACCAGGCCAGGCCGTGTTCGGCCAGGAACCCTTCGGCGGCCTCCAAGTGCTCGCGGGCCACGGCGGCGGCGGTTTCCTGGAAGATTTCCGGCTCGGGCGCCCCGCGCGGCCACTGCAGGGCCTGGCGGGTGGCGTCCAGGATGAGGTCGCGCACGGCGTCGGTCAGCTTACGTTCGCCCGCGGGGCCGAACGCGGCGATCGTCTCGCCATCCGTCTCCAGGATCGCCATGTCGCAGGCGTCCAGCGACGTTCCGGTCATGAAGCCGAGGACTCGCATGGAGAGCTTGACTGCCACGCCCTCGCGCCGGTAGCTAGCCGCCATGATCGAACGCCGCTCCGCCAACCTGGCCAGCTATTACCGCCTGCCCTAAAGCAGGCGCGGTTCGATCCCTTGCGCCTACCTCACCAGGTCGGCGCCCATCTCACCCAAGGGAAAAGACGGTCTCCGGCCATCCGCCGACCAGGAGCCTGTCAGATGTCCCTCGAAATGCTTGCAGACCGCGTGTTAGAGCGCCCTGCGTCTTCGCCAGAGTCATCGCCCATGTCCGCCGACCAACCCTTCAAGTCCCAATTCCTGCGCGTCATGCAGGAACGTGGCTACATCCACCAGATCACCCATCCGACGGAGCTGGATGAGGCCGCGGCCAAGGGAGCGATCACCGCCTACATCGGCTTCGACGCCACGGCGTCCAGCCTGCATGTCGGCCACCTGATCCAGATCATGATGCTGCGCCGCCTGCAGCAGGCCGGCCACAAGCCCATCGTGCTCATGGGCGGGGGCACCACCAAGGTGGGCGACCCGACCGACAAGGACGGTCAACGGCCGTTGCTGACCCACGACCAGATCCAGGGCAACATCGCCACCATCAAGGGGACGTTCGAGCGTTTCCTGACCTTCGGCGACGGACCGACCGACGCGGTCATGGTCGACAACGACACGTGGCTGTCGAAGTTCGGCTACGTCGAGTTCCTGCGCGACTACGGCGTCCACTTCACGATCAACCGGATGCTGGCCTTCGACAGCGTCAAGGCGCGGCTGGATCGCGAACAGCCGATGACCTTCCTCGAATTCAACTACATGCTGATGCAGTCGGTGGACTTCCTGGAGCTGGAACGGAAGCACGGCTGCCTGCTGCAGATGGGCGGCTCCGACCAGTGGGGCAATATCGTCAATGGGGTGGAGCTGATCCGCCGCGTGGACCAGAAGCCGTCCTTCGGCCTGACCACGCCCCTGCTCTCCACCGCCTCCGGCCAGAAGATGGGCAAGACCGTGGGTGGGGCCGTCTGGCTCAACGCCGACATGCGCAGTCCCTACGACTACTGGCAGTTCTGGCGCAACACCGAGGACGCCGATGTGGGCCGCTTCATGAAGCTGTTCACCGATCTGCCGATCGAGGAGATCGCGCGGTACGAGGCCATGCAGGGCGCGGAGATCAACGAGGCCAAGAAGGTGCTGGCCAATGCGGCCACCACCCTGCTGCACAGCGCCGACGCGGCCCAGGCGGCGGCCGAGGCCGCGCGGGTGGCCTTCGAGGTCGGCAGTGTGTCGCAGGACATGCCGACCCACGAGGTCCCAGCCGCCGATCTCGAGGCCGGCATCGTGCTCGCGGCCCTGGCCGCCGACGCCGGCCTGGCGGCCTCGCGCGGCGAGGCGCGCCGCCTGGCCCAGGGCGGCGGCCTGCGGGTCAATGACAAGGCCGAAGCCGACGCCAACCGCACGATCACCACGGCCGACCTGGTCGACGGCGTGGTCAAGCTGGCGGCTGGCAAGAAGAAGATCGTCCTGGTGAAGCCCGTCTAGGCCTGGAGAGACGCGATGTCCGAACTGACCGAAGGCGCCCTAGCGCCCGACTTCGAACTGGCCGGGGCCGATGGCCCCGTCACGCTCGCCAGCTTCAAGGGCAAGCCGCTGGTGGTCTATTTCTATCCGAAGGACGACACCCCCGGCTGCACGAAGGAGTCGCAGCAGTTCAGCGCCTTGGCGGGCGAATTCGCGAAAGCCGGAGCCTCGGTTCTGGGCGTTTCGAAGGACAGCCTGGCTCGTCACGCGAAATTTACAGCCAAGTACGACCTCGCCGTGCCCCTCGGTTCCGACCCGGAAGGAACCATGATCGAGGCCTATGGGTCCTGGATCGAGAAGAGCCTCTATGGCCGCCAGTACATGGGCATAGACCGCTCGACCTTCCTGATCGGGGCCGACGGCAAGCTGGTGCGAATCTGGCGCAAGGTCCGAGTCGACGGCCACGCCGAGTCGGTCCTCGAAGCCGTGAAATCCCTTAAAGCTTAAGCGTGTTGCGGTGCGGCCGACGGCCGCATCGCCGCACTTGGGCGTGGCCGGGAAAAGCCCCGGCCACCACCTCCAATTGTTGTAGATATGTCGCGACCGCCGGCGATCTGGGCCTTAGCGGGCAAGGCGGCGCGAACGACCCTAGCTTGGCTGTTCAGCTCCCGTTAACCAACGCCGTTAACAATCCCCAGACTCAGGCCCCTTGCCCTCGCGGCGCGAAGGGTCTTGCGCGCTTTCCAATTCTCACTGCATATCCGCGGGACCAAAAAGTTCCGTAGCCGACGCGGTGGAAATGACACGCTTTGCGCGCCTTCGCCGATCGCTTGATGAGCTATTTCCCGAAAGACATCTCTATGTCCGCTCCGGCGGGGAAATGCGGGCGTTCGTACTGACCACCGGCAAGCAGCTGGCCGGCGCCGGCGCGGTGGCGGCTGGCGCGCTGTGGATGGGCGTCTGCACCGCGGCCATGCTGGTCAACGCCATGGCGATGTCCGGCCACGACCAGCAACTGGCCCGCATGCAGGCCAAATCCGAGCGACTGGTTGCCGACCGCGAAGCCCGCTTGAACAGCGCAGTGGCCCAGCTGACCGCCGCCGAGGGCGGCGTGGACCAGTTGGCCATCACGGTCGAGAAGCGCCACGCGGCGCTCGCCATGCTGCTCAGCGACATCAAGGACGCCCCGGGCGTCGCCACGGCCCTGGCCCCCACCATCCGCAAGGCCAGCAACATCCCGGCCACCGTCAGCCCCATGCGCCGCATCGAGCTGGTGCGTGCGGGCCAGGAACGGCTGATCGACGCGGCCGACACCTTCGCCAAGACCCGCGCCGACCGTCTGCGCCTGGCCTTCCGCCTGGCCGGCCTGACGCCGTCGTCCTATGTGCCCAAGGGTGGCTCGCTCGGCGGACCGCTAATCGAGGCCAAGGATCCCCGAGCCCTGGCCGCCGTCCTGGACGTGGACGAGGGCTTCGCCCAGCGCATACAGCACGCGGCGACCAACCTTTCCGAGGCCGGCGCCCTGGCCGAGGCGGCGCAGAACCTACCCTTCGCCCGCCCGGTCTCCACAGGCACCAGCAGCGGCTTCGGCGTCCGCTTCGACCCCTTCACGCGGCGCCCAGCCTTCCATTCGGGCCTGGACTTCACCGGCGGCTACAACTTCCCGATCCAGTCGACGGCGCCGGGCGTGGTGTCTTTCACCGGCGTTCGTTCAGGCTACGGCAACACCATCGAGATCGACCACGGCCGCGGCTTCAAGACCCGCTATGCTCACCTCCAGGCCATCGGGGTCCGTCCGGGCCAGCGCGTCGCCGTCGGCCAGCGGATCGGGGCCATGGGCTCCACGGGCCGCTCCACCGGCCCGCACCTGCATTATGAGGTTTGGGTCAACGGACGGGCGCAGAACCCCGGCCGTTACGTGAAGGCGGGCGACTATGTTCTCCAAGGCGATTAAAAGCACCTCCGACAAGCAGGTTCCGGACATGGCGGCGCCTCCCGAGGCGGGCCGCAAGGCTCCGCGGGCCCCTTCGCTGATCTCCGACAACATCACCATCGAAGGCAGCGTCATCGGCGAGGGCGAGCTGCAGATCGACGGCGTGGTGCGCGGCGAGGTCCGCGTGGACAAGGTCACCATCGGCGAGACCGGCCATGTGGAGGGCGCGATCTTCGCCGAGGTCGTCGAGACCCGCGGCCGGGTCATCGGCCAGATCAGCGCCAAACAGGTCCGCCTGCACGGCACGGCCTATGTGGACGGCGACATCACCCACGAACAGCTGGCCATGGAATCGGGCGCCTTCTTCCAGGGCCGCAGCCTGAAGTTCCAGCGCCCCGCCGCCCCGCCGGCCATCTCCGCCCCCACCCTGGTCTCCGAGACCGAGGTTCGCGAACCCAGCGCCCAGGTGGGCTGAGACCGCCCCCTCAGGGTTCGGACCTGAGTCGTATCCGGATGTCCTCGTAGGCCGCGACTATGAGGTCCCGCAGGGCGTCGGCGTTCACCTGCTGCGGACCGCGGAGCTTCACGTGCCGCATCCGCTTGCCGGCGCCTTCCAGAAGGCCCTCCGGGTCGTCGAGCATCGCGCCGCAGAAGAAGCCGACGTTCACGTGGGCCTTGAATGCGTTGACGTATCCAAACGGCGCGTCCTCCACGCAGGCGACGGGGCAGCCATCGTGCATGAGCTCGCGGACGTCGGCGCCGCAGCTCCGCATCTGTTCGAACCAAGTCCGCGCGGCCCGGCGCAGCTCATCTTCCAGATCCGGCGGCCAGGCCTCGATCTCTCGGTCGATCCGCACCCCGCCGGAGAACCAGGCCTCGATCTCGGGGTCCCGCTGGACCGCGCCGGAGAGCCGAAAGAGCTGGCTCATCTGACCTCCTCGGGGCTAGGCCGCGTCTTCATAGGCGCCGTTTTTCAGCACTGGCGCACAGTGGCTCACGTCCAGCTCCAGGGCGATCTCCACATCCAGTTCGTGGCCGCGGTCGCTCAGCTCCCGGCCCGACATGCAGTCGCCGATGAGCGCCCGCAGATGCGGCCTGGCGCAGCGGAACGCCTCGCAGGCCACCTGGGCCTCCGCCGACATGGCCAGCCCCAGGGCCTCGATCACCGCCCCGGCGCCGATCAGGTCCTCCACGGCCGGTCGCAGGGAACCGTCCGGCCAACGTTCGCCGGCTGGGATGACCGCGATGTCGTGGCCGTCCGCCAGGGCGCGGGCCTTGGCCGCCACGGCCGAGGCGTTGCGCAGGCAGCCCGCCAGAACCGTGGCGTGGCCCCCGGCCAGGGACAGCCGCGAACCGTTAGGCGACGGCAGCACCAGGCGTTCGCCGGGATTGAGCTTCAGCAGGCTGGCCGGCGACAGGCTGAGCTGCCCCCCTGCCCTTCGGCTGGCCGCGAGGCGCGCGCCGACCCGCACGGCCTCGTCCCTCGCGGCGTCCTCGTCGCCGTATGGGAACGGATAGATCTTGGCATGCCGGTGAACCGCCACGTCGACGGCGGTTGAGAAGGACAGCACGTCGACGATCACCAGCACGGCGCTCCGCTCGCGCAGCGCCTCGACACCGTGCAGCCCCCATTCGCAGCGGACCTTTTGCATCGCAACCCGCTCCTCGCTGAACGCCTAAATCAAGACGCCCGCCGGGCGCGAATTGCAAACGCCGCTGTTGGCTAGGCGGTGGCGTCCCGCGTCGAGCCGACCCGCTGGGCGAGGGACGCGCCCATGAATTCGTCCAGGTCGCCGTCCAGCACCCCCTGGGTGTCGGAGGTTTCCACGTCGGTCCGCAGGTCCTTAACCATCTGGTAGGGCTGCAGGACGTAGCTGCGGATCTGGTGGCCCCAGCCGATGTCGGTCTTCTGGTCGGCGATCGCCTGGGCCTCGGCCTCGCGCCGCTGCAGCTCCAGCTCGTAGAGCCGGGCGCGCAGCATCTTCCAGGCTTCCTCGCGGTTCTGGTGCTGGGATCGCCCGGCCTGGCAGGCCACGGCCACCCCGGTCGGGATGTGGGTCAGGCGGACGGCCGAGTCGGTCTTGTTGATGTGCTGGCCGCCGGCCCCGGAGGCTCGGTAGGTGTCGGTGCGCACGTCGGAGGGGTTGATCTCGATCTCGATGGTGTCGTCGACCACCGGATAGACCCAGACCGAGGCGAAGCTGGTATGGCGCTTGGCGGCGGCGTCGAAGGGCGAGATGCGCACCAGCCGGTGCACCCCGGCCTCGGTCTTCAGCCAGCCGTAGGCGTTGGGGCCCTTGATCTGCAGGGTGACCGACTTGATGCCGGCCTGTTCGCCCGAGGTCTCCTCCAGGAAGTCGACGCTCATGCCGTGGGCGTTGGCCCAGCGGGTGTACATGCGCAACAGCATGCCGGCCCAGTCGTTGGACTCCGTGCCGCCGGCCCCGGAATTGATCTCCATGAAGGCGTCGTTGCCATCGGCCTCGCCCGACAGCAGGGCCTCCAGCTCGGCCCGCGCGGCGCGTTCCTTGATGCCTTTCAGCTGGGCCCGGGCTTCCTCGAGGGAGGCCTCGTCGCCTTCCTCATCGGCCATCTCAGCATAGCCGACGGCGTCGACCAGGTCGCGGTCGAGCGCCTTCACCGCCTCGATCTGGGCGGCGAGCTTGGAGCGTTCGCGGGTGGTGGCCTGGGCCGAGGCGGCGTTGTCCCACAGGGTGGGATCCTCGACGCGGGCGTTCAGCTCATCGAGTTTGCGGAGGGCCGGTTCCCAGTCAAAGACGCCTCCTGAGCAGGTCGATCGACTGCTCGATGTCGGCCTTGGCGGCCTCGACATCCACTCTCATGGGGAATCTCCGAACCAGACGTGCTCTGGGGTCGCGCCAGATAGCGTGCGCCGCGGGCGAAGACAATGGCCCTCCCCTCTCGCTCGTCATGGCCGGGCTTTGTCCCGGCCACCCATGAACTCCGTATCCGACGATTGTCCGGAAGGGCTCGTGCGTATGGATCCCCGGCACTCCGCTGCGCTCCGGCCGAGGATGACGATCCTGGAAAGGGGTCAGTACAGACCCGTCATGTCGTCCGGCTTCTTCACGGGCGGCGGGGGCGTGGCGTTGGGGGTGAGCTTTCCGTCCGGCCAGACCTGGTTGTAGGGCTGCGGCCCGGCGCTGGACGCGGCGGCGCTGGGCAGCCTCACCTGCGGTTCGGTGCCGGGGCGGAAAGCCTCACGGATGCCGCGGACCATGGCGAACTTGGCGTTGGTTGGCGCCTTGAACTCGGTCTTGGGCAGGTCCCTGGCCGCTTCGGCCATGAACTCGATGAAGATCGGCACCGCCGCCGTCGTCCCGGTCTCCCCGTTGCCCAGGCCGCGGTTGTCGTCGAAGCCGACGAAGATCCCGGCCACGACCTGCGGCGTGAAGCCCACGAACCAGGCGCTGCGGTACTCGTTGGTGGTGCCGGTCTTGCCCCCCACCGGACGGTCCAGGACCAGGGCCGAGGTCGCCGTACCGCGTTGGACGACGCCTTGCAGCATGGAGGTGATCTGATAGGCGGTGATCGGGTCCATCACCTGGTCGCCGCCGGGCGGCACGCGGGGGCTCTCGTCGCCATTGAATCCCGCGCCGCAGCGGGGGCAGTCACGCTTGTCGGCCCGGAAGATGGTTTCGCCGTTGCGGTCCTGGACCAGTTCGATCAGGTGCGGCTCGATGCGGCGACCGCCATTGACGAAGGAGGCATAGGCCGACGTCAGCTTGAACGGGGTGGTCTCCCCAGCCCCCAGCGCCATGGCCAGCACCTTGTCCATGTCCTTGACCACGCCCATCCGCTTGGCGAGCTCACTGATCTTGGTCATCCCCACGCCCTGGGCCAGACGAACGGTCATGGCGTTGCGCGACAGCTCCAGGCCGCGGCGCAGGGTGAGCGCGCCGTAGTACTTCTTGTTGTAGTTCTCAGGCGTCCAGTTCTGGCCGGCGGCGCCCTTGAGCGTGATCGCGGAGTCCATCACCACGCTGGACGGCGTGTAGCCGTTCTCCAGGGCCGCGGCGTAGACGATCGGCTTGAAGGCCGAGCCCGGCTGGCGCATCGCCTGGGTGGCGCGGTTGAAGTTCGACAGCGAGAACGAATAGCCGCCCACCATGGCCAGCACCCGGCCGGAATTGGGCTCCATGGCCACAAGCGCGCCGTTGACGATGGGAATCTGGCGCAGGTGGAAGCCGCCGCCCTCGGCGGGCTCGACGAACACCAGATCGCCGACATTGAGCCCCTTGCCCGCCCGAGCCCAGGTCACATCCTGGTTGATGATCCCGCCGGTCATGCCGCTGTCGGCGGTCTTGACCCGAACCGTCGCGCCCGAGGACTCGATCACCAGGGCCGCGCGCCAGTCGCGGCGTTCGGCCGGCGGCTTCTTCTTCTTGGCCATGGCCTCCCAGCCGTCGGCCACCTCGACCCGGCCCCAGGCCCCCCGCCAGCCATGCCGCCGGTCGTAGGCCTCGAGCCCGTTCATCAGCGCCACCCGCGCGGCGGTCTGCAGCCGCGGATCGAGCGTGGTGCGCATATAGTAGCCGCCCTCGTTCAGGCGCGGTCCGAGGGTCGCCAGACCCCGGCGGCGAACCTCCTCGACGAAGAAGTCGCCGTCGCGGTACTTGGCCCGGCTGGGGGCGTTCTGGACCTTCAGGTCCTCGCGCTTGGCGGCCTCGGCGGCCTGGCGGCTGACCCAGCCCAGGCCGGCCATCTGGTCCAGGATCCAGTTGCGCCGGATGATGGCCTGCTGCTTGCGGCGCAGGGGATGGTAGTTGTCCGGCCCCTTGGGCAGGGCCGCCAGATAGGCGCTCTCGGCCAGGGTGAGGTCCGAGATCGACTTGCCGAAATAGTTGTAGGCCGCCGCGCCCACCCCGTAGGACCGGTAACCCAGCCAGATCTCGTTCAGATAGAGCTCGAGAATCTGCTCCTTGTTGAGCGTCTGCTCCAGCCGCCCGGCCAAGATGGCCTCCTTCAGCTTGCGCCCCACCGTGGCGTCGCTGGTCAGCAGTACGTTCTTGGCGACCTGCTGGGTGATGGTCGAGCCGCCCTCCAGGCGTCGGCCCTGGGCCGCGTTCTGGACGTTCTTGGCCATGGCCCGCATCAGGCCGAAGGTGTCGACCCCGGCGTGGCGGAAGAAATTGCGGTCCTCGGCCGCCAGGAAGGCCTGGGCGAGCTGCGGCGGCATGGCGTCATAGGGCACGTAGATGCGCCGCTCGCGGGAGAACTCCCCGATCAGCACCCCGTCCCAGGCATAGGCGCGCGTGGCGGTGGGCGGGCGATAGTCCACCAGGTCGCCCGCGTCGGGCATGTCGTGGAACAGCCATGCGGCGTAGATGGCGATGGCGAACCCGGCCAAGGCGATTGCGCTCAGCACGGCGACGCCGGCGATCGCGACCCATCTTTCGGGGGGCTTCAAGACTAACTTACCTCCGCGGGCCGCCGGGCCCCGCTAGAATCTGATCTAGCGCGCATCGTGGCGGGCGCCAACGGCCCTGAGCGCGCAGGTCAGCGATCAGCGCGAGGCGAGACGGGTCTGTTGGCCGAAGTAGTCGTCGATGGCGTCGGCGACGCCGCCCATCAGGCGGCTGCGGCTGCCGGCGTCACGCAGAGTGGCTTCATCGGCCGGATTGGTGATGAAACCCATCTCCAGCAGCACGGCGGGCACGTCGGGCGCCAGCAACACGGCCAGGCCCGCCTCGCGGTGGCTGCGGCGCAGCAGTTGCTGGTGGTCGTCGATCCGCGACAGCAGCACCTCGGCGAAGGTGGCCGAGCGGTTGCGTGTCATGCGCTGGGTCAGGTCCAGCAGGATGGTCGAGACCCCGTTGTCGCCATGCGAGCCGGCCCGCATGAACCAGTCGTCCTTGTTGACGAACTTGGCCGAGCGACCGCTGGCGCGATCAGCCAGGGTGTAGACGCTGGCGCCGCGCAGGCTCGAATCGGTGCCGGAGTCCGCGTGAAGGGAGATGAACAGGTCGGCGTCGGCGCGCCGGGCGATCTTCACCCGGATGTCGTGGGCGACATAGACGTCCGAATCACGGGTCATCACGACCTTGTAGCGACCGGTCTTCTCGAGTCGGGTCTTGAGCGCCCGGGCCGCGGCCAGGGTCACGTCCTTTTCGGCGCCCGTCGCGCCCTTGGCGCCGGGGTCCTTGCCGCCGTGACCGGCGTCGATGACGATGACTTTCTTGAGCGAAAGCGGCGGCGCGGTGACCGGAACCACCGGCAGGGCCGCCGAGGTCATGCGGGCGCCGGCGGCGACCATGGTCCGGGTGGGCGGGACCTTGGCGGCCAGGTCGATCACATAGCGGTAATTGCCGATCCCATCGGCCGGCGGCAGCAGGAAGCGGCGCTTGACGACCACGTCGGCGGCGAGATCGACCCGCAGCCGCGCGCCCGCAGCGCCTTGATCCACAACCCAATTCTTCACGAGGCCAAGGCCCGCGCCCTGCAGCGGCCCCTCCACGGAGGCGCCGTTCAGGTTCAGCACCAGCCGGCGGTCCTGCGCGCCGTCCGAGGCGATCTTGCCCGTGGCCGAGCGGTTCATGTCGATGACGATGCGGGTCTCGACCTGGTCGCCGCCGAGGCGGACCTTCAGGATTCCGGCGGTGACGTTGGCGGCCTGGGCGGCGGCGACGATGGCCAGGCAGCAGACGCCCGCGGCCGCCGCGGCCAGCACGCGCACGCCATTCGCCCGAAACAGTTCGCCAACCCGCGCGAACATCCAACCCCACACGCAACAGTTTGAATCTGAACCGTCATATAGCCTTAAGCGACATGGACAAACGGTTAACCCGCGCGGGTCGCGGCCGCGACGACCGCGCCGCTTTCCTTTTGTCGCTTAGTGTTGCAATGTCGCGCCGCGCTGGAGCGCGCCTTGCGTCGCAAGGCCGCAGTCCGCGCGAAGCCAGCGTCAGCTCATCGCCCCTCGGCGACGACGCATTATCCGATCCGCGTTCCGCTGAGTGGGGCGCGCCTGGGAACACACCAATGGGCAGCGCCGCTCGAGCCCCTTTCCGGCCTACCGCCCGCGATGTCGCTTTCGACACCGCGAACGGCGGATGCGCGCGCGCCCTCCTGCAAAACCGGCGGCGCCCGAACCTCGAG
>NZ_JAUYNW010000122.1 GCF_030698145.1 Phenylobacterium sp. | reverse complement strand
GCGCCTGGTGCCCGGCTACGAAGCCCCGGTGAAGCTGGCCTATTCGGCCCGCAACCGCTCGGCCTCGATCCGCATCCCGCACGTGGACAGCCCCAAGGGCAAGCGCCTGGAAGCCCGCTTCCCGGACCCGATGGGCAACCCCTACCTGACTTTCACCGCCCTGCTGATGGCCGGCATCGACGGCATCATCAACCAGATCGATCCGGGCGCGCCGGCCGACAAGAACCTCTACGACCTGCCGCCGCGCGAGCAGAAGAAGATCCCGGAAGTCTGCGGTTCGCTCAAGGAAGCCCTTGAGAGCCTCGACAAGGACCGCGGCTTCCTGAAGGCCGGCGGCGTCATGAACGACGACTTCATCGACGCCTATATCGAACTGAAGATGGAAGAGGTCATGCGTCTCGCCCTCCATCCTCACCCGGTCGAATTCGACATGTACTACAAGTGCTAGGCGCCGCCCTCTAAGGCGACGATCGAGGGCCGCGGATCACTCTGCGGCCCTTTTTCGTAGCCGTCCCGCCCCGATGTTTCCCCGCGCGGAGCCCGATTTCGAAGCTGCGCCGTTGACGTACGGCGTTCGAATGGTCGTCATCCGGATGAGAGTGGCCCGCCTAGGCGCCGCCACGGGGGAACGGTCATGACGATGATCCGCAGTCCAGCGGCGGCGCTGATATTGGCCGCAGGGCTCGCCTCGAGCGCCCAGGCCGCCGGCTACAAGGCCGAGATCGTGCGGACCAAGTACGGCGTTCCCCACGTCATGGCGGCCAACTATGGCGGGCTGGGCTACGGCCAAGCCTACGCTTACGCCCAGGACAATATCTGCCTGATCGCCGACAAGATCGTCACCGTGAACGGCGAACGCTCCAAGCATTTCGGCGCGGACGGGGCCAATACGGTCGCCTTCGCCGAGATCAAGAACCTGGAGAGCGACTTCTTCTTCAGGGGCGCCCTCGACATGGCGGCCCTGCGCGCGGCCTTCGCCCGGTCCAGCAAGGACTATCGCGACCTCGTGACCGGCTATGTGGCAGGCTACAACCGTTACCTGCGCGATGTCCCCGCTGGGAAGCGGCCCGAGCCCTGCCGCGGGGCGGCCTGGGTGGCGCCGATCGCCGTGGACGACATGCTGCGCCTCAACGAGGAGCGGATGATCCAGGCCAGCGGCGGGGCCTGGCTGCGTCAGATCAATGCGGCGGCTCCGCCGAGCGCCACGGCGCCCAAGCCCATGGCGGCCCTGGGCCTGCCCGAGCCCAGCGAGACCTTCGGCCTGGGCAGCAACGGCTGGGCGTTCGGCCGCGACGCCACGGCCAACGGGTCGGGCCTGCTGCTGGGCAATCCGCATTTCCCCTGGGAGACCACCAACCGGTTCTATGAGCTGCACCTGACCATCCCGGGCAAGACCGACGTCATGGGCGTGACCATCGCGGGGGCGCCGGGCCTGTCGATCGGGTTCAACAAGGATGTCGCCTGGACCCACACGGTCTCCACCGACCGCCACTTCACCCTGTTCGAGCTGGCCTTGGATCCCTCCGACCCGACCGCCTATCTGGTGGACGGCAAGCGTCACCAGATGACCCGCAAGGACGTGACCGTCGAAACCGTGACCGGCCCCCAGACCCGCGCCTACTATTCCACCCACTACGGCGCGGTGGTGGTCGTGCCCCAGGCCGGGCTCGGCTGGAGCCCCAAGACCGCCTATGCAATCAAGGACGCCAACAAGTCGAACCTCCGCTCAGGCGACACCTGGCTGGCCATCACCCGCGCCCAGTCCGTGGGTGAGATCAAGGTGATCGCCACGAAGACCCTGGGCATCCCCTGGGTGAACACCATCGCCGCCGACCGCCATGGCGACGCCCTCTATGCCGACATCACCGCCACCCCGAACGTCTCGGCCGAGAAGCTGGAGGCCTGCGCGCCCAGCCCGCCCGCCGCCGCGCTGGGAAATCTCGCGCGTATTTTTGTTCTGGATGGCTCGCGTTCCGCCTGCGATTGGGACCAGGCTGCGGGAACCGTTGCGCCAGGCCTCATGCCCGGCGACGCCATGCCCTCGATGATCCGGGCCGACTACGTGGCCAACAGCAATGACAGCTATTGGCTGGTCAACCCCAAGGCGCCCCTGCCCGCTTTCTCGCCGCTGTTGGGTCCCGCCGCCGTCGCTCAGAACCTGCGCACCCGATCGGGCGTCGTAGAGATCGAACGCCGCCTGGCCGGCGCCGATGGCCTGGACGGCAAGCTGTTCGACGCGGCCAAGGTCCGGACCATGCTGTTCTGGAACCGCAACCTGGCCGCCGATCTCTATCTGGACGACGCCCTGAAGGCCTGCGCCGCCAACTCGACGGCGACCACCACGGCCGGCAAGACCGTCGACCTCGCCCCGGCCTGCGCCATCTTGGCCAAATGGGACCGTCGGATGGACAACGAGAGCGTCGGAGCCATGCTGTTCGTGGAGTTCTTCCGCCTGGCCGAGCGCACCCCGGCCCTGTTCGCCACGCCCTTCGATCCGGCCGATCCGGTCAACACCCCGCGCGGCCTGAAGACCGATGCCGATAGCGCCGCCAAGATCGCCCAGGCCCTGGCCGGCGCCGTCGAACTGATGGAGCGCCAGAAGCTGGCCCTCGACGCCCCCTATGGCGCGATCCACTTCGCCATCCGCGGTGATCGCAAGATCCCGATCCACGGCGGCGAGGGTCAGGCCGGGGTGCTCAACGCCCAGCAGTCGCGGTTCGTGGCCGGAGCCGGCGGCTACGTGCCGTATCACGGCTCCAGCTACATCCAGGTCGTGGCCTTCGACGCGGCGGGCCCGGTGGCCGATGCGGTGCTGTCCTATTCGCAGTCCACCGATCCGGCCTCGGCGCACTATGCCGACCAGACCGAGCTCTATTCGAAGAAGGGCTGGCATCGCCTGCCCTTCCACCAGGCCGACATCGCCGCCGAGGCCCTCGGTCCGGCGCTGAAGCTGTCGGAATAGGCGATCAGGTCCGGGGTGAGCGCCCGAGCTAGTTCAAGGTCGTGCGGCCGCCTAGCGCGGCAGCGGCCTTGATCGCGTCGATGGCGGCCATCTGGGCCACGGCGTCGGCGCCGCCGGTGAGCGGCGGCGGTCCACCCCGGACGGCGGAGACGAAGGCGCGGAGCTGGAAATCATAGGTGGGATCGCGGGTCACCGTCTCGCGACGGCTCTCCGCGCCTTCCCGGGTGACTTCCAGCATGTGGCCCATCTGCGGCGCGAGCGGGTTGATGACCTTCAGGACGCCCTCCAGGCCGGTGATCTCAAGGCTGGCCCGCACGGGCGCGGCCATGTCGCAGGTCAGTTCGGCGAGCACGCCGCGCGGGAACGTCAAGATGGCGTGGGTGGAGATGTCGATGCCGGACGCGCCGAACACCGATTGAGCCTGGACGCCGAACGGTTCGGCGCCGGCCACCGTCCGGGCCCAATGCAGGCAGTAGGTCCCGAGGTCCATGAGCGCCCCGCCGCCCAGCGCCGGATCGTAGCGCAGTTCGGCGCCTGTATCGGGGATCGAGGCGGTGAACACGGCCGCCATGCGGCGGACCTCGCCGATCTCCCCGCTGGCGCAGATCTCCAGCACCCGGGCGAACAGCGGGTGGTAGCGGTAATGGAAGGCCTCCATCAGGACGAGGCCGCTGGCGGCGGCCGCGGCGGTCATCCGTTTGGCCTCGGCCGCGTCCATCGCGAACGGCTTCTCGCAGAGCACCGGCTTACCCGCCGCCAGCGCGGCGATGGTCAGGTCGGCGTGGCGCGAAGGCGGCAGGGCGTTGTAGATCGCGTCCACCTCCGGGTGGGCGATCAGGGCCTCGTAGCTGTCCAGGGCGATTGGGATGGCGTGTTCGACGGCATAGGCGCCGGCGCGAGCGGCGTCGCGGGCGGCCACGGCCGTCACCTGTGCGACGCCGGTCGCCTTGGCGGGCGAGATCAGGGCCAACGGCGCGATCCGCGCCGCGCCCAGGACGCCGATCCTAAGTGGCCGCACCCGTCCCTCCCCTGTCAGATCCAGCGCCGCACGCGCCGGGCGTAGGCCTCGTAGGCCTCGCCGAACTTCGCGCGCAACGCGGCCTCTTCGAACGGGATGTACACGAGCTGGCTGGCCAGGGCGAACACCAGCGGGCCCGCGAACGGCGTCAAGGCGCCCAACAGGATCGCTGCGCCCAACAGCACCAGCAGGAAGCCCAGATACATGGGGTTGCGGGTCAAGCGGAACGGGCCGTCGGTCACCAGCGTCCCCGGCTCGTTGAAGGTCTTGATGTTGGTCCCGATGCGCCGGAACAATCCCGCGCCCTGCAGGAGCAGCAGCGCCCCGAGCGCCAGCGGCAGCAGGCCCAGCCAGTTGAGCGGCGGGGTCAGCAGGATGGCGCCGGGCAAGAACCAGCGAAGGCCGGCCATGCCGATCAGCAGGATCAGGACGAGCGGCGGCGGGAGGAGTTTCATAGGCCTATTCCTTCATCGCGCCGGGCCGAGAGCGCCCGGCGCATGACGACCTGCAAGGTCGCCAGGGAACGTTCGCAGTCCTCGCCCTCGGCGACCGCGTCGGCGGTCTCGTGCATCACGGCGAACAGCAGGCGTGCGGTGGGATCGGGGTCGAGGCCCGCGAAGTCGCCCGCCTCCTGTCCCGCCCGGATGATGGCGGCCAGCCGAGTGGCCGCGTGCTCCTTGGCCGGCAGGGCGCGCCGCCGTGCAAAGTCGCTGTGGAACAACACGTCGTGCAGCCGCGCCTGGCCCAGGGTGAAGGTCACGAAGGCCGCCGCCACCTCGTCCAGCACCGTCAGCCAGTCGATTGGCCCCTCGACCTCGGTCGGGAGCTGGTACTGGGCGTCGAAGCGCTCGAAGATCCGGCTGCGCAGGGCTTCCAGCAGATCGTCCCAGGTCGGGAAATAGTGGAAGAAGGTCCCCTTGCCCGCGCCGGCCGCGGCGGCCACGTCCTCGACCCGCACCGCGTCGCCGTCACGCGCCAGCAGGCGCTCGGCGGCCTCCAGGATCTCCAGCCGCCGCACGGCCGGATCGAGACGTCTGCGTGGTTCCGCCATGCGACTCTCCTATCGACTTCAGGTCAATAGTTACTGACCCGTGGTCGATTGTCAATCCTGGGGACCGGCTGAGCGGTCGCATTGCTTTGCTGCGCGCGGCGATTCATATGGAGCGGTCTCGAATCGTTCCATTTTCACGGTCTCATGTCCAAGGCCTCCCTCCCCCAAGCTTCCCTGTTCGATGATGCGCTGAACCCGGCGCCTGCGGCGCCGTTGGCCGAGAGCCACGAACCGCGTCCCGATCCGGCCGTCACCGGCGGCTATTCGGCCAAGGACATCGAGGTGCTGGAGGGGCTGGAGCCAGTCCGCAAGCGCCCGGGCATGTACATCGGCGGGACGGACGAACGCGCCCTGCACCACCTGTTCGCCGAGGTGCTGGACAATGCGATGGACGAGGCCGTCGCCGGCCACGCCAAGATCATCGAAGTCCGGCTGGACGCCGAGGGCCGGCTCACCGTCAGGGACGATGGTCGCGGCATCCCCGTCGACCCGCACCCGAAGCACCCGGGCAAGTCGGCCCTGGAAGTGATCATGACCGTCCTGCACTCGGGCGGGAAGTTCTCCGGCAAGGCCTACGAGACCTCCGGCGGCCTGCACGGGGTCGGCGTCTCGGTGGTCAACGCTCTGTCCGAGCATGTGGAGGTCACCGCCTGGAAGGACGGCTTCGAGTGGCGCCAGGCCTTCAGCCGCGGCAAGCCGTTGGGCCCGATCGAGAAGGGCGCCCCCACCCGCAAGAAGGGCACGGCGATCGCCTTCATCCCCGACGCGACGATCTTCGGCGAGGGCGCCACCTTCAGGCCGGCCCGGCTCTACCGGATGGCGCGGTCGAAGGCCTATCTGTTCGGCGGGGTGGAGATTCGCTGGAGCTGTGATCCCTCGCGCATCCACGACCAGACCCCGGCCGAGGCGACCTTCCGTTTCCCCAACGGCCTGGCCGACTTCCTGGCCGAGCGGGTCAAGGGCATCGAGACCGTGACGCCCGAGCCGTTCGCCGGCCGCATCGAGCGCAAGGCCGAGGGCGGAGCGGTGGAATGGGCGCTGGCCTGGACCCCGGCCGGGTTCGGCGAGGCCGACGGTTTCATGCAGTCCTACTGCAACACCGTGCCGACCCCAGAGGGCGGCACCCACGAGGCCGGCTTGCGCGCGGCCCTGGTCCGCGGCCTCAAGGCCTATGCGGAGCTCACCGGCGAGAAGCGCGGCGGCATCCTGACCGCCGAGGACGTGGTGGCCCAGGCCGGCGCCCTCATCAGCGTCTTCGTGCGCAATCCCGAATTCCAGGGCCAGACCAAGGAGCGGCTGTCGTCGGCCGACGCCCAGAAGCTGGTCGAGAACGCCCTGCGCGATCCCTTCGACCACTGGCTGACCGCCCAGCCCAAGGTCGCCAGCGCCCTGCTTGAATTCGTCATCGAGCGGGCCGAGGAGCGCCTGAAGCGTCGCCGCGACAAGGAGGTCGCCCGCGCCTCGGCCACCCGCAAGCTGCGGCTGCCGGGCAAGCTGGCCGACTGTTCGGGCCAGGCCACCGACGGCACCGAGATCTTCCTGGTCGAGGGCGACAGCGCCGGCGGCTCGGCCAAGCAGGCCCGTGATCGCCGCACCCAGGCGATACTGCCCCTGCGCGGCAAGATCCTGAACGTGGCCTCGGCCTCCCTGGACAAGATGTTCGCCAACAAGGAACTCACCGACCTGATGCTGGCCCTGGGTGTCCAGGGTGGGGCGAAGTTCAAGGAAGAGGATCTGCGCTATGAGCGCGTCGTGATCATGACGGACGCCGACGTCGACGGCGCCCACATCGCCTCGCTGCTGATCACGTTCTTCTACCGGACCATGCCCAACCTGATCCGCTCGGGCCGCCTCTATCTGGCCCTGCCCCCGCTCTATCGCCTGAGCCACGGCGGCAAGATCATCTACGCCCGCGACGACGCCCACCGCGAGGAGCTGCTGGCCACCGAGTTCAAGGGCAAGAAGCCGGAGATCGGGCGCTTCAAGGGCCTGGGCGAAATGATGCCCGCCCAGCTGAAGGAAACCACCATGGACCCCAAGCGCCGGACCCTGGCGCGGGTCACCCTGCCGCGCGCTGAGGAGGCGGTGGAGGAGCTGGTCGAGGCGCTGATGGGCCGTAAGCCGGAGTCGCGTTTCCGCTTCATCCAGGAGAACGCCGAGTTCGTCACCGGCGATCTGGACGTCTAGCCGGGGCCGACAATGTTCGGCCCCTTGAACCATAAGTGACAGAACGCGTTTGACTTGAAGGCGGCAGACCGTATCTTCCGCCGCGCGCGACGATCGCCGTCCGCGCCGCCGCGGTTTGTGCTCCCCTTCGGGCGGGCCATCCGCCCCACTTGCAATTGAATGACTGAATTTTCCGAACTGGGCCTATCGCCCGCGACTTTGAAGGCCGTGGCCGACACCGGCTACACCACCGCAACACCGATCCAGGCCGAGGCCATCCCCGTCGCCCTGCAGGGTCGCGACGTGCTGGGCATCGCCCAGACGGGCACCGGTAAAACGGCCGCCTTCACCCTGCCGATGATCGACCGCCTGGCCGCCGGGCGCTCCAAGGCGCGCATGCCGCGCGCCCTGGTCATCGCCCCGACCCGCGAACTGGCCGACCAGGTCTCGGCCTCCTTCGAGAAGTACGCCAAGGGCCAGAAACAAAAGCTCTCCTGGGCCCTGCTGATCGGCGGCGTATCCTTCGGCGACCAGGAACTGAAGCTCGACCGCGGGGTCGACGTCCTGATCGCCACCCCCGGCCGGCTGCTCGACCACTTCGAGCGCGGCAAGCTGCTGATGACCGGCGTGCAGATCATGGTGGTCGACGAGGCCGACCGCATGCTGGACATGGGGTTCATCCCCGACATCGAGCGCATCTTCAAGCTGACCCCGGCCAAGAAGCAGACCCTGTTCTTCTCGGCCACCATGCCGCCGGAGATCACCCGGCTCACCAAGCAGTTCCTGAACGATCCCGTGCGGATCGAGGCCACGCGGCCGGCCACGACGGCGGAGACCATCTCCCAGTACGTCGTGCGGCTGCCGACCTCCGACCCGAAGGCCAAGCGCACCGCCCTGCGGATGCTGATCGGCGCGGACGACGTGCGAAACGGCATCGTCTTCTGCAACCGCAAGTCCGAAGTCGACATCGTCGCCAAGTCGCTGAAGGCCCACGGCCTGGACGCGGCCCCCATCCACGGCGACCTGGACCAGGCCACGCGGATGCGCACCCTGGAGGCCTTCCGCAAGGGTGAGCTGAAGCTGCTCTGCGCCTCCGACGTCGCCGCCCGCGGCCTGGACGTTCCCGACGTCAGCCACGTCTTCAACTATGACGTCCCGCACCACGCCGACGACTACGTGCACCGGATCGGCCGCACCGGCCGGGCCGGTCGCAGCGGCAAGGCCTATATGATCGTCACCCCCGCCGACTCTCAGAACATCGCCAAGGTCCTTAAGCTGATCGGCAAGGACCCCGAGGAAGTGGTTCTGGAAGGCGTCGACTTCGCCGCCATCAAGGACGAGCGCCGCGCCGAAGGCCGCGGTGGCCGCGAACGCGGCGGTGGTGGCCGTGAGCGCAGCGGTTCGCGTGATCGTGCCCCGCGCGGCGAACAACGCAGCCGCCCCCACGCCCCGCACGGCCAGACGGCGTCCATGGAGCCGATCACCGCGCCCATGATCGCCCCGGCCACCGAGGAGACCCAGGCCCCGGCGCCCCGCAGTCGCGCGCGCAAGCCGCCGGTCGAGGCGCAGCCGCCCGAGGCCGCCACCGCTCCGGCCCCTCGCGAGGAACGTCCGGAACGCGCCGAGCGCCCTGCCCGCGCCGAACGCCCGGAGCGTCCCCGCCGCAACGAGCGCGAAGAGCGTCCGCGTCGCGAGGATCGCCCCCGTCGCGACGACCAGGAGGATCGCGGCGTTGTGGGCTTCGGCTCCGACACACCAGCCTTCCTGATGCGCGCGCCGCCCCGGCTTCCCCCGGCCGACGAATAGTTCGGCCGAAAAGTTCAGCCTTAACGCCTCATTTGGCTCTGACGCCTAATCTCGTTTTCCAGTTTGGGGAATCTGGCAAAACGCCGATCTCCAGAGTCGGGGAACGGGAAGAATGTCCGCCAATATCGACAACAAGCTACGGGGACCGGGGGCTTACGCCCTGGCGCGCGAAGTTGTGGAGGCGATGGAGGCCCATCAGGTCTGGCCGACTCCGGTCAATTTCGAGCTCTGGACCCACTTCGTGGCAGAGCCCGACAGCGAGCTGGGCCGTGAGATCACCCGCCTGATCTCGGTCGGCGAGGCCTTCACCGATCACCTGGCCGACGAACTGGCCGCGGCCTACCTGCCCAAGGCCAAGCTCACCGAACAGATTCGCGACGCCGGCGACGCGCTCAGCAAGGAGTTGATCTCGGTCAGCCGCGCCATCGAGAGCGCCCAGAAGTCGAGCGAGGCCTACGGCCAGACCCTGGCCAGCGCCTCGACCTCGCTCGCCGCCGATCGCGAACCGCAAGAACTCAAGGCCATGGTCGACACCCTGGCCTCCGCGACCAAGCGCGTGCAGCGCGAGAACAAATCGCTGGAAAAGCGCCTGGCGGAATCGACCACCGAGGTCGCGCGCCTGCGCGAGCACCTGGAACAGGTCCGCCGCGACGCCACCACCGACGGCCTGACCCAGCTCGCCAACCGCAAGGCCTTCGACGAGGAGCTGGAGCGCGCCTGCGCCGAGGCCGACGTCGGCGGCCACACCGTGACCCTGGCGGTCATCGACATCGACCACTTCAAGAACTTCAACGATACCTGGGGCCACCAGACCGGCGACCAGGTGATCCGCTACGTCGCCAGCGTCATCGGCCGCGTCGGCGCCCCGCCCCGCTTCGCCGCCCGCTATGGCGGCGAGGAATTCGCCCTGATTTTCCCGCGCGAAACCGCCGACGTGGCGGCCCTGGTGCTGGAGGAGATCCGCGAAGAGGTCTCATCGCGCATCCTGAAGCGCCGCTCGACCAATGACGATCTGGGCGCCGTGACGGTCTCGGCCGGCGTCGCCCAGCTCCGCCGCGGCGAGAGCGCCCACAGCCTGATGGACCGCTCGGACACAGCCCTCTACGCCTCCAAGCGGTCGGGCCGGAACCTGGTGACCAACGCCGAGATCGTCGCCGACGCCGCCTAGGTGCGGATTTCCGCTAGCCTGACGTGAGGGTATGGCCGCTTAGAATGCGCCCACAACGCACTCGGAGGACGCCGTGGCCTATTCCAAGCTCAAGACATCGGTCGCTGACGGCATCGGCGTCGTCACCCTGACCGACCCCGCGACCCTGAACGCCGCCGGCCTCGATCTGATGGCCGAGCTGGGCGACGCCTTCAAGGCGATGGCGGCGGACGCTTCGGTGCGCTGCGTGGTGCTGACCGGAGTGGGCCGCGGCTTCTGCTCCGGCGCCAACCTATCGGGCCGCGGCGGCGGCATCGGCGGCGAGACGCCCGATCCGGAAGGCCCCGACGCCGGCTCGGCGCTGGAGAGCGTCTACAACCCCTTCATGAGCTCGATCCGCGACTTCCCGGTCCCGATCGTCACCGCGGTGAACGGGGTGGCGGCCGGGGTCGGTTGCTCCCTGGCCCTGATGGGCGACATCATCGTGGCCAGCGAGAGCGCCTATTTCATGCAGGCCTTCCGCCGCATCGGCCTGGTGCCGGACGGCGGCTCGACCTACCTCCTGCCCCGTTTGATCGGCAAGGCGCGCGCCATGGAGATGGCCCTGCTGGGCGATCGCGTCCCGGCCAAGACCGCCCTGGACTGGGGGCTGATCAACCGCTGCGTCGCGGACGACCAACTGATGGCCACGGCCATGGAGCTGGCCAAGGCGCTGGCGACCGGCCCCAAGTCGCTGGGCGCCATCCGCAAGCTGATCTGGGAGAGCCTCGACGAGGAATGGGCCGCCCAGCTCCACGCCGAGCGGACAGCCCAGAAGTTCGCCGGACGCACCGAGGACAGCCGCGAAGGCGTGCTGGCCTTCCTGCAAAAGCGCCCGGCGGTGTTCAAGGGCCGCTAGTCGGACGCCTGGCGCAGCAGACCGACCTTGCAGCGGCGTCGCGCCTTTGCAGGTGTCAATTTACATTGTAAGCAATGGAATCCTCACCAGCTCGGGATTCCCATGCTTGTCGTCCATCACCTGAACAACTCCCGCTCCCAGCGCGTCCTCTGGCTGCTGGAGGAGCTGGGCGTCCCCTACGAGATCCAGCACCACCAGCGCGACGCCAAGACCATGCTGGCGCCGCCGGAGCTGCGCGCCATCCATCCGCTGGGGAAGTCGCCGGTGATCGTCGACGGCGACGTGGTGTTTCCCGAGACCGGGGCCATCGTCGACTGGATCGTCGAGCGCTATGGAAACGGTCGCCTTGTGCCGCCGGCGGGCACGGCGGAGCGCTCGCGCTGGACCTACTGGCTGCACTATGCCGAAGGTTCGGCCATGCCGCCCTTGCTGATGAAGCTGGTGTTCAGCCGCCTGCCGGCCAATGCGCCCTTCTTCCTGCGCCCGGTGGTCAAGACCATAGCCGCCCGCGCCCAGGCCGGTTTCGTCGATCCCAGCCTCAAGCTGCATTTCGACTATTGGGAGAGCGAACTCGGCAAGTCCGAGTGGTTCGCGGGGAACGAGTTCAGCGCCGCCGACGTGATGATGAGCTTCCCGGTGGAAGCCGCCGCCAACCGCGGCGACGCGCTGAACGGCCGGCCGCGTCTGAAGGCCTTCCTGGAGAAGATCCACGCTCGCCCGGCCTATCGCCGCGCCCTGGAAAAGGGCGGCCCCTACGCCTATGCCGACTAGGAGTCGGTCTCGGCGGCCGGCTGGATCGTGACGCTCTCGCCGCAACCGCAGGCGTCGGTCTCGTTGGGGTTCTTGAACACGAACTTGGCCGAGAGCTTGGTGGCCTCGTAGTCGATCACCGTGCCGATCAGGAACAGGATCGCCTTGGGCTCGATCAGGATGGTGACGCCCTTATCCTCGACCACCTCGTCCAGCGGCCCGGCGGCCTCGGCATATTCGATGATGTATTCGGAACCCGCGCAGCCGCCGTTCTTCACCCCCACCCGCAGGCCGGCATAGGGCTTCTCGGCCTTGCCCATGATCTCCCGCACCCGCGCCGCGGCGGCGTCGGTCAGGGTGACCACCGTGGGCCGTGGGCGGCGGGCGCGAGGCGCGGCGGTGAGGTTCAGGTCGGTCATGTCCACGCCTATATGGGGTCAGAACATGTTCAATTGAAGTTTCGCCTCGTCGGACATCCGCGAGGGGTCCCAGGGCGGGTCGAACACCAGGTCGACCTTCACCTGGCCGATGCCGGGAATTTCCCTGACCGCGTCCTCGACCCAGCCGGGCATTTCTCCGGCCACCGGGCAGCCCGGGGCGGTGAGCGTCATGTCGATAGCGACATTCTTCTCGTCGGAGACGTCGACCTTGTAGATCAGGCCCAGCTCGTAGATGTCGACCGGGATCTCCGGATCGAACACGGTTTTCAGCTTCTCGATGAGCTGATCGGTAAGCGCGTCGAGTTCGCCCTGGCTTAGGGGCGTCGTCGAGGTCGGCTCGATGGCGGCGGCGTCATCCATGATCATGCTCAAGCAAAAAAGGCCTGGGTACGGTTGAGGGCGTCGACGAAAGCGTCGGCCTCCCCTTCCGTATTATATAGGGCGAAGGAGGCGCGCGCCGAGGAAGTGATCCCGAAGTGTTTCATCAGGGGCTCGGCGCAATGGGTCCCGGCGCGGACGGCCACGCCGTAGCGGTCGAGGATTTGGGCCACGTCGTGGGCGTGGGCGCCGTCGACGGTGAAAGACAGGATCGCGCCCTTGCCGGGCGCCTCGCCGATCACGCGCAGCCAGTTGGCGCCGTTCAGCCGCTCGCGGACGCGGGCGTAGAGCCTGGCCTCGTGGGCGGCGACGGCATCTCGGTCCAAGCCGTTCAGCCACTCGATGGCCGCGCCCAGGCCAATGGCTTCCAGGATCGGCGGGGTGCCGGCCTCGAAGCGGTGCGGCGGCTCGGCATAGCTCACCTTTTCAAGCGAGACCTCACCGATCATCTCGCCGCCGCCCTGGTAGGGCCGCAGGGCGGCCAGTTCGGCGGCCTTGCCGTAGAGGATGCCGATGCCGGTGGGGCCATACAGCTTGTGGCCGGAGAAAACATAGAAATCGACGTCCAGGGCCTTCACGTCCACGGCCTGGTGGACGATGGCCTGGCAGCCGTCCAGCAGCACCTTGGCGCCGGCCGCGTGGGCCTGGGCGATCACCTCGGCCACCGGATTGATCGTGCCCAGCACGTTGGACATGTGGGTGAGCGCCACGACCCTGGTCTTGTCGGTCAGCAGGCCCGGCAGGGCTTCGATGTCGAGGCGGCCGTCGTCCAGGACGGGGATGAACTTCAGCACCACCCCCTGGCGCTCGCGCAGGAAGTGCCAGGGCACAATATTGGCGTGGTGCTCCATCTCGGTGAGCAGGATCTCGTCGCCGGCCTTGAGCGTCGCGCCCAGGCTCGAGGCCACCAGGTTGATCGCCTCGGTACCGCCCTTGGTGAAGACCACCTCGCCCAGCTCGGCGTTGATGAAGGTCGCGACCGACTTCCGCGCGGCCTCGTAGGCGTCGGTGGTCTCGTTGGCCAGGGTGTGCAGCCCGCGGTGGACGTTGGAATAGGAGCCTTCCATCGCCCGGCTCATGGCCGAAATCACCGCCCGCGGTTTCTGGGCGGAGGCGGCGCTGTCCAGATAGACCAGCGGCCTGCCGTTGACCTGGCGGGTCAGGATCGGGAATTCGCGGCGGACCTGTTCGACATCGAAGGTCATGGCGCCACCCTCAGCCGGTCGGCGGCCCAGGCGCGGGCCACTTCGCGGGCGCCCTCATGCTCGATCCGCTCGATCACCTCGCCGACGAAGGCCTCGATCAGCATGGCCCGGGCGGTCTCGCGCGGCATGCCGCGCTGCATGGCGTAGAACAGGGCCTGCTCGTCCAGGGCCCCGATGGTGTTGCCGTGGGCGCACTGCACGTCGTCGGCGAAGATCAGCAGCTCCGGCTTGGCGTCGACCTCGGCCTTGTCGGACAGAATGAGCGCATTGTGGGCCATCCGCGCGTCGGTGCGGTCGGCGCCCGGCGCGACGCGGATCCGGCCCTGGAAGACACCGCGCGACTGGTCGCGGACCACGCCCTTAGTGAGCTGGACGGTGGTCCCGTCGACGCCCTGGTGCTCGACCACGGTGGTCAGGTCCGCATGGCGCTTGTCGGCCAGCAGATAGGTGCTGTCGAGGCGCAGGCTGGCGCCGGCGCCCGGATGGTTCACCCGGGTCTCGATCCGCTGGCGGCGCGCGCCGTCGGTGAGCACGGTCTGGACAAGGCTGGCGCCGGCGCCCAGCACGACCTCGGCCTGGGAGACGCTGACGCCCTCGGCGCCGTCGGAGGCCAGGACGATGCGTTCCAGGCGCGCATTGGCGCCAATGGTGATGGTCAGCTCATGATTTGCGACATAGTCGGCGCCGTCGCCCTCGTAGCTCTCGAGCAGTATCAAGTGCGCACCGTCGGCGACCTCGAGCCTGGCGCTGGCGCTGTGCGATCCGCCACCGAGCGCGGCGAAGTGCAGGGCCACCACATAGGGTTGGGCCGAGGCGCTGCGGATGACCACCGGGTCGCTGGCGTTGACCACATGGATCGGAAGGTTGGCGAGCGCCGCGAACGGCCCGGCCGGGGCCTCGCCCTCGAAGGCCGGCGACGGCTCTGGCAGGACCCGCAGCAGACCGCGCAGGTCGGTCCACTTCCAGTCCTCGTCGCGCTTGGACGGAAGCTGGGCGACGTCGCCGGTCTTGAGGGCGGTCGCCAGGCTCATGCGGCCCTCGCATACTTGTCGTAGCCCTCGCGCTCCAGCGCGTGCGCGAGGTCGGGACCGCCCGAGGCGGCGATTCGGCCGCCGGCCAGGACGTGGACGCGGTCGGGTTTGATGTAGTCCAGCAGGCGCTGGTAATGGGTGATCACCAGCATGGCCCGGTCGGGCGAGCGCATGGCGTTCACCCCGTCGGCGACGATCTTCAGGGCGTCGATATCGAGGCCAGAATCGGTCTCGTCTAGGATGAGGAATCGGGGCGAAAGCATCGCCATTTGAAAGATTTCCATCCGCTTCTTCTCGCCGCCGGAAAAACCGACATTGAGCGCGCGCTTCAGCATCTCGAAGTCGATCTTCAGCGAGGCGGCGGTGGTCCGGGCGAGCTTCAAGAATTCCGGCGCGGTGACCTCGGGTTCGCCGCGGGCCTTGCGCTGGGCGTTCATGGCCGTGCGGATGAAGGTCAGGGCCGGGACGCCGGGGATCTCCAACGGATACTGGAAGGACAGGAAGACGCCACGGGCGGCCCGTTCGCTGGGGTCGAGCGCCAGCAGGTCCTCGCCGTCGAGCGTGGCGGTCCCCTCAGTGACCTCATAGCCCTCGCGGCCGGTCAGGACATAGGACAGGGTCGACTTGCCGGCCCCGTTCGGCCCCATGATGGCGTGCACTTCGCCGGCCGGGACATCGAGGGTCAGGCCCTTCAGGATCGGCTTGTCGTCGACGCTGGCGTGGAGGTTCTCGATCTTCAGCATCAGACGGTCTCGTCGGCCAGGTACTGGGCCATCACGTCGAGGGCCTCTTCGATCGTCTGGACCATCTGCTGCTTGCGCGGCGCGGCGGTGGAGGTGGAGGCCGAGCGCTTGTCGGCCGAGCGCACCATGGCGGTTCCAGCCTCGAAATAGGCGTCGATCAGATAGTCCTCGTGGTTGAGGCTCACCGTGTAGCGGCGGCGGTCCAGTGTCAGGCCCTTCTCGCGCAGGAAGCCGATGTCGGCGGCGAGTGCGTCGTGCAGCTGCTCGGCGCGGGCCAGGTCCTCTTCCTGCTGGCGGCGTTCGGCCTCCTCACGCTCGTGACGGGCGGCGTCGCGGCGGGCGTGTTCGGCTTCGAAGGCGCGGCGGAAGGACATGCTGAGGTTCTCGAGGGTTGCGAGGGTCATCCGACGGACCCTTCAAGGGAGATGGCGACGAGCTTCTGGGCTTCCACGGCGAACTCCATGGGCAGCTCCTGAAGCACTTCCTTGACGAAGCCGTTGACCAGCAGCTGCACAGCCTCCTCCTGGGAGAGCCCGCGCTGCATGGCGTAGAACAGCTGGTCTTCGGAAAGCTTGGTGGTAGTGGCTTCGTGCTCGAAGACGCACTGGCCGTTGCGCGCCTCGACATAGGGCACGGTATGGGCGGCGCATTCCTTGCCGATCAACAGGCTGTCACACTGGGTGAAATTGCGCGCGCCCTTGGCCTTGGGGTGGGCCGAGACCAGGCCGCGATAGGTGTTGGACGAGCGGCCCGCCGAGATGCCCTTGGAGATGATCCGCGAGCGCGTCCCCTCGCCCAGGTGGATCATCTTGGTGCCGGTGTCGGCCTGCTGGCGGCCGTTGGTGATGGCGATGGAATAGAATTCGCCGACGCTGTCCTTCCCGCGCAGGATGCAGGACGGGTACTTCCAGGTGATCGCCGAGCCGGTTTCGACCTGGGTCCAGGAGACCTTGGAGCGGTCGCCACGGCAGTCGGCGCGCTTGGTGACGAAGTTGTAGATGCCGCCCTTACCGGTTTCCGGATCGCCCGGATACCAGTTCTGGACCGTGGAATATTTGATCTCGGCGTCGTCCAGGGCGATCAGCTCGACCACCGCGGCGTGGAGCTGGTTCTCATCGCGCATGGGGGCGGTGCAGCCCTCCAGGTATGAGACGTAGGAACCCTTGTCGGCGATGATCAGGGTGCGCTCGAACTGGCCGCTGTTCTCCGCATTGATGCGGAAATAGGTTGAGAGCTCCATCGGGCAGCGCACGCCCGGCGGCACATAGACGAAGCTGCCGTCCGAGAAGACCGCCGCGTTCAGGCAGGCGTAGTAGTTGTCGGAGACCGGCACCACCGAGCCCAGGTACTGCTTCACCAGCTCCGGATGTTCGCGGATCGCCTCGCTCATGGAGCAGAAGATCACCCCGACCTGGGCCAGTTCCTTCTTGAAGGTGGTGACCACCGAGACGCTGTCGAACACCGCGTCCACGGCGTAGCGCGGCGCGCCGACGACGCCGGCCAGCACCTCCTGCTCGCGCAGCGGGATGCCCAGCTTGGCGTAGGTCGCCAGGATGTCCGGGTCGACCTCGTCGAGACTCAGGGGGCCGTTCTTCTCCTTGGGCGCGGCGTAGTAGTAGCTGTCCTGGTAGTCGATGCGCGGGAAGTGGACCTTGGCCCAGTTGGGCTCGTCCATGGCCAGCCAGCGCTCATAGGCCTCCAGGCGCCAGTCCAGCATCCACTGGGGCTCGTCCTTCTTGGCCGAGATGAAGCGCACGATGTCGGGCGACAGGCCCTTGGGCGCGAAGTCCTGCTCGATGTCGGTGACGAAGCCGTGCTTGTACTTCTCGAGGCTTTCGACGTGTTCGACGGTCTGTTTGACGGCGGCCATGCTTACGAACTCCTCACGCCGCCGGCGCGCGACGCGCGGCGTGACGGGCTTCACTCCAGGCGTCGACGAAGGCCGCCCAATCACTGCTGCTCGTGCCCCAGCCGCCCGAGACGCGGATGGCGCATTCAGCCAGCTCACCAAGGCCCATGGCCGACAGCACATGGCTGGCCTTCACCTTGCCCGACGAACAGGCCGAGCCGGCGCTGACCATGAAGCCGGCAAGATCGAGCTTCATCACCTGCAGGTCCGAGGGATGGCCAGGCGTGGCCACGCACAGGGTGTTGGGCAGGCGCGGCGAGCTCTCGGCGATCACCACCGCACCCTGCGCCTTGAGCTGTTCGGCGGCGGCGTCGCGCATCGGAGCCTGGTCGTTGGTGTCGCGCAGGGCGGCCATGGCCGCGGCGCCAAAGGCCGCGATGCCTGGGACGTTCTCGGTGCCGGCCCGGCGGCCCCGCTCCTGCCCGCCGCCGTGCTGGCGGCGCACCAGGGTGGCGCGGGGGCCGAAGGTGAGCGCGCCGACGCCCTGGGGGCCGCCCAGCTTGTGGGCCGAGACCGAGAGGGTGTCGGCGCCGAGCGCGCGGCTGTCGGTGGGGATCTTGCCCGCCGCCTGGATGGCGTCGACATGCAGCCAGCCGTCGGCGGCGCGGACGATCTCGGAGACTTCGCGGACCGGCTGGATCACGCCGGTCTCGTTATTGGCCAGCATCAGGGCGACGAACGGGCGGCCATCAGCGGCGTCCCACGCCGCCAGGCGCTTGGAGAGCCAGGCGAGGTCGGCGAGGCCGTCGGCGCCGACGGGCAGGACCTCGACCGCCGCGCCGCTGACCTTGGCGGTCTCCAGCACGCTGTCGTGCTCGATGGCGCTGACGATCAGGCGCTTGGAGCCGGTGGCCACGGCGCTGTCGACGGCCAGAGCATTGGCCTCGGTGCCCCCGGAGGTGAAGACCACGGTGGAGGCTGGCCCGCCGATCAGGGCGGCGACCTCGGTGCGCGCCTGCTCGAGCAGGGCGCGGGCGGCTCGGCCCGCCGCGTGGATCGAGGAGGGATTGCCACCCATGGCGTAGGCGCGGGTCACCGCCTCCAGCGCCTCGGGGCGCAGCGGCGCGGTGGCGTTGTAGTCGAGATAGACCCGGGTCATGCCGCCTCCACGTGGGAGGGGCCAAGCCGTCCGGTGACGACGTCGGCCAGGGAGACGGAGGCCAGGTAGGTCTCGAGGTGCCGTCCCATCTCCTCCCACAGGTCGTGGGTCAGGCAGCGTTCGCCCTTCAGCATGCAGCCCTTGCCCTTGGCGCTGCAGCGGGTGGCGCGCAGGGGCTCATCCACGGCCAGCACGATGTCGGCGATGTTGGTTTCCTCGGCCGTGCGCACCAGCCGGTAGCCGCCGCCGGGACCGCGCAGGCTGCGCACCAGGCCGCGGCGGCGAAGGCGGGCGAAAAGCTGCTCCAGATAGGAGAGCGAAATCTGTTGGCGGGCGGCGATTTCCGACAGGGCCACGGCGCGGTCGCCCTCGCTCAGCGCGCCTTGCCGGCGCGCGAGGTCGGCCATCGCCATCACCGCATATCGTCCCTTGGTCGAAAGGCGCATGTCGCTCCTGCTGGCCCGCACGATTTTTCGAGCATTTCGCGCGGTCCCTATGTTACAGGCCCCGCCTTGCAACGGGGCTCGTCGCCGGAACCGGCCGACGGTCGCGACTTAGGAAGACCCAGCGCGTTAGTCAAGTATTAGGGCGGCGCGCGAGACGAAAGGACGAGCATGCCAGAGGTGGTTCTGACCGGTGCGGCCGGGCGGATCGAAGGCCGGTATTCGGCGGGCAAGACCCCGACGGCGCCGATCGCGCTCATCCTGCACCCGCATCCCAAGGCCGGCGGCCAGATGAACCACCCGGTGGCCGTGCAGCTGTTTCACCTGTTCATGAAGCGCGGCTTCTCCACCCTGCGCTTCAATTTCCGCGGCGTGGGCCGCAGCCAGGGCGAGTTCGACTCAGGGATAGGCGAACTGGCGGACGCCGCCACGGCGCTGGACTGGCTGCAGACCACCAATCCGGCCGCCTCGCAGTGCTGGGTCGCCGGCTATTCCTTCGGCGCTTGGGTGGGGATGCAGCTCCTGATGCGCCGGCCCGAGACGGACGGCTTCATCTCGGTCTCGCCGCCGACCAACATGTACGACTTCAGCTTTCTCGCCCCCTGCCCGGCCTCGGGCCTGATCCTGCACGGCGGCGCCGACACCGTGGTGCCGCCGGTCGAGGTCGAGCGTGTGGTCTCCAAGCTGCGCACCCAGAAGGGCATCGTCATCGACCATGAGGTGATCGAGGGCGCCACCCACTTCTGGGCCGAAAACCTGCCGGACGTGGAGCAGCGCGTGGGCAGCTATCTCGACAAGCGCATCGCGGCCGATCCGATCTAGGCTCCCTTATCCCTCCTCCTTGTGGGGAGGGCAGATCCCGAAGGGATCGAGGGTGGGGCTTTCTGAAACCTCCGCGCAGATTGCCGGACTTCCCCACCCTGGCGGCTGCGCCGCCGTCCCTCCCCACAAGGAGGAGGGACAGAACGTTTTAGCTCCCCTTCAGGAAATCCAACGCCATGAGCGCCTGGGCCCGCACGCCGATCTCCATGGCGGCTTCGTCCACGTCGAAGAACGGCGAGTGGTTGCCGCCCTTCGGATTGCCCACGCCCAGATGGTAGAAGAAGCCCGGGACCTCCTTCTGGAAGTAGGAGAAGTCCTCCGCGCCCATGATGTAGTCGATGTCGTCGAGGACCTTCCCTCCGGTGGCGCGCGTCAGGGTCGGCTTCATCGCGGCCGCCAGGATGCGGTTGTTGTCCGTCACCGGATTGTGGTTGCCCCAGGTGAACTTCGCCGAGGCGCCGTAGCGCTCGGTGATCGAGGTCACGGCCTTCTCCGCCCGGGCGATCACGTCGGTGCGCATCCCCGGATCGAAGGTGCGCAGGGTCCCGGTGAGCGTCATGTCCTCGGGAATGATGTTGTAGCGCAGGCCGCCATGCAGGGTGGCCACGGTCAGCACCGTCGGGGTCTTGGAGACATTGATCTGGCGTGACGTGACCTGATTGAAGGCGGTGACGATGTCGGCGGTCAGGGATGACATGTCGATCCCCTGCCAGGGCATGGAGCCGTGCGCCTGGCGGCCCTTCAGCTGAATCTCGAAGCGGTCGGAGGCCGCCATCATCGGACCCGGCCGCCAGACCATCGCCCCGACCGGACCCGGGAAGGCGTGGAGGCCGAAGATCGCGTCGACCTTGGGGTTCTTGAGCACGCCTTCCTTGACCATCAGCGGCGCCCCGCCCTCCTCGCCGGGGGGCGGACCTTCCTCGGCCGGCTGGAAGATGAAGACCACCGTGCCGTCGACCTGATCCTTCATGGTGGCCAGGATCTCGGCCGTCCCCATCAGGATCGCCGTGTGGCTGTCGTGACCGCAGGCGTGCATCACCGGCACGGTCTGGCCGTTGTACTGGGCCGTTACCTTCGAGGCGAAGGCCAGGCCGGTCTGCTCGGCCACCGGCAGGGCGTCCATGTCGGCGCGTAGAGCCACGACCTTGCCGGGCTTGCCGCCCTTGAGGATGCCGACCACCCCTGTCTTCCCGACCCCGGTGCGCACTTCCAGGCCGAGTTTGCGCAGATGATCGGCGACGATCTTGGCGGTGCGGACCTCGCTGTTGCTCAGCTCGGGATGCTCGTGAAAATCGCGCCGCCAGGCGACGACCTTGGGCTGCAGCGCCTTGGCCGCGGCGAACACCGCCGCATCATACGGCCGGGGGGCGGGCGCCGGCTGAGCCTGGGCTCCGGTGGTCAGGGCGAACGCGGCGGCCGCGCCCGCCAGCCAATAGGTCTTGGACATCGAAACTCCCTGGAATTCAGACGGTTGGCTGGGCGATTCGCCCGCCGGTCATGGGGGCTGGGACGCCCGTGGTCTTGGGATAGGAAATAGCCAGGCCGCGCAGGGTGCGCGCCGCCAGATAGGCGAAGGCCTCGGCCTCGATCGAGTCGCCGCGCCAATCGTGATCCTCGGCCGTGGTCACCGGAACCGACAGCCGCTCGGCGAAGGCCTTCATGAGTTGCGGATTGCGCCGCCCGCCGCCGCAGACCACCATCTCGGTGGGCACGCCGCCCATCAGCTCGAAACCCAGGCGCACCGCCTCGGCGGTGAAGGCCACCAGGGTGGCGGCGGCGTCCTCCAGCTGCAGTTTTTCCAGCACCGCAAGCGGGAAGTCGTGGCGGTCCAGCGACTTGGGCGGCGGCGACTTGAAATAGGGGTGGGCCAGCAGCCCGCGCAGGACGGTCTCGTCGACCTTGCCGACGCTGGCGTACTTGCCGCCGGCGTCGTAGCGCCCCGCGCCGCGCGCCTGGACCAGCAGGTCGATCATGCCGTTGCCTGGGCCGGTGTCGAAGGCGGCGATATCGCCTGTCTCCGACCAGAAGGTGATATTGGCCACCCCGCCCACATTGAGGATGGCCAGCGGGGGCCTCAGGCCCGCGGTTCGAGCCCGCGCCAGATGGTAGATCGGCGCCAGCGGCGCGCCCTCCCCGCCGGCGGCCACATCGGCAGTGCGGAAGTCGTAGGCCACGGGCACGCCCGCGGCGTCGGCCAGCCACTGGGCGTCGCCGAGCTGCACCGTGCGGCCGACACGGCCCGCCTGGGGCCGTTCGTGCAGGACGGTCTGGCCGTGCATGCCCATCAGGTCGATGTCGGACCAGGCGAGCCTGTGTTCGGCCAGGAACCCCTCGGCGGCCTCGAAGTGCTCACGGGCGACCGCGGCGGCGGCGGCCTTGAAGACCTCGGGCTCGGGTGCGCCCCGCGGCCAGGCCAATGCCTGGCGGGTGGCTTCGAGCACGATGTCGCGGGTCGCATCGGTGAGCTTGCGCTCGCCCGCGGGGCCGAACGCGGCGATCGTTTCGCCATCCGTCTCCAGGATCGCCATGTCGCAGGCGTCCAGGGAGGTGCCGGTCATGAAGCCTAGGACTCGCATGGAGAGCTTGACTGCCATGCCCTTGCGCCGGTAGCTAGCCGGCATGATCGAACGCCGCTCCGCCAACTTGGCCAGCTATTACCGCCTGCCCTAGAGCAGGCGCGGTCCGATCCCTTGCGCCTACCCACCAGGTCGGCGCCTCCTCTCCTCCGAGAATTGACGGTCTCCGGCCTTTCGCCGACCAGGAGCCTGTCAGATGTCCCTCGAAATGCTTGCAGACCGCGTGTTAGAGCGCCCTGCGTCCACCTCAGAGTCTCCGCCCATGTCCGCCGACCAACCGTTCAAGTCCTCGTTCCTGCGCGTGATGCAGGAGCGTGGCTACATCCATCAGATCACTCATCCGGTGGAGCTGGACGAGGCCGCGACCAGGGGCGCGATCACCGCCTACATCGGCTTCGACGCCACCGCCCCCAGTCTGCATGTCGGCCACTTGATCCAGATCATGATGCTGCGGCGCCTGCAGCAGGCCGGCCACAAGCCCATCGTCCTGATGGGCGGCGGCACCACCAAGGTCGGCGATCCCACGGACAAGGACGGCCAGCGCCCCCTGCTGACCCACGACCAGATCCAGGACAACATCGCCACCATCAAGGGGACGTTCGAGCGCTTCCTGACCTTTGGCGACGGGCCGACCGACGCCGTCATGGTCGACAACGACGCGTGGCTCTCGAAGTTCGGCTATGTCGAGTTCCTGCGCGACTACGGCGTGCACTTCACGGTCAACCGCATGCTGGCCTTCGACAGCGTCAAGGCGCGGCTGGACCGCGAGCAGCCGATGACGTTCCTCGAGTTCAACTACATGCTGATGCAGTCGGTGGATTTCCTGGAGCTGGAACGGAAACACGGCTGCGTGCTGCAGATGGGCGGCTCCGACCAGTGGGGCAATATCGTCAACGGGGTGGAGCTGATCCGCCGCGTGGACCAGAAGCCGTCCTTCGGCCTGACCACCCCCCTGCTCGCCACAGCCTCCGGTCAGAAGATGGGCAAGACCGTCGGCGGGGCGGTGTGGCTCAACGCCGACATGCGCAGCCCCTACGACTACTGGCAGTTCTGGCGCAACACCGAGGACGCCGACGTGGGCCGCTTCATGAAGCTGTTCACTGATCTGCCGATCGAGGAGATCGCCCGCTACGAGGCCATGCAAGGCGCCGACATCAACGAGGCAAAGAAGGTGCTGGCCAACGCGGCCAGCACCCTGCTGCATGGCGCCCAGGCGGCGCAGGCCGCGGCCGAGGCCGCGCGGGTGGCCTTCGAGGTGGGCAGCGTGTCTGACGACATGCCGACCTACGAGGCGCCCTTGGCCGATCTCGAGGCGGGCGTCGTGCTGGCGGCCCTGGCGGCCGACGCGGGCCTGGCGGCCTCACGTGGGGACGCCCGGCGCCTGGCCCAGGGCGGCGGCCTGCGGGTGAACGACAAGGTCGAGGCCGACGCCAACCGCACGATCACCACGGCCGACCTGGTCGACGGGGTGGTGAAACTGGCGGCGGGCAAGAAGAAGATCGTCCTGGTGAAGCCCGTCTAGGCCCTGGAGAGACGCGATGTCCGAACTGACCGAAGGCGCCCAGGCGCCCGACTTCGAACTGGCCGGGGCCAATGGCCCGATCACGCTCGCCAGCTTCAAGGGCCGGGCGCTGGTGGTCTATTTCTATCCGAAGGACGACACGCCCGGCTGCACCAAGGAATCACAAGAATTCAGCGCGCTGGCGGACGAATTCGCGAAAGCCGGCGCCTCGGTTCTGGGCGTTTCGAAGGACAGCCTGGCCCGTCACGCGAAATTTACAGCCAAATACGACCTCACCGTGCCGCTCGGTTCGGATCCGGAAGGAACCATGATCGAGGCCTATGGGTCCTGGGTCGAGAAGACCCTCTATGGGCGCCAGTACATGGGTATCGACCGCTCGACCTTCTTGATCGGGCCCGACGGCAAGCTGGTCCGAATCTGGCGGAAGGTGCGGGTGCCGGGCCACGCTGAGTCGGTGCTCGAGGCCGTGAAAACCCTTAAAGCTTAAGCATGTAGCGGTGCGGCCGACGGCCGCATCGCCGCGCTTGATCGTGACTTGGGATCGCTCCGGCCGGTCGCTTCGATTGTTGTAGATATGTCGCGAGGCCCAGCGATCTACCCCTTGGCCTGCAAGGGTCGACGAACGGACCTAGCTTGGCCGTTCAGCTGCCGTTAACCAACGTCGTTAATTATCTCCCTGACTCGGACCCCTGCCCTCGCGGCGCGAAGGGTCTTGCGCGTTTTCCAATTCTCACTGCATATCCGCGGGACCAAAAAAGTTCCGTAGCCGACGCGGTGGAAATGACACGCTTTGCGCGCCTTCGCCGATCGCTCGAAGAGCTGTTTCCCGAACGACATCTCTATGTCCGCTCAGGCGGGGAAATGCGGGCGTTCGTACTGACCACGGGCAGGCAGCTGGCCGGCGCCGGTGCGGTCGCCGCCTGCGCGCTCTGGATGGGCGTCTGCACCGCGGCGATGATGGTCAACGCCATGGCGCTGTCGGGCCACGACCAGGAACTGGCCCGGATGCAGGCCAAGTCCGAGCGTCTGGTGGCCGATCGCGAGGCCCGTCTCAACAGCGCCGTGGCCCAACTGACCGCCGCCGAGGGCTCCGTCGACCAACTGGCCGTCACGGTCGAAAAGCGCCACGCGGCGCTCGCCATGCTGCTGACCGACATCCGGAGCGCGCCCGGCGTCGCCCAGGCCCTGGCCCCGACCATCCGCAAGGCCAGCAATATTCCCACGACCGTCAGCCCCCTGCGCCGCATCGAGCTGGTGCGCGCGGGCCAGGAACGCCTGATCGACGCAGCCGACGACTTCGCCAAGACCCGCGCCGACCGCCTGCGCCTGGCCTTCCGCCTGGCCGGCCTGACGCCATCGTCCTACGTGCCCAAGGGCGGCTCGCTCGGCGGACCGCTGATCGAGGCCAAGGATCCCCGCGCGCTCGCCGCCGTCCTCGACGTGGACGAGGGCTTCGCCGAACGCATCCAGCACGCGGCGACCAACCTATCGGAGGCCGGCGCCCTGGGCGACGCCGCCCAAAAGCTGCCCTTCGGCCGCCCCGCTGGCGCGGGCGTCAGCAGCGGCTTCGGCGTTCGCTTCGACCCCTTCACCCGCCGCCCGGCCTTCCATTCCGGCCTGGATTTCACCGGCGGCTACAACTACCCGATCCAGGCCACCGCGCCCGGCGTGGTGTCGTTCACCGGCGTGCGGTCGGGCTACGGCAACACCATCGAGATCGACCACGGCCGCGGCTTCAAGACCCGCTACGCCCACCTCCAGGCGATCGGCGTCCGTCCGGGCGAGCGCGTCGCCGTGGGCCAGCGGATCGGCGGCATGGGTTCGACGGGCCGGTCCACCGGACCGCACCTGCACTACGAAGTTTGGGTCAACGGGCGGGCGCAGAACCCCGGCCGTTTCGTGAAGGCGGGCGACCATGTTCTCCAAGGCGACTAAGGGCGGTTCCGACACCCTGGCTCCGGACATGACAGTGACCTCCGAACCCGGCCGCAAGCCGCTTCGGACCCCGTCGCTGATCTCCGACAACATCACCATCGAGGGCAGCGTTATCGGCGAGGGCGAACTGCAGATCGACGGCATCGTGCGCGGCGAGGTTCGGGTGGACAAGGTCACCATCGGCGAGACCGGCCACGTCGAGGGCGCGATCTTCGCCGATGTCGTCGAGACCCGCGGCCGGGTCATCGGCCAGATCAGCGCCAAGCAGGTGCGCCTCTACGGCACAGCCTATGTGGACGGCGACATCACCCACGAGCAGCTGGCCATGGAGTCAGGCGCCTTCTTCCAGGGCCGCAGCCTGAAGTTCCAGCGGCCCGTCGCGCCGCCGGCCATCTCGGCCCCCACCCTGGTTTCCGAGACCGAGGTCCGCGAGCCCAGCGCCCAGGTCGGTTAGGCCGCCGCGTCCTCATAGGCGCCGTTCCGCAGCATCGGCGCGCAGTGGCTGATGTCGAGCTCGAGGGCGATATCGACATCGAGTTCGTGGCCGCGGTCGCTGAGTTCGCGGCCCGACATGCAGCCCTTGATGACGTCCGCCAGGTGGGCCCTGGCCGAGACGAAGGCGTCGTGGGCCACCTGTGTTTCCGGCGACATGGGCAGGCCCAGGGCCTCGATCACCGCCCCTGCCCCGATCAGGTCCTCGATAGCAGGGCGCAGCGACCCGTCAGGCCAGCGCTCGCCCGCGGGGATCACCGCGATGTCGCGGCCGTCGGCGAGGCCCTTGGCCTTGGCCGCGACCGCCTTGGCGTTGCGCAGGCACCCCGCCAGCACGGTCGCCCGTCCGCCGGCCAGGGAAAGCCGCGAGCCGTTGGGTGAGGGCAGCAGCAGGCGCTCACCGGGATTGAGTTTCAGGAGACTGGCGGGCGAGAGGCTGAGCTGGCCTCCGGCGCGGCGGCTGGCCGCCAGCCGCGCGCCGATCCGGGCCGCCTCGTCACGGGCCGCATCCTCGTCCCCGTACGCGAACGGATAGATCCTGGCGTGCCGGTGCACGGCCACGTCGACGCAGGTGGAAAAGGACAGCACGTCGACGATCACCAACACCGGACATCGCTCGCGCAACGCCTCGACGCCCTGCAGTCCCCATTCGCTGCGGACCTTCTGCATCGCGATCCCGCTCCTCGCTGAACACCCCGATCAAGACGCCCACCGAGGCCGAATTGCAAACGTGGCCGTGGCTAGGCGTTGGCGTCGCGCGTGCTGCCGACCCGCTGGGCCAGGGACGCCCCCATGAATTCGTCCAGGTCGCCGTCCAGAACACCCTGGGTGTCGGAGGTCTCCACGTCGGTGCGGAGGTCCTTGACCATCTGGTAGGGCTGCAGGACGTAGCTGCGGATCTGGTGGCCCCAGCCGATGTCGGTCTTCTGGTCGGCGATCGCCTGGGCCTCGGCCTCGCGCCTCTGCAGCTCCAGCTCATAGAGCCGGGCGCGCAGCATCTTCCAGGCTTCCTCGCGGTTCTGGTGCTGGGAGCGGCCGGCCTGGCAGGCGACGGCCACGCCGGTCGGAATGTGGGTCAGGCGCACGGCCGAGTCGGTCTTGTTGATGTGCTGGCCGCCGGCGCCGGAGGCGCGATAGGTGTCAGTGCGCACGTCGGATGGGTTGATCTCGATCTCGATGGTGTCGTCCACCACCGGATAGACCCAGACCGAGGCGAAGCTGGTGTGGCGCTTGGCCGCCGAGTCATAAGGCGAGATGCGCACCAGCCGGTGCACCCCTGCCTCGGTTTTCAGCCAGCCATAGGCGTTGGGGCCCTTGATCTGCAGGGTGACCGACTTGATCCCGACCTGTTCGCCTGAGGTCTCTTCCAGGAAGTCGACGGTCATGCCGTGGGCGTTGGCCCAGCGGGAGTACATGCGCAGTAACATGCCGGCCCAGTCGCAGGACTCGGTGCCGCCGGCGCCGGAATTGATTTCCATGAAGGCGTCGTTGCCGTCGGCCTCGCCCGACAGCAAGGCCTCCAGCTCGGCGCGACCGGCGCGCTCCTTGATCCCCTTGAGCTGGCCGCGGGCTTCCTCGAGCGAAGCCTCGTCGCCTTCCTCGTCAGCCATTTCGGCGTAGCCGACGGCGTCGGCCAGATCGCGCTCGAGCGACTTAACCGCCTCGACCTGGGCGGCGAGCTTGGAACGCTCTCGGGTCAGCGCCTGGGCGGCGGCGGCGTTATCCCACAGGGTGGGGTCCTCGACGCGCGCGTTCAGCTCATCGAGTTTTCGAAGGGCGGGTTCCCAGTCAAAGACGCCTCCTGAGCAGGTCGATCGACTGCTCGATGTCGGCCTTGGCGGCCTCGACATCCACTCTCATGGGAAATCTCCGAACCAGACGTGCTCTGGGGTCGCGGCAGATAGCCTGCGCCGCGCCTCAATACAATCCGGTCATGTCGTCCTGTTTCTTGGCCGGGGCCGGCGGCGCAGCTTGAGGGGTCAGCTTGCCGTCCGGCCAGACCTTGTCATAGGGCTGCGGACCGCTGCTGGGCGCGCCCGGGAGCATTTGGCGGAGCTGCGGCTCGGTGCCCGGCCGGAAGGCCTCGCGGATGCCGCGGACGCTGGCGAACTTGGCGTTCGTTGGGGCCTTGAACTCGGTCTTCGGCAGATCCTTGGCGGCCTCGGCCATGAACTCGATGAAGATGGGCACCGCGGCCGTCGTGCCGGTCTCGCCATTGCCCAGGCTGCGGTTGTCGTCGAAGCCCACGAACACCCCGGCGACGATCTGCGGCGTGAAGCCCACGAACCAGGCGCTGCGGTACTCGTTGGTGGTGCCGGTCTTGCCGCCCACCGGACGATCCAGCACCAGGGCCGAGGTCGCTGTACCGCGCTGGACCACGCCCTGCAGCATCGATGTGACCTGATAGGCGGTGATCGGGTCCATCACCTGGTCGCCGCCCGGAATGACGCGCGGGCTCTCGTCGCCATTGAAGCCCGCCCCGCAGCGGGGGCAGTCGCGCTTGTCGGCGCGGAAAATGGTCTCGCCGTTGCGGTCCTGGACCAGTTCGATCAGGTGCGGCTCGATCCGGCGGCCGCCATTGACGAAGGAGGCGTAGGCCGAGGTCAGCTTGAAGGGCGTGGTCTCCCCCGCCCCCAGCGCCATGGCCAGGACCTTGTCCATTCGCTTGACCACGCCCATGCGGATCGCCAGCTCGCTGATCTTGGTCATGCCCACGCCCTGCGCCAGGCGCACGGTCATGGCGTTGCGCGACAGCTCCAGGCCACGGCGCAGGGTGAGCGCGCCGTAGTACTTCTTGTTGTAGTTCTCCGGCGTCCAGTTCTCGCCTTCCTTGGCGCCCTTGAGCGTGATGGCGCTGTCCATCACCACGCTGGACGGCGTGTAGCCGTTCTCCAGGGCCGCGGCATAGACGATCGGCTTGAAGGCCGAGCCGGGTTGGCGCATCGCCTGGGTCGCCCGGTTAAAGTTCGACAGCGAGAACGAATACCCGCCCACCATGGCCAGCACCCGTCCGGAATTGGGCTCCATAGCCACCAGGGCGCCGTTGACGATGGGGATCTGGCGCAGGTGGAAGCCGCCGCCCTCCGCGGGCTCCACGAACACCAAGTCCCCGACATTGAGACCCTTGCCCGCCCGGGCCCAGGTCACGTCCTGGCTGATGATCCCGCCGGTCATGCCGTCGTCGGCGGTCTTGACCCGGACCGTGGCGCCCGAGGACTCGGTCACCAGGGCGGCTCGCCAGTCGCGGCGCTCGGCCGGCGGCTTCTTCTTCCTGGCCATGGCTTCCCAGCCATCGGCCACCTCGACCCGGCCCCAGGCGCCGCGCCACCCATGGCGGCGGTCGTAGAGCTCCAGCCCGTTCATCAGCGCCACCCGGGCGGCGGTCTGCAGGCGCGGATCGAGCGTGGTGCGCATGTAGTAGCCGCCCTCGTTCAGGCGCTGGCCCAGGGTCGCCAGGCCCCGCTGGCGCACTTCCTCGACGAAGAAGTCGGCGTCGCGGTACTTGGCGCGGCTGGGCGCCTTCTGGACCTTCAGGTCCTCGCGCTTGGCGGCCTCAGCGGCCTGGCGGCTGACCCAGCCCAGGTCGGCCATCTGGTCCAGGATCCAGTTGCGCCGGATGATCGCCTGGGCCTTGCGCCGCTGCGGATGATAGTTGTCGGGGCCCTTGGGCAGGGCCGCCAGATAGGCGCTCTCGGCCAGGGTCAGGTCGGTGATCGACTTGCCGAAATAGTTGTAGGCCGCCGCGCCCACCCCATAGGACCGGTAGCCCAGCCAGATTTCGTTCAGATACAGCTCGAGGATCTGCTCCTTGTTGAGCGTCTGTTCCAGGCGCCCGGCCAGGATGGCTTCCTTCAGCTTGCGCCCCACCGTGGCGTCGCTGGTCAGCAGGACGTTCTTGGCCACCTGCTGGGTGATGGTCGAGCCGCCCTCGAGGCGGCGGCCCTGGGCCGCGTTCTGCACGTTCTTCGCCATGGCCCGCATCAGGCCCATGGTGTCGACGCCGGAGTGGCGGAAGAAGTTGCGGTCCTCGGCCGCCAGGAAGGCCTGGGCCAGCTGGGGCGGCATGGCGTCGTAGGGCACGTAGATGCGCCGCTCGCGGGAGAACTCGCCGATCAGCACTCCGTCCCAAGCGTAGGCGCGCGTGGCGGTCGGCGGGCGATAGTCCACCAGGTCCCCGGCGTCGGGCATGTCATGGAACAGCCAGGCGGCGTAGATGGCGATGGCGAAGCCCGCCAGGGCGATCGCGCTCAACACGGCGACCCCGGCGATCGCGACCCATCTTTCGGGGGGATTCAAGACTGACAGACCTCCGCGGCGCGCCCGGCTCCGCCAGATTCTGATCTAGCGTGCATCGCATCGGGCGCCAACGGCCCGCACGCATGGATCAGCGCGAAGCGAGCTGGGTCTGCTGGCCGAAGTAATCGTCGATGGCTTCGGCGACGCCGCCCATCAGGCGGTTGCGACGGGCGGGATCTCGCAGGGCCGCCTCGTCGTCGGAATTGGTGATGAAGCCCATTTCCAGCAGCACGGCGGGCACGTCGGGCGCCAGCAGCACGGCCAGGCCCGCCTCGCGGTGGCTGCGGCGCAGCAGCGGCTGGTGGTCGTCGACCCGCGACAGCAGCACCTCGGCGAAGGTGGCCGAGCGGTTGCGGGTCATGCGCTGGGTGAGATCCAGCAGGATGGTCGAGACCCCGTTGTCGCCGTGCGAGCCGGCCCGCATGAACCAGTCGTCCTTGTTGACGAACTTTGCCGAGCGCCCGGAGGCGCGGTCGGCCAGGGTGTAGACGCTGGCTCCGCGCAGGCTCGAATCGGTGCCGGAGTCGGCGTGCAGCGAGATGAACAGGTCGGCGTCGGCGCGACGCGCGATCTTCACCCGGATGTCGTGTGCGACATAGACGTCCGAATCACGGGTCATCACGACCTTGTAGCGACCGGACTTCTCCAGCCGGGTCTTGAGCGCCCTGGCCGCGGCCAGGGTGACGTCCTTTTCCTTGCCCGTCGCGCCCTTGGCGCCGGGGTCCTTGCCGCCGTGGCCGGCGTCGATGACGATGACCTTCTTCAGCGAAAGCGGCGGGGCGCTGACCGGTGTGACCGGCAGCGGGGCTGAGATCATGCGGGCGTTCGCCGCGACAATGGCGCGCGCGGGCGCCTTGGCGGCCAGGTCGATCACGTAGCGGTAGTTGCCGATCCCATCGGCCGGCGGCAGCAGGAAGCGGCGCTTGACCACCGCGTCGGCGCTGAGGTCGACACGCAGGCGAACGCCCGTAGCGCTTTGATCTACAACCCAATTCTTGACGAGGCCGAGGCCGGCGCCTTGCAGGGACTCGTCCACCGAGGCGCCGCTGAGGTTCAGCACCAGCCGGCGGTCCAGCGCACCGTCCGAGGCGATCTTGCCGGTGGCCGAGCGGTTCAGGTCGATAACGATGCGGGTTTCGACGTGGTCTCCGCCGAGGCGGACCTTGAGGACTCCTGCGGTGACGTTGGCGGCCTGGGCGGCCGCGACGGCGGCCAGACAGCAAACCCCGGCGACTGCGGCGGCCAGCACGCGCACGCCCTTCACTCGAAACAGTTCGCCGACGCGCGCGAACATCCAACCCCACACGTAACGGTTTGAATCCCAACCGTCATATAGCCTTAAGCGACATGGACAAACGGTTAACCGGTCGCGGGCCGGGCGCGGCGAACCGCGCCGCTTTCCTTTTCATGCTTAGTGTTGCAATGTCGCGCCGCGCTGGAGCGCGCCTTGCGTCGCAAGGCCGCAGTCCGCGCAAAGCCAGCGTCAGCTCATCGCCCCTCGGCGAGGACGCATCATCCGATCCGCGTCTCGCACAATGGGGCGCGCCTGGGAACACACCAATGGGCAGCGCCGCTCGAGCCCCTTTCCGGCCTACCGCCCGCGATGTCGCTTTCGACACCGCGAACGGCGGATGCGCGCGCGCCCTCCTGCAAAACCGGCGGCGCCCGAACCTCGAG
>NZ_JAUYNW010000115.1 GCF_030698145.1 Phenylobacterium sp. | reverse complement strand
GCCCTGCTGCGCAAAGCCGCCGAACGCACCGTCGAGGCCACCTGGCGGCGCATCGGCGATCTGCTCGGCCAATTCAGCCCAGCAGAATGCGCCAACTACCTCGTCAACTCAGGATACGCTCCAAGCTGAAACGGTCAGGCTCTAGCGCACGAAGCAGACGCCACCGTAGGAAACCACGACCTCGCAGAACAGCTTGGCGTCGGCGCGGCTGGCGAAACCGGTGACCAGGGCGCGATAGAAGGTCCGGCCGTCGACCTTCGCCTCCTGCACAGTCTTACCCAGAGGCGCGGGGAGCCGGCCGATCTTCTCCAGGGCATCCTGCGCCTGGCGCACGGTGCTAACCGCCACGATCTGCGCCACGACACCGCCGGGCGGTGGTGCGGTCGCCGGACGAAGAACCGGCGGCGGCGGCGAGACCGGCAGCGGCTGGCTCGGAGGCGCCAGGGGCAGGCGCGGCCGGCGCGCGATCCCGGTGGCGATGGTCTCGGAGTCGGCCCGGACGAGAACGGGCTCTGGTTCCGGCTCGGGCGCCGGTTCGTGGACGGGCGGGGCCGGCGCGGCGACCGGCGTGACCTTCACGGCCTTCGGCGGCGGGGACGCGGGCCGGGCCGACGGCTCGGGCGACGGCGTCGAAGGCCCGGGCGCGTTGTTGCAGATCGAGGCGATCACATCGGACAGGAAGGCTCCCGGCGAGGGCTGGATCCAGCCACCCGGCGTCTGGCGCAGGATCGGTTCGCCCTTACCGTTCGCCTCGGGAAAGATGGTCATCCGCAGGACCAAGTCGCGGCGGCGGCCGCAGTCGACGTTCACGCTCATGCGCATGGAGCGGTAGCCGAGGTTGCGGGCGGCCTCGGAATTGACCGCTTCGCCGCGCAGCGCGACGCCCTCGAACAGCACCCCGCCCTTGGTCGACCCGCGGCTGGTGATCGCCACCACCAGGTCGCGCTTGACCGAGACGACCTGCGCGCGCGGCAGGCCGCTGGCGTCCACCGCCCTGCGCTCGGCCGCGGTCAGGGCCCCGTCATGGTCCTGGGCGGCGGCGCCCCCCGCCAGAACGAGGGCGACCGCCGACGCGGCGCCCAGACCCTGAAGCCTCATTCATGCCCCCGCGAAACGCCGCGGACCTTTCAACCCACACGCTGTCATCCGGTCGTCGCACAGTTCGCCGCGAGGCTCCAGACCGTCGGCGTCAAAAGCCCGCCCCCGGGATCGCCGGAGCAATCCTGTGGATCATTTTTCGTTTTGAATTGTCAGGAGAATTTTGTCGAAATCCACGACCTGTCCACAGGTCGTCCACCGATTTCGGCAGCCTCGCCCACACCGCGGCGAGTTGGGACGCTTGCCTCATACCGGGTGTGGTGGGAACGTCAAGGGGCCGAGAGGGACCGCGGCGCGGCGGACCGGGAACCCGGACCGTCAAGCGAGTGGAAGGTTCTCTGAGGACTGGGACCGGGGCGACCCGGAGACAGGCCCTCCATGAGGACACCGGTTGCGACGGAAACCTGCGGGGAAGCCCGTGTTCGAAGTCGCCGACCGACCTTGGAGGCGCAGATCCCCCAACGGATCTGGATGAGAGGGCGATGCCGCGGGCGACCGGGGCGTCGCCCTCTTGCTATGCGCCATGCGACAAACTGCCTTTCGCCCCGCATCCTTAAGGCTTTGGTCGCCATGTGGCGCGAAAATCCCCGCCATGACGTGGTCGACACCCATAGCCTCGTGGTCGGCGAGGTCGCGCTGGCTGACGCTGAGCGCGGGCCTGATCCTGGCCTTCGCCGCCAGCGTGGTGTTCGGCCTCAACCTGACGCGCGGCTCGGCCGGCGTGGCCACCATCTGGCTGGCCAGCGGGATCATGACCGCCGCGATGCTGCTGCTGCCCCGGCGCTGGGCCGTCGGCGTCACCGCGGTCTGCTTCGGCTTCCAGGTCCTCTGCAACTTGCCGATCAACTCGCTCGCCCTCAGCTTCGTCTTTCCCCTGCTCTGCCTCGTGGAGGCGGTGGCCACCGCATGGCTCGCCCGCAAGGCCTGCGGCCAGACCATGCGGCTGACCAGCCTCAAGCGGGTGGCGCGGCTGATCCTCTTGGCGGTCGCCCCCGCCACGGCGGCGGTGTCGATCCTCGCCGCCGACGTGCTCACCCTGTTCGGACGCAGCTTCAACGACGTGCTGAGCGCCTGGTTCTACGCCCACGCCCTAGGCATGACGATCGTGCTGCCGGCCACCCTGATGGTCGCCCGCGACGACCTCAGCGCCGACTTCCGCCGCTCGGTCGTGGAGCAACTCGGGCTCTACGGGCTGATCGCTGTCGCCAGCGTGGTGGCCTTCCTGCCCTACCGCTTCCCCATGCCGCTGCTGATGTTCCCGTTCCTGACCCTGATGGCGGTCCGGCTGGGGCCGCGCGGCGCGGCGCTCTCGGCCCTGATCCTCGCCACCATCTGCTCGGGCCTGATGCTCGCCGACTTCCGCCCGATCACCGGCGCCACCTGGTCGCTGCTGGAGAAGACCCGCAGCCTGCAGTTCCTGATCGCCGTGGCCTTCTTCACCAGCCTCGCCATGGCGCTCGCCATCGCCGACCAGCAGCGCCTGAAGCGTCTGTGGGCCGGCCGCACCCGCGTGGCGCGCGGGGCCCAGGGCCGCGCGGTCGCCGCCGGCCAGGCCAAGACCGAATTCCTGGCCACCATGAGCCACGAGATCCGCACGCCGATGAACTCCATCGTCGGCTTCACCGAGGTGCTGCTGCGCCGCGACGATCTGCCGGAGCCAGCTCGCCGCCAGCTCAGCCTGATCGAACGAGCCAGCGCCTCGCTGCTGACGGTGGTCAACGACGTGCTCGATTTCTCCAAGATGGAGGCCGGCGGAGTCGAGCTGTCCTTCCGCCCCGTCACGCCGCGCGCCATCGCGCAGGACTCGCTGGCCATCGTCGCCGAGGCGGCGCGCCGAAAGGGCCTGGACCTGCAGCTCGGCTTCATCGGGCCGGTCGAGCGGCCGCGGATGATCGACGATCTGCGTGTACGCCAGGTGCTGCTGAACCTGCTCTCCAACGCCATCAAGTTCACCGAGGTCGGCAAGGTCCGCCTGGACGTCCAGGTGCGCGAGACCGACGACGCCAGCGCCCTGCGCTTCACCGTCACCGACACCGGGGTCGGCGTGCCGTCCGACAAGGTCGAGCGGCTGTTCAAGCGCTTCAGCCAGGTCGACTCTTCCGTCAGCCGCGCCCATGGCGGCACCGGCCTGGGCCTGGCGATCTGCAAGGGCCTGACCGAACTGATGGGCGGCCGGATCGGCGTCGAGAGCGGTTCGAGGCCAGGCTCGGTCTTCTGGTTCGAGATCCCCGCTCCGGTGGCCGAGGTCGCCGCGCCGTCGGCGGTCGCCGCCCCGGCCGCCGAGGGCCTGGGCGCGCGCGTCCTGCTGGTCGACGATCACCCCATGAACCGCGAGTTGGGCGCCACGGTGCTGGGCCTGCTGGGCTGCGAGGTGGTGCTGGCCGAGAACGGCGAAGAGGCCGTCGAGGCGGCCCGCGCCGAGCGCTGCGACCTGATCCTGATGGACGTGCACATGCCGCGCATGGACGGCCTGGAGGCCACCCGGCAGATCCGCGCGCTGGGCGGCCCCTGCGCCACGGTGCCGATCATCGCCATGAGCGCCGATGTCATGCCCGAGATGGAGATCGCCTGCCTCAAGGCCGGGATGAACGACGCGGTCGGCAAGCCGATCCAGATCCAGGCCCTGCACGCCGTCATCGCCAAGTGGCTCGAACACGCCGCGGCCGAGGCCGCCGCCTAAAACCCCAACCCCAAAAACCTCAACAGGGCGCCGCGCGGGCCTTGGAAGCGCCCGCGGCGCCGACTAGGCTCGCGCCCGGTCCAGTTGGGGGATTTCCATGACGTTCCTGCGTTTCGCCGCCATTGCGCTTGCCGTCTTGGTCTGCGCCTGTTCGCCGGCCAAGCAGGAGCCGGCCGCCGCCGGCGCCACCACCATCCGGTTCGCCACCGACTGGCGGGCCCAGGCCGAGCACGGCGGCTTCTACCAGGCCCTGGCCTCTGGCGAATATGCCAGACGCGGCCTGAATGTGCAGATCGTTCAAGGTGGTCCAGGCGTGAACGTGCCTCAGCTCCTGGCGTCGGGAGCCGTCGAGGCCGGCATGGGCTCCAACAGCTTCATCGTGATGAACCTCGCCCAGGAGGGCGTGCCGGTGAAGGCCGTGGCCGCGGTGATGCAGAAGGACCCGCAGGTGCTGATCGCCCACCCCAGACAGGGGATCGAGAAGATCGCCGACCTGAAGGGCCATCCGATCCTGCTGTCGGACGCTTCGGTGAGCGCGTTCTGGGTATGGCTGAAGGCCAAGTACGGCTTCACCGACGACCAGGTGCGCAAATACACCTTCAATTCCGCGCCGTTCCTGGCCGACAGGCGCGTGGCCCAGCAGGGCTATGTCACCAGCGAGCCCTACACCCTGGAGAAGACCGCCGGCATCAAGCCCAAGGTCTTCCTGTTGGCCGATGAGGGCTACCCCGGCTACGCCACCATGATCCTGGTTCCCGACAGCCTGATCGCTAAGAACCCGGCGGCGGTGAAGGCCTTCGTGGAGGCCACCGCCCAGGGCTGGAAGGACTATCTGCACGGTGACGCCAGCGCCGCCGACGCCCTGATCCGCAAGGATAATCCCGAGATGACCCAGGACATCCTCGACCAAGCCCGCGAGAAGCTGAAATCCTACGGGATCGTCGAGTCCGGCGACGCCCTGACCGGCGGGATCGGCGTCATGACCGACGCCCGCTGGGCGCAGTTCTTCGAGATCGCCTCGCAGCAGGGCGTCTATCCCAAGACTCTCGACTACAAGCGCGCCTACACCCTGCAGTTCGCGGTCACGGCGGCGAAGCAGCGGTGATGCGATCTTCAGTTCTGACGCTGATAAGAGCGAAGGTCCTTCGTAGAACCATGACAGAGCCGGAGGTGATGCTCTGGTCGCGCCTGCGGCGCCGGGGCCCGGACGCCCCGGTCTTTCGTCGCCAACACCCGATGGGGGCCTACATTCTCGATTTCTTCTGCCCTAGCGCCAAGCTTGCCGTGGAAATCGACGGCCACCGACACGGCGAGGACGCTCAGCGGGCTCACGACGAGCACCGTGACCGGTGGCTGGTTTCACTAGGAATCACCGTCCACCGGATCACAGCTTCCTGGGTCTATGAGGATGTGAAGGAGGTCGCCGACGCCTTGCGCAACCTCGCCACCCAACTTTCTGGGCGACGATCGTGACCCTCATCGCCCTTTTTCCTCCCCCATTGATGGGGGAGGGGGACCGCCCGAAGGATGGTGGTGGGGGCGAGACTGGGCACGGCGCGTGGGGCCGCCCCCTCCACCACGCTGGCGCGCGGTCCCCCTCCCCCGTTCGCTATCGCTCTCGGGGGAGGAAAAGGTCATGACCGCCGTCGCTGCGCTTGCCGGAGTCGAGGTCGAGTATGGCGCGCGGGGTCGGGCCCTGGGGCCGGTCGACCTGAGCGTCGAGGCCGGCGAGATCCTGGCCCTGGTCGGGCCGTCGGGCTGCGGCAAGTCCACCGCCCTGCGGCTGCTGGCTGGGCTGGAGGCGCCCACGCGCGGAACTGTCCAGCGCGCCGCCGGCCGCGGGGAGACCGCGGTGGTTTTCCAGGCGCCAACCCTGGCGCCCTGGCTGAGCGCCCAGGCCAATGTCGCCCTGCCCCTGGAACTGGCCGGCGCGCCGCGCGAGCAGGCCCGCGCCAGGGCCGCCGCCGCCCTCGCCCGGGTGGGCCTGGCAGGCGCGGAGCTGGCCCGGCCCGCAACGCTCTCGGGCGGCATGGCCATGCGGGCCTCGCTGGCCCGCGCCCTGGTCACCGAGCCCCGGCTGCTGCTGCTGGACGAACCCTTCGCGGCGCTGGACGAGATCACCCGGCGCGCGCTCGCCGACGACGTGCTGGCGCTATGGGCGGCCTCTCGACCGGCCATCGTGTTCGTGACCCACAATGTCGAGGAGGCCGTCTACATGGCCGATCGGGTGGTGGTTCTGACCCGCGGGCCTGGCAGGGTCGCCGGCGTCGCCCAGGTCGAGGGGCTCCTGCCCCGCCCCGCCGGGTTCCGCACCACCGAGGGCTTCCGCGCGGCGGTCGAGGCGGTCACCGCCCTGCTCACCCGTGGCGCGGAGATGGCCGCGTGATCCGCGCCCTGGCCCCGCTGATCCTGATCGCCGCCCTGCTGGCCGCCTGGGAGGCCGCCGTGCGGACGCTGGGCGTGCCGGCCTATTTCCTGCCCGCCCCGTCGGCCGTCGGCGCCGCCCTCGTCCAGCACCTGCCGGCGCTGGCGGCCGCGGCCTGGATCACCCTCTCCACCGCGATCATGGCCCTGGTCATCGCCAGCCTGGCGGCCATGGCGGTGGCGGTCCTGGTGGGGCTTAGCCCGCTGCTGGAAGCCGCTGTCCGCCCTCTGGCCTCGGTGCTGCAGGTGACGCCAGTGGTCGCCATCGCGCCCCTGGTGCTGATCTGGGCGGGCATCGACCATCCCGAGCGGGCGATCATCGCCCTGGCGGTGCTGGTGGCCTTCTTCCCGATCTTCTCCGGCGCGGTCACCGGTCTACACGCCGCCGACCGCGATCTGGAGCGGCTGTTCGATCTCTACGGCGCCAGTCGGTGGAGCCGGGTCATGCGGCTGCGGCTGCCGTCGGCGGTGCCCTTCCTGCTGGAGGGGCACAAGGTGGGCGCCGGGCTGGCCATCATCGGCGCGGTGGTGGCCGAGTTCAGCGCGGGATCGGGCGGGGTGCGCGGACTGGCCTGGCAGATCCTCGACGCCGGCAACAAGCTGCAGACCGCCAGGATGATCGCGGCCCTGGTCGTTCTGGGCCTGATGGGCGTAGCGTTCCACGCCCTGCTCGACCGCGTCGAGCGCGCCGGCCTGACATGGTGGCGAGGGCGTTAGGCTTAGCTGTTAGTCGGGGGTTAAGCGGCTTCGGGTTAACCGTGGCGCACCATGCGTCTGGGCCTCATCATCGCCGCGCTCGCTAGCGCATTCCCAGCCGCCGCACAGACGGCGGGCGACCGTTATGGGGATCGCTCGCCCACGGCGGCCACCGCCGCCATCGCCCAGACCTATCAAGGCCCGACGCTGTCCTGGTCGCGCAAGGCCCAGCCCGCGCCGCCGGTCCAGGCCGATCCGCGCGCGCCGCAGCGTCCGGAACCCCTGGCTCTGGCCACCCAGTTCCGCGCCGGTGGGCTGCCGCCCGCCCCCTCCATTCGCCGCGGCCCTGAGCCGCAGCCCTATCAGGCCTTTCAGCCGCAGGTTCCGATTCCGCTGCAATGGAGCGCGCCCAAGGCCAATCTGCCCGGCACGCTCTATGATGCGGTGACCCCATCCGCGCCGGCGCAGCAGATCGCCGCGGTCGCGCCCGCCGCGCAGCCGCCGCGGGTCCAACTCGCCGCGGCCTCGCCGGCCCTGCTGGGCGGACCGCCGGTCGCGACGTCGCGTTCCACCGGCGGCGCGACCCGCCTCTATTCGGTCCATCGCGGCTACGGGCTGGAGCCCGACGCGATCCCCAAACAGCCGGGGGGCGATCGCTACGTCCTGATCGGCCCGCCGGACAGCGGCGTCCAAGCCCCGTCCAATCCCGAAGACGACGATCCGGACAGCCGTCCGGGCGCCTTCTGAAGAAGACCGCTCCATGACGCGCACCAAGCTTCACGATCTGATCGAGATGGCCCAGGAACCGTCCAGCGAGCGGCGGCGCGAGCTGCTCCGCGGCGTGACGGACCTGTTCTTCACCAGCGAGGACCTCAAGGGCGGCCCCCAGATGGCGCTGTTCGACGACGTCATGAGCCAGCTTGCCGGCGAGATGGAGGAAGCCGTCCGCGCCGAGCTCGCCCACCGCATGGCCGGCGCCGAGACGCCGCCGCAGGGCCTGATCCGCGACCTCGCCCGCGACGCCTCGATCGAGGTGGCCCGGCCGGTGCTGGAAGGTTCCAGCGCCCTGACCGAGGACGACCTGCTGTCGGTGGCCCGCACGCGTGGCCAGGACCATCTGCGCGCCATCTCCCAGCGTCCGCTGGTCTCGGAGGCCCTTTCGGAAGCCATTGTCGAGCGGGGCGACGACGAGACGGTCGGCGTGCTGCTGGCCAACGAAGGCGCCCTGATGTCGCGCGAGGTCCAGGAGATCGTGGTCGATCGCGCCGTCGAGAACCCGGCCCTCCATGCCGCCGTCGTCACCCGCAAGAGCCTGCCGGTCGACCTGCTCAACGAGATGTATTTCGTGGTCGAGGCCAAGTTGCGCAGCGAGATCCTCGCCCGCAACGCCGAGGTCGACCCCGCCGATCTGGACGCCGCCCTGGCCGTGGGCCGCAAGCAGCTCGCCGAGCGCGACGGCGCCCTGCCCCAGGACTATGCGGAAGCCGAGAAGCAGGTTCGCATCCTGCGCCTGCGCGGGGCGATCACCCCCCAGGTGCTGGCCGGCTTCCTGCGCCAGCGCGAGACCAGCAAGTTCCTCGTGGCTCTCTCCGAACTGGCCGAGATCGATTTCCACACCGCCCGTCGGATCCTCGAGCGCCGCGAGCTCGACGCGCTCTCCATCGTCTGCAAGGCCGCCGGCTTCGAGCGGTCCCTGTACCTGACCTTCGCCGTGCTGATCCTCGACCGGGACTCCAACGCCATGGGCCGGGCCCGCGAATATGGCGAACTATACGAGAGTCTGCCCCGCGAAGCCGCTCAGCGGACCATCCGCTTCTGGCGCCTGCGCCGCCAGACCCGAGACGTCGCCGCCTAGGGCTTGGCCGGTGGCTGGTCGGGAAGCCTAACGACCTACCGAGACGCGTTCGCCGATCCGCCGGTCAGCCGCGCTAGGCCGTCGGCGGCGACGATGCTGAGCGAGCGCAGGCCCAGCTCCCCGAACACGTCCAGGGCGGCGTTGAGCGCCATCGCGGCGGCGGCCCTTTCGCCGCGGTCCTGGCCTGTGATGTCCAGCCGCGCCTCGTAGATGCGGGCCAGATTGACCTGGATCAGGGCCCAGGCCGCCGGGTCGCGCTTGGCGGCGATGTTGCTGAGCTCGATCTTGAAGGCGGACTCCGCGGCGTCCAGCACAGTCAGGTCGCCCGAGAGTTCCGCCGAGCGCGCCAGGCAGAGCGCGCGGTTGGAGGCGCCGAAGGCCCGCAGGGACAGGCCCGGCGCCTTCTTCAGAACATGGGCGGCGCGATCGTAGCAGGTGACCGCCTGCTCATAGGCCCGTTCCGAGGCGCCGGCCTCGCCCAGCGCCTGCAGGCCCTGGGCGAGCGCGGTCTGCACGCGGGCCCAGTCCAGGGGGCTGTGGTCGCGCGACAGCTCGCTCAGCACGTCGGCGAGCGCGCCCACCGCCTCGGCCAGGGTCTCGACCTCGCCGGTGATCTCGCCCAGCAGGGCCAGGGCCTGGCCGCGCAGGGCCGCGGCGCGGACCCAGCTCAGCGGCTCATAGGCCGGATCCAGCCCGTCGGTCGCCTTGGCCGCCACGTCGCGGGCCGCGGCCAGCAGGTCGGCGTCCCTGAGGCGCGCGCCCCAGCCCATCAGCATGTCGGCCTGGACCAGGCGCGCTTCCACCGCCAGCAGGCGCGCGGCGCGGCAACGGCGGGTCAGGGCCTCAAGTCCAGCGATGGGAACCGTGAAACGGGCTGCGGCGATGCGGGCGGCCTGGGCGTCGCCCATGCCCATGCGCTCGCGCGCCTCGATGGCGGCGATGCCGATGTCGGCCAACGGCAGGGCCAGACCCCCGCGGGCGGCGGCGCGGGCTTCGCGGAAAGCCACGTCGGCCGCGGCGTTCAGGCCCTCGTCGCTGAACAGCTCGGCGCCCAGCATGGCGCAGAAGGCCTGCTCGCAGCGGGCGCGCGCCCAGCCGTCGGGACGGCGGTCGCGGCCGAAGGCCTCGGCGGCGGCTTCGGCGGTGGCGGCGGCCTTGCGCAGGGCGGCGGCGTCGCCGGATCGGCGGGCGACCTCGCGCCAGACGATGGCGCTCTCCAGACGGCGCTGCGCCTTATCCTTGGCGCCTACCCGGCCGGCGGCGATGTCGGCGGCCCTGCCCTCCTGAGTGATCAGCCGCAGGTCGAGGAGTTCGAGGAGCGAGGAGTCACCGCCCGTCAGGCCGTCATGGGGAGGCCTCATGCCTTCCTGACCGAACAGACGCTTCAGCTCACGACCGAACTCGAACATGGTCAGGCTCCGACAACCCTTCGACGTCTCAACACGGGACGTCCACGGAGGGTTCAGACCTGACGGAGCAAAGCCGGAGCCGAGTTCGTAAACAAGTGGTTAATGCGGTTGATATGGTTAATGAAATCTAAACTTGTTGTGTAGTCGCATTAACCAAATCTGGCCCGGAACTTGCGTACCGGCGCCTCGACTCCCTACGCTGGAGGAGGCGTTGGTCCGCCCGCCGTTGGCTAAGCCCGCTCCCGGGCCCGCTCGAACCTGACCTTCGGGAAGCGCTCGGCCACATATCCCATCTCCCAGGCCGACTTGGCCAGGAACACCGGCTGGGCGTCGATATCGGTCGCCATGGCCATCTTGTGCTTGCTCGCGAAGTCTTCCAGGTCGGCCTTCTCGCCGACCAGCCAGCGGGCCTCGGCGTAGGGCGCGGACTCGAACAGCACCTCCAGCTGGTATTCGTTGGCCAGGCGGTCGGCCATGACCTCGAGCTGAAGCTGGCCCACCGCGCCCACGATGAAGTCGGCCCCGATGTTGGGCCGGAAAAGCTGAGTCACCCCCTCCTCGGCCAGGCCCTGCAGGGCCTTGGTCAGGTGCTTGGCCTTCAGCGGGTCCTTGACCCGCACGCGCTGCAGGATTTCCGGGGCGAAGTTGGGCAGGCCCGCGAAGCGCAGGGTCCCGGTCTCCGACAGGCTGTCGCCCACCCGCAGGACCCCGTGGTTGGGGATCCCGATCACGTCGCCGGCGAAGGCTTCTTCCGCCAATTCGCGATCTGAGGCGAAGAACATGATCGGCGCATTGACCGAAAGCTGGCGGCCGGTGTTCTGCACCTTGAGCTTCATGCCGCGCTGGAACTTGCCCGAGCACAGCCGCAGGAAAGCAATCCGGTCGCGGTGGTTGGGATCCATATTGGCCTGGACCTTGAAGACGAAACCGGTGACCTCGTCGTCGCCCGGGACGACGTGGGTGGGCTCGGCCGCCTTCACCGCCGCCACGGCCTTGGGCGGCGGGGCGTAGGCGCCCAGGCCCGCCAGCAACTGGCCGATGCCGAAGTGGCGCAGGGCCGAGCCGAAGAACACCGGTGTCATGTGGCCTTCCAGGAAGGCCTGGGGATCGAAGGGCTTCGACGCCTCCCGGATGAGCATGGCGTTCTCTTCCAGCTCCGCCTGCTCGTCGGGGTCGAGATAGCTGCCCATGGCGTTGCCGTGGAAGGCGATCGCGGGCGGGTGGCCCTCGTCCTTGTCGGACCCCTTCTTGGCGAAGGGCAGGAACTTGTCGTGGCGCAGGTCCAGCATGCCCTTGAACCGCCCGCCGGACCCGGCCGGCCAGTAGAGAGGCGCCGGGTCGAGCGCCAGCTTCGAGGCGATCTCGTCCAACAGCTCGATGGGGTCCTGAGCCTCGCGGTCCATCTTGTTGATGAAGGTGACGATGGGGATGTCGCGCAGGCGGCAGACCTCGAACAGCTTGAGCGTCTGCGGCTCGATGCCCTTGGCGGCGTCCAGCACCATGACCGCGGCGTCGGCGGCCGTGAGCGTGCGGTAGGTGTCCTCCGAGAAGTCCTCGTGGCCCGGAGTGTCGAGCAGGTTGAACATCAGGCCGTCGTGATCGAAGGTCATCACCGAGGCCGAGACGGAGATGCCCCGCTCGCGCTCGATCTTCATCCAGTCGGACCGGGTCCGCCGGTTCTCGCCGCGGGCGCGCACCGCCCCGGCCGCGCGGATCGCGCCGCCGGCCAGCAGCAGGTTCTCGGTCAAGGTCGTCTTGCCGGCGTCAGGGTGGGAGATGATGGCGAAGGTGCGCCGGCGGGCGGCCTCGGCGGCGGGAGAGTGGCTCATGGGCGGGCGATAGCGCGTGCTGCGCCGACGCGCAAACCCTAGAGGAAAATCCGATCTGATTGGATCGGATTTTGCTCAAGCCTCTTTGAATTTAGACCATTTTCTTCGCCGAACCGGTGGCCACTTCGGCGGAAAATGGTCTAGGTCAGGCGGCCAGCCGCCGCCAGACCTCCCGATCGGTCGACAGGGTGTCCAGTATCCCTTCGTCCTGGCGGGTGGAGAGCCTGGCCATCACCTCAAAATCGACGGTGGCGTAGCGCAGGACGACCTCCTCGGGGTCGCAGCCATAGCGCGGCGAGACGAACAGCGCCGCGTTGATCGCCGGCGCCTTGGCGATCACAAGGGTCGCCAGCCGCCGCGCGCGGTCGGGCTTGCTGATGTGCAGCAGCGGGTCTTGCGCGAACAGCTCCATGCCGAGCTTGCTCACCGCGTTGAACGGGAGGGACTGGAACCGGCGGCTCGCCATCTTCGGCGACAGCTTCATGCCGCTGAGGTCCAAGACCACGTCGTTCATCAAAAACAGCATTCGGCCGCCGCGTTTCGCCTGGGGGAATGACACCCTGGCGCGCCGAGGCTTTCAGGCCGGTTGAGGAAGGCGGTGAACGGGCCGCTAACCCTGCTCGACCGGCTCGGTCAGGAAGTGACGGCCTTCGCGGTCGTCGATCTCCACCACCCAGATATCCGGGTCGATCCGCGCCGCGCGCTCTATGTAGCGGTCCAGTTCGGGCTCCTGGTCGGAGAGCGAGGGCTGCATCCAGACCCGCTCTCCGTCGCCCCGGGTCGCCTCGGCGTACAGGCGGGTCACGCCCTCGCGGCGGTTAAGCACCTTGACCAGGACGCTGCCGGCCCGCGCGTCGCCCTTGCGTATGAGCGCCGCGAAGCCGCCGCCCAGCTCCGCCCGGCGGATCAGGGCCGCGACCCAGATGTCGGTGGAGAGCATCATCGGCGGTCTTCTTCTCAGGTCTCGATAACGGAACGGAAAGGCCAATCCGCTAGGCTCGCGCCAAGTTCTCGAACCTATACGAGAAAAGCAGGAACCATGACGAGACCGCGCAGAACCGCGCAGCTCGCCGGGTGTGGATGGGTGGGGCTGACGCTGGCGGCGACCTTGGTCGCGCCGGGCGTCGCGACGGCGGGCGCCGTCGACCTCTTCTACGAGCGCACGGTGATGACCGTAGCCGACAGCCGCTGCGGGCTGTTCGAGGGACCCGTCGGCGCCGCCTTGGCCGCCGGCCAGGCCCAAGCGCGCGGCGCCGTGCTGCGCGCCGGGACCGATCGGGCGACGCTCAAGGCCGTCGAGGCCCGCGCCCGCCAGAAGGCCTCCGTGACCCCCTGCGACTCGGAAGACCTGAACATCGCGGCCACCCGCGTGCGCCAGGCCTTCGACGGCTACGCCCAGATGGGGCGCATGACCTATCCCGGCGACCACGCACCCTGGCTCGCCGACCGCGCCAGCGGCGAGGCCGCGCGGTGGCGGCTGCAGCAGCAGGTGAGCTTCGGCTGGAATCGCATGGTGTTCGGCCTGGCCGGCCGCGACGGCGCTAATGCGCTGATGGCCGTGGCGAGCTTTCCCGACGGCCAGGCGCCCTACGCCGCACGGCTGGTGCTGCGCGACGCGAGCGTGACCCTGGGTCCCTATCTCGACAATCGTGGCGAGGCCCTGGGCCGCCTGCCCCTGGCGCGCCGCCTGCCGCCGACGGGCGCCCAGACCGCCTTCAGCGCCGAAGCCCGCAGCTATGCCGGGCGCGACCTGCTGCCCAAGGACCTCAAGTCGGGCTGGGCCTTCCGTTTCCCGGCCAAGGCCGCCGCCGCGGTCGCCGCGCTGGACCCGCGTGAAGCTGTGGCCGTGGAGTTCCTGTTCGCCGATGGTCAAGGCGACAGCGTCCGCCGGGCCTATGTCGAGGTCGGGGACTTCGCCGCCGGCCGCGCTTTCCTGCAAGTCGCCAGCCGCTAGCCGACCGGCTCCGGCGTCCGCGCGGGCGCCGCGGCCTCCAGCAGGACCGGCATCCGGACGATGACCGTGGTCCCCTCCCCCAGTCGGCTCTCGATCGTCATCGCCCCACCGTGCAACTCGGCGAAGGCGCGGACCAGCGAGAGCCCCAGGCCCGTGCCCGCCGCTCGCTGCCCGGCGTCGCCGGCCTGTTCATAGGGCCGCCCGAGCCGCGCCAGGTCCTCGCGGCCGATGCCGACGCCGGTGTCGGCGACGATCACCTCCAGGACGCCGTCCTCAGCGCGTACGGTCACCGTCACCGAGCCGGCGCTGGGCGTGAACTTGAGCGCGTTGGAGATCAGGTTCAGCACGATCTGCTTCAGGGCCCGGCGGTCGGCGACGACGTCCAGGGCGTCCTTGGGCAGCAGGCCGCGCAGATGCACCCCGGCCCGGTCGGCCTGGCCGCGCATCAGCCGCAGCACGCCGGACACCGCGTCGCGGGCGTCGAACTCTTCCCGCGACAGCTCGAAGCGCTCAGCCTCGATCTTCGACATGTCCAGCACGTCGTTGATCAGCTCCAGCAGGTGGGTCCCGGAGTCATGGATCAGTTCGGCATATTCGCCGTAGCGGTCCGACAGCGGTCCGAACAGCCGCTGCTTCATGATGTCGGAGAAGCCCATGATGGCGTTGAGCGGCGTACGCAATTCGTGGCTCATATTCGCCAGGAACCGCGACTTGCCGGCGTTCTGGGCCTCGGCCTCGGTCTTGGCGGCCTCCAACCCGGCCATGCGCTCGCGCTCGGGCCGGCCGTCGCGCAGGGCGCCGACCGCACGGCCGTCCCAGGTGCGGCGCAGAGTGAGCGCCAGCCAACCATCCTCAATCCCGTCAGGCGTGAAGGCGATCTCCGCCGCGCCCTCGGCCAGGGCGCGCTTCAGCGCCGAAGCCAGGCGCGGACGATCCTGAGGCGCGGCCAGGTCGAGCAGCAGGCCGCCGGGCGCCGCCCCCGCGACGAGGCCGGAGGGCGAGGGTCCCCAGACCGCGGTCAATCGGCCCTCGGGATGGACGCCCAGAAGTTGGTGCGGCTGCTCCTCCAGCGCCTGCCGCAGCCGCATCTCCTGTCGGTCGCGGCGCACGGCCTCCTGGTCGGCCTGGCGGCTCAGGGCCACGAGGCCGACCCCGAACCCGAGGGCCGCGGCCGTGAGGCCGATCAGAGCCAGGCCTTGGGCCAGGTCGGGAACCGGCGGCGGGATGTCCAGCCTGAAACCCGCCAGCGCCGTCGCCCCGACCGCGGCGAGCGAAGTCGCCGCGCCCAGCGCCAGCGCCTTGCCGCGTCCCACCGCCAGGGCCGCGGCCATCGGCGCCAGCAGCCAGGCAGCGAGCGGACCCGTGACACCGCCGGTCATTGTCGCGGCGAGCGCGGCGCAGACGCCCCAGGCCGCGACCAGGCCCGCCCGCGCCCCGGATCCGTGAGCGCGCTTGAGGAACAGGCCGACCGTGGCGGGGGCGGCCCCGACCGCCAGCGCCGTCAGGGCGCGCTCAGTGGGCGAAAGGCCGGCCGCGGCCACGAACGCCGCACCCAGGACGACCACGGCCAGCCAGCCGGCGGACCACCAGACAGCCTCACGGTCGCGCGCCGGACGCCGCCGGGTCGCCGCCTTGGATCTCGTGGGGGCGGACGGGCCTTCGACCACGGTGCTGCGCAATGCCTCTCGAAACGAAGACGGGGTATGACACTACCCGCCCGCTTGAGTCCCCGCGAGGGCGCTCGCGCGGCGCGCGACCAGGCAAATGCATGATCTTCCACAGAAACGAATTCGTAAGCGCGTGGGGCTAGGGTTTTCGTGTCAAGCCTTCGAGGCGTTCGGTTTCCCATGGCCCAGGCGGCTTTCCTTCCGCAAGACCCCGACGAACCGCACGCGACCGCGCCCGAACCCGCGCGCCTCAGTCCCCGCGCCCGTCGCGAAGCCGCCCTTGACGAGACCAAGCGATCCTTCCTGCGAATGGTCAGCCACGAGCTACGCACGCCGCTGAACTCGATCCTGGGCTTCTCCGAGATCATCGCCGCGGAGCTGTACGGCCCGCTGGGCGCGCCGCAGTACAAGGAATATGCGGGGATAATCCGCACCAGCGGCAACCGCCTCCTGAAGCTGGTCAACCAAATCCTTGAGATCGCGCGGCTGGAAGGCCGGGCCATGGACATGGACCTGCGGCCCGAGGCCCTCGACCACGCCCTGGACGACGTGCTGGACGGCCTGCGCGAGGACATCGCCACGCGGCGCACGACGATCATGGTGGAGGGTCAGGGCGCGCTGCCCGCCGTCATCGCCGACGCGCGCGGCCTGCGCAACGTGCTCACCAACCTCATTCAGAACGCCGTGACCTTCGGGCCGGAGGACGCCACGGTGCGGATCCACGCCTCCAGCCATGACGGCGAGGTGGAGATCCAGATCATCGACCAGGGGCCGGGTGTCGAACCCGCCGACCTCCCTCGCCTGCTCCAGCCCTTCGAGCAGGGCGAGAACGCCTTGACGCGCCGCAGCGAAGGCGCGGGCCTCGGCCTGCCGATCGTCAACCTGCTGTGCCTGGCGATGAACGGTCGGCTGAGGCTGCACTCGGAGCCCGGACGAGGCTTGACCGCGACCGTTCGGCTGCCCGCGGCCTGAACGCCGGTTGCGCCCGCCGCCCGCGATCCCTAAGTCGCCGGTGACATGACAGACATCGATCACGACCTTGAAGAGCTCGCCCAGGAATTCGAGCTGCTGGGCGATTGGGAAGAGCGCTATCGCTACGTGATCGACCTTGGCCGTGAATTGGCCCCGCTCACCGACGCCGAGCGCAACGACGCCAACAAAGTGCGCGGCTGCGCCAGCCAGGTCTGGCTGGTGACCCAGCCCCAGGAGGACGGCACGGTCGACTTCCGCGGCGATTCCGACGCTCACATCGTGCGCGGCCTGATCGCGGTGCTGCTGCGGCTGTATTCCGGGCGTCCGCCCGAGGCGATCCTGGCCTTCGACGCCAAGGCGGCGTTCGACAAGCTGGGGCTCAGCGGCCACCTCTCCGCGCAAAGGTCGAACGGCCTGGCCTCGATGGTGGGGCGCGTGCGCCGCGACGCCGAGGCCTTAGCGGCAGCGGCTTAGGCTAAGCCGCGCGGATTCCGCTGATGGTGTCGCCCTGGACCCCGACCACGGCGTCGTAGCCCATGATCATGTCGACATCCTTGCCGTTGGTGGCCAGCGGCAGGCGCAGCCACAGGATCGACAGGTGCGCCGCGCCGCGCCAGGCGAGGTTGTGCACCCCCACCGCCGGACGGCGGTCCTCGACCAGTTTGGTCAGTTCTGTGCGCCAGTATTCCGCGGCCGCTGAGTTGTAGACCTCGGTCAGGCTGCGGCCGGTGATCTCGCGGCCATAGACGCTGTAGAGGCCGGTGCCGGCCAGCCGCAGGCGGAAGTCCAACGGGTCGCGGCGTACGTCGATCAGGCTGACCGTCGGCAGCAGGCGCTTGAAGTCCTCGGGCCGGATATCGCCGCGGCCAGGCAGGTGCGGCCCATGGCGCAGCCCCGACCAATAGGCATAGAGTTCTTCATGTGCGCGGGCGGCCGCCGCGGAAGCTCCGATCTGTGCGGCCATATTCAGATTCCTTAACAACCCCTTGGAATCACGACGAATCACTTATCGCCCGCCCGGCGATTCTGCGGCAAGCGGAAAACGGGGGGTGCGACGAGAAATCAGGCCAAAAGGTGGCGAAGCGCCGCCGTAGAGATCCCGTCGCACAAATGAAAACGCCCGCCGAAGGGCGGGCGTTTCCGAAGAGTTGGGAATATTTTGGAGGCCTACTTGGTCCGCTTGCGCGGCGCCTGACGGCCGCCTTGGCCCAGGCCCATCTGCTTGGCCAGGTCCGAGCGCGCCTTGGCGTAGTTCGGCGCGACCATCGGATAGTCCTTCGGCAGGCCCCACTTGGCCCGGTATTCTTCGGGGCTCATATTGTACTTCGTGCGAAGGTGGCGCTTCAGCGACTTGAACTTCCGACCATCCTCAAGGCAAACGAGGTGGTCCGGGGTGATGGAGCGGCGCACCGGCACCGCAGGTTCCTTCGGGGCGGCTTCCTGAACATCCGATCCCGAGGATATCCCCGCGAGGGCGCGGTGGACACTCTGGATTAGATTGGGAAGATCGGCCGCCGCGACCGAATTGTTCCCGACGTAAGCGGATACAATATCCGCCGCCATCTCAATGACTTCCGATTTCTCGTCCATATTTCTCGGTTCCGTGAGTGCGTTGCACAATTTGGGGGATGACTGATTCACGACATCAGTTGAGCCGTGAATATATCGGTCTTGGCGCAAGCACAAGGCTGGAACTCAGTTGACCGGCTAAACGAACACGTTCTCTGTCTTCACAGAACTGCTGCGCCGCACCGAACGGTTGCAAGCGCAACCACGGAGATGTCACTCGCTCATTGCGCGAATTGACAAGATCAGCGGCCAAATTCCTTTGAAAGCGCCAGCATCGCCGCCCTTTGGGGCGCCGAGTATTCGTCGACACCGTCTTCATCACCGTCGCGGATCGCCCGCAACAGCGCCGGCGTGAGGGCCGAGGTCAGCGACCAGTTCCAGTAGCGCAGCACGGTTTGCGCCCGGTCGACCGCGATCATGTCGTAGGTGGTCATCACCCGATCCAGCGCCTGCGACAATGCGCCGCTGTCTTCGATCTCGGGCCTTTTGAGGCCTCGCCACAGGGCGCGGAGAGCCTGGCGCGGCAAGCCCGTGGCCTTGCACAGGATCGCCAGCGGCTCCCCACCCGGATCGGTGAAAATCTTGGCGCCGGTCATGGGCTTGAGGCCCGAGAGATAGGAGATCTCCTCGGCGATCTCACGGGTCAGGCCGTCCTGGGCGGCCGAGACGGCGGCCTCGAGGCTGTCGAACGGGCTCTTGTCGATGGCCGCGCGATTGCGCTGGCGCCGTTCGATGAACTGCAGGGCCTTGCGCGACAGGGGATCCTGCCAGCCCTCCGCGGCGGCCAGGGCGAAGATGTCGCCCGTCGCCTCCTGCAGCACCTCGCGGCTGACCGCGAACCGCTGGAGGATCGTGCGGCGGGTCTCGGCGTCGGCCCACCAGAACATCACATAGGCATGGGCCGGCCGCAGCTCGGACCGGCGCAGCAGCGCCGCGGTGAGGCGCGAGTCGCCACGGGTCAGGGCCACGATCGCCTCCATCGCGCCGTTGGACAGCCGCGCCAGATCGTTCTTCAGCAGGCATTCGATGACGATGATCTCGCCGAACTCGATCAGGACGTCGCAGACCACCTCGTTGACGCCGCGGCGCAGCGCCACCAGCCGCCGGTGTTCGAGGTCAGTCAGGCGCACGCAGTCCAGCAGGTCGGCGTCCGATAGCGACGGGCACTCGACCAGCAGCTCCTCGGCGATATCCACATGGTCGCGCAGCAGCAGGCGCACCAGGCTGGCGGGGATTTCGGTGAGGGTGGCCAAGCGTCGCGCCACCTTCTTGCGCTCGTCCGGCTCGGCCTCGCGCAGCATGTCGACCAGCAGGTCGGCGGTCATGGAGCGCTCGAAGGCGTTCACCCGCGAGCTCGGCAGGCAGACCACGTCGGCCATCCGCTTGAGCAGGGCTCCGCGCGCGCGGAAGACCTGCGCGGCGGCGGGCGCGGAATCGTGATCGGACGAGGGGGCGGCTTGGTTCATTGGGCGATCCGCCGACGAATCGAACGCGATGGAACCATAGCCTGCTTAACCGGCCGTGATCAGCGGAACTGCGGCGGCTCCCAGTCAGGCCAAATATCCGGCAGATCGGCGGAAACCGTGTTCGGGAAGGCTGGCGGCCGCTTCTCGAGGAACGACATCACCCCCTCGCGGGCGTCGGCCATGGCGCCGCGGGCCTGGATGCCGCGGCTGTCGGCGCGGTGCGCCTCCATGGGATGGGACGCGCCGGCCATGCGCCAGATCAGTTGGCGGGTGATGGCGATGGAGACCGGGGCGGTGTTCTCGGCGATCTCGCGGGCCAGGGCCTTGGCGGCGGGCAGCAGGTCCTCGGGCGCGTGCAGGGATCGCACGAGGCCCCGGTCCAGCGCCTCCTGGGCTGGGAAGACACGGCCGGTGTAGCACCACTCCAACGCGGTCTGGACGCCCACGAGCTTGGGCAGGAACCAGGACGAGGCGGCCTCCGGATTGAGCCCGCGGCGCGCGAAGACCAGGCCGAACCGCGCCTCGGTCGAGGCCATGCGGATGTCCATAGCCAGCTGCATGGTCACCCCGATGCCCACCGCCGGTCCGTTGACCGCGGCGATCACCGGCTTGAGGCTCTCATAGATGCGCAGGGTCACCAGGCCGCCGCCGTCGCGCTGCAGGCCTTCGCGGGTGCGGGCGGCCTTGTCCTCACCGCCCCGGGCCTCATAGTCGAAGGTCTGGGCGCCGGCCGAGAGATCGGCGCCGGCGCAGAAGCCGCGACCGGCCCCGGTGACGATCACCGCCTTGATGGCGTCATCGCCGTCGGTGACGTCGAAGGCCGCGATCATGTCCTTCATCATCTGGGTGTTGAAGGCGTTCAGCTTCTCGGGACGGTTGAGCGTCATGACGGCGACGCCGTCCTCGACCTCGAGCGTCAGGGTTTCGAATGTCGGCGCGGCCATCGCGGTCTCCCTCGCGTTTTGTGCATTTCGCCCCGCTTGACGGACGGTCCGTCAAGCGCCGCATATTCGACTGAACAACGATAAGTTTGGGAGGACGGTCGAGGCGCCCCGCGCCCTGGACCGCCGCGAGGAAGAACACATGCATCCGGCCACGCACGCCAAGACCCACCCCGATCGCGCCGCCTACGTCATGTCCGGGTCCGGCGAGACTGTGACCTACAAGGAGCTGGACGAGCGGTCCAACCAGGGCGCGCACCTGTTCCGGTCGATGGGCCTGAAGACCGGCGACGTCATCGCCATCCTGATGGACAACCACCCGCGGTTCTTCGAGATCGCCTGGGCCGCCCAGCGCGCGGGCCTCTATTTCTGCTGCGTCTCGTCCAAGCTGACCTCGGGCGAGGTCGAGTACATCATGGGCGACTGCGAGGCGAAGGTGCTGATCACGTCCTCAGGCGTGGGGCCCGTGATCGACGAGATGCCGGCCCTGCTGCCCGGGGTGGAGCTCTACATGGTCGGTGACGCCCGTCCGCCCTATGCGAGCTTCGAGGCCGCGCGCGCGCCGATGCCGACCACGCCTATCGCCGACGAGAGCGCCGGCGCCGACATGCTCTATTCGTCGGGCACCACCGGCCGGCCGAAGGGCATCAAGCCCCCGCTGACCGGCGCGCCCATCGACGCCCCCAGTCCCCTGGCGATGATGGCCCAGGGCCTGTTCGGGTTCCGCGAAGACAGCATCTACCTGTCCCCGGCCCCGCTCTATCACGCCGCGCCGTTGCGCTGGTGCATGAGCGTCCAGCGCCTGGGCGGCACGGTGGTGCAGATGGAGAAGTTCGATCCCGAGGACGCCCTGCGCCTGATCGAGAAGCACAGGATCGACGTCGGCCAGTTCGTGCCCACCCACTTCGTCCGGATGCTGAAGCTGCCGCCCGAGACCCGCGCCAAGTACGACGTCTCCTCCATGCGCTCGGCCGTCCACGCCGCGGCCCCCTGCCCCATCCCGGTGAAGGAGCAGATGATGGCCTGGTGGGGCCCGGTGATCCACGAGTACTACGCCGGCAGCGAGGGCAACGGTTTCTGCTACATCGGCCCGCACGACTGGCTGACCCACAAGGGCTCGGTGGGCAAGGCCACGACCGCCGAGCTGCACATCGTCGGCGAGGATGGTGAGGAGGTCCCGCCGCGCGCCGAGGGCACGGTCTATTTCGGCGGCGGCGCGCCGCTGGTCTATCACAACGCTCCTGAGAAGATCGCCGAGAACACCAACAAGTACGGCTGGACGACGCTGGGCGACGTGGGCTGGGTCGACGAGGAGGGCTTCCTCTACCTCACCGACCGCAAGAGCTTCATGATCATCTCCGGCGGGGTGAACATCTATCCGCAGGAGATCGAGAACCTGCTGATCACCCATCCCAAGGTCGCTGACGCCGCCGTGGTCGGCGCCCCCGACGAGGAGATGGGCGAGAAGGTGGTGGCCGTGATCCAGCCCGCCGACTGGGCCGGCGCCGGCGAGGACCTGAAGGCCGAACTCGCCGCCTATTGCCGCGCCAACCTCAGCCACGTGAAATCGCCGCGCCTGTTCGAGTTCATGCAGGAGCTGCCGCGCCACCCGACCGGAAAGCTCTACAAGCGCCTGATCCGGGACGCCTATTGGGGCAAGGAAGGCTCGAAGATCGTCTGATCTAAGTCGCCAGCGCGCCCCAGACCGCCATCGCCATACCCATGGCGCGCATGTCGCCCGTTGTGGTGCCGGCCATCTTGTTCATCGCGTAGCCGATGGTCGTGCGCGCATCCATGTCGATGATGATCAACGAGCCGCCGTAGCCGCCCCAGAATATCGAGTTCGGATTGGGCAACGGCACGGTCGCGCCGGGCAGGCCGAAACCCAGCCCGAACCGCGCCGGTCCGCCCAGGATCAGGTCGGTCCCCTCGATCTGCAGCTCCAGGGCCTTGCGGCACCCGGCCTCCGACAGCAGCCGTTTGCCCTTCGCCACCCCGCCATTGGCCAGCAGCACATGGATCTCGGCCACCGAGCGGGCGTTGCCGTGCCCGCCCGCGGCCGGGATCTCGGCCGCGCGCCAGGCGCGGGTGCGGGTCTCCCGGGGGTCGATACCCGGATTGCGGGACATGTTGGCCACCAGCGGCGACTGCTCCCCGTCACCGATCGCCCCGCCCGGCGGCGGAGGGATCAGGTCGGCGACCCTGCCGTCTTCCGAGGCCGGCAGGCCGATGTGAAAGTCCGCGCCCAGCGGCTCGGCGATCTCCTGGCGGAACACCGTGCCCAGCGACTTGCCGGTGATGCGACGCACCACCTCGCCGACCAGGAAGCCCTGGGTTAGCGCGTGATAGCCGCTCCGGGTCCCAGGCTCCCAATAGGGCGCCTGGGCGGCCAGCAGGGACGTGACCTTCTCCCAGTCATAGACGTCCTCGACGGTGATCGGCTCCTTCCAGCCCGACAGCCCCGCGGCGTGACTCATAAGGTGGCTGACCTTGACCCGTTCCTTCCCTGCCGCGGCGAACTCGGGCCAGTACCGGGCCACCGGTGCGTCGAAATCGAGCTCGCCCCGGTCGGCCAGCAGCAGGGCGGTCAGGGCCGTCATGGTCTTGGTGGTCGAATAGACGTTGACGATGGTGTCGGCTTCCCAGGGCCTCGTCCTGGCCTCGTCGGCCCAGCCGCCCCAGAGGTCGACGATGGTCTCGCCCTCCAGTGTGGCGCAGAACGAGGCGCCCAGGTCGGCGCCCGTGGCCAGGTTGGCCGCGAAGGCCTCACGCGCGCCCGCGAACCTGTCATGCGCGAAGCCGCCCACCGAACCGTCCGCCATCGCCTGTCCTCCCGCCCATTTCCGGCGAGCCTAACTCAATGAGCAGCGCCGGCGCGAGCCCGCTTGACTCAACCGCGCATCTAATTGATAACCACTTAGTTCTATAACTAATAGGTAATTCATGAGTTACGCTGACCGCCTTGACGCCACCTTCGCGGCTCTCGCGGACCCCACCCGGCGGGCGATCCTGGCGCGGCTGGTCGCGGGGGAGGCCTCGGTGACGGAGCTGGCCGAGCCGTTCGCCATGAGCCAGCCGGCGATCTCCAAGCACCTGAAGGTGCTGGAGCGCGCGGGGCTGATCTCGCGGGGCCGCGACGCCCAGCGCCGGCCTTGCCGGATCGAGGCGCAGGCCCTGGCTGGCGTGAACGACTGGCTGGAGCGCTACCGGCAGGTCTGGGACGCCAACTTCCAGCGCCTGGACAACCTGCTGGACGAACTGAAGGCGCAGGAGGGCCTGCCCGTGACCCGCCGCCGCCACGATAGCTGAGGCCCCCTGTCGGATCGCGCCGGACCGGTTCGTCCTTCGGACGAAAAGCAGACGAAAGGACGAACACCGTGACTATAGAAAAGACACTGGAGATCACGGCGCCGGGCGATCGGGAGATCGTCGTCGTCCGCGACTTCGACGCGCCGCGCCGCCTGGTGTTCGACTGCATGAGCAAGCCGGAGCTGGTCCGCCGCTGGCTGCTGGGGCCGCCGGGCTGGACCATGCCGGTCTGCGAGATCGATTTCAGGGAGGGCGGCCGCTACCGCTATGTCTGGAGCCGCGCGAACGGCGAGGAGATGGGCATGGGCGGGGTCCATCGCGAGATCGTCACGCCCGAACGGGTCGTGGCCACCCAGCTCTTCGAGGGCGCGGAGCCGGCCGACGAGTCGGTAGTCACCAGCCTGCTCGCCGAACGGGACGGCCGCACGACGCTCACCACCATCGTGCTCTACGCCTCCAAGGCCAGCCGCGATGGGATGCTGGCCACCGACATGGCCGCGGGCATGGAGGCGGGCTACGCCCGGCTCGACGCCCTGCTGGCGCAATAGCCGGGCAAGGGCGCGCGTCCATGGCCACGCTGGAGGACGAGGTGGCCGCCGCGCTGGAGGCGCTGCGGGCCAGGGCCACCAACCACGACCGTGAGAACATGGCCCGCTTCGGCATCGAGGCGCCCAAGGCCTTCGGCGTCTCGATGGCCAATATGCAGAAGATCGCCAAGACCATCGGGCGGCGGCACGATCTTGCCGAGGCCCTGTGGCTCACCGGCTGGTACGAGGCCCGCATGCTGGCCAGCCTGATCGACGATCCGGCCCAGGTGACGCCGGAGCAGATGGACCGCTGGTGCACCGACTTCGACAACTGGGGAATCGTCGACACGGTTTGTTTCAAGCTGTTCGACCAGGTCGACGGCGCCTTCGACAGGGTCGCGCCTTGGGCCGATCGCGACGACGAGTTCCAGAAACGCGCGGCCTTCGCCCTGCTGGCCTGCCTGGCCCTGCACGGCAAGGGCGGCGGCGACCAGCCGTTCCTGGAGGGCCTAGCGCTGATCGAGCGCGAAGCCGCGGACGACCGGAACTTCGTCAAGAAGGGCGTCAACTGGGCCCTGCGCGCCATCGGCGGCAAGGCGAGCCCGGTGCTGAAGGCTGCCGCCCTGGACACCGCGCGGCGCCTGGGGGCCTCGACCGACCCCGCCGCGCGCTGGTGCGGCAAGGACGCGCTTCGCCAACTCTCCAAGCCCCCAAAACCCCGGCGGACGACGCCGGCCAAGACAGAGGAACTCCCATGACAGTCGACGTCGCGTCTCCTCCCCGCCGGATCGGGCGAAGCATCCTCGCCGTGCTGGCCGGCTTCGCCACCGTGGTGGTCCTGTCGACCGCCACCGACGCCGTGCTCCACGCGCTGAAGGTCTATCCGGCCAACGGCGAGCCGATGTATGACCCCGGCCTGAACGCCCTGGCCCTGGCCTATCGCTGCGTCTTCACCGTGCTCGGCGGCTATGTTTGCGCCAGGCTCGCGCCCAGCCTGCCCCTGCGCCACGCCTTCATCCTTGGCGTCATCGGCCTGGCCGCCGGCACGCTCGGGGTGGTCGCCACCTGGAACATGGACCTCGGCCCGCGCTGGTACCCGATCGCGCTGGCCGTCACCGGCCTGCCGCTCACCTGGCTCGGCGGCTTCCTGCGCGTGCGGAGCGGCAAATGATCAAGGTCTACAACTTCGCCCGCGGCGCGCGGGGCCTGCGGGTCTTCTGGCAATGTGAGGAGATGGGCCTGCCCTACGAGGTGAAGGTCCTCCCCTTCCCGTTCCCCGACGACTACCAGGCGCTCAACCCGGCCGGGGGCGTGCCGTTCCTGGAGGACGAGGGCGGGGTCGCGATCAACGAGTCCGTCGCCATCATGCTCTACCTGGCTGAGCGCTATGGCCCCACGCCGCTGCTGCCGGGCAAGGATGATCCGTCTGCCCTGGCCCGGGTGCTGCAGATGACCGTCCTGACCGAGGCCACCCTTGGGGGAAGCATGAACACCCTGATGGCCGCGCACTTCGTCGCGCCCGAGGCCGATAAGCGCAACTGGTCGGTGCTCGGCCTCGAGGACCGCATGGCCCACGCGCTCGGTTACGTCTCCGACGTCCTCGGCGACCAGCCCTATCTCGCGGGCGACACCTTCAGCCTGGCCGACATCGCGGTCAGCACCGCGCTCGGCATCTGGCGCGGCGCGCTGAACGGGACGATCCCCGACCGGCTCGTCGCCTATCGCGAGCGCCTGGCGGAGCGACCGGCTTATCAGCGCGCGCAGGCACGCTCGACCGGCGGCTAGGAGGCCTCGCGCTTCCCGCGGGTTCGGTCTAGGCTTCACCTTGTGAGCCCGCTGAACGCCCTCGTCCGCAACGTAGTCCCGCCCTGCTGGGACCCGCGGACGCTTGCGCCTTGAGCTAGGCCCGAGAACACAGCCGGTCCCCGCCCCGCGCGGATGGACACCGGCCCGTTTCCTCCATCAGCGCCTTCGATGGAGAGAGATATGGAACATCGCGACTGGGTCTATGACGATCTGCGACAGGTCGGGCTCGATTTCGAGGACGAGCGCGAGGTCGAGACCTATGACGCCCGCCAGGGCGGTTCGGCCGTAAAGGACGCCGCCCTGCTCGAACGACTTGGCGTGGGCGCCGGGACCGCAATGGCCGACATCGGGTGCGGCACGGGAATCATGGCCTGCCAAGCCGCCGCCATGGGCGCCCGGGTTCAGGCCGTTGACGTCTCGGCGGCGATGCTGCGCGCCGTCGCGCGGCGGGCCGACCATGCCGGCGTCGCCTTGGACCGACGGCACGCGGGCTTCCTGACCTTCGAGGCGACCGATCTCGACCTTGTGACCAGCAAGTTCGCGCTGCACCACCTCCCGGACTTCTGGAAGGCCGCGGCCCTGGTGCGGATCCACGACGCCCTGAAGCCAGGCGGACGGCTTTATCTCGAGGACGTGGTCTTCAACTGCGCGCCGGCGGCCGTCGCAGGGACCGTGGAGGTCTGGATCGGCTACATGACGGCGCAAACCGGCTACACGCGCGAAGACGTCGCCTGTCACGTGCGCGACGAGCACTCCACCTTCGGCTGGATCATGGAGCGCCTGATCACCGAGGCCGGGTTCACCCTGCTGCAGGCCAGTTACGAAGAGCCGGTCTACGCGACCTACCTGGCCGAGCGGCCGGCCTAGTACGCCCGCCCGATCAGGATCTCCTCGACGCCCGGCGCGCCGGTGAAGATGCAGGGGCCGAAGGTCGCGGGCTGATCCATCGGCGCGTTGCGCAGGGTCAGCTTGAAGGCCTTCAGCTTCTGCACCACAGCTTCCAGCTCGTCGCCGCTGGGCCGCGACCAGGACGCGCGGATCCAGCCGCGGAAGGGGCTCGCCTCCTCGTCCTCGTCGGCCACTTGGCCGAAGTGCTCGGCCACCTGGTCGAAGGTGGTCAGGTCGGTGACGATGTTGGCGTCGAGCCTGGCCTTGGCCTCCTCGAACAGGGTCTGTTGGATCGCCGCCAGCAGGCCGGGCGCCGCGGTGACGAAGTCGTCGCGGCTCATGGCCTGGCTCTTCACCCGGTCGCCGTCGCGCAGGTCGTCGCGGCGCATGAAGGTCACCTGACCGCCGGCGGCGTCGCGCGGGCCGAGCTCCACGATGATCGGCGCGCCGCGGCGCACCCAGTTCCAGCGCTTGTCGGCCGACTTCTGGTCCTTGACGTCCAGCAGGGCGCGGATCGGCTCGCCCAGGGCGAACTGCTGCTCCAGGTCCTTCACCAGCGCCTGGCCATAGGCCAGGACCTCGGCGTCCTCGGGCTTACCGCGCAGCATGGGCACCACCACCACCTGGCGCGGTGCGACGGCCGGCGGCAGGCGCAGGCCGTCATCGTCGCCATGGGTCATGATCAGTCCGCCGATCAGGCGGGTCGAGGTGCCCCAGCTGGAGGTGTGGCAGAACTCCAGCTCCCCGGCGTCGCCCTGGTAGCGAATGTTCTGGGCGCGGGCGAAACTGGTCCCCAGATAGTGCGAGGTCCCGGCCTGCAGGGCCTTGCCGTCCTGCATCATGGCCTCGATGGAGAAGGTGTTGTCGGCCCCGGGGAAGCGCTCGTTCTCCGGCTTCTCGCCGGCGATGACCGGCACGGCCAGCACGGTCTCGGAGAACTCGCGGTACATCTCCAGCGCTTCCAGCGTGGACTTCAGCGCGTCCTCGCGGCTGGCATGGGCAGTGTGGCCCTCCTGCCAGAGAAATTCGGAGGTCCGCAGGAACAGCCGCGTGCGCATCTCCCAGCGGACCACATTGGCCCACTGGTTGATCTTCATGGGCAGGTCTCGGTGGCTCTTGATCCAGCGCGAGAAGGCGTCGCCGATGATGGTCTCGGAGGTGGGACGCACGATCAGCGGCTCATCGAGCTTGGCGTCCGGGTCGGGCTGCAGCTTGCCGTCGATCAGCTTCAGCCGGTGGTGGGTGACCACCGCCATCTCCTTGGCGAAGCCCTCCACGTGCTCGGCCTCCTTGGCGAAGAAGCCCAGGGGGATGAACAGCGGGAAGTAGCAGTTGTCGACG